>CBIHPK010000083.1:0-34343 GCA_966211675.1 uncultured Myxococcaceae bacterium
TGGGTGGTCCCCCGATGGGTGGTCCCCCGATGGGTGGTCCCCCGATGGGTGGTCCTCCGATGGGTGGTCCTCCGATGGGTGGTCCCCCGATGGGTGGCATGGGTTCGGCGCCGTCGCTGGGTGGTCCTCCTCCGTCGCTCGGGGGTATGCCCCCCTCGATGGGTTCTGCGCCTTCGTTGGGCGGTCCTCCTCCGTCGCTCGGGGGTATGCCCCCCTCGATGGGTTCTGCCCCCTCCCTGGGCGGTCCTCCGCCGTCGCTCGGGGGGATGCCCCCGTCCATGGGCTCGGCGCCCTCGCTCGGCGGCCCTCCTCCGTCGCTGGGTGGTCCTCCTCCGTCGCTCGGCGGCATGCCCCCGTCGATGGGCCCTGGACCGTCGCTGGGCGGTCCGCCGCCCTCCCTCGGCGGTATGCCCCCGTCGATGGGCCCTGGACCCTCGATGGGTGGTCCTCCTCCCTCCCTCGGCGGCCCGCCTCCGGGCTTCGGCGCGCCTCCGCCCTCGTTCGGCGGTCCTGCGCCCTCGTTCTCCTCTCAGGCGATGCCGCCGATGAGCACGCCCCCCGCGCAGCCGCTCTCGCCCGCGAGCATCCAGAGCACCTCGGAGATGCCGCAGCGCGAGGTGATCCCGATGGCGCCCAACCTCGACGAGCCCACGCGTCAGCCCGACGTCGCCGCCGCCGTCGCGATGTCGCGCCCGCTCGAGCCGGCCTCGATCCCCAGCGGAGCGCCGCCGTCCCACCCCGCGACTCCGTCCCCGGTTCGCGCCATCTCCCGCCCCACGGCGCACGGCGGCGACGAGTACCAGGAGCTCCTCGCCCAGGTCGTGCGCGGCGCTCGCAGCCGGGGCGCCGAGTCTGCGATCGGCGATGAGGTCGCGCGGGCTCGCCTCCGGCCCACCGTCGAACAGGCCGCGCGGAGCCTCCCCAACCTCCCCAACGGCGTGACCCCCGAGCGCCTCACTCGCGACGCGCTCGCCGAGATCGCGGGCGCCGGCCCCTTCGACACCCTCATCGAGGACGGCGAGATCACCACCATCGTCGTCGAGTCGTCGGGCGTCGTGTCCGTGGGGCGCAGCGGCGTCGTCGGCCCGTCCGGCTACTGCTTCTCCTCCTCGTCCGCGGCCGTCGAGGGCATCGACCGCCTGCTCCGCTCTCACGGCATCGACCGCGGGGGCAGGCCCGCCATCGAGGCCACGCTCCGCGACGGCGCCCGCCTCGTGGCGGTGTTTCCTCCGGTCGCGATCAACGGCCCGGTCGCCTCGGTCGAGCGCGCCCCGGC
Source organism: uncultured Myxococcaceae bacterium (assembly GCA_966211675.1). GTDB lineage: Bacteria > Myxococcota_A > Polyangia > Polyangiales > SCUS01. Next base: position 1,277 of record CBIHPK010000083.1, read on the forward strand.
GCGCGCCCCGACGCTCAACGACCTCGCCGCGCGAGGGTCCCTCTCGTCCAACGCGCTGCCCCTGATCCACCACGCGCTGCAGTCGCGGCGCAACGTGCTCGTCGTCGGCGGCGCCGGCTCCGGCCGCACGACGCTGCTCGCGGCCTTCCTGTCCGCGCTCCCGGCCAGCGACCGCATCGCGATCGTCGAGACCCGCGACGAGCTCGGCCGGGTGCGCCGCGACGCCGCGGTGCTGCACGCCGAGGGCGACAGCGCGGCGGCGGTCGACGCGGCCGTTCGCATGCGCCCGCACCGCCTGGTGTTCGGCGAGACCACGCCCGCGACGGCGCGCGCGGTGGTGCATCACCTGGTGACCGGCGCCGAGGGCATCCTCGCGGCGGTCGACGCGCCCGGGGCCTACGCCGGGCTGCTCCGCGTCGCGGGGGAGGGGTCCTCCGACGGGTGGCTCTCCGCCACGCAGGCCCTCGCCCGCCTCGCCGCCTCGCGCCCGCTGGTCGTCGAGACCGCCCGCCTGGGCGACGGCACCTGCCGCGTCGTCGGCATCTCCGAGGCTCGCCCCGCGGGCGACGGCGTCCAGATGGAGTCGCTCTTCGCGCTCCGCATCGACGGCGTCGACAGTCAGGGGTCCGTGGCCGCCCAGCTCGTGCCGACCGGCGCGGCGCCCAGCTTCTGATCCACGCCTCGCCTCGCCGCTCTCCCGTCGCCGCAGCGGTTGCCGCTGCGGGGGCCGCGTGACACCCTCGCCAGAGCCATGCTGAAGCGTCTGCTCATTGGAATCCTGAAGGGCATCGTCATCGGCGGCGGCGTCGGGGCCGCGCTCTACTTCGGGCTGAGCCAGGGCAGCCTGGAGAGCGGCTGGGCCTACCTGCTCTATGGCATCGTGGGAGCCATCACCGGCGTGGTCGCGGGCAAGCCGCTCTGGAAGCCGGGCGCGTGGATCGAGGCCTTACTCCGCGGTGTATTCGGCATCGCGGTGGGCTGCGGCCTCTATGCGCTCGCGAGCTCCTTCCTCCATGTGTCGGCCATCCCCCTCCCGGCCGCGCTCTTCCCCGCGCTCCCTCCGGCGGAGCAGGCGCGCTTCCTGTTCCAGCAGCCCCTGGCGATGGCGCCGCTGATGGCGACGCTCTACGCCTCGCTCATCGAGCTCGACAACGACGGCAAGGGCGACGACGCGGCCTCGACGAAGGTGCGCGTCGCGCGCCTCGAGGACATCGACATCGGAGAAGACGAGGCCGAGGCGCCCGCGAAGCCGGCCACCCGGGGCGCGAAGCGATAGAGCTCCCGGCCCGACGGCCCGTAGTCCGATCAAGTTTTGACCCGCGAGACGCGTGGGTGCTTGAATGGCTTGGATCAGCGCCAACCCAACGGTGCTGGTTCAAGGAACGCGGATGGCCGAAGGCAACTATCTCGTCGGCGTCGACATCGGTTCGAGCTCCATCAAGGTCTGTCAGCTCAAGGACGTGCGGGGCAAGCGCACGCTGGTGCGCTTCGGCTATCACCCGCTGCCGCCGCAGACGATCGTCGATGGGCACGTCATGAACACGGCCGCGGTGCTCGAGGGCCTCAACACCCTCTTCACGCAGCTCAAGATCAAGCGCCGCGAGGTGGCGCTCGCGGTGTCGGGGCACGCGGTGATCATCAAGCGCATCACGCTGCCGCTGATGAGCCCCGCGGAGCTCGACGAGCAGATCGACTGGGAGGCCGAGCAGCAGATCCCGTACGACATCAAGGACGTGCAGATCGACTACGAGGTGCTCCGCAGCCGCAGCGAGCAGGGGCAGATGGACGTGCTCCTCGTCGCGGCCAAGAAGGACGAGATCAACGACACGGCGCAGGTCGCCCGCGAGGCGAAGCTCAAGCCCGTGGTGATCGACGTGGACGCGTTCACCGTCCAGAACACCTTCGAGGTGAACTACGGGCTGCCCAAGGAGGGCACCATCGCGCTGATCAACATCGGCGCGACGCTCACCACCATCAACATCCTGTCCGCGGGCATCCCCGCGTTCACGCGCAACATCATCAACGGCGGCAACGCGATCACCGAGGAGATCCAGAAGCGTCTGGGCATCTCCTACGAGGAGGCGGAGACGTACAAGACCGGCGCGGTGATGCAGGGCGCGTCGACGGGCCGCTCGGTGGTGCCCAACGAGGTGCCGCAGATCGTCCGTCAGGTGTGCGAGGGGCTCAGCGGGGAGATCCTGCGGTCGCTGGACTTCTACCTGGCGACGAGCGGCGAGCGCGAGATCTCGCGGATCTACATCTCCGGCGGCACGGCCAACATCCCCGAGGTGGGCGCCGCGATCGAGCGACGGACCAAGGCGCCGGTGGAGCTGCTCGATCCGTTTCGAGACATCGCCGTCGACCTCAAGGAGGTCAACGGTGACCTGCTGAACCTGCACCGCGCGCAGGTCGCCGTGTCCATCGGGCTGGCGCTGCGCAAGGACCGCGAGAAGGCATAGAGGGACCGAGACGATGCTCAAGATCAACCTATTGCCAGACGAACGAGGGCGTCGCGCGCAGCCGGGCTTCGGCGGCGGCGTGCCCAACCTCCTGCTCGTCGGCGTCATCGGTTCGCTGGTGCTGCTGCTGAGCGGGCTGTTCCTCTTCCACACGTCGCAGGCGGGCGAGGTGGACGCGATCCGCAACGCCAACGTCCGGACGCAGAGCGAGATCGACGCCATCAAGGGCCGCGTCGCGGATCACCAGAAGATCCTCGACGAGCTGGCGGAGATCCACCGCCGCGAGGAGGCGATCCAGCAGCTGCAGGCGGCCCGCACGGGCCCGACCTCCATGCTCCTGGAGATCTCGCACATCCTCTCGGCCGGCGGCGCCCCGACGGCGGACCCCACGGTGGTGGAGAACCTCCGAGCCCGCGGCCTGCGCGACCAGCTCTGGAGCACCACCTGGGACACCAAGCGGCTCTGGCTCACGAACTTCGACGAGGAGAACCGCACCGTGAAGATCCAGGGCGAGGGCCGCACCGCCGACGACGTCGGCGAGGCGATGCGGAGGATGCAGCTGAGCCTGTACTTCCAGAACGTGCGGCTCGACCGCGCCCAGGCGGGCGTCGCGACGAACGGCCTGCCGGTGCAGCAGTTCACCATCAGCGCGAGGGTGAGGTACTGACATGGCGGCCAAGAAGAGCGCTGGCCTCAGCCTCGGCGGGGTCAACCAGACCGTGGTCCTGGTCGTGATCTGGGTGGTCGCCGTGATCGGCGTCCTCGCCGGATATTACTTCCTCCTGTATGAGCCGCTGTCGCAGGACCGCGCGCAGCAGGAGGCCCGCCGCACCGAGCTCGCCGCCTCGCGGGTTCGCGAGGAGCAGAACCTCCGGCGATACAACACCGACGTGGCGGAGCTTGCGCGGGCGCGCGTGCACGCGCAGTCGCTCGAGTCCGTGCTGCCCAACGACCCGGACATCCCCGGGTTCATGCGCAGCATCAACGCGCTCGCGGAGGCGAGCGGGCTCGCGATCCGCCTGATCCAGCCGGTGGACGAGCGCGTCGAGCGCTACTTCGCGCGCATCCCGGTGCAGATGCAGGTGAACGGCACCTACCTGTCCCTCGCGCGCTTCTTCCACTCGGTCTCGCAGCTGCCCCGCGTCATCAACATGGAGAACATCAAGCTGCAGATGCCGACGGAGGATCCGAACACGCACGACATGCTGCTCAACGCGACGCTGCTGGCGACGACGTTCCGCGGCGTGGCGACCTCTCCCGGCCCGGCCGGGGCGGCCGCGCCGACTGGAGGTCCGCGATGAAGCGCTGGCAACGACGATCCGCGGCGTGGGGCCTCGCCCTCGCCTTCGGGGCGGCCGGCTGTGAAGACGAGCCCGCTCCGCCGCCGCCCGCTGCGCCTGCGGCCAGCAGCGCGGCGCGCACCGGCGCCAACGCCCCCAACGCGCGCAACCCGCGCAACCCGCAGGGCCAGGGAAACCAGGCCGACGCGGGCGGTCCTCCGCCGATCCCGGTGACCGACCAGTCCTTCGTCGAGAGCCCGACGGTGCGTGACCCGTTCCGGCGCTTCAGCAACCGGATCGACATCATCACGACGACGGACTCGCGCGCGGTGGTGCTCCCGCGCTTCTCCCTCGACGAGCTGCGCCTCGTCGCGGTGGTGCTCGGCACCGACAGCCCCTACGCGATGGTGAAGGACCCGACCAACGCGGGCACGATCCTCCGCCGGGGCATGTACGTCGGCCGACAGGAGATCATCCGATCGAACGTCGAGGGCCGCACCGACTACGCCGTGCACTGGCGGGTTGCGCGCATCTCCCCCGCTCGCCTCCGGAGGACGCCCGACGGGGCGCTCGCGGAGATCCCCGCGGAGGTGGTCTTCGAGCGCGAAGATCCGCTGAACCCCAACGCCCAGGTGGTCGAGCGCGCCGTGGCGATGGCCTCGCAGGGCGTCTCGAGCTCCCAGGCGCAGCCGCCGCCCTCGGTCGGCTCCGCGCTCGGGATGCCCATCCCCGGCGTCGGCGGTCCGGCCCCGAGCTTCCTTCCGTCGAGCGTGCCCTCCGGCGCAGCGCCCCCCGCGGGGGCCCGGCCGGGCAGCACCACCACGACCACCGGCGGAGGTCAGGGCGGCGCGCCCACCACGACCACCACCGTGATCGTGCAGACCCCGCCTCCCTCGTCGGCGCCGACGGGGCCGACGGTGGTCCCGCTCCCGAGCACGCCGCCGCCCATCGTCACGACGGGCGGTGAGTCTCCGCTGCGCTGATCGCTCCCGCTCCCTCCACCGCCATCGTCGGCCGCGGCCCACCTCGCTCCCAAGTTCAAGGGGGCGACGGAGAGCTCTGTCCGACGGGGGTGGGGGGAGGGGAGAGCTCCGCACATCGGTCATTCGATTCAACGATTCTTGTACGAAATGCGGGATCGCCCGCCGCCCTCCGATACGGTGAGGGCGAAACCCGAGTGAGGTCCTGGATGAACCGGCTCCGTCCCATGCGGTCTGATGGCCCCCGGCACGCACACGCGCTTCCGTGGCGTTTCGCCGGACCCCTTTTTCTACTCGTCGCCGCGCTCGTTGCGCCGCGAACGTCCGCCGCGCAGCTGCTGCCGTCGGACGACCCCCCGCCGACGCGACCACCCTCCCGGGTGGTGGCGCGTGAGTCCGCGGAGGTCGTCGCAGGCGCGCACGCCGACGAGGCGGGGTTCCTGTCCACCGTCCCGATGCAGATCAACGGCGCGCGGGGCCAGACCGCTGGCACCGGCCGCCGCATCGACATCGACCTGCGGGACGCGGACATCCACAACGTGCTGCGCCTCCTCGCGGAGGTCGGCAACGTCAACATCGTCACCTCCGACGATGTGTCCGGCAACGTCACCATCCGCATGCACAACGTCCCCTGGGACCGCGCGCTGGAGGTGATCCTCGCCGCCCGCTCGCTGGGCATGCAGCGCGACGGCAACATCATCCGCATCGCGCCGCAGTCGGTGCTCGACAAGGAGCGCGAGCTCGCGATCGAGCGAGCCAAGCAGAACGTCGCCCTCGAGCCCCTGGAGACCCGGCTCATCCCGGTGAGCTACGCGCTCGGCGGCGAGGTCGCCCCCCGCGCTCGCGAGCTGCTCACCTCGCGCGGCACGCTGTCCGTCGACGAGCGCACCAACATGCTCATCGTGCGCGACGTGGCCGGCTCGCTCAACCAGGTCGAGCAGCTCGTTCGCTCGCTCGACACGCAGACCCCGCAGGTGCTCGTCGAGGCGCGCATCGTCGAAGCGACGAGCACCTTCTCGAGGGACATCGGCATCCAGTGGGGCGGTGACCTCGGCTTCCTCGCCGCGACGGGCAACCCCACGGGCCTGGTCTTCCCCAGCGACGTGGGCATCGTCGGCGGCGCGAGCGACCCCAACTCCCCGACGGGCGGTCTCTCGTCGACGCAGTCGCGCGTCGCGAACCCCAACTTCGCCGTCAACCTCCCGGCGGCGACCGGCGGCGGCGCCGGTGGCGCGCTCGGCTTCACGCTGGGCTCCATCGGACACGGGCTCAACCTCAACGTGCGCCTCTCCGCCGCGGAGAGCACCGGCGTCCTGCGCATCGTGAGCTCGCCGCGCATCCTGACGCTCGACAACCGCGAGGCGACCATCGCGCAGGGCACCCTCATCCCCTACTCGCAGGTGAGCGCCGCGGGCATCCAGACGGCCTTCCAGGAGGCCAAGCTCCAGCTCCGCGTCCGGCCGCACGTGACCGCCGACGGGTCGATCTCCCTGCACGTCCGGGTCAACCGCGACGAGCCGGACTTCAACAACACCGGCGCCCGCGGAGACCCCACGATCCTCCGCCGCGAGGCCGAGACCGACCTGCTCATCCAGGACGGGCGCACCGCGGTCATCGGCGGGATCTACACCCGCAACACCGGTCGCAACGTGGAGGGCGTCCCGCTGCTGGGCGACATCCCGATCCTCGGCGCGCTCTTCCAGCGCCGCCGCCAGAGCGACCGCCGCAGCGAGCTGTTGATCTTCATCACGCCCCGCATCGTGAACCGCGCCGAGTCCCTCGGCCGGTGATCCGCCCCGCGGGTTGACGCCGCCGTCGCGGCGCCCCTTAGAGTCCCCCGCATCCATCATGTCCCACCTTCGCTGGTCCACCGCTGGGGAGTCCCACGGTCCCTCGCTCCTCGCCCTCATCGACGGCGTCCCCGCCGGCCTGACCCTCCTCGCCAGCGACATCGACCGCGACCTCGCGCGACGCCAGCGCGGCTACGGCCGCGGAGGGCGTATGAAGATCGAGCGCGACGTCGTCCGCATCGAGTCCGGGGTGCGCGGGGTCGAGACCCTCGGCTCGCCCATCGCGCTCCGCATCGAGAACCGGGACTTCGCCAACTGGAAGGGGCGCATGGGCGCAGGGCCCTTCGCGACGGCGCCCGATCCGGTGACCACGCCGCGACCGGGGCACGCCGACCTGGCCGGGGCGCTGAAGTACGACCGCTCGGACCTGCGCGACGTGCTCGAGCGGGCGAGCGCCCGGGAGACCGCGGCGAGGGTGGCGGCCGGGGCGGTGGCCCGCGCGCTCCTGGCGGCCTGCGGCGTCGCGGTGCGCTCGCGGGTGCTCTCCATCGGCTCGACGCACGACCGGCGCGCGGCCGACCCGCGGGAGTGGGTCCCCGAGGGGGTGCCCGCCGGGCGGCTCGAGGCCTCGTCGCTGCGCGTGACCGACGCCGACGTCGAGGCCGCGATGCGGGCGGAGATCCTCCAGGCCGCCCACGAGGGCGACACGCTCGGGGGCGTGGTGGAGGTCGCCGCCGTGGGCGTCGTCGCCGGGCTCGGCAGCTACGCCCAGTGGGACCGTCGCCTCGACGGACGCCTCGCGCAGGCCGCGATGTCCGTGCAGGCCATCAAGGCCGTCGAGCTCGGCGACGGCTGGGCCGCGGCCTCGGCGCGCGGGTCCGCCGTGCACGACGCCATCGGCTACCGCGACGGGGCGTACACCCGCGCGAGCAACCGCGCCGGAGGCCTGGAGGGCGGCGTGACCAACGGCGAGCCGGTGGTGCTGCGCGCCGCCATGAAGCCCATCTCGACGCTGCGCCGCGCGCTCGGCTCCGTAGACGTCCTCACCCACGAGCCCGCGCCCGCCAACACCGAGCGCAGCGACGTATGCGCGGTGCCCGCGGCGGGCGTCGTGCTCGAGGCCATGGTGTGCCTCACCCTCGCCGACGCGCTGCTGGAGAAGCTCTCCGGCGACTCCATGCGGGAGCTGCTGCGCAACCTGGAGGGCTACCGTGCGCAGCTCGCCGGACGCTGACGGCGCGGCGCTTCGGTGCGTGCTCGGCGGGCCGCCGGGCGTGGGCAAGAGCACCGTCGGGAGGCTCGTGGCGGCGGCGCTGGGCTGGCGCTCCATCGACCTCGACGAGGCCATCGAGGCGGAGGCCGGCGCCCCCGTCGCGCGGCTCTTCGAGCGCGACGGAGAGGCGGCGTTTCGTGCGCTGGAGCGCGCCGCGCTGAGGGAGTCGCTGCGCCACGAGCGCGTGGTGATCTCCGTCGGCGGAGGCGCGCTGGTCGATCGGGCGACGCGCCACGAGGCGCTGCGACGCGCTCGCGTGGTCACGCTCCAGGCCCCTGCGGCGACGCTGCGGGAGCGGCTCGCGCGGGGCGTCGAGCGCCCGCTGCTGAGAGGCTCCGCGGCGGCGCTCGAGGCGCTGCTGGAGGCGCGGCGTCCGGCCTACGCGGAGGCGCACGCGGAGGTGGACGCGACGGGTCCGGTCGAGGCGGTGACGTCGGCGGTGGTCGCCCTCGCGAGGGCGGCGGCGCCGATGGTGGTGCCGCTGGGCGAGCGGAGCTACCGCGTGCACGTCGGCCCGCTGGACGGGCTCTCGCGAGCGATGGCGTCGCGGACGACCGCCGTGATCGTGACCGACGCGACCGTGCAGCGGCACTGGGGCGAGGCCGCGGCGAGCGCCCTCGGCGGCCGATCGGCGCGGGTGGTGCTGCGGCCCGGAGAGCGGAGCAAGACCCTGCGCTCGGTCGCGCGGGTGTGGGAGGCCGCTGGGGCGCAGGGCGCCGACCGCCGCGCGCTCATCGCGTGCGTCGGCGGGGGAGTGGTCACGGACGTCGGCGGCTTCGCGGCGTCGACGTGGCTGCGAGGCGTCTCGTACGTGTCGGTGCCGACGAGCCTGCTCGCGATGGTCGACGCCTCGGTGGGAGGCAAGACCGGCGTCGACCTGCCGGCGGGCAAGAACCTGGTGGGCGCCTTCCACCAGCCGTCGCTCGTGTGGATCGACCCCGCGGTGCTCGCGACCCTCGCGCCGGCGCACTACCGCGCCGCCCTCGCGGAGGTCGTGAAGATCGCCGCGGTGCGCGAGCCCGGGCTCCTCTCGTGGCTGGAGGCCCACGCGGCCTCGCTCGGGTCGAGGCCGAGCGCGGAGGCGCTCGCGCCCGGAGGGGTCGTCGAGGGGATGATCCGGCGCGCGGTGCAGGCGAAGATCGACGTGGTGGCCGAGGACGAGCGCGAGTCCGGCGTGCGCGCGCTGCTCAACTTCGGGCACACGGTGGGGCACGCGCTGGAGGCCGGCGCGGCGTTTCGCGCGCTGCACGGCGACTGCGTGGCCGCCGGGATGCGCGCGGAGCTGGAGGTGGGCGTGGCGCTGGGGGTGACGCCTGCGGAGCTCCGAAGAAGGGTCGTCGCGTTGATGGACGCGCTGGGCCTCGCGCGGTCGATCGGGGCGGACGCGGGGGTCGCGCGGGCGGCGCTGCGCCTCGACAAGAAGCGTGAAAACGGGGCGTTTCGCGTGGCGCTGGCCTCCGGGGCGGGGGAGGGGACCGTGGCGGAGGTGACGGCCTCGACCCTGACCCGGGCGCTCCGGAGGGTGATTGAAATTCGTAGACCCCCCTCCGGGTGACCTATCATCGCCACCATGTGGAACAGGCTAAACGCATCGCGCCCCCTGCTCGGCGCGCTCGCCCTCGGCGGCGTGCTCACGTCCGCGGTCGGTTGCGTCGACAACACCGTGTCGGTCTACATCCGTCAGGTGCAGTCGCCGACCGTCTCCGGGACGACGTGCACCGTCACCAACGACCCGACCGGTACGCACATCAACGAGGGCACGCTCGACGTCGCGCTGACCGACAGCTACGTGTTGTCGCCTCTCATCGCCAACCAGATGATCACCCGCGCCAGCATGGAGCAGCTGCGCGCGGAGACCACGACGCTGAACATCCAGGGCTTCGTCATCGAGCTGCACGAGGGCTCGCCCGAGGGCGCGATCGTCGGCCAGCCGTTCTCGGTCTACCAGAACGTCATCGTGCCGTCCGCGCTCGCCGCGGGCACGCCGGGCTACGCGGTCGCGTCGATCCAGGTGATCCCGCCGCAGATCGGCCAGGCCCTCAGGACCGCGGTCTGCCGCATCGACCGCAGGGGAGTGACCCCGGACTGCCCGGTGCCCCTGGTGGCCTCGGTCGACCGCCGCATCCTCGTGAAGATGACCGCCTTCGGCGAGTCGCTCGGGCAGAACAGCGTGGAGTCCACGCCCTTCTTCTTCCCCGTCACCGTCTGCTGCGGCTGCCTCATCCAGTTCCCGCTGGAGTCCGACGCGCCGGAGACCATGACCTCCGGCGTGGGCCCCGACTGCAACAACGGCATGCCCATCATCGGCCCGTCGACCTGCGCCCCCGGCCAGGACTTCCCGGTCGACTGCCGCATGTGCTCGAGCGCCAACCCCGAGTTCTGCCAGCCGCGCGGGTTCAGCCCCACCGGCATGACCTGCCCGCGCTGATCCTCCGCTACAGCACCCGGTAGAAGATCGCCCGCTTCTCTCGCGGCAGGGCGCAGCGAACCATCACTCCATCCCCGAGCACCTCGCAGCGCAGCGTGCGCAGCGCCCACGTGCACACCGGCTCGCGGCCCGCCGGGTCGCTCGCGCACACCACGGCCTCCGGCTGGTCGGCCTCCGGCGCGGCCATGAGCTGAGCGCGGGCCTCGCCTCCGAAGGTCGGGCCGACCACCGTGAGGCTCCAGGTCGACGGCCGCCCCGGCAGCCGCACGCGCTCGCAGCCCGAGTAGCGCACCGCGATGGAGGCCTCGACGTACTCCACCGGCGGGCGCGACCGGCGGGGCGCCCCGAGGTTGACGTCGCAGTTCATCAGGAACGGATCGGCCGCGCCGGCCCACGCGCGCTCCCTCGGCACCATCCCCGGCTGGAAGCGCTGGCGAAGGAAGCTCTGGCACCACGCCCAGCCGGAGAGCGCGCTCAGCGAGAGGGCCGCCGCGAGGCCCGCGCGCACCAGAAAGGCGCCGCGCGCCGCGCCCACCACGAAGGCACCCACCGCGGCGGTCAACACCATCGCCGCGGTGAGGAAGCGATGGCCCTCGCTCGCGTCGTGGTTGACCTCCACCTTGAGCGACGCGAGCACGCCCGCGACCGTGAGCGCGGTCACGAAGACGAAGGCCGCGACGAGGTCCCGACGGCGGGTCCACGCCGCGGCGAGCGCGAGGCCGAGCGCCGTCGTGTAGAACGGGAACCAGTCGTACTTCGCGACCTCCCAGAAGTGCGCGCGGTCGGTGTAGGGCACGACGCCCTCGAAGAGCGCGAGGTGCCGCGCGGGGATGACCTCCACCACCGCCGCGGGGCCGCCTGGGGAGAGCGATCCGGCGAGGCCCCGGCTGACGAGCGGGAGCGCCGCGGCGACGGCCGCCACCACCAGCGCGCCGCGCCAGCGGCTGGGGTGCACCGCGCGAGGGACGAAGAGCCAGGTGAGCCCGAGCGCGCCGGCGATGAGCGCGAGCGAGGCCTCGTCGAGGAGCGCGAGGGCGCCCGCGGCGGAGACCATGGCGAGGGCGCTGCGCGGCGCGTCGCGGTCGTCGGCGTCGGAGCGCGCGCGGAGCAGCACCGCGGACGCGACGGCGACGAGGAGGAAGGTCGCCATCGCCACGTGGGGCCGGTAGGCGAGCGTGGTGAAGCCGAGGAAGGAGCGGCCGCAGAGGTGCGCGGAGTCGAGCGTGGTGAAGCGCTCCGCGGCGGGGACGTTGCGGAGCGTGAAGGGGCTCGCGAAGATCAGCGGGATCGGGAGCGCCAGCGCCGCGGGCCACGCGAGCACGCTGCGCAGCGAGGGCCTCGGGTCGCCGAGCCCGTAGGGCTTGAGGCCGGCGCACGAGGCCGCGACCACCAGCAGCGCGGAGGCGCCGTATAGGAAGAGGTCGTGCGCGAGCGAGAAGGTCGTCGCCGGGTGCAGCCGCTGGAACGACAGCACCTGGAGCATCGCGGCCTGCGCGTCGCCGAGGTAGTGGTAGCGGAGCTGCGTCGACGGCAGGAAGACGTTGTCGAAGGGGAGGCGCGAGGTGCGGATCGCCGAGGCGAGCGCGATGTGCCAGTCGCGGTCCCACATGACGAGGCGCCAGGAGAGCGGGAGGTGCAGCGCGACGACGCCTGCGGCCAGCGCCAGGAGCGCCACCACCGCGGCGGGGTGGGGGAGCGGCTGCGAGCGCGGGGCGCGGACGAACACCAGCGGCAGCGCGAGGGCCGCGAGGAGGCGCACGGCGAGCACCGCGCGGTCGAAGGGGACGAGCCACGAGAGGGCCACCACCAGGAGGGCGTCGAGGGCGACCGCCGAGGCCACGTCGAGGCTGCGGGCCCACGGGTCGGCGGGGCGCCAGCGCTGGAGCGCGAGCACGAAGACCGCGTGCGGCAGGAGGTAGAGGCCAAGCGCCAGGGAGGCCCATGCTGCGGTCGTCGCCACGGGGTCGACCGTGTACCGTACCGCCCGCATGCGCGGCAATGACGCTGAGGCCACCGGCGGCGACGGTCCGGACGAGGAGTTCCTTCGGTACTGGGCGCAGGAGCTCCTGCACCCGGGCGATCCGCAGCGGGAGCGCTGGGCGGCGCTGGAGCGGGCGCAGATCGGCCGCAACGAGGGCATCGCCGCCGAGGTCTCGCGCTTCGTCTCGCTGCGCGGACGGCGCGTGCTGGACGTCGGCTGCCAGACCGGCGCTCTGCCCATCGCGCTCAGCCGCCTGGGCGCGAGCGTGACCGGCGTCGACGTGGACGAGAAGCTCGTCGAGGGCGCGCGCATCCGGGCGCGCGGCCACGGCGTGGAGCCCTCCTTCCAGGTGGCCCTCGCGGAGTCGCTGCCCTTCGCCGACGCGAGCTTCGACGCGGTGACCTTCGTCGACGTCATCGAGCACGTCGCCGACGCCCGCGCCGCGGTGCGCGAGATCGCCCGCGTGCTGCGCCCCGGCGGAACCCTCTACCTCTTCGGCCCCAACCGCCTCTCGCCGTCCCTGCTGCGCAGCGACCCGCACTATCAACTCGCGGGCGTGAGCGCGATGCCCCACTGGCTCGGCGAGCTCTACGTCACCCGCGTGCGAGGCTTCCCCCGCTACGACGTCGGCGTGCTGCCCGTCGGGTCCGTCGTCGAGCGCTGGCTGGCGCAGGACGGGCTCGCGGTCATCGACAGCGCCCGCGACGACGCGGCCCGGTGGTGGGACGACCGCGCCCCGGGGCTGCCGGGGCTGCGTGGCGTGGCGAGGCTCTGGGGGGCGGTGAGGGTGAGCGCGGCGCCGTTGTTCCGGCTGGTGGCGCGGCGGGTGTGAGCGTCGATCAGCCCGTGAGCCGGGCCCGCTTGGGGATCACCACCATCCCGTCCTCGGTGACGGTGAAGCGCTTGCGATCCTCCTCCAGGTCGAAGCCGATCTGCATCCCCTGCGGGATCTCCACGTCCTTGTCGACGATGACCCGCCGCAGCCGCGCGTAGCGCCCCACCTGCACGCGCTCGAGCAGCACGCACTGCTCGACGTGCGAGAAGGAGTTCACCCGCACGCCCGCGGAGAGCACCGCCCGGTGGATCGCTCCGCCCGAGATGATGCACCCGTCGCTCACGAGCGAGTCCGTGGCGCTCCCGACGCGCGCGTTGGACTGGTCGCTGAAGACGAACTTCGCCGGCGGGTCGAAGCTCATCCCGGTGCGGATGGGCCAGCGTCGGTTGTACAGGTTGAACTCGGGCTTGATCTCCACGAGGTCCATGTGCGCGTCGAAGTAGGCCTGGATGGTGCCGATGTCGCGCCAGTAGGTGACCAGGCCCTCGCCGGGGATCTCGTTGGTGCCGAAGTCGAAGAGCATCACCTTGCGCCCCGACTGGACCATCGAGGGCAGGATGCTCTTGCCGAAATCGTGGGCGCTGTCCTCCTCCCCGGCGTCGCGCCGAAGCTCGTCGGCCAGCACCTTCGTGTTGAAGATGTAGTTGCCCATGGAGGCGAGGGCCCAGCCGGGCCGGCCGGGGATCTCCGGCGGCGTCTGGGACTTCTCGACGAAGTCGATCACGCGCCCCTCGGCGTCGACCTGCAGCACCCCGAAGGCGTGCGCCTCCGCCACCGGCACCGGGATGCCCGCGACGGTGAGGTCGGCGTCGGTGTCGAAGTGCCGGTCGAGCATCAACCGGACGTCCATCTTGTAGATGTGGTCGCCGCCGAAGATGGCGACGTAGTCGGGCTGCGCGTCCTCGATCGCGTGGAAGCACTGCCACACGGCGTCGGCGCTGCCCTTGAACCACGAGAGCCCCGTGCGCTGCTGCGCGGGGATCGTCTCGATGAAGCCGTCGAGGATCGGCGAGAGGCGCCACGCACGGGCGATGTGCTCCTCGAGCGAGGCGGACTTGTACTGCGTCAGCACCTTGATCCTGGTGATGTTGGAGTTCACCAGGTTCGACAGCACCACGTCGATGATGCGGTAGCGCCCGCCGAAGGGCACCGCGGGCTTCGCGCGCTCGAGGGTCAGCGGGGAGAGGCGCTTGCCCTCGCCGCCCGCCAGCACCATTGCCAGGACGTTGGGTGCGCTGCCGCGCGTGCGGTCCCATTGTCGCTCGACCGTCGTCTCGCTCATCGCCCGTCCCTCGATTGATCCGCTCACTGAGGAGCCGCGTCTGCCACCGGTCCGTCACCCACGAAATAGACGGTGCCGTCGTCGCAGCCTACCACGAGCACACCGTCGTCGATCAACGCCGGACTGCCGTCGACGTCGCCCGGCAGCGCCACGCGCGCCAGCGCCTCGCCGTCGCGACCCAGCAGCCAGAGCGCGTCGTCGGGCACCCCCACGGCGTACGACCCGTCGACGTCCACGAGCGCGCTCGACGCCACGCCGTAGTCCCGCGTCGGAGGCCCAGGCACCGCCCGCTCCCAGCGCACGGCGCCGCTCTCCCGGTCGACCGCCACCACCCTCGCGCGCGGCCCGTAGGTGCCGACCACCAGCGCGCCGTCGAGGCCCAGCGCCACGCCCGCGCGCACGTACCCGCCCAGCGGGCGCTGCCACCGCTCGACGCCGTCGCGGGTGATCGCTCGCAGCACGCCGTCGTCGCCGCCCACGTACACGGTCCCGTCGTCGCCGATCGCGGGCGGGGCGTCGACGTCGTCGCGGGTGGTCACGGTCCAGCGCACGCCGCCGTCGGGGTCGATCGCGCGCACCCGGTCGTCCTGCGCGCCCACCACCGCGACGCCGTCGTCGGTGACCGCGGGCGAGGAGTACACCTTCGCCCCGAGCAGCAGCCGCCAGCGCACCGTGAGGTCCGCCTCCGTCGCGTAGAGCGAGCGGCCCGAGCCGAAGCGCAGCGAGCCGTCGCCCGCGGCGGCCGGGGAGGTGTCCGCGTCGTCGTCGGTGCCCAGCGCGAGGCGCAGCGACCCGTCGGGCCCGAGCATCACCACGCGGTCGGCGTCGGTGCCGAGCACCATCGTCCCGTCCGCGCGCACGAGCGGCGTGGTGTACACCCGGTCGCCGGTGTTGACCTGCCAGTGGAGCGATCCGTCTCGCGCGAGGCCGTACACCGCCCCGTCGTGGGAGGTGACCACGACGGCGCCCCGCGCGCTCACCACCGGCTGCGACGTGATGCGCCCTCGCGTGGCGTAGCGCGCCGTGATCACCGGGTGGCGTGGCAGCCGGTAGCCGCTCCGCCCGCTGTGCCTCGCGTCGAAGCGGAACATCCTCGGCGGCAACGCGGGCGGAGGCGTCTCCAGCGCGACCGGCGGAGGACCCTGGTCCGCGGGCACGTCGACGGTCGCCGCGCGGGGCGGGGTGGGCCTCGCGCGACGACAGCCTCCGCCGACGAGCGCGGCGGAGATCAGGAGGAGGGCGGAGCGCACGGCGGGGTTCAGGCGGCGGCAGCGTCGACGGCGCCTCGCGGGAGCACCGCGTCGACGATCACCGGCATGCCCTCCGAGGGCGTGAGGGTGATGCTCCGGCGCACCGCGCGGGGCGAGTATCCCGGGGCCGCGCGGAGCCAGACGCGCGAGAGCACCGTCGCCAGCACCATCTTCATCTCGTAGATGGCGAAGGCCATCCCGATGCACTTGCGGATGCCGCCGCCGAAGGGGATCCACTCGTGGGCCTTGTACTGTCGTCGCAGGAAGCGCTCGGGCTCGAAGCGCGAGGGGTTCTCGTAGAGCGACCGGTTCTGGTGGATGAGGTGCACCGACGGCGCAAGCGCGACGCCCGCGGGCAGGTCGTAGCCCGCGAAGCGCATCGGCTGTTGCAGCACGCGGCCCACCAGCGGGATGACGGGCTGGAGCCGCAGGCCCTCGCGCACCGTCGCGTCGAGGTACTCGAGCTTCGCGATGCGCTCCGGGGTGAGCGGCCCCGAGCGCTGCGCGGCGTGCAGCTCGGAGAGCAGCCGGTCGCGCACGGCGGGCAGGGCGAGCACCCAGCGGAGCGTCCACGCGAGGGCCGTGGCGGTGGTCTCGTGACCGGCCACGAGGAGCGTCACCAGCTGGTCGCGCAGGTCCTGGTCGTCGAGCCCTCGGCCCTCCTCGTCGCGCACGTTCACGAACATCGACAGGATGTCCGTGCGCCCCTCGGTTCCCTCGCGCCGACGCCGGGCGATGCCCGCGAGCAGGTTCGCGTCCGCGAGCTCCCCCTCGCGGAGGAAGCGCCCCCACGGGCTCCAGGGTCCGAGGTCGCGCTGCACCTGCGGGAGCAGCATCGGCGGCCACGAGGCGAGGTGGGTCAGGCGCGTGAGCTGCGCCCCGAGGCGCTGCCGCTCCGCGGGGTCGTCCATGCCGAAGACGGTGCGAAGGATGACGTCGAGCGTGATGCCCTGGAGCGGCTCGTGGATGGGGAACACCTCGCCCACGGGCCACCGGTCGATGGAGGCGTGGGTGAGCTCGACCATGTCCCGCCCGTACGCGTGCATGCGCTCGCCGTGGAAGGGCGGCATCACCAGCTTGCGCATCGCGCGGTGGGGTGAGCCGTCGAGGACGATCACCGAGCGCTCGCCCAGGAAGGGGCGCAGGGCCACGGCGATCTTGCCGGCGTGCATGTCGTCCCCGGCGCTCGCGAAGACCTCCCGGGCGTGCTCCGGGTTGGAGAGGATCACCATCGGCGGCAGGGCCCCGAGGCGCAGGGTGAAGGTCTCGCCGTATCGCTCGCGGCACTCGCCCATCAGGCTCAGGGGCTCGCGCATCCAGCGCAGGAGGTTCCAGGGCTGTAGCGCGGACGGTCCGGGGGGCAGGCTCATGGGGCGCACCGTAGCGGTCCCTGCTCGCGGCTTCCAGGGCGCTCGGGTACGGTTCGGCCCAGGAGCGAACGCGCGCAGAGCGACTCGGTGCTGGCGATGTACGGCCTCCTCGCGGGCGGCGCGCGGCTGGCGCTGCCTCCGCTGGTCGACCTCCCGGTGGTGCGCACCCTCCGCGCGGCGATGGTCGATCGCCTGGCCCGAAGCTACGGGGTGGTGCTCACCCACGGCGCCCGCCGCATCCTCGTGGACATCGAGGAGACCGCCACCATCCGGGGCAACGTCACGCAAGGCGTGCGCTGGGCCTTCGAGCGCTTCGTCCCCGGCGGCCGGGCGGCGGACGCCATCAACAACGTCTACCGCACCTACGGCGCCGGCCTCCTGCTGCGTCGCTACTTCGAGCAGCACCGCACCCCGGCGGACCCGGTGTTCTCCGAGATCGAGGCCGAGCGCGTCCGGGCGGCCCTGCGGAGCGGGCTCGCGCTGCTGGAGACCGAGCGCGCCCAGGACCTCGTCGAGGCCGTCGGCCTCCCCATGCGCACGGCCAACGACGTCCCCAACACGTCGATGCTGGAGCGCTGGGGAGAGGCCCTCGCCGCCACCCTTGCGGAGGCGCCCGCGGCCTGGCTCGAGGTCGCCGAGAAGCGCTTCGTCGAGACCCTCGCCCGCTACCGCTGACCGCCGCCCCCGGGAGCTCCGTCCCCCGGGGAGGACGGGTGCGCCCAGGGCCCACAGGGACGAAACCACGGGGCCGCCCGTCCTTCCACGAGTGCGGTCGGGCTACCCCAGGGCCCACCCGATGCAACGGACATAGCTTGTCAGACCCTTTAGGGGTCCCGAGTGCGCTAGGCTGACCTCAACGCGCGATGCTCGTGGCGGCGGTAGGAGATGTGCACGGAAGGTTCTTCCGCGTCGAAGAGTGGATCGACGCGCTCGAACAGTCGCGTGGTGAGCAGGTGGCGGCGGTGCTCTGCGTCGGCGACGTGGAGACCTTCGCGACCCCCGACGACCACCGGCGCAAGGCCACCAAGCGCAGCATGCCGGCGGAGTTCGCGGCCTACGCGACGGGCGAGCGGGAGATGTCCCGGCCCTTCTACTTCGTGGGTGGCAACAACGAGAGCTTCGAGGAGCTCGACCTGATGCCCGAGGGGGGCGAGCTCGCCCCGAAGGTGACCTACCTCGGGCGGGCCGGGGTGCGCTCCGTCGAGGGCGTCCGGGTGGGCTACCTCTCGGGCATCTACGCGCCGACTCGCTACCTGCGCCCTCGGATCCCGGCCTGTAACGCCGAGACCAACAAGCAGGCCGGGTACTTCCGCAAGGACGACGTCGACGCGGCCTGCGCCATCCCTGGAGCCGACCTGCTGCTGCTGCACGAGTGGCCCCGCGGCATCGCCGGGGTCGAGAGCGCCGTCGCCGTGGTGGGCGCCCGGGGCATCCGCCGAGCGCACTGGCCCCAGGTGGGCAACCCCTACGCGGCGCTGCTGGTCACGCGGCTGCGACCGCCGTGGGTGCTCTGCGGTCACATCCATGTACCGCACGCGGCGTCGCTCTACTGGGACAACGGCGAGACCACCCGGGTGGCCTGCCTCGACCAGGCCACGCGCTCGGACGGCGGCCTGCTCTGGATGAACCTCGACGGCCCGACGGTGCGCGAGGTCGGCTGGGGGACGAGCGGCGAGGTCGCCTGGCGGGAGGGTGATCCGTGGGACGAGCGGCAGTCGGCGGCTCGCATCCGCATCGCGGGTCGCGGCGAGTACTGACAACGCTGTCGCGGCGCGCAACGGGGTGCGACGCGAGGCGCGCTCTACGGGGTCGACGAGGTCGGGTCGGCGCAGCAGCGGAAGCCGATCTGGTAGTACACGAAGCCCTCGTTGTGGGAGATCGTGGACGGGCGGCAGCGCGCGCGGATGTGGCCCCACCAGCCGCCCTTGAGCGCCGACTGGAAGGGCCGCCCCGACTCGTTGATGGTCCACTCGTCGGCGTTGCCGGTCATGTCGTGCACGCCCGCCCACGAGACGCAGCGGTTCATGGTGCCCGAGGGGACGGCCTCGTAGAGCCGGGCGCTCTCGTCGGCCGTGGTCATCGGGTTGCTCAGCCGCGGCCGGTTGGGGCGGATCGTCTGGTGGTCGATGCGGCACACCTCCGGGTCGCGCCGCAGCCCGGTGGGGTAGGGGTTCATGTCCGGACCCTCGCAGGCGAAGGTCCACTCGGACTGCGTGCAGAGGCGCTTGTGCTGCGACTCGCAGGCGCGCCGGGCCTCGTACCAGCTCACCATCACCTCCGGGCGCACGCCCGGCTGGTTGGGGTACTCGTAGCGATCGACGCACACCGAGAGCGGCCGACGACGGCCCGTGCAGCGCGACGGAGCGAACTCCGCGCAGCGCATCTGCGTCTCCGGGTCGAGCCAGCGCAGGCAGCGCTGGTCGACGTTGCTGCAGTACTCGCCCTCGGCGAGCACCATCCCGTCGGGGCACCGCGAGGTCGGAGGCGCCCCGGGGACCACCGCCGGCGACGGCCGCGAGGGCGCCACGGTGGGCGTCGCGGCATCAGAGGCGGGGCGATTCTGCCCTCGTGCGACGCCGTGCGCGCTGAAGGACGCGGAGGCCACCACCACCAGCGCGATCACGCTGCGAAGGCCATTGGAAGCGTTCAAGTCCATGGAGAGCATCCGGTGGGCGCGGGCTGCACGGCATGGGCCACCCGCCGGCTGGTCCCCTCCAACAGGTCTGCCGGGCGTCGCCGATGCGGTGATGCGTCCAGGCGCGAGCCAACTACACCTACATTGTCCCCACAAGGAATCATCGGGGATTTCGATGCATCTGGCATCGACGCCGTGGGGGGTTGATGGCAGGTTGCGCCGAAACTTGCGCACGGACGCTGGTGATGCGTGACGGCGCGAGCATCGAGGAGACGAGGCTGACGATGACGACGATTGCGAATGGTTCGGTGGTGTCCTTCGACTACACGCTCCGCGACGGGGCTGGTTCGGTGATCGACAGCTCCCAGGGGGGCGCGCCGATGGTCTACCTCCACGGTCACGGCAACATCGTGGCGGGCCTCGAGGAGGCCCTCCACGGCAAGACCGCCGGGACCAACCTGAAGGTCACCGTGAAGCCCGAAGACGGCTACGGCGAGTGGCGCGAGGAGCTGGTGATGAAGGTGGCGCGAGCCCGCCTGCCCAAGAGCCCGGAGCCCAAGGTGGGCCTCGAGCTGCAGGGCGTCGGTCCGGGCGGCGAGCCGCTGCACCTGCGGGTGATCGCCATCGAGGGCGACACCATCAGCCTCGACGCGAACCACCCCCTGGCGGGCCAGGAGCTCCACTTCGACGTGAGCGTCCAGGAGGTTCGCCCGGCGTCCGAGGAGGAGCTCGCGCACGGCCACGTGCACGGCCACGGCGGAGCGCATCACTGATCAGGGAGATGGGGGGAGGGTGATCGCGCGCTCGCCTGGGAGGCTCTCTCCTCCCGGGCGGGCGCTGCGATCGGGGCCCGTCAGGGGACGACGACGGTGTCGCCCGAGCGCAGGGTGAAGTTCTCCTGCATCTGGCCTTCGAGGATGTCGTTGATCGACACCTCGTAGCGCTCCTCGCGGCCGTTGCTGGCGCGGCGCAGGACGATGATGTGATCGAGGTTGGCGCCCCGCGCCCCGCCGCCGGCGAGGGCGAGCGCCTGCATCACGGTGACGGGCATCCGGGACTCGAAGTCGCCCGGTCGGATGACCTTGCCGGTGACGAACACCCGGTAGCTGTGCACCTCCTCGACGACGACGGAGACGCGCGCGTCCTGCACGAAGCGGCGGTACGCCTCGGTGACCTCGCGGGTGATGTCGTTGATGGTCTTGCCGGCGACGGCGACCTCGTTGAGCAGCGGCAGCGTGATGCGCCCGTCGGGCCGTACGGTCACCCGGGTGTTGAGCTCGGCGTTACCGAAGACGGAGATGCGCACGATGTCGCCGGAGCCGACGCGGTACTCCTGCACCGCGGCCTCCACGGGCGGCCACGGACCCGTGAGGGTCGAGCGACAGGCCGTCAGGGAGAGGAGGCTGGCGAGACACATCCACGGGAATCCACGCATGGTCCGCGATGTATCATATCCAGGACGGCGGATGGCAATCGGCGAAATGCCGAGGAGGTCAGACCGGCGGCGGGGCGGACGAGGCGACGGTGCCGGGACGCGAGCCCGTGCCGTCGAAGTGCAGGTCGGGGATGAACGGCAGCTCGGGCAGCTCGCCCCAACGGCGCAGGTCGTCCTGGTCGTAGATGCGGGTGTCGATGAACCCGGAGATCAGGGCCGTGCCGAAGGCGAACATCATCGCGAGGACCGAGACGATCACCGCGAGCTTGGTGCGCCCCGGGGGCTCGGGCTCGATGGGCCGCGAGGGCGCGTCGAGGATGCGGATCTGCTCGCCGCCGCTCAGCTCCGCGCGGCGCATGTCGGCCTGGCGGTCGAACTTGCGGCGCAGGAGCTCCTGGTAGCTGGTGCGGGTGGTGGTGACGTCGGTGGTGAGCCGGTCGAACTCGGCCTCGACCACGACGATGTTGTTGCGGGTGAGCGGGTTGGGCGCGCCCGGCGCGGCCGCGGGGTTGCGCTGCGGGGTGCCGCCGGCCTGGGTGTTGTCCGCGCGCTGGCTCTCGGCGAGCTCGGCCCGGGCCTGCTGGATCTCCCGGTTGATCGACTCGATGCGCTGCTCGCGCTCGGCCTGCGAGAGGTTCTGCGCGCTCTGCTGCGCGCCGCGGTGCCGGGCGATGGCGGCGGCGAGCTGCGCCTGCATGCCCAGGAGCTCCCGCTCGGCGGCGGCGCGGGTGGGGTAGTCCGGCGTGAGGCCGCGCGCCCGAAGGCCCTCGACCTCGGCGGTCTTGTTGCGCACGCGCTCGCGGAGCGCCGTGAGATCGGGGGGCTCGTCCGCCGTGGGGGCGCTGGCCTGCGAGGGGTTGCGCAGGGCCTCGACGCTGGCGTTGAGCTGCGCGATGCGCGTCTGGAGCCGACGGGTTCGCACCGACGAGCGGTTGTCGACCTCCGGGGGGCGGCCGGGGTTGGCGCCGTTGGGGCCGATCACGACGCGCGTCGGGCCGCCGCGGCGGGCGCGGACCTCCTCGACCATCGCCTGGTTGGCCAGCACGAACTGGTCGAGCGACTCCTGCCGCTCGGCGAGCGAGCCTTCGAGCTGGTGGAGCTGCGCGTCGACGGTCTGCAGCGCCTCGCGCGCCCGCTCGACCGCGGTGTTGCGTCGAGCGTTGACGAAGAGGTCGATGAGCCCCTGCACCACCCGCTGCGCGTCCTCGGGGTTGCCGTACTTGAAGCCCACCTGGACCGTGTCGGTCTGGATGCTCCGGTCGAGGCTGCCCCAGAAGAGCTCGGCGAGCTTGGTCTCGGAGGTCTTGCCCTGGAGCAGCGGGTACAGGTGCAGGCGGTTGATGAGCGAGATGATGTTGGTGCGCGAGCCGTAGACCTGCGACAGCCGGTTCTCGATCGAGCGCTGCACCTCCTCGGCGCCCGGGCCGTTGCCGTCGCTGCGCTCCTGCTCCTGCACCTGGAACCGCGCCTCGGAGCGGTACGTGCGCGGCCGGGTGACCACCCACGCCATGCCCGCGAGCATGATGACGGTGAACACCGCGAGGCCCCGCTTCCAGTACCGCAGCCCGCGGCGCGCGAGGGCGCCGTAGTTGGCCAGCAGGTCTTTGAGCGAGAGCGGCTGGTCTTCCTTCTCTCCCATGGTCATGGGTTGGATTCTCCCTGGGTGGCGTGGCCATTGTCGCCCGCCCCTTCACCCGATGGTGGAGGGACGGGGGCGAGCGGCGCGTTGCCGTGGTTCACCGGCGCGGTCGATCGTTGGGTGGAGGGGCGGGTCGAAGGCTGCGTCGCGTTGCGAGGCCGCGGTGCGTTGGGGTCGGCCGGCGCGTTGGGGTCGACCGGGGCGTTGGGGTCGACCGGCGCGGGCAGCCAGCCGGAGCCCGGCTCGCCGGAGGTCGACGAGGGCTCGTCCGGGGTCGCGAGGTCGAAGGGGTCGTTGGTGAGCGCGCCGTCGTCGCCGCTCATGCCGGTGTTGGAGGGGTTGGCCCCCGCGCCGCGCGCGTCCTGCAGGGCCTCGAGCTCCTCGTAGGGGACCAGCGGCTCGGTGACCCCGTCGTCCTCGCTGCCGAGCGCGAAGGTCACCCCGGCCATCGCGACGTGGCGCACGACGTTGCAGAGGTCGCTGTCGTTGGTGCAGAAGCCCGTCGTCCGCGGCGAGAGGCTGGAGTAGAGGAAGTTGTAGCGGAGGAAGAACGACAGCTGCCGACCGACGATGAAGCGCACTCCGGCCATCGCGGACAGGTTGAAGTTCGCGACCTCGCGGGTGGTGATCCTCGCCGCGGTCGAGCCCGGGACGGCGTTCTCCGTGAGGCCGTAGTCGGCGGTGACGTCGGCGGTGAAGGAGACGAGGCCCTCGCCCGGACGCCAGAGGGCGCTGAGGTTGCCGCCGAGCACGCGACCGGTGCCGCCCGCGGCCACCTGGCTGGTCGGGCACGCGCCGCCGGAGGGCACCGCTACGTTGCAGCGGGTGGTGCCCACGATGGCGTACTCGTAGCGGGCGCCCACGCCGAAGGTGAGGTGGTCCTCGGGGACCACCACCGTGAGCGCGGTGTTGGCGTAGGGGCCGACGAAGAACTGCGAGGTGTCGTTCTGGTCGGCGAGGGAGTCGACGCCGCCGAGCACCGTGAGCGTGACGTGGTCGCCGAAGAAGTGCCGCAGCCCGGCGTACCCGACGATGCGAGGGACCCAGTTGGCGTAGCCGTCGACGAGGAAGTACTCGCCGCGCGCGGCGGCGATGCCGACGTTGTTGTCGTCGAAGTCGTGCGCGGCCTCGAGGGCCGTCACGAAGGTCAGCATGTTGTTGCGCGCGACGGTGTCCGGGAGGTCCACCGCGTGGCGGCCGAGGACGCCGCCGAGCAGGGAGCCGCGCCACGTGTCGGAGAACTCGCGCTGCGCGCGGAGCTGCGTCGTGTACTCCCCGAAGATGCCCCGCTGGAAGGACATGAAGGGGCTGCCGCCGCGGCCGAGGAGCAGGGACGACTGGCCGAGCGAGTAGCTCGCCTCGCCCTCGATGAGCCACTCGTCGGTGGGCTCGAAGTGCAGCGCGTAGCGGGTCAGCGAGATGAAGTCGCCTTCGTCGAAGCTGCGGCCCTCGCCCTGCGTGAAGTAGTACTCGCCGCGCGTGCGAAGGAGCTGGCGCACCGTCTCGCCGCGGTGGCCGAACTGCAGGTCGACCGCGCCGCGCGTGAGGGCGCCGTCTCCGTACGAGAGGGTGCGTTGGTTGAGCACGGTGGAGTCATATCCGCCCGCGAGCTCGACCCCCGCCGCCGCGGCGAGCTGCATCGGCACCGCCACCACCAGGGCCAGGGATGAGGCTACCATCGTGGGTCCGAAACGTTCTTTCTGTGCGGTCTTTCACGCACCCGCCGTGGTCGGGCGATATGGCATGATGCTCCGCGCGTGTCGAGGGTTCGTCTCTGCGCGCAGGAGTGATCGCCCACGATGAACCGCCTCCTCCAGGGGGCCCTGGCCCTGATGATCGTCGGCCTCGGCGTCGTCTCCTACAAGGCCTGGCGCTACCGCAACGACGCGAAGACCTGGCACGAGCGCTGGCTCGGGCTGCACAGCGACCCGGCGCACCGCGTGCGCTACCGCGCCGAGAACGAGCGCCTCCGCAACGAGGGGGTCGTGGCGGGGCGGGTGGTCTTCCTCGGGGCGAGCATCACCGAGCAGCTCGACCTCGCGGGAGAGTTTCCCGGCGTCCCCTTCGTCAACCGCGGCGACAGCGGACAGCTCGTCTGGCAGCAGTACCTGCGCCTCGAGCCGGACGCCCTCGAGCTGCGGCCCGAGATGGTCGTCATCAAGATGTGCGCGATCAACCTGCTGCCCGACGCGCCGCCCTTCGACGAGACGCAGTTCTACTTCGCTCGGATGGCGGACGACGTGCGGGCGCGCCACGTGAAGCTGGTGCTCGCCACGACGGTGCCGGTCTCGCGCGCCTGGGACCGCGCGGAGGCGGACGGCACCGCGACGCCGAAGATCCGGCGCTTCAACGAGTGGGTGCGCGACCAGGCTCGGATGCGGCGCGACATGCTCCTCGACTACGCCTCGGTGCTCTCCGACGACGAGGGCTACCTGCCGGACTCGCTCACCGACGACGGGCTGCACCCCAACCAGGCCGGGCGTCAGCGCATGATCGGGCTGATCCGCTCGGTGATCCTCGAGGGCCGCGGGGGCATCCGCCCGGAGGGGCCGGTGCCGCCGGGGGCCATTCCCGAGCCGGACGCGGGCGTCGTGCGGGCGCCGGTCGCGGCCGTCGACTCGGGCATCGCCGGGCACTACCGCGGCCCGCAGCGCCCTTCCGATGAGCCCAAGGACGAGTGAGATGGCGCCCAGGGTCGTCCTGTCCTTCCTCGATGCGCCGGTGGTCACCGGACCGGCGCGCGGGCTCATCCACCTCGCGCGTGCGCTGCCGCCGGACGTCCGCCTCCACGTGGCCATCCTCCGCGGCCGAGGGGCCGGGCCGGTGCCGCCGCTCGACGCGCTCTCCGACGGCGCGCTCACGGTGCACGAGATCCAGGAGCGCGGGCCCTACGACCCGACCATCCTGGCGCGCGCGGTCGCCATCGCCTGGCGCATCGGCGCCAGCGTGGTGCAGAGCCACTCGTACAAGCCGCACCTGATCGCGATGGCCGTGCGCGCGGCGAGGCGGGTCCCCTGGGTGGGCCACCACCACGGGTGGACCGCCGAGAACGACAAGGTGAAGCGCTACCATCGCATCGACGCGTGGTCGCTGCCGCGGGCCGACCGGGTGGTGGCCGTCGCCCAGAGCGCGCGGGAGATCGTGGTGGGCGAAGGGGTGCGGCCCGATCGGGTGGTGGTGATCCCCAACGCGGTGGATGCGAGGGACATCTCCACACTCATGAGCCGCGAGGAGGCCCGCGCGGCGCTGGGCATCCCTCCAGGGGAGTTCGTCGCGGCGGTGGTGGGGCGGCTCTCGCACGAGAAGGGGCAGGACCTCGCGCTGCGAGCGCTGGCGCAGGCGCGCGCCCAGGGGGCCGAGGTGACCTTCGCGCTGGCGGGCGACGGGCCCGACCGGGCGATGCTCGAGGCGCTCACGAGCGAGCTCGGCCTCGGGCTTGCGGTCCGGTTTCTGGGGCACCAGAAGCAGGTCGGAGTGGTCTACAAGGCCTGCGACATGCTGGTGATGCCGTCCCGCTCCGAGGCGATGCCCAACGCGCTGCTCGAGGCGATGACCCTGGGGCTGCCGGTGGTGGCGACGCGCGTCGGCGGCGTGCCCGAGGTGGCCGACGACGGCGAGATGGCGTGGATCGTCCAGCCCGAGTCGGTGGAGTCGCTCGCCCGTGCGGTGGTCGACTGCGTGGCGCGGCCCGAGGAGCGCGCCCGCCGGGTGGCGCTGGCGCGGTCGCGCGCGGCGGAGCGGCACGACCCCGCGCGCCGGGCGCAGCGTTACCTGGACTTGTATGCCGCCCTCGGGCTTCGTTGACGTTTCGAGCGGCGTGAGGTGCTCCCGATGGACGCGCGACGGTTGGTGAAGATGGTGGCCCTCGCGGGGGCGCGCGGCGCGGTGATGCCGCTGGTGCTGGCCTTTCGCGCGGAGACCCGCGGGGTGGACGAGCACCGGCGGCGCACGCTCTTCTCGGGCTACTCGCAGGCGCTCGCGATGGTGCCCGGGCTCACGGGTCAGCTCGTGCGCCGGGCGTTCTACGGGGCGGTGCTGGCGGAGTGCCACCCGGACTCGTGCATCCAGTGGGGGACGACCTTCTCCACGCCCGACGCGGTGGTCTCCAAGGGCGTGTACATCGGGGCCAGCTGCAGCATCGGGCGCGCGGTGCTGCACGAGCACGTGACGCTCGGCTCCAACGTGCACGTGCTGTCGGGAAAGAACCAGCACGGCTTCGACGACCCGGACGCCCCGGTGCAGGACCAGCCGGGCCGCTACGACCAGATCCGCGTCGGGCGCAATACCTGGCTGGGTAATGGCTCGCTGGTGATGGCCGACGTGGGCGACCGCTGCGTGGTGGCCGCGGGCTCGGTGGTGGTCGACGCGGTGCCCGACGACAGCGTGGTGGGCGGCAACCCCGCGCGCATCCTCCGGCGCCGCGACCCGGTGAGCCGCGCGTGGGTGCGGCCATCATGAGGGTGCTCGCGCTCACGCACCGCACGCCCTTTCCTCCCGACAAGGGCGACAAGATCCGGACGCACCACCTGCTCACGCGCCTCGCGAAGCGCTGCGAGGTGCACCTGATGGCCTTCGCCGAGCCGCCGTCGGACCTGGACCACGCGGCGCGGCTGCGGCGGCACTTCGCCTCGGTGACCCTGGTTCCGCTCGAGATGCGCTGGCAGCGGCTCAAGGCCCTCCCGTGGCTCCTGAGCTGGCGGCCGCTGACGCTGCCGGTGTTCGGGAGCGCGAGGCTACAGTCCGAGGTCGACCGCGCGGTGCGCGAGCTCAACCCTGACGCGATCCTCGCGGAGAGCACCTCCATGGCGCCGTACGCGCTTCGGCACCCGGAGGTCCCGCTGGTGATGGACTTCGTCGACGTCGACTCGGCGAAGTGGCGCGCGTACGCCGACGAGGCGCGCTTCCCGATGCGCTCGGTGTACCGGCGCGAGGCGGCCACGCTGCAGGAGTACGAGCGCGAGGTCGCGCGGCGCGCGGTGATCTCCACGGTCACCGCCGACCGCGAGAAGGTGCTGCTCGCGGCCATCGCGCCGGGCTGCGACGCGCGCACGCTCGCCAACGGCGTGGACACGGACTACTTCGGCCCCGCGGCGACGCCCGCGCCGGACGCGTCGGCGGTCTTCTTCGGCGCGATGGACTACCACGCCAACGTGGAGGCGGCGGTGTTCCTCGTGCGCGAGGTGATGCCGAGGGTGCGCGCGCGGTACCCCGACTTCCGGGTGGTGATCGCGGGCTCGCGGCCGACGCCGGAGGTGCGCGCCCTCGCGGCGCTCGACGGGGTGACGGTCACCGGCTACGTCGAGGACATCCGGGCGCACGTGACGGGCTGCGCGGTGTGCGTGATCCCCCTGCGGGTCGCGCGGGGCGTGCAGAACAAGGTGCTCGAGGCGATGGCCATGGGCGTCCCGGTGGTGTGCTCGCCCGCGGCGGCCGAGGGCATCGAGGCGGAGGCCGGGACGCAGCTCGTGGTCGCCCCCTACGGAGAGCAGGGCGCCCCCATGGCCGAGGCGGTGCTGGCGCTGCTGCACGACCGGGCGAGGGCGCAGGCGATCGCGGTCGCGGCGCGCCAGCGGGTCGAGGCGCGCTACGGCTGGGATCCGAGGAGCGACGAGCTCCTGGGGATGCTCACCGAGGCGAGCGAGCGACGAGGGCGCCGGGTGTGACCGGGACGGTAGCCCGCTCGCCACAGCGTGGGTCACGACCTGGGGCGCAATTGATACGATCCGCCGCGCGCGGCCCCGGGGCCACAGAACGCGAAAATAGCTGAAAACCAAGCTGTTTCTTCCTTCGGCCCGGGCGCTGCAAAGGGACTCGACCATCGTCGAGATCGACGATGAAACACCCCTTTGAAGGAGGCGATAAGCCATGGCTGCAGCGACGACTACCAACCCGGTGATGGTGACCGGGCTCTTCCGCAATCGTGACGACGCCGAGCGCGCGTACCAGGCCCTCGCGAGCCGCGGGTACAGCCGCGACGACGTGAACCTGATGATGTCCGACGAGGCGCGCCGTCGGCACTTCACCGACGTCGAC
This sequence comes from uncultured Myxococcaceae bacterium, assembly GCA_966211675.1. Taxonomy (GTDB): domain Bacteria; phylum Myxococcota_A; class Polyangia; order Polyangiales; genus SCUS01. The sequence goes on from CBIHPK010000083.1 coordinate 29,947, forward strand.
AGCGAGCTCGGCGACAAGGCCCTGCAGGGCGCCGGGGTGGGCTCCGCCATCGGCGGCACCGTCGGCGCCGTGGTCGCGGCCATCGCGGCCATCGGGACGAGCCTGGTGCTGCCGGGCCTCGGGCTGGTGGTGGCCGGCCCGCTCGCGGCGGCGCTGGCCGGCGCCGGGGCGGGCGGGCTCACCGGAGGCCTCGTCGGGGCCCTGGTCGGCGCGGGCATCCCGGAGGACCGGGCGCGCATCTACGAGTCGGGCATCAAGGAGGGCGGCATCGTGATGGGCGTCCACCCGCGCTCGCCCGAGGACGCCACCTACCTCGAGCAGGAGTGGAGGAACGCCCGCGGCGAGCAGGTGTTCCGCTGACCTGACCTGAGTGCCGGACAGGCATCGGCGCGGGCTACACTGCGCCGATGCAAGACCGTCCGACGGACCCCACCCTCAAGCTCCTCCTCGACGCGCTGGCGCTCGCGCCGGACAACGCCCCGCTACGAATGCACGTCGCGACCGCGATGGAGAAGGCCGCGCAGCCCAGGGACGCGCTCGCCCACTTCGAGCGCCTCCTGGGTGACCGCACCCTCGGCGACGACGCGGGCCTCGGCGCCGCTCGCTGCGCGCTGAGCCTCGGCGAGCTCGACCGCGCGCTGGGCTTCGTCAACGGGGTGCTCACGTCGCTGCCCGATCACGCGATGGGGCTGCTGCTGAGGGCGAGGGTTCACGAGCGGCGCAGTGAGCACCGCGACGCGCGCCGGGACTACGAGCGGGCGGTGCAGCTCGACCCCGAGCTCGCGGACACCAAGCTGTGGGACGCGCTGCTGCCCTCTCGCGAGGAGCCCGAAGGGGCCGCCGCGAAGGGGCCCGAGACGGGTCCGAGGGAGGGCGTGAACTTCGCGGACGTGGGCGGCCTCGACGAGGTGAAGGAGCGCATCCGGATGCGGATCGTGCTGCCCTTCCAGAAGCCCGACCTCTTCGCGGCCTTCGGAAAGAAGGGCGGCGGGGGAATGCTCTTCTACGGCCCGCCCGGCTGCGGGAAGACCTTCCTCGCGAGGGCGACCGCGGGCGAGTGCGGAGCGCACTTCGTCTCCGTCGGGCTGCACGAGGTGCTCGACATGTGGATCGGCAATTCCGAGCGGCAGCTCCACGCCATCTTCGAGGACGCTCGGCGGCGGGCGCCGACGGTGCTCTTCTTCGACGAGGTCGACGCGCTCGGGATGCAGCGCGCCAAGCTGGTGACCGGGGCGATGCGAGGGGTGATCACCCAGTTCCTGGCGGAGCTCGACGGCTTCGCGAGCCGCAACGAGCGGGTGCTGGTGCTGGGCGCGACCAACACGCCCTGGGACGTGGACTCGGCCTTCCGCCGGCCGGGGAGGTTCAGCCAGGTGCTGTTCGTCCCGCCGCCCGACCGACCGGGGCGAGCGCAGATCCTCAAGCTGAAGCTCGCGGAGAAGCCCCAGGGGCCGATGGATTTTCAGCGCCTCGCGGAGATGACCGAGGGCTGGTCCGGCGCCGACCTGGAGAACCTCATCGACGCTGCCGCGGAGGCCGCCATCGGCAAGAGCCTCGCGTCGGGGAAGGTCGAGCCCATCACCATGCCCATGCTGGAGGCGGCGCGCGCCAGGCTTCGGCCGTCGACCCGGGAGTGGTTCGGGACGATCCGAAACCACGTGCAGTTCGCCAACGAGTCGGGCCAGTACGACGAGGCCGCCGACTACATGCGACGGCACAACCTGATGTGACGCGGGCGCCGGTCTACGGGCCGGACTTCCCTCCAGAGAGCGTCACCCACTCCCCGACGCGGCTCACCATCGGGGCCGCGTCGAAGAGCAGCGACCACAGCGGATCGCCCCCCTCCACCGCCGGGCCCTCCAGGAAGGCCGCGTCGAGCGTGGTGATCTTCATCGTCCGCAGGAGCCCCTGCGACGCCTTCACGAAGAGCTGAAGCCGCCGGTCATCGACCCCCGCGACGCGCGACTCCTCGACCCAGGCCGCGTCGCCCTCGACCGTCGCCCGCACCGAGAACTCCTGCACCGTCGCCGCGCGGTGTAGCGCCGAGAGCCCCAGCCGCAGCCCCCGCTCCTCCGTCGCCTCCGGAACCAACCCTCCGTGGCCCTCGCGCAGCTCCACCCACGAGCCCTCGGCCATCGTCGCCACGATGTAGACCCAGGTCGCCGCGAGCTCGTCCGCGGGAGGGACCACCACCGCGCGGCAGGGCAGAGCGCCCCGCAGCGCCTCGGCCAGCTTCTCCGCCTCGCCCGCTTCGAACACCGCCGACGGGGGCCACCAGCGCGGCGTGTCGCGGCGGCCGTCGGCGAAGGCCCGCAGCGCCACGCGGGTCGCCACCTCGCGCTCGCGCTCGCGGGTCTTCGTGATGCCGCAGCTCGCGCCGCAGGTGCCCATCAGTCCACTTCGAGCGCCCGCAGGATGCCCATGAGCTCCGGGGCGAGCAGGGCGCCGCGGCCGTCCGCAAGCAGGCCCGAGATGCCCCGACGCGCGCCCTCGACGGCGCCGCGCAGGGACTCCTCGCGCCCGCCGCGGGACCGCAGCACCACGGACTCGGAGCGCGCGTGGCCGAGCGTCTCCTCGGTCTCCGCCAGCCGCCGCGCCGTCGCCTCCAGGTCGCGCATCGCCCGATCGAGACGGAACTGCACCCCCTGAAGCTCCTCGGCGCCCTCCTGGGCGTCCGAGAGGGCGCTCTTGAGGCCCGCGATCTCGGCCTCCAGCGCCGACGTGTCCACCGCCGCCGGGGCGGCCGCGCGCGGCCTCGAGAGCGAGCGCTCGGCCTCGTCGAGCCGCATCCGGAGGCCCTGCGCCTCGGCCATGACCAGGTCGTGCGCGTTGGCTCGCGCCGTCAGCGAGGCGCTCAGCTCCTCGGTCGCCTGCGTGCCCGACACGGAGAGCGCCTGCACCAGCCGCTCGACCTCCAGCTCGAGCTCCGCGACCCGGCGCTGGAAGCCCTCGCGCGCGCCCTCGAGCTCCACCCCGCGCTGCAGCGTGCGCCCCTCCAGGCTCACGTTGAGCGCGTACAGCCGCGACACCTCGTTGCGCGCGTCGAGCAGCAGCGCCCGGTCCTGTTCGCGGCCCGCGCGCTCCTCGGCGAGCGCCCGGTCGAGGTCGACGAGCAGCGCCTCGCACTCGCGCACCCGCGCGGAGAGCCCGCGCAGCATGCCCTCGTAGCGCGCCTCCTTCACCTCCCACGCCGCCAGGTCGGGGGGGCTGAGGTCCGGAGACGACGCCGTCGCCGCGGCCTCGGCCAGCTTCCACCGCAGCTGCTGCGCCTCGCCCGCCACCGCCACGAGCTGCGCCTCGAGGGCGTCGCGCTCGTCGGCCACCTGCGCCCTCGCGCGCTGCGCCTCGCCGAGGCCCGCCCGCAGCGACGCGAGCTCCTCCGCCGGCAGTCCGCCGCGCTGCGCCGTGAGCGAGAGCTCTCGCGCGGCCTCGACCGCCAGCCGGTGCAGCTCGTCGGCCCGCCGCAGCTCCGTCGCCCGCTCGGCCAGCAGCGTCTCCACCCGCTGGAACTCCGCCTCCGCCTGCGCCCTCGCCGCGCGCTCCGCCTCCAGCGCCGTTCGCAGCGCCTCGAACTCCTGCCGCGTCGGCCCATCGGACTTCGCGACCGGCGCAGCCACCACCGGCGCAGCCACGACCGGCGCGGCCACCACCGGCGCGGCCACCACTACGGGCGCGGCCACCACCACGGGGGCGGGCTCCGGTCGGGCGGCCAGCTCGTCGAGCTGCTCTCGGAGCTCGGCCTCCGTCGCCTGCGTCTCGTCGAGCTCGCGCTGCAGGTCGCCCTCCCGCTTGAGCGCCGCGTCGAGCGCGGCCTCGACGTTCATCACGTCCGCGCCGAGGGCCTTCACCCGTGCCTTCGACTCTTCGAGCGCGCTCTCCGCCGCGGTCACCCGCGCCTGCGCCGCCGCGAGGTCGGCCGCCAGCGAGGCCGCGCGGGCCTCGGTGCCCGCCAGCGAGGACCTCACCCGGTCGAGCTCGGGCTGCAGGTCGGGCCCCTTGGGAAGCTCCGGGGCGCGGCGGGTCATCTGCGCGTCGAGCTCGATGCGCTGCCGCAGCTTGCGCTCGTCTTCCAACTCCTTCTGCAGCCGCACGGCCTTGTCGCGGGCCTTGCGGTGCTCGTCCTCGAGCTCCTTCAGCCCGTGCTCCAGGCGCTGCAGCTTCACCCACCGCTCGGCGCTCGCCTGCTCGACGTCCTTCAGCTTCTGGTCGCGCTCCGCGACCTTCGCCTCGAGGTCTCCTCGGGCCGCGGCGCGCAGCGTGTGGAGCACCTCCGGGGCGACCTGCACCACCGCGAGGGCCTCGAGGGCGACCGCGCTGTCGGAGGCCACGGCGATGAAGGCCTCGGGCTTCGGGGGATCGCCGTCGACCAGCCGCGTGTCGAGCGCGACGCCCTCCGC
>CBIHPK010000084.1:0-34018 GCA_966211675.1 uncultured Myxococcaceae bacterium
TGGTGCTGTGGGTGACCGAGGGGCGCACCGACTGGTCGCGCGTCGCCGCCCGCACCGTGGTCGCCTCGCCGGACCGTGCGGCGGGCTTCGACGGTCAGCCGGTGAGCGTGACCGGCCCCATCACCTCGACCGAGCCGCTGGGCGACGCGGAGTTCGTGATGCCCGGTCCGTACGTCTCGCTGCGCCGCGAGGTGGAGCAGTTCGCGTGGATCGAGACGCAGTCTAGCAACAGCCGCAGCAACACCGGCGGCTCGACCACCACCCAGACCACATACACCTATCGCACCGGGTGGACCGCCAGCCCGCAGCCCGCGAGCGGCTTTCGCGTCCCTGAAGGACACGAGAACCCTCCCCTGACGGTGCAGTCCGCCCGCTTCGTCGTCCCCCGCGCCGCGGTCGGCGCGTGGAACCTCGACCTCTCCCACGTCGAGTTCGAGCCGGGCGAGGCGCTGCCTCCCACGACCCTCCAGCGCACCGGTCGCGGAGCGCTCTTCGTGCCCGCGGGCGAGCACCTCTTCGGCGGCAGCGGGACGCCCGACGCCCCCCACCTCGGCGACCTGCGGGTGCGCTTCACCGCCGTGCGCAACGGCACCACCGTCACCGCCTTCGGCCAGGCGGGCGCCGGCGCCGTCGTGCCCCTCCCCGTCGACGGCGACCCCTGGATGCGCGTGATCTCTGGCGACCGACCGGCGGCCATCCAGACCCTCGCCTCGGAGTACTCCACCACCGGCTGGATCGGCCGCGTCATCGGCTTCGTCATGATGTGGATCGGGATGCTGCTCTTCCTCGGTCCCGTCTCGACCTTCGCCAACGTGCTGCCCTTCCTCGGGTCGGCGTCGCGCTTCGTGACGATGCTCGTGACCTTCCCCCTCGCGCTCGTGCTCACCGCCGTCACCATCGTCGTGGCGATGCTCGCCCACAGCCTCATCGCGCTGGTCCTCTCGGTGCTCGCGCTGATCGCCCTCTTCGTGGTGGTCGCCCGGGGCCGAAAGCCCGCGACGGCCTAGCGCCCTGGCGGAAGGCGCAGCGTCAGCCCCACCCCCACCTGGATCATCCGAGCGTCCTCCGAGAGCGCCTCGATCGCCGGGTTGCCGCCGACCTCGACCACCTGGACATAGCGAACCACCGGACCGAGCGAGAACGCCCTCGTCAGCCGGAAGTCCACGCCGAGGCCGGCCTCGAAGCCGAAGCGCAGCAGGCCGCCCGTGAGCGCGGCCCCCGCCCCCGCGGACACCCACGGCTGCACCGCGCCGTTGTAGGGAGCGAGCCGCATCCCCGCTCCGAGCAGCGTCGACACGCCCGGCGGACCCTCGCGTCGGGGGAAGATCACCCCGTCGGCGAAGAGCTCGAGGCCGAACACCAGGCCCCTCGTCCCGACCTCCGGACGACGGAGGTCGACGCCCAGCCGGAGCGACCCCGCGAGCCCGTGAGTGATCGCCTTCGCGTTGCCCATGAACACCCCGGCGGTGTTCCGGTCGGCGTTGCGCTGATACTCGGAGAGCATGTTGGCGTAGAGCCCATCGGCCCGCAGCGACAGCCGCTGGGCGAAGCCGTCGCGAGGCGCCGACGGAGGCGGGCGCGGGAGCGTGAGCTGATCGGTGTCCACCGCATCGTCGGCCGCGAGCGTCAGGTGCAGGCTGAACGACGTCGCCCCGAGGCTCCATCGCACCGGCACCATCCACTCTCCCGCCGCGTCGGTCGCGCGGCCCCCGTCGGCGCTCACCGGACCTCCGCGCGCCTCCGCCGCGAAGGCCGCCTCGGCGTAGGCCACGTCACCCCGGTCGATGAGCCTCACCCGCACCCTCGCCCGCCTCGCCACCGGGTCGGCCTCCTCCAGCGTCGCGCTCACCCGGTACGGGGCCCTCACCGCGCGGGCGATCGTCGCCTCCGCCGCGGCCTCCTCGCCATCGGGCGAGCAGCGCAGCGCGTGCGGGCGGAGCCGGTCGAGCACCGTCGAGCTCCCCGCCGCGACCGGAGCGCCGTCGAGCGAGCAGCGCACCCCCGCGGGCAGGGAGAGGCTCTCTCGGTAGGGCTCCGTCGTGGGAGCGAGCGCCGTGGAGACCACCGCCACCCTCGCCACGGGGCCGAAGGGTCCCTCGTAGTGATCGGCGTCGAGGGCGCTCACCCTCACGAAGTGCTCGCCCGGAGAGAGCGGCGCCGAGAGGTGATCGACCGAGAGAGGCGAGCGCGCGTCGCTCTCCAGCGCGGCGAAGGCATCGTCGCGAGCGACCTGCACATGCCACTCCGCGGGCACCGGAACCCCTTGCTCCCCGGGCGTCGCCGCGCCCGGACCATAGGCTCCCGCGAGCGTCGGCGAGGGGTCGAGGAGCACCCTCGGCGGCGGAGCGATCCACACCGGAGCCAGCGGCAGGCGGTGCACCGGGGCGATGCGCTCTCCGACCTCCGCGCGGACGCCGAAGCCCTCCGGGACCGTCACCGTCTGCGCCCCCGATCGAAGCTGCCCCGAGCCGCGGTACACGGTCAGCGTGGTGCTGGCCCGGGCGCCCTCGGACACCGAGAGCTGCGACTCTCCCTCCCGGAGGATGGCCCGGCCCCCCGGGGTGTTGATCGCGACCTGCGCGGGCCTCCGCGGCGTCGCTCGGCGCGGCGGCGGTCGGCGTCCCACGATGCCGATGACCGGCCCGACGGCGACCGCGGTGGAGCCGCCCGGTCCGTTGGCGAGCTCGCCCAGGAAGGCCCGCAGCGAGCCGTTGACCAGGGTGGTGTCCCTCGCCGTCGCGGTGCGCCGCACCCGAGTGCTGGTGTCGCCGAGGATCACCACCAGCGTCGACTCGTAGAGCCGCAGCTGGGTCTCGTCCTGGAAGGTGAGCTCCGCGGAGGAGCGCGCCTCGGTGCTCACCCGCGTGCCTCGGAAGAGCGCGTCGTTGCTGCGCGCGGCGCGAGGCTGCGCGGTGGGAAGGGTCTGCACCTGCACGGCGTTGCTGAGGGCCGTGAGCCAGGCCACCGGCGAGGGGCGAGGAGCCGCGGGCAGGCGTCGGGGGAGGCGCAGCACGAGGCCCGCCGTGAGCCGCCGCTGCGGAGGGCACACCGTGGGGTTGAACTGGTGGATCACCTCCGTCCGGGTGGGCGCCCGGTAGACCCGCCGGGCGAGCGCCGCGCAGGTCTCGCCCGGACGCACGGTCACGGAGATGAACTCCGTCGGCGGTGTCGGAGCGGTCGCGGGTGGCCGTCGCCTGGGCTGGGCGATGGCCGTCGACGCGAGGCCGAGCGCCACGAGCGCCGCGTCGAGGGAGGCTCTGCGGGCGCGCCTCAACGGCCCCTCCTCAGCGCGCGCAGCACCTTCTGGCAGACCGCCGCGTCGTCCAGCGCCGACAGCGCCGCGTCGCTCGCCCCGGACCGTATCACCGCCGCCGCGTCCGCCGCCCTCGCGAGGTCGAGCACCAGCGTCGGGAGGCGTCGCACCGCCTCGTCCTCGCGCGTGCGAACCCACCGGGTGCGCTCGTCCGCCGCCGCGTCGCCGGCGATGAGCACCGCGCGCCAGGGCATCCGGTCGGGCGCCATCTCCGGGAGCCCCTCGTCGCGCAGGGGATAGCTGGTCACGCCGTGCGCGGCGAGCACGTTGCGCAGCGCGGCCGAGCGGGCGCTCGAAAAGCCCCACATCGCCACCCGGGGCGACGGGCCGACCTCGTTGGCGTGGCCCTCGACGGCCGCGGTGCGCTCCGGGGCGAGGGCCCGATCGTCGCGGGAGAGGCCCGCGGCGCGAGCGCGCTCCACCGCGTCCCTCGCGGCGAGCGAGACCGTGTCCGAGCCGCGGGCGCAGAGCGAGAGCGCGTCGCGGAACTCCGCCGCCGTCGGCCGCTGCTCGGGTCGCTTGGAGAGCGCGCGCAGCGCGAGCGCCTCCAGGCCGGGCGGGATCTCCCTCCCCGGCGACCGCTCGCTGAAGGGCGGCGGCGGGTTGAACATCTGCTGCGACAGCACCTCGGCCACGGACTGCCCGTTGAACGGGGTCTCGCCCACCAGCATCTCGTAGAGCATCGTGCCCACGGCGTAGATGTCCGTCGCCGCGCCGAGGTTGCGCCCGACGCACTGCTCCGGGGACATGTACTGCGGCGTGCCGCGCACGGTGCCGGTCTTCGTGAGCCGCTCGACGGCGCGCTCGTCGTCGAAGGCGGCGATGCCGAAGTCGAGCACCTTCACCTTGTCGGTTCGGTCGCCCGCGTCGAGGAGCATCACGTTCTCGGGCTTGAGGTCGCGATGCACGATGCCCATGGCGTGCGCGGCCTCCAGCACCTGGAGCACCTGGTCGATGACCGCCACCACCCTCGGCACGGGCATGAGCAGCCCGCCCGCGATGACCTGCGTGTCGAGGGAGAACCCTCGCAGGAGCTCCATCACCAGGAAGAGCTCGCCCTGGTGCTCGCCGTAGTCGATGACCGACACGATGTTCGGGTGCCGCAGCCTCGCGAGCACCACCGCCTCGCGCCGGAAGCGCGCGCGCATCTCCGGCCGCGCGGTCCACTCCGCCAGCAGGAACTTCACCGCCACCTGCTCGCCGAGCTCGACGTGCCTCGCGCGGTAGACCCTTCCCATGCCCCCCGCGCCGAGCAGCGCCTCCAGCGCGTAGCGCCCCGCGACCACCTGCCCCAGGCGCTCGTCCACCGGGAGCCGCCCGCACACCGGGCACGGCCCCTCCGCCCCCGCGAGCGTGCCGCAGCCCTCGCAGGGCGGCACCTCGACCTCCCCCTCCGCATCGACCGTCGGATCGTCGACGGCGGTGATCCGCTCGTCGACGCTCACGCCATCACCTCGAAGATCTCCACCGGCTCGCGCTTCCCTCGGATGGCGTGCGGCCCCAGCGGCGAGAAGGTGAACGCCCCGGTCATCCCCTGGGCCACCTCGGCGGTCACCAGCGTCTGCGCTCCGCGCGCGAGCGACTCCAGCCGCGCCGCGACGTTCACCACGTCTCCGATGGCCGTGTACTCCATCCTCGCCTCGCTCCCGAGGTTGCCCAGCAGCGCCTCGCCGCTGTGCACCCCGATGCCGAGCGCCACGTCGATGCCGTAGCGCTCCCGCCACTCCGGGGCGCTCGCCTCGACGAAGCGGTGCATGTCCTCCGCGGCCTCCAGCGCCGAGCGCCGCTGGGCCTCCGCGTCGAGGGCCGCGCTCCCGGCGCCCCACACCGCCATCACGCAGTCGCCGATGAACTTGTCCACCATCCCCCCGTGCCGGAACACCACCTCGGTCAGCACCGTGAACAGCTCGTTGAGGAAGGCCACCACCTGCTCCGGCGGGGCCTTCTCCGCGAAGGCCGTGAAGGCCGCCACGTCGGCGAAGAGCACCGTCACCCGCCGCCGGTCGCCGCCCAGCGCCAGCGACGCGCGGCCCTGCGCCACCGCCTGCGCGACCTCCGCGGGGAGGAAGCGCGACAGGTCGTTCTCCACCCTTGCGAGCCGCCCCACCTCGCGCTCGCTGGCCACCAGCGAGTCGGCCATGGACTCCATCGCGCCGCCGAGGGCCTCGAGCTCGTCGCCCGTGCGCACCGTCGAGCGCTCCCCGAAGCGCCTCGCCGCGTAGGCCCGCGTGAGCTCGACGAGCCCCGCGATGGGCCGCGTCGTGCGCGCCCCGAGCCAACCCCCGACCAGCACCGCGAGCAGCCCCAGCACCAGCTCTCCCACGATGAGCAGCCGCCGCGACGCGTAGAGCGTCAGGAACACCTCGCGCTCCGGCCGCCGCACCAGCACCGCCCAGCGCCGCGCGGGCAGCGTGCGCAGCGAGCCCACCATCGGCTCGGCGCCCAGGTAGTCCTCGGTGAACTGCAGCGGCCGCGCGAAGGACTCGGGGGTGAGGTGCACCCGCGAGAAGATCTCCCGCCCGGCGAGCGAGCTGCCCGCCGCGAGGCCCGGGCCGCGAGAGAGCAGCCGCAGCGAGCGGTCGACCACCAGCACCCGATCGGGCGCCCCGAAGCGGTCGCGGGAGATGTTGCTGACGGCGTCCTCGATCCAGCGCGGGGAGACGGTGCCGACGACCCAGCCCCGGAGCTGGCCGTCGCGCAGCAGCGCCACCACGAAGCGCAGCGTGACCCCGTTGGCGTCGAAGGCCGGCGCCGCCCACTCGCCGAACTCCGGCCGCCGCTGCTGCACGTCGTCGGGGATGCGCCGTGGGGCAGCGGGCTCCCTCGACTCGTCGCGCCGAGCGATGGTGTCCACGTGGTCGCCCGAGGGCGTGTACACCGCGACGTGCTGCAGCGCCGCCGAGCGAGCGAGGATCTCCCTCGCGATGAAGAGCCGGGCCTCGTCGTCGGCGATGCGCCCCTCGGTGAGCACGCGCCCGAGCCGGAGCGTCGCCTCGCCGGCGTAGTCGAGGTCGCGGTCGAGGGAGTCGCCGACGCGGTCGCACACGGCGAGCTCCAGCTCCTGCTCGGCGCGCAGCAGTCCCGAGCGCTGGATGCGCAGGGTGACCGCCGCGAGCGCCGCCAGCGGGATCAGCGCGACCGCCAGCAGCGCCGCGGTCCAGCGGGTGCGCAGCGAGACGCGGACGCCCCGACCGGGCATGGATGTCGACTCGGTCAACGGGCGCGGAGCCTCCTCGGCGGCTGAACGTACGCCACGAGTTCGCCACGGAGGAAGGCGCCCGGTGACCGATGAGGGTGCGCGACCGCATGGGAGGGTGCGCGAAGGCTCTGGCGGACTTCGCGCAACGGGTGAAGAGTCGCGGCGATGAGCAGCGCGCGATGGGTGATGGTGCTGGGCCTCCTCGGCGCCAGCGGGTGCGGGGGCATCCCCATCGTCAGCGGCGATCCCTTCCTGCCCGACGCGCCCGAGGAGCGCGAGGTCGACGTCTCCATGAGCACCGACCGGGGGCGCGACGCCGACCCGACGGACGCGCCCGATGCCAGCCGCCTCGACGCGCCCGACGCCAGCCGCCTCGACGCACCCGACGCCAGCCGCCTCGACGCGCCCGACGCCAGCACCCTCGACGCACCCGACGCGACCGACTCCGATCAGCCCGAGGTCCGAGGCGTCGACGCGCAGCTCGCCGAGGTCGCTCGCGCCGAGGTCTTCGTGAACGACAGCGCCATGGTCCTGGACATCGAGCTCCCCGCCGACGATGCGGGCGGGTCCTGCGCCCTCTGCCCGCGAGGGGGCGTCCTGACCTGCTGCGGCGCCCGCTGCCGGGACCTGCAGACCGACCGGTCCAACTGCGGAGCGTGCGGTGTCGTCTGTCCCGGCACGGACGACTGCGTCGCGGGCTCGTGCCGTCCGCCGGGCTGCCCGACCGGAGCGGTCCTTTGCGGAAGCGCGTGCTTCGACCTGCTCAGCAGCCCTACGCACTGCGGCTCCTGCCTGCTCTCTTGCGCCGCGGGTCAGTCGTGCATCCTGGGCGTGTGCCTGGTCCCCTTCGACGCGGCCGTGCGCGACGTGGCGAGCTTCGACACGGGCGGCTTCGACGCGGGCGCCCCGGACGTCGGCTCCTTCGACGCGGGCGTCCCAGACGTCGGCTCCTTCGACGCGGGCGTCCCAGACGTCGGCTCCTTCGACGCGGGCGTCCCGGACGTGTCCCTGCTCGACCGAACGACGCCCATCCTCGGCGCGGACGGTGGCATCGAGTGAGCTCACGCGGCATGGGCACCCGCACGGGCGCGCGCTTCCTCCCTCGCGAGGTCGACCGGGCGGGCGCCGAGCTCGCGACCACCAAGGCCCGGGAGCACGGGCTCGACCTCGACCTCGCCCCGGCGCGGATCATCGTGGAGTCGCTGGGAGCGGGCGCCCCGGGCGTGTTCCCTGCGCTCCTGCGGCACGAGTCGCTGCTGCCACGACTCGCGTCCGAGCTAGACCGCCACCAGTTCGTCGAGGCCCCCTCGCCCGCGCGGCGGCTCGCGCTCGACGCGGACGCCGACGCGGTGAAGTCCGCCCTGCGCACCGCCCGCGACGAGGCGCTGGTGCGAGTGACCCTGCGCGAGCTCCTCGCCACCGTCGACGTCGACGAGACGGCGCGGGAGTGGTCCGAGGCCGCGAGCGACTGCGTCGACCACGCGCTCGCCGCCGCGGGGGCGATGGTCGCCGCGCGCAACGGCCCGTCCCTCGACTACACGGGTCGTCCCGTCGGACTCACGGTGCTGGGCATGGGCAAGCTGGGCGGCCGCGAGCTCAACCTCGGCTCGGACATCGACATCTGCCTCTTCTATGCGACCGACGACGGCGCCGCGGGCGACCGCCCCCTCGCGGTGCACTTCGCCCGCGTCGGCTCGGTGCTCGTCGACCTGCTCGCGGACGTGACCGCCCAGGGCTTCGCGTTCCGGGTCGACCTGCGACTGCGCCCGGAGGGTCGCCTGGGTCCCATCGCCTGCTCGCACGAGACGGCCGAGCGCTACTACCAGACCTGGGGCCGCCCCTGGGAGCGCGCCGCCCTGCTCCGCGCCCGCCCCATCGCCGGCGACCGCGCCGTGGGCCGCGCCCTTCTCGACGCGCTCAAGCCCTTCGTGTTCCGCCGCGAGGTCGACCCGGCCATCACCGAGACCCTCCGGGACATGCTCTCCCGCTCCCGCAGGGAGCAGCTCCGCGACGACGCCCGCGACCTCAAGCTGGGCAGCGGCGGCATCCGCGAGGCGGAGTTCTTCGTGCAGTCCTGGCAGCTCCTCTGGGGCGGCCTGCACCCTTCGCTGCAGGTGCCCTCGACGCTGCGCGCCCTCTCCCGCCTGCGCTCGCTGGGCCTCGTGTCCGACCGCGACGCGCGCGACCTCGACGACGCCTGGGGTCTCCTCCGCCGGGTCGAGCACCGCATCCAGACCGTCGCGCCCTACGCCACGCACACGCTGCCGGAGGACCCGGCCCGCCTCGCGATCCTCGCCCGCTCGCTGGGCTACCCCGACGCCGAGGAGCTCATCGGAGCGCTCGACCTCGCCCGCTCGCGGGTGCGCGAGCTCTCCGAGGGGATGGTCACCAGCCTCATCCGTCCGGTGCTGCGCACCGACCCCAGCACCCCGTGCGCCCGCCTCGCCCGCCTCGCGGCCTCGGACCTCGACGACCCGGCGATCCCCGAGCTCGTCGCCGAGGCCCTCGGGGTGCGCGACGCCGACGCCGCCGCGAGCGACCTGCGCCGCCTCGCCCGTCGGCCCGACTTCCCCCTCGGCGCGGAGACCAGCGAGCGCGTGCCCGACTTCGGTCCTCGCCTGCTGGCCGAGGTGCGCGACGCGCCCGACCCGGACCTCGCCCTATCCCACGTCGCGACGCTCTTCGAGCGGGTCATCCCCCCGGAGCGCTACGCCCGCTGGCTGCTCGATCGCCCGTCGGTGCTGCGCGGCCTCGTGGGCCTCTTCGGCGCGAGCGAGCAGCTCTCCCGGGCGCTCCTCGCCCGGCCGCAGCTCATCGAGACCTTCGTCACCAACAGCGCCGCGCCCGACCCCGAGGAGATCCACGCCTGGATCGAGGCCGCCGCCGCGATGGGCGACGCCTCCTCCGAGGGCGACCCGGAGGTGATCGTCGGCGCCCTGCGCCGCGCGATGCGCGAGGCGATGCTCTCCGTGGGCGTGGCCGACCTCGCGGGCGAGCTCTCCCCCGCGCAGGTGGGCGAGCGGCTGACCGCGCTCGCCGAGGCGGTGGTCGCCCAGAGCCTGAAGCTCGCGGGCGCCGAGTGCGCGGCTCGCTACGGTTCCGTCGACGCGGACCCCCTCTCCGGGGTCGCGGTGGTCGCCCTCGGCAGCCTCGCCGCCGGGGAGCTCGGCCACGGCGGCGACCTCGACCTGCTCTTCCTCCACGACCACGCCGACGAGACGCTTACCTCTGGTGGTAAGCGCGGCGCCATCCCCGCCGCGGAGTACGCCGTGCGCCTCGCGCAGCGCACGCTCTCTCTGCTCTCCGCCTCGCACGACGCGGGCCCCGGCTACGCGATCGACACCCGGCTGCGGCCCTCCGGCTCGCAAGGAGTGCTGGTCACCTCCTTCCCCTCCTTCGTGGCCTACCACCGCGCGTCGGCCTCATGGGAGCGGCAGGCCCTCCTGCGGGCGAGGCCCGTCGCGGGCGACCCAACCCTTCGCGACACGCTGCACGCCGCCATCGCGACCATCGCCTACACCCGCGGCCCGGTCGACCTGGGCGAGCTGCGCCGGCTGCGCGCCCGGATGGAGCTGGAGCTCGGCCGCGAGGACCGCGGGGCGATCTCGTTGAAGTACGGTCGCGGGGGCCTGGTCGACGTGGAGTTCATCGCGCAGGCGCTGCAGATGACCTACGGGACCGACCCCTCGGTGCGCACCCCCAACACCCGCTCGGCGCTCCGCGCGCTGCGCGACGGGTCCTACCTGGACGAGGCCTCGGCGGAGACGCTGCTGCAGGCCGAGTCGTCGCTCCGTACGTTGCTCCACGCGACGCGGCTCGCGACCAACCGCAGCGTGCTGATCCCGTCATCCCCCGCGACGGTCGCCATCGCGCGCCGGCTCGGATACCGCGACCGCGCCGAGCGCAGCGCCCTCGAGGCCCTGCTCGCGGACCTCGCCCGCACCCGCGACGCCACACGCCGGGTGTTTCGCGACGTCCTCGCTCAGCTCGACCGGTGACAGCGCCCCGCGGACGTCCCTCGCGATCCCCTCCGTGAGGGCGTCGTCGGGCAGCGAGAACACCCGCTCCCGACCGTCGCGGAGGCGCAGCGAGAGGCGCTCGGCGGGGTCGCGGCTCCAGCCGCCGGCCACCGGAAGCGAGCGCACGTCGGTGATGTCCGCGAGGGCGAAGCGCTCGACGGCGTCCGGGTCCCGGTCGATGCGCAGCTCGGCCGCCGCGCGATCGAGGGTGACCCGCCAGACCACCCGCGAACGCAGCGCGGCGATCACCATGCCGAGGCCGATAGCCCCTCCCACCAGGATCCCCGAGAGCAGCCCTCTCCGGTCGACGCCCGCCGCCCCGCAGCCCCACCGCAGGAACGACATCGCCCCGAACACCGCCAGCCCCGACCCCAGCGCCACCAGCATCCGATGGCCGACGCCCACGTGCGTCGACTCGTAGACCACCTCGGACGTGACGGGCTCCTGCTGCGCTGCCATCGTTGGCAGTGTAGATCGGTGAGCCCTCCGGGGGTGACCGTGTATCGTTTACGGGTGCCGCGTGAACCATGCTTCACAAGGCCCGCGCCGAGAAGACCTGACACCCTGATGGTCTCCCTCGCTCGCATGGACGCCTCCGCCCGTGGGTCCGGTGGCGGTCCTCCGCTGGCCTTCAGGTTGCACAGGCCTCCGCCGACTCTGCCGAAAGGAGTCTCCTCGCCATGAAGAAGATCGCCCTCGCCTCCCTCCTCTGCGTGTCCGCGACCCTGTCCTCCGCCGCCGCCCTCGCGCAGGATTGCCCTCCGGGCGCTGCCTGTGCGGGCGCCCAGTTCAACACGGGCATCTTCGGCATCGGGGGTAGCATCCAGATCAACGGCGGCGTCACCGCCCCGCGCCCGGTCTACGTGCAGCCCGCCCCGCCGGTGTACGTCCAGGCCCCGCAGCCGGTCTATGTCCAGGCCCCGCAGCCGGTCTATGTCCAGCCGCAGACCGTCTACGTCCAGCAGCCGACACGCTACGTGATCACCCAGCCGGTGCAGTACACGACCACCAGCTACCAGTGGATCGGCCTCCAGCGTAACCAGGCCATCGGCCTCGGCGCCTTCGCGTCGGGCCTCTCCTACGGCGGCCGTGGTGACAACCGCGTCGCCCTCGGCGGCGTCGGGGCGACGATGCGCTTCCGCTATCACCCCTACCTCGCGACGGAGGTGACCCTCGGGGCCTACTTCGGCCGCGACTACAACGGTGACCAGCGCGCCGAGGTTCCCGCCACCATCAACGAGCTCATCTACTTCAACCCGATGCACCGGCTGCAGGTCTACGGGCTCCTCGGCATCGGGGCGTCCTGGGCGGCGGTGCAGTACGAGGGCGCCAACGCGGTCACCCGCGGCCGCGACACCGGGGGCTACGCGTACTTCGGCGGCCAGGTCGGCCTCGGCCTGGAGTGGCAGCTCACCCGCAACTTCTCGCTCTTCACCGACGCGCGCGCGTTCATCCGCACCCGGGTCGACGCGGAGATCCAGACCAACCCCGAGTACACCCGCTCCAACGGCTCGCGCACCGAGACGACCAACACCTCGGCGGGCGTCACCGGTCAGTTCGGCGCGATGTTCTACTTCTGAGCGAGAGCCTGCTACCGCTTCTTCGGGGGGACCGGAGGCGGAGCGGGCGGACGCGACAGCAACGGGGGCGGCGCCTTCGACAGCGGGGGCGCCACGATCTCCTCCATCTCTTCCATCTCCTCCACGTCCATCTCCACCTCGACCTCCAGCGGCTCGATCGCCTCGAGGTCCGAGACCAGCGGGCGGGCGGCGGGCGCGGCCCTCGGGACCACCGGGGCCGGTCCGACCGCCGGGGGAGGACGGAACACGGGCACCTGCATCGAGGGCGGCCTGCGCGGACCGGTCGGAATGACCGGCACGGAGCGGCTCGCGCTCAGCGGCGCCGGGGGCTGAGGCGTCGGCTCGACCGGAGCCGAGCCGAGGAACTCATCGAACACCGCCCCCACCTCCTCGGGAGCCACCGTCGGAGCGGGGCGCACCGAGGGAATGGCGGGGATCGAGCCATGGGAGACGCGCGACGGAGCGGCACCCGCGAAGGGCTGGAAGAGCGAGCGCGACGCCGCCACGCCCACGGGCGGAGCGTCCGTGAGCGAGGGCGGCTCGACCACAGTCATGGGTGGCGACGGCGCAGGGGTCGCCGCCGTGGGAGCCATCGGCGGGAGCGAGCCGAGATCCACCTGGGGTACCTCGGAGATGGGAGCCTCCGCGGCGATGGGAACCTCGGAGATGGGAGCCTCCGCCATGGGAGCCTCCGCCACGGGAGCCTCCACCACGGGAGCCTCCACCACCGGGGCCGGAGCGACGGGGGTCCTCACGACCGGGGCGGAGGGGGGACGCGGCGACAGCGCGGCCACCGAAGGCTTCTCGACGAGGTCGGACAGCTTCACGGGCGCAGGGCCCACCCGCCCGATGCCTCGCACGTCCGTCGGCTTGGTCGTCGTGACGGCGGGGGGCGCCGAGGGCGCGGTCGGTCCCTGCGTCTCCCGTCGAAAGGCCGCGATCGGCGTGGTGATCGACGGCGAGGCGTGGCCGTTGAGCTTCGTGGTCGAGGGCGTCGGGGCTCCGAGGGAAGCGAGGCGCTCGACCAGCACGGTCGGCACGACCCGCTCCATCCGCCTTGGGGGAGTGGACCCTGCGATCGCGGCGAGCGACCGGTCGACCGCGGTGAGGTCGACCCGACCGGACGCGTCACGCGGGAGCGAGGCCTGGTTCAGTGTTCGTCCCATAGGGGGGGGTTGGCTCGGGCTCCTCTCCCGGTCGATCGTGCCGGATCTCCCAAACCTACGCCACGATCGTGTGCGCCCTCGCGAACACCTCGTCGAGCTTCGCGCCATCCGGACCGCCCGCGCTCGCCATGTCCGGCCGGCCGCCACCCCGGCCGCCCACCACCGCCGCGAGCTGCCCGACGATCTTACCCGCCTGGTAAGATCCGGTGGCCTCCTTGGAGACCGCCACGACGATGAGCGCCTTGCCCTCGGCGGTCGTCGCGCCGACCACCACCACCGCGGGAGCGTGCTTGTCCCGCAGGTGATCGGCCAGCTCCCGCAGCCCCTTCTCGTCCCCCATCGGCGCCCGGGCCACCACCAGCCGGCTGCCGCCCGGAAGCTCCGTGACCTCCGCCGCGCCGCCGCCTCCGCCGGTCATCAGCTGGCGCTTGAGCGACTCGATCTCCCGCTGGAGCTCCCGCTCCCGCTCCAGGGTCTTCTCGACCCGCGCGGTGAGCTCCCCCACCGGCGCCTTCAGCGTGTCCGCCGCGCGCTGCAGCGAGCTCGCCATCTTGCGCGTCAGCTCCAGCGAGCCGAAGCCCGTCACGGCCTCGATGCGCCGCACCCCGGCGCCCACGTTGGCGTCCGCGACGATCTTGAAGAGCCCGATGTCCCCGGTGCGCGACGCGTGCGTGCCGCCGCACAGCTCGACGCTCTCCCGGCCGATGCGCAGCAGGCGCACCGCGTCGCCGTACTTCTCCTCGAAGATCATCATGGCCCCGCGCGCCCTCGCCTCGGCCTGCGTGGTGACCTCGGTCTCCACCGGCAGGTTGGCCAGCACCTCCTCGTTGACGAGGTTCTCGATGCGGGCCACCTCCTCGTCCGTGAGCGCGCGCGTCGAGGCGTAGTCGAAGCGCAGCCCCTCGGGGGAGACCTTGGAGCCCTTCTGCTGCGCGTGCGCGCCGAGCACCTTGCGCAGCGCCCAGTGCAGCAGGTGCGTCGCGCTGTGGTTGCGCCGCGTCGCCGAGCGGGCCTCGCGGTCGACGGAGAGCGTGACCGGCTCGCCCACCGAGAGGGAGCCCGCGGTGATCATCCCGAGGTGCACCACCAGCCCGTGCACCGGCTTCTGCGTGTCCGTCACCTTGAAGGACGACTCGCCGGCGTTGATGACCCCGATGTCCCCGACCTGGCCGCCCGCCTCGCCGTAGAAGGGCGTGCGCGAGGTCACCACCTGGCCGCGAGCCCCGGTGGGGAGCGTGTCCACCGAGGAGAGCGCCCCGTCGTCGCCGACGGAGAAGAGGGCCACCACGCGCGCCTCGTCGACCTCCTGCGCGTAGCCGATGAACTCCACCGGGCCGACCTTCGCCAGCACGTCCCGGTGCTCGACGCGCACTCGCTCCTCCTTCGAGACCGGCGCTCCGTCGCCGTCGCCCTTGGACACCGCGGAGTGCTTCTCCCTCGCCGTCGCGTAGCCCGCCTCGTCGATGACGAAGCCCCGCTCGCGGCCGATCACCTCCGTCAGGTCGAAGGGGAAGCCGTAGGTCGCGTGCAGGTCGAAGGCGACGTCCCCGGGGAGCACCTTCTGCCCGTCGGGACCGCTGCGCCAGCCGTCGAACTTCTCCAGCAGCGCCATGCCCGTGGGCACCGTCTCCCGGAAGCGCACGTCCTCCGCGCGCGACTGCGACAGGATGAAATCACGGTGCTGGAACAGCTCCGGGTAGGCCCCGCCCATCCGGTCGATGACCAGCGCCACCACCTTGTCGAAGGTCGGCTCGCGAAGCCCCTGCAGGTACCCGAAGCGGATCGCCCGGCGCATCACCGAGCGCAGCGCGGCGCCCCGATCCTTGTTGGAGGGGGTGATCCCCTCGGCCAGCGCGAAGGCCGTCATCCGGGCGTGGTCGGCGATCACCCGGCAGGCCACGTCGAACTCCCCGTCGGTGCCCCCGTACGCGCGGCCGCCGATGGCCGCGGCGCGCTCGACCAGCGGGCGCAGGAGGTCCGTGTCGTAGTTGCTCGTCACGCCCTGGAGCACGGCGGTGATGCGCTCCAGGCCCATGCCCGTGTCCACGCTCTGCGCGGGCAGCGGCACCAGGGGCCCGTCCTTCACCGCGCGGTTGAACTGCATGAAGACGTTGTTCCAGATCTCCATCCAGCCGGAGCCGTCGGAGGAGGGCTCCTGGTTGAAGCGGGAGAGGTCCGGCTCCCCCTCGCCCATGAAGTAATGGATCTCCGTGCACGGCCCGCAGGGGCCCGTGTCGCCCATCGTCCAGAAGTTGTCCGAGCGCCCGAGGCCGATGATGCGATCGTCGCCGAAGCCGGTGACCTCGCGCCAGATCGCCCTCGCCTCGTCGTCCGCCGGGAGACCCTCCTCGCCGCCGAAGACGGTGATGACCAGGTGGTCCTTCGGGAGCTTCCACACGGTAGTGAGCAGCTCCCAGGCGTAGGCGATGGCGTCGCGCTTGAAGTAGTCGCCGAAGGAGAAGTTGCCCAGCATCTCGAAGAAGGTGTGGTGCCGCGCGGTGTGCCCCACGTTGTCGAGGTCGTTGTGCTTGCCGCTCATGCGCACGCACTTCTGGCTGCTGGTCGCGCGCGTGTACGGGCGCTTGTCCTCCCCGAGGAATGCGTCCTTGAACTGCACCATCCCGGCGTTGGTGAAGAGCAGCGTCGGGTCGTTGCGCGGGATCACCCCGGCGCTCGCGACCACCTCGTGGCCCTTGCTCTTGAAGAATTCCAGGAAGGTCGAACGGATCTCGTCGGAGGTGGGCTTCGTCATGGCAGCGGCGGTGTGGATACCACCAGAGTCACGGCCCCGCGAGCCGTTCGGCTCAGCGCGGACCGTAGGGATCGACGCCCGTGGCCCCACCGCCGCGCGGCGCCGGGCTCGGCCCGAGGAACGAGCTCCCCGCGCTCGCAGCGTCGGCGCGGCGAGGGTGCTCCGCGCCGAAGTCGTAGGTCACCGCGAGGACGAAGCGGGTGTAGTCGTCGACCACGTCGCTCGCGGTGCCCAGCGCCGCGGGCCCAGCATACGAGGTGCGGTATCGTACGAACTCCGCCGTGAGCCGCAGCCCGAGGCCCGGCGCGTAGCGGTCGAGGCGCGTCGCGAGGCCGAACCAGGCGCCCAGCCCGAAGGTGGTCCCGGGGTTGTCGCCGAAGGCCTCCTTGAGGTCGGCCCCGACGCCGACCCAGCGGAGTTCACCGCCGAAGAGCAGCCCCACATCGAGGTCGCGCCGCGCATAGAAGGGGATCATCCCCTCGCCCGCCACGCGAAGCCCGATGTAGCTGGTGGGCGCGAGCTGCATCTCCCGGGGCAGACGCGCGGTGTCGATGCTGAAGGTCTGCAGCACCATGCCCGTGCTGAAGCGCATCATCCCGCCGCCCGCGGGCCGAGAGGCCAGGGTCAGCCCGAGGATCATCTCGTAGCCCGAGCTCGCCAGCGGCACCGGCTGCCCGGCCGCGTCGCGCCCCTGCGAGGACAGGCCCACCGGGACGCCGATGGAGGCCTCCGCGCCGAAGCCCATGCGCTGCTGGTTGAAGCGGTAGAGCAGGGCGACGGAGCCCTGGAGCTCGCCGAACATGTTGTTCTCGTAGCCGCGCGTGGTGCGCTCGCCGAGCACCGGGATGCGCCACGAGCGGCCCGCGATGCCTCCGCCCAGCCGGAGCTGGAGGAAGCCGAGGCCCGGCACGTCGCTCACTGGCTCCTCGGCGCTCACGGGCGGGCGACGACCCGGACCGGCGACCTCTCTCGTCGCCGGAGGGGAGTCCGGGCCGGGCGGTGGCCGGGAGGGCCCCGGAGGGATGACCCGGGCGGGGCTCTGGCGGAGCGACGGGGAGAGGCGGTCCCAGATCTCGTTGCCGAGGGCGGTGATCTCCTCGATGCGGTCGAACTCCCACGACTGCGTGACCGCGGTGGTGCCGTCGGCCCCGCGCATCACCTTCAGCTGCAGCCGATAGCCGCGGTTGGGGCGGCGCTCGAGGAAGCCCGTGACCACGGCCTCCAGGCGCAGCTCCCGGGCGACCGCCACCACCGCGGCCTCGTCGGCCCCGCCGCCCACGCCCAGCCGGTCGGCGGTGCTGTTGTAGTCCCCCAGCGCGCAGAGCTCGATCTCCCCCACGTGGTCGCTGAAGACGCTCGCCACCATGCCGCGGGTGATCGCCGAGCGCTCGCCCGTGAAGGGCCCCACCGCCACCCGGGGCACCCTCACCTGCTGCGCGCGAAGCTCCGTCGGGGCCGCGAGCGCCGCCACCAC
The DNA here is from genome assembly GCA_966211675.1 of uncultured Myxococcaceae bacterium. GTDB lineage: Bacteria > Myxococcota_A > Polyangia > Polyangiales > SCUS01. The sequence continues at coordinate 17,504 of CBIHPK010000084.1, forward strand.
ACCCAACCACAAGCTCGCCCGGCAAGGCCTCATCGCGGCGCACGCTATCACCCGCGGCGCTCCGGGCGCACCCTCTCACGCACGCGGCGCCGCCCTCGAGGCCTTCTCGACGAGGCCCGACACCCCCCGTCGCTTCGCCAGCACCGCCAGCACCGAGCGCCACGAGACGCCGCGAGAGACCAGCGCCACCAGAGAGTGGAAGAGGACGTCCGCGGCCTCGGAGGCCACCCGGTCGTCCGCCTCGCCGTCGATGGCCCGGGCGAGCTCGTCGGCCTCCTCGCGGAGCTTCTCTCCGATGCGCTTCACCCCCGCGTCGAGGAGCTGTCGGGTGTAGGAGCGGCCCGAGGATGCGGGGTCGCGGCGGCGCTCGTCGAGCGTGGCCCAGAGCGAGTCGACCTCGGCCAGCGGGCGAGCGCCCTCCGCCCACCCGTCGGGCTCCCACGCCCGGGAGAAGCAGGACGGAGCGCCCGTGTGGCAGGTGGGCCCCCGCGGATCGACCTTCAGCAGCACGCAGTCGCCGTCGCAGTCGAGCAGCACCTCATGGACGGAGAGCGTGTGGCCGCTGGTCTCGCCCTTCACCCACAGGGCCGAGCGGGAGCGGGACCAGAAGGTCGCCACGCCCGTGAGCACGGTCTGCTCGAGGGCCTCGCGGTTCATGTACGCCAGCATCCGGACCTCGCCGGTGAGGGCGTCCTGCGCGATGGCGGGCACGAGGCCCTGCGCGTCGAAGGTCACCGCGCGGAGCAGTTCGTCGGACTCTCGGGGCTGCATGCGCGCGGTTGTACCGCACGCGTCGCGCTACCGCTGCGTGCCTCGCCGCGCGGCGTCCACCTGCCACGCGGCCTCCTCCGCCCAGGCCGGGGCCGGGGGCTCGGTGACCGGGGCGTGCGCCAGGTCGACGCGCACCCCGGTCATCGCCTCGTGCGGGACGTACGCGGCCTGCGGGGCGAAGGCGGCCTCGCGGGGCACCACCGGGCCGAGCTCCACGATACGGTTGATCGCCTGCTGGATCTGCACGACCGCGGCGATCCAGAAGAAGGGCACCAGGATGAGCGCGGTGCTGAGCGAGCAGCCGACGATGAGCGCCTGGGAGATCATCGGGGCCTCGCCGCGCAGCCGGAGCTGGAGGTTGAGCCGGTCGGCGAGGCGCGTGGGGAAGGCGAAGAGCCAGTACAGGTTGAAGTAGGGGATGAGGAAGTACCCGACGCCCTTGGTGGCGCTCGGGTCGCCGGGCTCGATCTCCGGCAGCCGGCCCCCCTGGCTCGCGTAGTAGACCACCGAGAAGATCCCGAAGGTGAGGATGTGCAGCAGCACCGCGAGCCCCACCGGGAAGCGCTCCAGGCCGTGGACCCCGAGGGCCACTCGCTCGACCTCGCTCAGCGCGAGGGGGTTGTTGCGATAGAGCCCGCGGGAGGCCAGCGGGACCGCGCTCGGCATGCTGGTGGCGATCGCGTACCGCAGCGCTCCGTTCTCCACCCGGAGCTGCTCGAGCTCGCGGCGGAGGTCCTCGTTCTGCAGGGCCATCGCCTGCTGGTCGTCACGGAACACGCGGTCACCATAGCGCAACCGGCGGTCATGCTAGCGTGCCTGCTCCTACGATGAACCCTCGCGCTCTGCCGGCCCCCGGCCGCCCCGCTCTCCTGCTGCTCCTCTCCCTGTCGCTGGGCGCGTGCGCCACCGGAGACCCGGCGGGCGAAGAGGGTGACGCCGCGGTCGAGGCCGACACCCCCACGATCCCCGGGGAGGACGTCTCGACCTTCGACCTGGTGAACCCCCTCGACGACGTCGGCGAGGTCGACGCCGGCGTCCCCGCGCTGGACGTGGGGAGCCCGAAGGCCGACGTGGGGAGCCCGGAGCTCGACACGGGAGCGCCCGGGGAGGACGTCGGGCGCCCGATGGTCGACGCCGGGGCGCCCGATGCCGGGGAGCCGGACGCGGGGCGGCCGGACGTGGGGGCGAGCGACGTCGGCCCGAGGGACGCGGGCGTCACCGACGTCGGCCCGAGGGACGCCGGGACGACGGACGCGGGCGGGTGCACGGGGCCTCAGACCCGCTGCGGGGCGGCCTGCGTCGACCTGCAGACGGACGGCGCCAACTGCGGGAGCTGCGGCACCTCGTGCGGCTCGGGCAACGCCTGCATGGCCGGGCGCTGCGCCACGCCGGCGTGCATGGTCAGCGCCTCGGACTGCAACATGAACAGCGCCGACGGGTGCGAGCTGGTCCACGCCACCGCGCTCAACACCTGCCCCGTCGCCGAGAACCTGGGGGCCTTCTGCGGGGACACGTCGGGCGGGTTCCTGTGCGCGGACAGCCACTCGCTGCGGGTGGTCGCGACCCGCACGGGCAACCGCTCCCGCTGGTACCGGGGAAGGCTCAACGAGTGCTCGACGATCTGCCCCGCAGCGCTCAACGGGCGCCTCACGCTGCGCGTCCCGGCGGGCGTCGACTACGACCTCTTCGTCTACAGCGCCTGCGGCCGGCTCATCGGCAGCTCGCAGTTGGCCGACGGCTTGACGGACACGTACACCCTCAGCGGCGGCGGAGGCTTCGGCAGCGACAGCTTCGACTTCTATGTCGAGGTTCGGTGGTTCCGCGGCGCGTCGTGCATGCCGTACACGCTCACCTACGAGGCCCGGCCCTGATCGCGGGGCGCTGCGCGTCAGTGAGTTCGCTTGACGCCGAGCGAAGCGCGCCGATACCCTTTTGAATCATCGTCAATGGCTGACCCGAAGGATCACCCTGAACTGAATCCCGAGGCGGCCTGGCAGGTCCAGACGCAGGTGCTCCGGGCGGAGCCGGGGCTCGGTCAGCACACCGGCGGCTCCGACTGCCTGGTCGTGATCTACACCCGCGAGGGCCGCGGGCCGCTGGGCAAGCGCATCCAGCTCGACGGCCCGGCGCAGGAGCTCACCATCGGCCGCGACGTGACCAACTCCCTCGTCCTGGAGTTCGAGGGCGTCTCCCGCAAGCACGCGAAGCTCGTGAAGCGCGAGGGCGTCTGGTGGGTGCACGACAACAACAGCACCAACGGCACCTACGTCAACGACGTGCTCACCCGCGAGACGCCGCTCCGCAACGGCGACCGGGTGAAGGTCGGCGACGTGATCCTGAAGTACCTCTCCGCGGGCGACCTGGAGTCGGAGTTCATCGAGACCATCTCGCAGATGATGGTGACCGACGGGCTCACGCAGGCGGCCAACAAGCGCCACCTCACGGAGAAGATCACCGACGAGCTCAACCGCTCGCTGCGCCACGGCCGGCCGCTGTCGCTGGTGATGTTCGACGTCGACCACTTCAAGAAGGTCAACGACACCTACGGGCACGTGGCCGGCGACGTGGTGCTCAAGGAGATCGCCTCGCTCGTGCGCAGCCGCGTTCGGCGCAACGAGGTCTTCGGGCGCTACGGCGGCGAGGAGTTCGCGCTGCTGCTCCCGGAGACCACCCTCCAGGGCGCGGTCACCCTCGCGCAGGAGCTCTGCGTCCTCGTGGCCTCGCAGCCCTTCCTCTTCGACCGCACGCGCATCCCGGTGACCATCTCCCTCGGCGTCGCGCAGTGGAACCCCGCCATCCGCACCACCGACGACTTCATCCGCGCCGCCGACGCCAAGCTCTTCCAGGCCAAGCGCAGCGGCCGCAACCGCGTCTGCGCCTGATCGCGCCGCTGCACCGCTCGCTGGAATTGCGCTAGCTTCCCGGGCCTCACGGAGGTCCCCAGCGCCATGTCCAACATCTACGCAGACAACTCCCGCAGCATCGGGCACACGCCCCTCGTCCGGATCAACCGCATCACCCGCGGCGCCCACGCGACGGTGCTCGGCAAGGTCGAGGGCCGCAACCCCGCCTACTCGGTGAAGTGCCGCATCGGCGCGTCGATGGTCTGGGACGCGGAGGAGCGCGGGCTGCTCAAGCCCGGCAAGGTCATCGTCGAGGCGACCAGCGGCAACACGGGCATCGCCCTCGCCTTCGCCGCCGCCGCCCGCGGCTACAAGTGCGTGCTCACCATGCCCGAGACCATGACCATCGAGCGCCGCAAGGTGCTCACGGCCTTCGGCGCCACGCTCATCCTCACGCCCGGCGCGCAGGGGATGAAGGGCGCCATCGCCAAGGCCGAGGAGCTCGCCGCGACGGAGCCCGACACCTACGTGCTCATGCGGCAGTTCGAGAACCCGGCGAACCCGGGCATCCACGAGCGCACCACCGGCCCGGAGATCTGGGACGACACGGACGGCCAGATCGACATCCTGGTCAGCGGCGTCGGCACCGGCGGCACCATCACCGGCGTCTCCCGGTACATCAAGCACACGCGCGGCAAGGCCATCACCTCCGTGGCCGTCGAGCCGGTGCACTCGCCGGTGATCTCGCAGACCCTCGCGGGCGAGGCGCTGGTGCCGGGGCCGCACAAGATCCAGGGGCTCGGCGCGGGCTTCGTGCCGAAGAACCTCGACCTCTCCATGGTCGACCGGGTGGAGAAGGTCAGCAACGAGGAGTCCATCACCATGGCCCGGCGCCTCGCCTCCGAGGAGGGCCTGCTCTGCGGCATCTCCTGCGGCGCCGCGATGGTGGCCGCGCATCGGCTCGCGCTCGACCCGGCCAACGCCGGTAAGACCATCGTGGTGGTGCTGCCCGACGCCGGGGAGCGCTACCTCACGGGCGCCCTCTTCGAAGGGATGTTCGAGGGCGTGGAGAAGGCGACCGCGCAATGACCGACGCGCCTGGCGCGCTCGACGGCGTCGTCGAGGCGCTGCTCGCCAGCTACCGGGACGAGCCCACCGGGCAGCGCGTCGGGCGGCGGTTCCTGCCGTCGCGGGAGGACATCATCGCGGTGGCGCGCATGTTCTTCGAGGTGTTCTACCCCGGCTACTACGGCCGGCAGGACCTCACCCCGGAGACCATGCGCTACCACCTCGGCGGTCTGCTCTCGTCGCTGCGCGACAAGCTCGCCCACCAGATCGAGCAGTGCCTCTGCTTCAGCGCGGAGTCCGAGGGCCTGCCCGAAGACCTGCCCGGTTGCAGCCAGCACGCCTCGAAGCTGGCCGACCGGCTCCTCGCGAGGCTCCCGGCGCTGCGCGCGACGCTGCTGAGCGACGTGCAGGCCGCCATGGACGGCGACCCCGCGGCGTCGAGCCTCGACGAGATCATCCTGTCGTACCCGGGGCTGCTCGCGGTCACCGTGCACCGCGTCGCGCACGAGCTCTGGGGGATGGGCGTGCCGCTGATGCCTCGCATCATGTCCGAGTGGGCGCACGCCCAGAGCGGCGCGGACATCCACCCGGGCGCCACCATCGGCCCCCGCTTCTTCATCGACCACGCGACCGGCGTGGTGGTGGGCGAGACCAGCCGCCTGGGCAGCGACGTGAAGATCTACCAGGGCGTCACGCTCGGCGCGCTCTCGCACCCGCGCGACGAGAACGGCCGGGTGATCCGCAACGCCAAGCGCCACCCCACGGTGGAGGACAACGTCACGCTCTACGCCAACGCCACGGTGCTCGGCGGCGGCACCGTCGTCGGCTCGGACAGCGTGCTCGGCGGCTCGGTCTTCGTCACCCGGAGCGTCCCGCCGGGATCGCGCGTCGCGATGAAGCCCCCGGAGCTGCGGGTGCAGCCCCCGGGCGGCGGACGGAGCGCGCCGCTGCTCAGCACCTCGCTCCCGGACAACCTCCCCGACTTCGAGATCTGATCGCTGGCGCTCCTCTGCCCGGTCAGCGGGCGAGGCGCCGGTGGTCGACCATCAGGCAACGGTCCTGCACCACGTCGATGCCCGCCGCTCGGAGGGCGTCGCATAAGGCCGGGTGGCGGATGCCGCTCTGGAGCCAGACCACCTTGGGGTGCGCGGCGATGAGGTCGTCGAGGTGGGGCATGAGGTCCGTCGGGCGGCGGAAGACGTCCACGATGTCGACGGGGCCGGGGATGGCCGCGACGCTGCGAAACACCGGACGCCCGAGGATGGTGCTGACCTCAGGGTAGTACACGGGCACGGGCACCACCTCGATGCCCGCCGAGGCGAGGTAGGAGGGCACGTAGAACGCGGCCTGGTCGGACTGCGCCTCGGTCTTGATGCCCAGCACCGCGACGCGGGAGGTCGATTGGAGGAGGGCGCGCAGCTCGGCGTCGGTGGTGAGCTCGCGACCCGCGGAGGGGGTGTTCATGGGAGGGACGATAGGGCCGCCGGCGCGCGGCGGCACCTGAGGGGGAATCGGACTCAGACGCGAGGGATGTCCTGGATCTTGAGCAGGCGCTCGAGCCACAGGCTGGAGAGCTTCTCCTGCATCCCCGACTGCTTCAGGCGGTCGTTGAGGAAGGGGAAGTCCACGCGGTCGAGCTCCTGGTCCTGGTTGAAGCAGGTGAAGACCACGCTGACCTTGCCGGTCACCGGGTCGATCTGGCGCTGGAGGCACTGCGCGCAGATCTCCTTCATCATGCACTGCATCGGCGAGTTGATGCTCCCGATCGCGACGTGCCCGGGCTTCAGGTACGGCTTCAGGATCTCGTGACGCGCGGCCTTCACCGCCGCCATCATCCGGTCGCTGCCGATCACGATGAGCCGCTCGCACTTCGCGAGCTCGATGCCCTGCGCGCCGAGGTCGCCGCGCGCGTAGGCGATCATCGCCTGCACCATGTTGCCCACGAAGGAGCGGTCCTGCGGGCGCCGCGCGGCGATCGCCGGGCCCACGTCGGAGGTCCAGATGACCTGGTCCGCGGAGGCCTCGATGTCGTCCACGCGGAAGAGGTCGGAGGGGTGCTTGTAGCCCGCGAAGTAGATCACCTCGCAGCCGTTGGCCCGCAGCGCCTTGCCGATGGAGAAGAGCACCGCGTTGCCGAGGCCGCCGCCGCAGAGCAGCACTCGCTCGTTCTTCGGGATCTCCGTGGGCGCGCCGGTGGGGCCCATCACCACCACGGGCTCGCCCGGGCGCAGCGCCGCGATGAGCTTCGAGCTCGCGCCCATCTCCAGCGCGATCATGGACAGCAGGCCCTTCTCCGGGTCGGTCCACGCGCCGGTCATCGCGAGGCCCTCCATCGCGAGGCGCGTCCCGTCGACCACGTACGAGTACATCTCGAAGTTCTGCAGCCGGTAGAACTGCCCCGGGTGGAACTTCCTCGACGCCAGCGGCGCCCTCACCACCACTTCCACGATGGTCGGCGTCAGCCGCCGCACCTCGTGCACCACCGCCTGGAGCTGGTCATCGAGCCTCGCCCGCATGGAGGTCCACGCCGCCTCGCGCGCGGGCTGCTGGCTCGGGTCGAGGCCGCGGAGCTCGCTCTCGAAGGCCTTCGCCACGTGGGCGTAGCCGTCGCGAGCGCTCGCCATCGCCTTCACCACCGAGCCCGCGTAGACCGGGTGGTTGTCGCCGTAGAAGCTCACCACCTGCCCCTCCGGGCCGACGTGCGAGGTGAAGAACCCGGTCTCGTCGGGGATCGCCCGCATCACCCCGTCCGCGTCGCGCTCCACCCGGTGCTGCTGGAAGGCCTTGGTCTTCGCGTTCATCACGAAGGCCCCGGGCAGCTCGCGCTCGTAGGTGACGTTGGGGGCGGTGCCCGCGGCGATGCACACGGTGCGAGCCGGGAGCTCGACCACCTCGCCGCTCGCCACAAGCTTGCCGTCCTTCATCTCCATGCGGTCGAAGCGCATCGCCTTCACCGCGCCGTACTGGTCCGGCACCGCCTCCTTCGGGGAGAGGCGCTCGATGAAGGTCACGCCCTCCTCCAGGCACTTCTCGATCTCCTCGTGGTTGAGCCGGTACGCCGGGGAGTCGTTGATGCTGCGGCGGTAGGCCAGCGACACGCCGCCCCACGCGTCGAGCATCGCGTTGAAGCGGGGCTCGCGACCCTCCGCCTTCGCCCTCGCCCGCTCCTCGCGCACCAGCCGGCCGTGGCCGAGCTGCTCGTTCAGCACCTCCAGCTCCTCGGCGGTGTAGGCGCGCACCGCGGCGGCCTCGCCGAGCTCGCGGCAGAGCGTCTCGTGGCGCTCGAGCAGCTTCTCGACCTGCACCACGTAGTAGGCGCGAAGCTCCGTGGCCGTGTCGATGCCCGTGAGCCCGCCGCCGATCACGATGGCGGGCAGGCGCACCGCGAGGTTGGCCAGCGCGCTGCGCTTGTAGGCGCCGGTGAGCTGGAGCGCCATGAGGAAGTCCGACGCCTGCCGGATGCCGCGGATGAGGCCGTTGGGGATGTCCACCAGCGTGGGCTTGCCCGCGCCCGCCGCGATGGCGACGTGGTGGAAGCCGAGCTGCCACGCGTCGTCCAGGTTGACGGTGCCGCCGAAGCGCACGCCGCCGTAGATCGCGAGGTGCTTGCGGCGAGCGAGGGAGACGTAGACGAGCGTGAGGAAGTTCTTGTCCCATCGGACGGTGATGCCGTACTCGCTCACGCCGCCGAAGCCGAGGAGCACCCGGTCCTGAAGCTCGACGTACTGCGTGCGGAAGTCCTCCATCGGGTCGGTGAGCAGCGCCGGAGGGAGCGGCTCGATCTTGAGCCCGTCGACGCCCGCGACGCCGAAGCCCTCGTTCCAGAGGTAGTGCGCGAGGGTGTAGCCGGCCGGTCCGAGGCCGACGACCATGACGTTCTTGCCGTTGTACGGGAGCGCGTAGGGGCGGCGGGCGCGCAGCGGGTTCCAGCGGGTGAGGAGGTCGTAGATCTCGAAGCCCCACGGCAGCGCGAGCACGTCCGTCAGGATCGAGGTCTCGATCTGCGGGATGTTCACCGGCTCCTGCTTCTGGAAGATGCAGGCCTTCATGCAGTCGTTGCAGATGCGGTGGCCGGTGCCGGGCAGCATCGGGTTGTCGACCATGATGACCGCGAGCGCCGCGAGCACCCGGCCGCCCTGCTTGAGCAGGTGCGCCTCGGAGATCTTCTCGTCGAGGGGGCAGCCGTTGAGGGGGATCCCCAGGGCGTTGGCCTTGATGGAGCCGTCCTTGTTGTGCAGACCCTTGGAGCAGCTGTCCTTGTCGCGGTCGTGGCAGTAGAGGCAGTAGTCCACGTCGCTCAGCACCTCGCGCAGGTCGGCCCGGCGGTCGGTGAGGGCGAAGCCGTCGCGCTCGCGCCGGTGGTGCGCGCCGATGATGGCCTCCGGCAGCTCGGGCTTCGAGCGGAGCAGCGGCACCAGGTGCTGCGGGTCGAGCGTGCGCGGCAGGCGCAGCGACACCCAGTGGTGGTCGTAGTCGTGGTCGACCATGCGCAGCAGGCACCAGCGGTCGAGGAGGTCGAGGAGCGCCCCGTAGAGGGCCACCGCGTCGGACTCCTGGGCGACCTCTGCGGGGAGGCCGACGAGGTCGACGGAGAGCTGCGGGTGCGAGTGGGCGCCGGAGAGGATCTTACGCGCCCTGGTAAAGTCCTCCTCCGTCGCGACCACCCCGCCGCGCGCCGCCGCCTTGCGGAACAGCTCCTCGGCGTGCAGCAGCGGGAGCACCGCCTGGGCGACCTCGCGCTCGTCGTTCCACTGGTCGGCGGCGCCGGTCGCGAGGGAGAGCGCGGCGCGGGCGGCCTGGTCGAGGCTCGCTCGCTGCGCGGTGCCCATCGACTCGATCTCCGCGCGCTTGCGGCGGGCGGTGCGCTTCTTCACGAACTCGCGCTTGAACTCGAAGATCACGCCCTCGCGGGCGATGTCGCCGGCGACATCGCCGAGCTGCGCCTCGACGCCGAAGAGCCGGCCCAGGAAGTCCGACACCACCGGGGCGACGGCGACCAGCAGCTCGGAGATCTCCTCCGGGCTCGAGCCCTGTCCCCCGTCATGGCGGTAGACCACGAAGCGGTCCCACAGCGCCGGGTCGAGGACCGAGCGGGCGTGCGCGTCGAAGGCGTCCATCAGCCTCGGGAGCTGCGCGACGTCCCGGAGGTCTTCGTAGCTGAAGCCGCTGATCCCCGCGGTGAAGGTGCGGGGCGGCGGCGGGAGGGTGTCACGGTCGATCACACGGTCGGAAAGCGTGGCGGTGAAGGCGATGTTCATCGAAGAGGGTCTCCTCCAGGTCGGTCGCGCGGGCGCTCTATCACAGATCCCCGGTGATCGCTGCGACGCCCTGAAAGCCCGCAAAGAGTGCGAAGTCGACGTGCGATCGGAGGGGTCACCGGTGGGCCCGAGGGGACGTGGCCCCTGGAGGGGCGCCGGTCAACCCGCGGCCTCGGCCCTGCTAGTGTGCGCCGCGATGAACCTGCGACCGATCGTGCTCGCGTGCTGCTGGGTGGCCGCGGGCTGCCGAACCCCCAGCCCCATGGAGGCGCTCGACCCGATCGACGCCTCCGTGGACGCCCCATCGCCCGCCGAGGCGGCCGTGGACCTCGCGCCCGACCTCCCGGGCGCGGACCCCGCGAGGCTGCGCGTGGCCACCTTCAACGTGCATCGCTTCTTCGACACCACCTGCGACTCCGGCCGCTGCGCCGCCGGCGACTACGAGGAACTCCCCTCCCCCGAGGCCTTCGCGCAGCGCGCCGACGAGCTCGCCCGCGCCATCGAGCGCCTCGACGCGGACGTGGTCTTCCTCCAGGAGGTCGAGACCATCGCGTCGCTGCGGGCGATCTCCGAGCGGCTCGGCCCCTCGTGGCCCACCGCGGCCCTCGGGGAGATCGGGACGCCCGCCTCGGTGGACGTCGCCGTCGTCGCGCGCGACCCGATGCGCGCCGTGCGGACGCACCGCGACCGCGTGCTGCACCGACCCGACGGCAGCAGCACGGTGTTCTCTCGCGAGCTGCTGGAGGTCGAGCTCGACCACGCCGGCCGCCCGGTGATCGCCTTCGCGGCGCACCTCCGCTCGATGGTCGACGACGACCCCGGGCGCCGGCTCGCGGAGGCGCAGGCCGCTCACGAGATCGTCGCGGCGAGAGCGACCGAGCGACCGGAGGCGCTGCTGCTGCTGGGCGGCGACTGCAACGACGTGCCGGGCTCGGCCACGCTCGCGGCGCTGGAGTCCGACGGGGCGCTGGAGCGGGCGACCGGGGCTCTCCCCCCGGAGGAGATCGTGACCTACGTCTTCCACGGCGCGGGGATCGCGCTCGACCACATCTTCCGCGCTCGCGACGGGGCGGGCGCGGTGGTCCCGGCGGAGGTCTCGGTGCGCTGGGACGCGCGGCCCGCCCGCGGCTACGGCGGCTCGGACCACGCGTCGCTGCGCGCGGTCTACCGATGGCCGTGAGGGTCGATCAGCGAGGGCAGATGAGGTGGGCCATCTCGCAGGCCTGGAAGCTGTCGTAGCTGCGGGCGCAGTCGACGCCCACGCAGGAGCAGCCGCCGATGGCCACGCAGCGGTTGGCCTCCCAGTAGATGCCCAGGAGCCGGTCGCAGAGCCCCTGCCCCGTAGCGTCCTGCGCGACGCAGCCCCGCACCGACGCGTCGACGCCGATGGTGCCCGAGTCGGGGCGGATGACCCCGGAGTCCACGCCGATGGTCCCGGCGTCGACGCCGCAGCCGGGGACGCTCCGGCAGGACACGTCCCCCCGCGGACCGCAGAGGCACTGGGTGCAGCGATCGACGAAGCACACCTCGCCCACCGCGCAGGTCACGCCGCGGATGGTGCAGGTCGCCGGCCCCGCGTCGAAGGGCGGCGGAACGATGCCGCCGTCGACGCAGGGGGTCATCACGCACTGCAGCCCGCGGGTGGTGCAGCGGCACTGGGCGCACTCCACCGGCAGGTCGCAGACGCTCCCCAGCGCGCAGACCCGGCCGTCGGGCATCACGCATCCGGTCGGCGTCACGCCCCCGTCGAAGGGAGGCGGAGGCATCACCCCACCATCGAAGGGAGGAGGCGGCATCTCACAGGGCCCGGGGTGGAAGTAGGGGCGGTCGGGGCAGGTCGAGCTCGCCCCGAAGGTGACGCCGTCACAGCCGCAGAAGGGCGCGAAGTCCGCGGTGCAGGCGCGACCGAGCTGGGGCTGGCAGGTCCACGGGATGCCGCAGCCCGGGCCGCCGAAGCACTGCTCTCCAGCGCCACACTGACCCGGCCCTGTGCACTGCCTCGGACCGGTGTCGGTCACGGGCGTCGGGCGATCGACGGGGACGCCGGAGTCCTGGGCGATGCCGCCGTCGACGGCGGGGCCCGTGTCCCCGGGCGGCGAGCCGACGATGACCGTCGGACCACAGCCGACCATGAGCCCGAGGAGACCGAGCGAGCAGAGCAGTCGAGCGGGGTGAAGCATGGAGGTGGCTATTACCGCACCCGAGAGGACTCGTCACCGCAGCGGACGAGACCGAGGAGCGGGCGTCAGCTCACCGGGACGCAGCGGTAGTCGGTTCCGGGGCACGAGGTGCAGCGGTCGCCGGAGCAGGTGACGGCCATGTAGCCGAAGGCGCAGAGGCACTGGCCCGCGGCGGCGCAGGTCGAGTGACGGGGACAGGTGATGTTGCCCGGGCAGCTGATGGCGCCGGTCCCGCAGAAGCTCGATCGGGCGCAGTACCAGTCGGGGTAGGTGCAGGAGGTCCCGCAGTCGACGCCCGCGCAGGTGCGACCGACGTAGCCCGGGCGGCACGCGCAGAGGTTGTCCGCGGTGCAGTTGCTGTTGGAGGGGCAGATGGAGCCGTCGGAGCAGGTCTCGGTGAAGTTGCCCGCCCCGCACGAGGGCACCACGCAGTGGCCGAGGTCGTCGCAGACCTGGCCCGCCGCGCAGCCCGCGCCGCAGGTGCCGCCGCAGTCGTCGCTGCCGCAGCGGCGGTCGGAGCAGTCGGGCACGAAGGCGTTGACGCAGGTGCCGCCCCAGTGGCCGCTCGGGTCGCAGGTCTCCACCCCGTCGCGGCAGTACCCGCGGCCCCTCGACGCCGGAGGACCGGGGTAGCAGCTCCGTCGCTCGCCCGGCGAGCAGCGCACCTCGCCGGTGTCCACCGGGACGTCCACCGCGGGCGGGACATCCACCACCACACCCCGATCGACCGGCACGTCGGGCGGTCCGCGGTCGACGATCAGCGGGCGGTCCTCTCCGAGGTCCACGGCGGGCACATCGAAGCCCACGTCCGCGGGCCCGGCGTCGAAGCCCGTGTCCATCGCCACCGGCACATCGACGACCGCGGGCATGTCGACGCCAGGCGCCGTGTCGTCGGCCGAGACCATGTCCGTCGGGGTCGTCGCGTCGCGTCGCGCGTCGGTCATCGGGCCCACGTCGCGGCGCACGTCGGGCTCCGGGAGCGTCCAGCCGCAGCCCGCGAGCAGCGCCATCAAGCCCAGCGCCCGCCTCACCACCGCACCCGAAGCCCGCCCGGACCGATCGCCACGCGCGGCTGAGTCCTCGGCGCGGCGCGGTCGAACACCACCGCGGTCAGCGCCAGCGCGACCCCGAGGCCGGCCACAACCGCGAGCCCGTTGACCAGCGCCGCCCGGTCGTCGAGCGAGGCCTGCGTGTCGGCGCGGTCGCCCACGCAGGAGGCCGGGACCCCAGCGCCGCCGCAGCGCTGTAGCCAGGCCGACTCGGTCGAGGACCCGTCCACGCCGAGCGCGAGCGCCGAGACGCCCGCGATCAGCGCGACGCTCCCGGCGATGAGGCTCGTCACCTGCCAGGGGCGCAGCCCGCGACGGTACGAGGCGGAGCCCTCGGCGGCGTAGCAGAAGCCTCGGCGCAGCACCGAGCCGGGGCCGCACACCACCGGCGCCACGGTCGGGACCGAGGGCGCGAAGACCTCGTCGCGCTCCAGGCTGACCACCTCCTGCGTGACCACGCCGCCGAGGACGTCGAGCGAGCGGTTCCAGGTGCGGTAGCCCGCGGCGCGCACCTCCACCAGCGAGGGCCCGGTCGCCACGACCACCGGATCGGTCATGGGGAGCGTCCCCACCACGCGCTCGCCCACTCGCACCTCGGCGCCCGGAACCCCGCCCGTGAGCCGCAAGCGGCCGACGTGCGACTGCGCCTCCGCGAGCCAGCCCGCGGCCTCGGCCCGGTGCCGTCGCAGCCACGGGTCGTCGCCCAGCGCCAGGGCGTCGGTGAGGTGGGACTCCGCGTCGGTCCAGCGGCCGACCCGCAGCTCGCAGGCGCCCATCTCCCCGAGCGCCCTCGCCGTGCGGCCGTGGTCGATCGCCTGGCGGAACAGCTCCAGGCCCCGCTCGTACTCGCCCCGGCGGCACCGCTCGGCGGCCCTGCGCGCGAGGAACTCCACGTCGTCGGCGTCCTGCCCGTAGGCCCGCGAGGCGAGGCCCAGCAGACCGAGGGAGACCATCATCGCCGCGCGGCTCACCCGCGCACTGCCGGACATCGGGCGGACTCTGCGAAATCTTCGGCCCGAGGGCAATGATCCTCCGCCGCCGGTTGTTGCCCCGCACCCGTCCGCTCTGCTAGCGAACCGGTGCCGTGACCGGAACTCCCCCAAAGCCCACGAGCGACCCGTCGCGGCGGCAGCTCGTGCTGCAGACCGCGGCGCGGCTGCTGCGCCACTACGGCCCGATGAAGACCACCATCGCGGACATCGCGCGCGAGGCCGGCATCGGCGTGGGGAGCGTGTACCTGGAGTTCTGCTCGAAGGACGACATCGTCGAGGCGCTCTCCAGCGACGGCCACTCGCGGGTGCTCTCCGCCATGCGCTCCGCGCTCTCCGTCGAGGGCCGCTACGCCGAGCGCCTCGTGGCCATGCTCGACGCGCGCTTCGCGGCCTTCTTCCAGCTCTCCGACGAGGGCGCCCACGCGGCCGACCTGCTCTGCTGCGAGCGCAGCGCCGTGCAGCGCATCCACAAGCGCTTCCTCGAGGAGCAGCACGCCCTGGTCACCGGCTTCCTCGCGGAGGCCCACCGCGCCGGAGAGTTCGCCGTGAGGGACGCCGCCGCCGCCGCCGAGGCGCTGCTCAGCGCCTACGAGCACCTGACGCCCCCGTACCTCTACTCCCGCTGCCGGCAGAGCGCGGCCGAGCGGCAGCGGGCCCTCCACGACCTGATCCTGCACGGCCTGCTAGTCCGGGGCTGACTTCCGCTTCGGCTTCGGGAGCTTGCCCACGCGCGGGTCTCCGCGCCGCACGAGCTCGCAGGCCCGCAGCGCCTCCTCCTCGAAGCTCTCCGCCCCGGCGGGGATCACCTGCCAGCCGCTCTCGCCCGGCCCGAAGACCGTGATCGAGCGGATCGAGGGCAGCTCCGCCCGGAGCGAGGCGTGGTGCTCCGCGGTGGTGGCGATCCAGACGCCGTCGTCGGCGGAGCCCTGCTTGTCTCGCAGGATCAGCACGATGCGCGGCCCCACGTAGACCGCGGTGCACCCGAACATCGGCTTCGTGGTGGGCGAGAGCGCCTCCAGCTCGTCGAGCACGAACGCAAAGGGCACCTTCTTCGGCGCCTTGCCGACCTTCGCTCCGAGCGCCTCTGCGGCGATCGCCCCGGGTTGCTTCCGCTTCACCATCGTGGCCGGTGGGGTTACCCCGCCGTGGGGTGAGGGCGCAACGTGACCCGGCGGCACGGTGTGCTCGCGCCGCCCTCCGCGATGGCTCCGAGAGCCGCTGTTTCGAGGGCGTTTCGCGCATTCGCCGCCGCGGCACGGTCGCTGCTCAAGGGCCTCGGCATCCCTCCCAGAGATGGAGCCAACCACCGCCATGAACCTTCGCCTGCTTGCTTCCGCCCTCGGCCTCCTCGTCGCGTCGCAGTCCCTCACGGGGTGCTTCTTCCTCTTCGACCGCCACGGCTACGACGACCCGCCGCCCTCGCTCGTTCCGCCGAGGGAGGAGGGCTCGTCGTTTCGCTTCATCGCGAGCCGCGGCTGCGGGCCCTCCTCCCAGTGCTCTGCCGATCGGCCGCTCATGGCGGGCGTCCACGAGTCTCTGGTGGTCTCCATGCCCGACGACTACTCGGGCGCGGCGCCGACGGTGACCAGCAGCGACCCGTCGGTGGTCTCGGTCCGCGGGATCCAGACGCTGTCCGCGCAGGGCGGCACCTACGCGGGCGCCATCGATCTGCTCGCCGGCGAGCGGGCGGGCAGCGCGGAGATCACCGTCACCCAGAGCCGCGGCCAGTCGGCGACGGTCGTGGTGCGCGTCGACGTCGCCGCGGGGATGGACCTCGTCGAGGACGAGGGCAACGGGCACTACGACCGGTCCAGCGACCACATCTCGCTGCGCGTGGGGGAGCGGGTCTCCATGAACGGCTACCCCGTCACCCTCGCCGGGGAGCGCCTCTACGCCAACGACGGCGTGGTGTGGACGGTGCCGGACGCCGGGAGCGTGAGGCTCTCCTGGGGCGTGATGCAGGGCGAGCGCGTCGCGGACGACCACGTCTACGTCGAGGGCCGGGCCCCGGGCACGGAGGTGGTCACCGTGCGCGCGGGCGTCGTCGAGCGGACGATCGTCGTCGACGTGCGGTGAGGGCTGAGCATGGGTCCCGTCGTCGCGCAGAGGCCGCCCACTCCGCGGTTGCGGACGGCCCGCGAGCGGGCCTGCAACCGCTGAAGTGGGAGCCTGGAACTGAGCGTCCCGCCTGCGCGGGACTTCCTGAAGGAGCGCCGGTTGCTGGCGCAACCGTCGGGTGGTTCTCGACCGCCGTGGTGGAACGCCATGCGGCGATCCGCGCCTTGTCCTGCGGCTTCGTGTGAGCACCTACGTCCTCTTCATCGAGCGCCCCAGCGCTCGATGCGCCTGCAGAG
>CBIHPK010000085.1:0-33939 GCA_966211675.1 uncultured Myxococcaceae bacterium
GGCAGGCGAGGATGGTGGGATGAGTGGACATGACGTACCTGGTCGCGGGGAATAACCGATGTTGTCGGTAATGGTCAAGCGGGAGACCTCTGCAGACAAGAGCCTCGGCAGCGCGCCATGGGACGCCGCCCACGACCCGGCGCTCCCGCGGAGCTCACGCGCGGCCCACCGCGTCGAGGGCCTCGCGCACCGCGCGCCCGAGCGACTCGGGCGTGATGGGCTTCTGCAGGAACCGGATCGTCGAGTCGAGGGCGCCATGGCGCACGACGACGTCGTCGGTGTAGCCGGACATGTAGAGCACCCTCAACGCCGGATGGATCGCGACGAGCCGCTCGGCCAGCTGACGGCCGCTCATGCGCGGCATCACCACGTCGGTGAGCAGGAGGTCGATGGCTCGGTGGTGCTGCTCGCACAACAGGAGCGCGTCGCCCCCTCCCTGAGCGTCGAGGACGTTGTAGCCGTACCTGCACAGGATCGTGCGGACCAGGTCGCGGACGCGCTCCTCGTCCTCGACGAGGAGGATCGTCTCGGTGCCGCAGAGGGTGGGGTGGTCCGGGGAGATGGACGAGGCGCGCGCGCCCGAGTCCTGGTCCTGCGTGGGGAGGTAGACCTTGAAGGTCGTGCCCTCGCCGAGCTCGCTGCGCACCGTGATCGTCCCGCCGCTCTGACGGACGATGCCGAAGACCGTCGCGAGCCCGAGCCCGGTACCCTTCCCCACCTCCTTGGTCGTGAAGAAGGGCTCGAACATCTGCGCCAGCGTCGGCCCGTCCATCCCGGTGCCCGAGTCGCTCACCGTCAGCACGACGTGGGGGCCCGGCTTCACTCCGGCGTGCTCCCGGGCGAAGGCCTCGTCGAGGTACTGCTCCGCCGTCTCGAGGGTGAGCCGGCCGCCGCGCGGCATCGCGTCGCGGGCGTTGACCGCGAGGTTCATGATGACCTGCTCCATCTGCCCGGGGTCGACCAGGATCTTGCGGAGCGCCGGGGAGCGGGTGGCGGTCAGCTCCACGTTCTCGCCGATGAGTCGCCGGAGCATCGTCTCCATGCCCAGGAGGACCTCGTTCAGGTCCACGCTCCGGAGCTGGAGCACCTGCTTCCGGCTGAACGCGAGGAGCTGCCGCGTGAGGTCGGCGGCCCGCAACCCGGCCCTCTGGATCTCGCCGAGGTCGGCCCGCATGGGGTCTCCCTCTTCCATGTCCGCGGCGAGCATCTCGCTGTAGCTGATGACGACCGACAGGATGTTGTTGAAGTCGTGGGCGACCCCGGAGGCCAGCTGGCCGATCGCGTCCATCCGGCTCGCCTGTCGCACCTGCGCCTCGAGCTCCCTCCGCTCGGTGATGTCCTCGATGACCGCGATGAAGTGCAGGGCGCGCCCCTGCTCGTCGCGATGCACGGACGCGTTGACCCGCGCCCACACGAGGCCGCCGTCCAGCCGTCGAAGTTGCTTCTCGTCCGTCACGCAGCGGTCCCGCGTCCCAGCGGCCATCTGGCGCCACGACTCGACCTCCCCCGGCGACTGGTGAAGCCCCTGGGAGGCGACGCCCGGCAGCTCTCCGTGCGCGTACCCCAGCAGGTCGCGGAGGCGCTGGTTGACCCTCAGCCAGCGACCGTCCAGGCCGACGTGCGCGATGCCGACCGGGGCCGCGTCGAAGGTCGAGCGGTAGAGCCTCTCGCTCGCGACCAGCTCGGCGGTGCGCGAGCCGACCTCGCCCTCGAGCAGCTGGCTGTACCGGTCGTGGTAGTCGCAGTAGGCCTTGAGGCGCAGCAGGTTCCTCACCCGCGCACACAGCTCGCCGTGGTCCACGGGCTGGGTGATGAAGTCTTCGGCCCCGGAGTTCAGTCCCATCATCCTGGCGTCGCGGTCGTCGCGCGCGGTGAGGATGATGACGGGGATGTTCTTCGTGGCGACGGCGCCCTTGAGCGCGCGCGTCACCTGGAAGCCGTCCAGGCCCGGCATCATGACGTCGATGATGATGAGGTCCGGCGGCCGCTGCGCCACCACGGCGAGCGCCTCCTCGCCGCTGGCGGCGGTCAGGACGAGGCAGCCCTCCCGCGCGAGCATCACCTCCAGCAGCTGACGATTGTGGAACTCGTCGTCCACGATGAGGATGCGCTGGCGGTGGTCGGCGATGTCGGGGGGCTGACTCATGGCCGCTCCAGCTGCGCGGCGACGGTCGCCAGGAACTCCTGATAGCGGATCGGCTTGGCCACGTAGGCGTCACAGCCCGCGGCGCGGATGCGCTCCTCGTCGCCCCGCATCGCGAGGGCGGTGAGGGCGATCACCGGGATGGCCCGCGTCGCGTCGTCGCGCTTGAGCAGCGTGGTGGCCTCCAGGCCGTCCATGCCGGGGAGCTGGATGTCCATCAGGATCAGGTCGGGGTGCGCCTCGTGCGCCAGGGTCAGGCCCGCCTCCGCGTCGGCGGCGCTGAGCACGGTGTGCCCGGCCGACTGCAGGAGGAAGACCTCGAACAGCATGTTGGCGGCGTTGTCCTCGATGAGGAGGATGGTCGCCATCTCAGGCCACCACGGGTCGGCCCGACATGGCCCTTCGGACCTCCGCGTTGAAGCGCTCGGGGTCGAACTCGCCCTTCTCCATGATCGTCGAGACGTAGCCGCTCAGCCGCGCGCGGTCCGCCGCCGTGACCTCCTTCGCCGTGACCACGACGATCGGGATGCGGGCCGTGGCGGGGTGCTCGTGGAGCGCCTCGACCACGTCGAAGCCGCTGACCCCTGGCATCAGCAGGTCCAGGACGATGAGGTCGGGCAGCTCCTGCCGCGCGGCGTCGATCGCCGCGAGGCCTTCGTGAGCGCGCAGCACGCTCGTGGCGAGCCCGAGCAGGCGGACGGCGATGATCTCCACCGCCGCGGGGTCGTCGTCCACCACGAGCACCTTGAGGTCCCGGGCCGGCGCACGGGGAAACAGGCCGAGCTCGACGAGCGAGTCGTACAGCTCCTGCCGGGAGACGGGCTTCTGCAGCACCGCCGCGGCGCCGAGCGCGAAGCCCTTGTTGTGCTCCGCCGCCACCGAGATGATCACCACCGGCACCCGCGCGAGCGTCGGCACCCGCTTGAGGCGGCTCAGAAACTCCCAGCCGTCCATCGCAGGCAGCACGATGTCCAGGGTGATCAGCGACGGCGGCCGACGCGCCGCGAGGATCATCGCGGCCTCGGCGGAGGCGGCGTGCATGACCTCGAAGCCCTCCGCCTCGAGCTGCGCGCGGATCAGTTCGGCGGCGGGGAGGTCGTCCTCCACCACCAGCGCGGTGCGCATCTCCGACGGCGCCTCGGCGCGCGGGACGTTCGGCGCCCGGGACGACGAGAGCGCCGGGTCCTCCGGGGGGCGCACCGGCAGCCAGACCGTGAAGCAGGAGCCCTCGCCGGCCGCGCTGGCCACCGCCACGGTGCCGCCGTGCAGCTCGGCGAGGGCCTTGACCATCGTGAGGCCGAGCCCCGTGCCCTCGAACTTCCGCGCGAGGCCGCTGTCGATCTGGCTGAAGGGCTTGAACAGCTGCTCGAGGCCCTCCGGCGAGAGGCCGATGCCGTTGTCGCTGACGCTGATCTCCAGGAACTCCGCGAACTCGTTGTCGGCCAGCAGGAAGCTCCGGCTCGCCCAGGAGCCCGACAGGTGGCCGACGGCGGTGCGCGGGACGCGGGCGGCGCGCAGCGTCACCTGGCCGCCTTCCACGGTGAACTTCACCGCGTTGGACAACAGGTTGTAGACGATCTGCTTGACCTTTCGCGCGTCGGCCTGGATCGCGCCCAGCGCCTCGGGCGCGTCCATGCCCAGGCGGATGTGCCGGGTGGCGGCCTTCTCCCGGATGATGGAGAGGCCGTTGACGAAGAGCGACGACACCTGCACCGGCTCGAGGTCGAGCGTCATCTTGCCGGCCTCCACCTTGGACAGGTCGAGGATGTCGTTGATGAGCGAGAGCAGGTGCCGGCCGCTGCTGAAGATGCTGGTGACGAACGCCCGCTGCTGGTCGGGCAGCTCGCCCAGGAGGCCATCCTTGAGCACCTCGGAGAAGCCGATGATGGCGTTGAGGGGCGTCCTCAGCTCGTGGGACATGTTGGCGAGGAACTCCGACTTCATCCGGCTCGCGCCCTCGAGCTCGACGTTCTGCTGGAGCGTCTGCTCGAAGCGCTTGAGCTCCGTCACGTCGCGCGCCGCGACGAACACGCCCTGGAGCCGGCGGTCGCGGTCGTGGAAGGTGGTGGCGTTGAAGGACACCACGGTGAGCCTCCCGTCCCGGGACCGCGCGGTGAGCTCGTAGTTGGTGAAGCGGCCCTCGTTCAGCGCGCGGTTGATGCCCGCCTCGGCGCGGGCGGGGTCGGTGAAGTGGCTCTT
The DNA here is from genome assembly GCA_966211675.1 of uncultured Myxococcaceae bacterium. GTDB lineage: Bacteria > Myxococcota_A > Polyangia > Polyangiales > SCUS01. Next base: position 4,343 of record CBIHPK010000085.1, read on the forward strand.
GAAGGGCGCCCCGATCAGCTCGTCCCGGGTGCAGCCCGTGAGCGCCTCGGTCTGCTTGTTGACGTCGGTGATGATCCCGCGCGGGTCGGTGGTCATCAGCGCGTCGATGTTCGATTCGATGAGCGAGCGCGTGTAGAAGTGCTGGTCGCGCAGCCGCTGGTCGAGCCGGGTCCGCTCCTCCTCGACCAGCTTTCGCGCGGTGTTGTCGGTGCCGATGAGCAGGTAGCCGATGATGGCGTCCCCGCCGTCGCGCAGCGCCGTGACCGACACCACCGCCGGGAAGCGGCTCCCGTCCTTGCGGATGTAGGTCAGCTCGTAGATGTCCTCGATGCCGCGCGAGGCCTTGTACACCAGCGCCTCGAAGCCCGGCGTGATCTCGGTCCCCAGCTCGGCGCTGAGCGACCGGGCGCGCGCGATCACCTCCTCCGGGTCGGAGATGTCCGCGGGCGTGATGCGGTTGACCACCGCCGCGGCCGTGTAGCCCAGCATGTGCTCTGCGCCCACGTTGAAGAGCTGGATCACGCCCTTCGCGTCGGTGGCGATCATCGAGAAGTTGGCGCTGTTGAAGATCGCGCTCTGCAGCGCCCCAGTCTTCAACAGGGCCTCCGCGTGGCGCACTTCGACGCTGGCGTCCGCCGCTTCGGCGGCGCTCCTGGGGGTGTTGGGCATTGTTCCCTGAAGGATCGGCCGGACGATTCACCGGTCGGCGACGTCCGCGGCGTGCGGGACCGTCTCCGAGCGCGAGAATCCTCCAACAATTTCGCGTGAACCCGCGGAACCCCCGCGCGCCGCGTTCTTCCTTCTCGGGATTCGTCCACACTCTAGCCGCGGTCAGTCCCCGGTCAACGCCATTCGTGACGTCATTCGTTGAACCATCCGCTCCGCGGAAGAGGCCTCTCCCGGAGACTCGCGGCCGCTCGCGAGACCTCCCGCAGCGGCACCCATTGACCGGGAGGTCAGTGCTGCAGCCAGCCCGCCAGCATCACGAACGGGAGCGTCAGCACCCGCAGGTCGAGGTCGATCCCGCCGAGCACGTCCGCGGTGCCCTCTCCGGGGCGGTAGCGGCCTTCGACCCAGAGGCCCGCGGCCATGCCGTAGCTCGAGTGGTAGTTGAGGCTTCGCGTGCCCCACCAGAGCCGGCCCAGCACGCCCGGACGGCCCGGCGAGGGCACCATGTCGACCACCGCCCCGAGGGAGACCAGCAGCGGGAAGGTCGGGCTTACCGGAACGTGTAAGACGCCCCCCGCGGCGGCGTCGAGGGCGACGAAGTCCGTGGTGCCCACGGCGCCGAAGAAGCCCGCGCGCCAGGCGTAGGGGGTGCGCGCCCCGAAGGTGGCGTCGGTGCGCACGGCGGCGGTGATGAGCACCTCGCGCTCGACCGGCGGGGCGAGGTGGGCGCCCGCGCCGAGGGAGAGCCCGAGGTTCCACTGGGGGTAGGCGCCGACGGCGGGGGCGAGGAGGAGCACGCTCGCGAACACGACCACGGGGCGACGCACGGCGGGCGGCACCCTAACACGGCGCGGCGGCGCAGCTTCTTCGCCGTGGCGCGGCTTCGGTTACACTGCGCGCCACCCATCGTGATCCGACTGACGAGACCGTACTTTTCCGACGCCGAGGGCGTCGCGCTGACCGAGGTGCTCGCCTCGGGGATGCTCATCCAGGGCGCGCGCGTGGCGGCCTTCGAGACCGCCGTGCGCGACTACCTCCTCGGGCTCGGCGCGCCCTCCGAGCCGTCGCTGCGAGCGCTCGCCGTCTCCAGCGGGACCACCGCCCTGGAGCTGTGCCTCGCCACCACGCCGAGGGGAGTGACCGCGGGCGACGAGGTCATCGTCCCCACGGTGACCTGGCCCTCCCCGGGCAACGCGGTGCTCCTCCGCAACGCCGACGCGGTCCTCGTCGACGTCGACCCCTCCACCTGGAACCTCTCCCCTGCCGAGGTCGCCCGCGCCCTCACGCCTCGCACCCGCGCGATCATCGCCGTCGACCAGTTCGGCGTGCCCGCGGAGGTCCCGGCGCTGCGGGCGCTCGCCTCGGACATCGACCTCATCGAGGACGCCGCGTGCGCCATCGGGTCGACGCTGCATGGGGTTCCCTGCGGGGTGCTGGGTGACGTGGGGACGTACTCCTTCCACCCGCGCAAGGTGGTGACCACGGGGGAGGGCGGCATGGTGCTCACCCACGACGGAGCTCGCGCCGATCGCATCGCGGCGCTGCGCAACCACGGTCAGCGCACGGTCGGGGTCTTCGTGGGCGCGGGTCCCAACGCGAGGCTGAGCGAGCTGCACGCGGCGCTCGGGGTGCTCCAGATGGCGAAGCTCGACGAGATGCTGTCGCGACGGCGCTCCCTCGCGTCGGCCATCCGAGACGAGGTGGCGCTGGCCTGGCAGGGCGCTCCGGAGGGATCGACGGTCAACCACCAGACGCTGGGCTTCGTGCTCCCGGCGCCTACGGAGGGTCCCTTCGCGGGCGACCGTCGCTCGGCGCGCGACGCGCTGGTGGCGGCGCTGCGGGAGGCGGGCGTCGAGGCGGGCATCCTCTCCTATGCGCTGCACCGTCTGCCGCAGTTCGCGGCGCTGGGGGTCAACAACGTACGGCGCTTCCCGGTGGCGGACGCGGTGGTCGACGGCGGGGTGGCGGTCCCGCTGCACCCGGGGATGTCCGAAGACGACGCCGGGGTGGTGATCGATCAGCTCAAGCGGCTCGCGGCCTGGGCCATCGGCGATCGGACGGTGCGGCTGTGACGACGACGGAGCGACCCGCGGTGGTGGAGGTCAAGGACCTCATCAAGGTGTTCTCGACGGGCTTCATCCGCACGGCGCCGAGGCTGCCGGGACAGCCCCCGACGTGGCTGGAGCGGCAGGCGGGGAAGGTCGCGTGGGGAGAGAAGATCCACAAGATGGTGGAGGCCGTGCGGGGGATCTCCTTTGAAGTGAGGACGGGAGAGATCTTCGGGTTCCTTGGTCCCAACGGGGCGGGGAAGACGACCACCATCAAGACCCTGCTGGGATTGATCTTCCCGACACGAGGCGAGGTGCGCCTCTTCGGACTCCCGGTGACGGACCCATCGGCCCGTCGTCGCGTGGGCTTCCTTCCCGAGAACCCATACCTCTATCAATACCTGACCCCTCGCGAGATCATGGACCTCTGCGGACGGCTGGTGGGCATGCCCGGCCGGGAGCGCGACCTGCAGACGAAGCACATCCTCCGCCGGGTGGGCCTCGGCTCGGTGATGGACCGCCCGCTGCGCCGCTTCTCCAAGGGCATGCTGCAGCGCGCCGGGCTGGCGCAGGCGCTGATGGGCGACCCCGAGCTGCTCATCCTGGACGAGCCCATGACGGGCCTGGACCCCATTGGCCGCAAGGAGGTGCGCGACCTGATATTGGAAGAGCGCTCTCAAGGGAGAACGGTGATGTTCTCATCGCACATCCTGTCGGATGTGGAGATGCTCTGCGACCGGGTGGCGATCGTGAACCGCGGAGAGCTCACCGCCTACGGATCGCTCGACCAGCTGCTGCGAAGGGAGATTCGCGCGGTGGAGGTGGAGCTGTCGCGGGTCGACGAGGCCCTGGTGGCGGCGCTGGGCGCGCTGTCGGGAGTGAAGCAGGGGACGCTGCACGACAAGGTGCTGCTGAGCGTCGAGGGCGAAGACCGCGTCGGCGAGGTGCTGGCGCTGGCCGTGGCGCACAAGGCCCGGGTGCACGCGGTGACCCCGAAGCGAGAGACCCTGGAGGACCTCTTCGTGCGCAACGCCATCGGGGCGGCGGCGGCGGATCGGTGATCCGCTACCGCGGCGCCTCCACCCACGAGAGCTGCTCGTCCGACGCGTAGCGCCCGATGGACCACACCGTGGCCAGCCACCGCCCTCTCGGGCTGCGCGTGAGCGACGCCGTCATCCCCCGGCCCGACGCGCCCCACCCGCTCGCTCCCGTCGGGCGCTTCAGCCGGTCGGTGCGCAGCACCCTCGGCTCCTCGTCGAAGGCCTCGCGCCGTAGCAGCGACAGCGCCTCGTCCGAGGCCGCCACCAGCTCGATCACCGCGTCCCCTTCGCCCGCCCACACCGCGCCGTAGGCCCCGTAGTGCGCCGTCGGCGTGCGCCAGCTCGCCCGCACCTCGCCGCCCCTCCCGATCACCGTCGCCGTCCCCGGGGAGGCCTCTCCCATGTCCGTCAGCCGGTCGGTCCACGCGATGAGCAGGCGGCCGTCCTCGGGGTGCACGTCGAGCTCCGAGTACACCAGCGCGAGGCCCACCCGCCGCGCCTCCTGCTCCCCGTCGAAGAGCACCCGCCCCCGCTCCGGGTCCGTGAGCAGCAGCCGCGTCCAGCCCGCGTCGGGCCCCGCGACCACCGTCGGATCGACCGCCACCAGCAGCCGGTCGGCGTCGACCCAGCGCAGCGCCCTCAGGTCGCCGCTCCCACGAAACACCGGCCCCGGCAGCGCCGCGCCCGCCCGGTCGAAGCGCTCCACCTGCCTCGGCTCGTCGAAGCGCGTCGACTGCTGCGGCGTCACCCACGTCGCCCAGAGCCCGTCCGGGTGCATCACCATCCGCTTGGGACGATCGCCCTGCGCGGGCGTCAGCCGGTCCTTGCCCACCACCGTGAGCGAGCGGGTGTCCAGCCAGGTGAGCTCGTACCCGCGGCCCTTCACGTCGTTCGTCAGGCCCGAGAGCACCGCCGCGGTCGCGCCGTCGGCCGAGACCTCCACGGTGATGTCGCCGGGCGCCACGTCGAGCCGCGCCTCGGCCAGCACCCCACCGTCCGGGACCGCCAGCGCGAACACCCTCACGTCATCCCGGGCGCGCGTCACCACCAGCAGCACCTCGGAGGACACCGCGGCGATGAAGACCCCGCGCCAGAAGCGGGGCGGGTCCCACTCGAAGACCTCGCGCCCGCTCTCGGCCTCGAGGCACACCACCTGCTCGTCGCGCTCTCGCACCACCGCGAGCCAGGAGTCGTCCGGGCTCCAGGCGTGGCGAGCGACGCCGTAGGCGGTGTGGAAGGGGCTCACCCCTCCAGCGTCAGCCGCGCGCCCGCGCGCTCGACCACCGTCGCCACCATCGCCCGGTCGAAGTCCTCGCCGTTGCGGATCGCCGCCGCCAGCGCCTTCGCCCCGTTCTCCGCCCGCAGCCACAGGAACGCCATCGCCCCGATGGCCCCGTCGGGCAGCGGGTTGAGCCAGTCGAGGCCCTCTCGGTACACGATGCGCGCCGCCAGCGACTTGGCCACGATGGAGCGCCAGTAGGCCACCGGCATCCGCTCGTCCAGCCTGCGCTCGGCCAGCGTCCGAAGGATCGGCGGCAGGTGCTCCCGCACCAGGCCATCGCCCAGCGCGTGCTCCTCGGGGGTGACCGTCTCCAGGTAGAGGGCGATCGCGTCCGCGGCGCGGTTCATCTCCTTGGAGAGGCGCACCGACAGCTCCGGCAGCAGCACCCCGGGGTGGTGCCCGTGCTCCCGGAAGAGCAGCTCCGCCTCGCGCCGCGCGAGCTCCTGCAGCCGCTCGATCACCTGCGGCACGAAGGTCTTCTTGTTCGCGAGGAACTCCTCCTCCGAGAGCAGGTGCGCCGCGGTGATCTCGAAGCTGGAGCAGATCACCCCGCACTTGTTGGCGCTGCTGTCCTTGAGCACCAGCACGCCGCGCTCGCCCAGCAGCTTGCGCGCCTCCGGGGTCAGGAAGAGGTTGGCGCCCTCGACGATCACCCGGCTCGACGGCGTGCCGTCGGGCAGCAGGTGCTCCTGCCAGTTGTGGCTGTTGAGCGTCTGGGGCCTTCCGCCCGCCGGGACGAAGGCGTCCGCCACCACCCGGTTGTGCAGGGTGTTTCGCATCCGCACGCCGTCCGGCGCCTCGACGCGGGTGAGACGCCCCTTCGGCGACAGCCTCGCCGGGTCGAAGGCCCCCACGGGCTCGGAGGCGCGCACCAGCCGGAGCAGCTCCTCGTGGTCGATGCCGCTGGGGTCTTCCAGCGCGCCAGAGCCGTCGGAGATGCCCACGATCTTCGCCCGCTCGCCGTACTCACGGTGCAGGATCTTGATCATGTTGCCCGCCACGTCGCCGTCCGGGCCGCCGGTGAGCTTGATGGTGAAGTCCTGCGTGTGGGGGTTGATCCCCACGGCCTTGAGGGCCACCGCGAGGAAGACCGCCACCCCCTCGGAGGTGACGCCGTACTCCTTGTGGTTGATCCCCGCTCCGGGCTTGGAGCTCATGAACGCCGCGGCCAGCTTGTGCCCGCGCCGCCGCGCCCGGTCGACGATCCACTCGATGTGCTCGGGGGTGATGTTCTCGTCGGGCCCGAGGTAGAGCGTCTCATGCCGGCCCAGCCGGTCGACCAGCGGGTGCTGCTCGTCGGCCACCATCAGGTCGAGCACCCCGTCGATGAAGCCCTTGATCGCCCTGGTCAGCGGGACATCCTGCGAGGCCACGATCACCGCCTTGGCGCCGCCCTCGGGGATGTCCTTGTTCTTGAGCTGCTGGGCCTGGGCGAGGCCATACACTTCATCGTAAAGACGGTCCGTCTCCGCGGTGAGCTGGTCCGGGCCGCGAGGGCGCACGACGCGCACCCCGCCGCGGGCGATGTCGCGGAAGCGCAGGTGGAAGCCGTCCCACCCCTGGCCGTGGACGAAGTACACGCCGAAGGGCTTCTCCTCGCCGCGGGGGATGAAGCTCCCCTCCAGGCGCAGCGCGAGGCCGTAGCGCTTCTCCAGGTGGAGGTTGGTGCGGAGCGTCGCTCCGACCGCGTCGAGCAGGGTCTTGAGCACCCGGCGCGCGTCGTCGCCGTCGACGTCGTGCTCGATCTGGTCGCGCAGCGCCGCCGAGCGCAGCGCGTAGGTCTCGTCGGACATCGCGCTCACCGGGTTGAAGCGGTCGTGCAGCAGGTCGGCGATGCCGGAGCTCAGGGCGAGGTGGCGCACCGCGAGCGCCAGCACGCGGTCGCGAGCGAAGGAGACCGGGTTGTCACGGGTGAGCCGCTGGTGGGCGAGGCTGGCGAGGGCCACCACCACCTCCGCGCGCTCCAGGCCGAGCGCGGGGTTGTTGTGGCTGAGCGAGAGGGCCGCGTCGGTGATCCACTTGCCGCGGGCGAGGGAGGGGGCGAGCGCGCGCCAGACCAGTCCGTCGGCGTCGAGGGCGCGCCCGTCGGGGCCTCGAACGAGGTAGCTGAAGAGGGTGACGTAGCCGTGGCCGGGGTCCTCGACGACGTCCACGAAGGCCCGGTGGATGTTGACGCCGTGGCTGCCGATGAGGTCGGCGCAGCGCTCGAACATGCGCCGCGGCGTGGCGTTGCCGACGGTGATCACGATGCGAGAGAGGGTCGGGTCGGCCTCGGGCTCGAGCTGCACCAGCGTGTCCTCGGTGCCCCGCACGGCCTCGTAGCGGTCGGCGCAGCGCACCGCGCGCAGGGCCGTCGCCGAGCGCACGAAGTCCGCCGACGAGCTCAGCAGGAAGGAGCGCACCCGCGCCACGTCGCCTCGCACCTTCTCGACGAGCGAGAGGATGGCGTCGAGGCGCGCCTGCTGCGCCGGGTCCGAGGGGTCATAGCGGGGCACGTCGCCGAGGACGATGGTGTCGATGGCGAGCTGGCCGTCGGCGCTGGTGTGCACCTTCACCTGCCGCAGCGGCGCCTCCGCGGGGAGCTGGTCGAGGATCTCCTTGAGCATCCCGGGCCGGTCGCCGTCCATGAGGAAGGTCCAGCGGGCGCGGTCTTCGGAGTGCAGCGTGATGCGCGGGGGCATCGCCGAGGCGCGCGCCGCGAGGATCGCGCGGAGGTGCGCGAGCCTCTCCTGGTCGGGGGTGTCCGCGAAGTACGCCGCGGGCATCTGCGACACGAACCAGGGGAGCACCGCGTCGAGCGTGTGCTCCAGGGAGTGGATGATTTCGGCACGAAGCGACGCGAGATCCGAGCTCATGGCGCCACGGGTTATCACAGGTCGTCGGGGCGTTGGAAACGAACGCCGCGCCGCGCCGCGTCAGCCGCCGCAGGGCACCGTGGCGGCCTCGCTGCGACCGGTGGAGGTGGTGACCGAGACGTCCTGTCCGCCGGAGAGTTCGACGCGCGTCTGCGACCCGGAGGCGCGGTTGATCACGAGGCTGCCGCCGCTCATCGGGCAGCCGCCGGCGCAGCGGTTGTAGGTGGCGATGAGCACGGTCCAGGGCTCGCTGCCCGCGGTGACCGCCGCGGAGCCGTTGAGCTGCACGCAGCCCGCCTCGAGGCTGGCGATGCCGCGCCCGTCGAAGCTCACCGCGGTGCCTCGCGCGCCGACCCCGCTGAAGTTGCCCGCGTAGTCCGCCTGGAACGACCCGGCCAGCGACGACACGGTCACGTTCACCGCGGGTCGTAGCGTCGAGTGCCTCGTGCGGAGATCACCCGAGAGCGCCACCTCCATCTGCTCGCCCCGGCGCGCCACGGTGGCGACGAGCGTGCCCTCGAGGATCCTCATCCCATAGGGTCCGTTGCACTCTCCCAGGAAGGTGACGCGCACCGCGTTGTCCCGGAGCTGCACCCGCGTGCACCCGGTGGGCGTGAAGGCCGCCTGCGCCACCGCGGCCGATCGCTCCGCGGCCATGGCGTCGCTGCTGAGCCCGGCGGTGGGCGCCGCGAAGGCCTGGGCGAGCCCCACCACCTCCGAGGCCATCGCCACGGCCTCGGCCGCGCGCAGCCCGTCCTCCACGGCCGGGTCCGTCGAGCACGCGCCGAGCGCCCACGCCATCAGCCCCATCACCCCGCAGCGCCACTTCATGGTGCGGCGGAGCCTATCCCACCGCGGGCTCGGGCTTCGTCGTCTTCGCCACCCGCCTCGGGGGCCGCCGCACCAGCAGCCAGAGCGTCGCCAGCGCCACGCCCAGCAGCCCCATGGCGCCCAGGGTGCGGCGTCGGCGGCGCGCCCTCAGCAGCTCGTCCTGGGCCACCACCGAGCGCTGCGCCCGGGCCCTCTCGTGGTTCGGGTCGACCCTCAGCACGGCGTCGTACAGCTCCGGGTCGGCCACGTTGCGCGCCATCGCGATCTCGGCGTCGAGGAAGAGCACCTCCGCGCGGATCTCCCTCGCGTGCGCCCCCTCGGGCTCGACCCAGAGCGCGAGGCGCCACACGGCCTGGGCGCGAGAGGCGTCCTCGGACTCCAGCGCTCGCGCGTAGCGCATGAGCGGCTCGACCATCTCGCTGCGCCGCTGCAGGTCCGGGTGCCTCGCCAGCACCCAGCGGAAGTGCCCCAGCATCGCGTCGGCCTGCCCCGCCCGGCCCGCCGCGAGGCCCGCGTCGAGGCGCTGCGTGACCTCCGCCATGCGCCGCCGGTCGTTGGCGAGGTACAGCTCCTGGGCCGTGCGCTCCCACCCCCACTGGGCGTTGGCGTCATGGCCCTCGTACATCTCGTAGGCCGAGCGCAGCGCGTTGATCGACTCGCGGCCGTACTGCGTCACCGCCCAGCGCGCCGCCTCTCGCACCTGAGCGCGGTCGCTGTTGACGAAGCTCACCACCACCTGCATCGCGTCCGGCTGGCGGATGGAGCCGTAGGCCCGGATGATCTCCGCCAGCAGCGCGTTGTCGTGCTGCTGCACCGCCTCGCCGGGCGTCACCTTGCGCAGCGCCTCGCGCATCTGCCGGGTGAACACCCGCATCATCTCCGACGGGTTGCGCAGCTCGATGAGCGCCGGGAGCGCGTAGTCCTTGAGCTGCCCCCGGACGATGCGCCCCACCTCCTGGCGGAAGAGCGCCCCGTACGACGAGGACAGCGCGATCAGCGCCCGGCCCGCGTCCGCGGAGGCCATCGCCCCGAGCGCCCGCGCCAGCACCACGCGCTCGATGGCGCCGTTGAGGTCCGCCGCGCGGGGGGCCGCGATCATCAGCGCCAGCAGGTCGTACTCGGCGTTCTCCCGGCCGTCGGTCGCCGCGCGGATGAGCCGCACGATCTTGAAGCGCAGCGGGTCGACCTCCACCCGCCACGGGGCGAGCAGGCGCTGACGGATGACCGGGATGTCCTCCCGCTCCAGCGATCGGATGATCTCGTCCGCGGCGGCGCGTCGCTCGCGGGCGGTGCCGTCGGTGAGCCGGCCCAGCATCGCGTCGAGCTCCGCCAGGGAGCGACCGACCGACTCATCGGCCGTCGCCGCCGCGACCGGCGGGGGAGGGGACGGCTGTCCATGCGCCGAGGCGCCGGCGGCGAGGAGGGCGAGCGCGAGCGAGGGCGCGGTCAGTCGACGATGCGGAAATCGCCCCATTCGCCCGTGTATCCGCGCCAGCGGGAGTCCACCCGCTCGACCCTGGCCGCCGTCGGACCCCGCTGCATCCATCCCACGAACTCCTTCAGCGAGTCGTCATCCCCTTCGGCGACGACCTCCACCGTGCCATCGGGGAGGTTCTTCACCCAGCCCGTCAATCCGAGGCGCTTGGCCTCCCGCTGCGTCGCCGCGCGGAAGAACACACCCTGCACCCGACCTCGCACCAGACAATGGATCTGCTTCGCCATGACACCTGCATCCGAGCCACCAGGCGCCCGACGATCATCGTCAATTCCGCCACCGGCCGGACTTAGGCCTCGGCGGTAGCAAACCCGCGCTCGCCCCGCAAGTTCCCGACTCCGACCGACGGGTTCTATGGTCGGAAGGGCACGCCCTCCGCCCGGAGGCACTGCGCGAAGCCCTCGCGCCAGCTCGGGTAGCGAAGCGTGAGCCCCAGCGCCCGCTTCACCCTCGCGTTGAGCACCGTGCGGTCGTGACGAAGCGTGGGCGGGGCCTCGCTCAGCGGCACCGACCGGGGCCACGGCAGCCCGAGGCCCTCGCAGAGCCAGCGCACCACCTCCCCTTGCGGCACCGGCGCGTCGTCCGCCGCCACGAAGCACCCGCCGCGCAGCCCCGCCGCGAGGCAGCCGAGGGCCATCGCCGCGAGGTCCTCCACGTGCAGCCGCGACACCACCCGCTCGCCTTCGCCCGGAACCCGGTAGCTCCCCTCGATCAGCCTCCGGTGCAGCCCCCGCCCGGGACCATAGATCCCCGCCGCCCTCAGCGCCGTCGCCCCGGCCTCTCGCCACGCCGTCTCCGCCGCGAGCCTCATCGCCGCCTTGGGGTCCCTCGCGTCCGTGGGGGTCTCCTCGTCGATCACCCCGACGCGCTCGCCGTAGACCCCGGTGCTCGACACGTAGACCACCGAGCGCGCCCGCCCCATCACCTTCGCCAGGGCCTCGTCGGTGACCCCGTCCGGTGGAAAGGTCACCAGCACCTCGGCCCCCTCGGCCAGCGGCGCGACGAGCGCTTCCGTCAACGACGGCGCCACGGTCACGTCGGCCCCGATGACCCGCAGGGTCCGCGCCGCCTCGGGAGAGCGCACCGTCGCCCGCACCGAGCGCCCCGCCGCGAGCGCCCTCGACGCCGCCGCCGTCCCGGTAAAGCCACAACCGAGGATGAGCAGTGGTTCCATCGACATACGAGACTCCATAGGTGCTGTGTCGCAAGAGTCCTGACGGGTTGAGCATGGCGCATGGCAGCGCTCGCGCGAGGTGCCTCCGCGCTCGTCGGGGCGCGCCGGGGGGGAGAAGAACCGCAAGGGCGCAAGGGTCGCAAGTGGAGCGACGGGTTCAGCCGGGCAGGGGGCTCCAACGACTCACCTCGTGTCCCGGTCCAGGCTCGCTTCAGCTCTCTCGCGAACCCGATGCGCCAGCGCTCGCGGAACTCGTCCTTGCGACCCTTGCGCCCTTGCGGTTCTTCTCCCCCCGGCGCGCCCCGACGAGCGCGGAGGCACCTCGCGCGGGCGCATGGCAGCGCTCGCGTCATCGGTCCCAGACTCGCCCGGAGCGAAGCGGCGGGGCGATCGCCCTCCGTCATCAGGGCTGATGATCCCGTCATCAGGGCTGATGAAATCCGCCACCGCGTCGTGAGCGCCTCCAGCCGCCCCTGCGAGAGCCCGTCGATGACGAAGCGCGACGGCGTGCCCGGCTTCGTCGCGAACGAGGCGATCGGCCGCTTGTGACGACAGCTCGAACTCGCTCTCGCACCTCGCGTGGAAGCCCTCGGCGAAGCCCGACGACCTCGCGGTCGTACCGGGGAGGCGATGGGCGCTCCGCCGACGCCGCGACCTCGCTCATCATCGCCGGCCCCTCCGGCGACGACGCCCAAGGACCGCTGCCAGCGCCGCGAGGCCGAGGACGCCGTGGCCACCCCGGCCGACCGATCCCGCTCGAACGGCGCAGAGACCGCCGGAGGTCTCCGCAGGGGCGCCCGCGTCGGCCGGGCCCGCGTCGAGGCCGACGTCCGCAACCGCCGCGTCGGGGAGGGTCCCGGCGTCGGCCGGGCCCGCATCGAATCCGACGTCCAGAACCGCCGCGTCGCTGAGGGACCCCACGTCCGTGACCCCTGCGTCCGTGACTCCCGCGTCCGCGGCGCCCTCGAAGCCTGCGAAGGTCGCCTCCACGCGGTCGACCCCGAGCGAGGGATCGGCGTGTACGTAGGCCAGCAGCACCCGCCCTGCGGCGTTGACCGCGAGCTGTGGGGACGACTCGTCCGCCAGTGTCGCGGCGATGGGCGCGCCCGAGGGGTCGAGGACGCTCCCGTCGGGGAGCACGCGGGTGCCGTAGAGGTCGCGGTTGCCCGCGCGGCCGTCCTCCCAGACCACAGCGAAGCGGGCGCCGTCGAAGACCACCGCGGGGTTGCGCTGGTCGCCCGCCGCCGCGGAGAGCACCAGCGGGCTCGCGTCGAGCAGCTCGCCGCCGCGGCTCACCCGCGCGCCGAAGACGTCCGCGCCGCTCGCGCCCCGCGCGTGCCACACCACGAGGTAGCGGCTGCCGTCGAAGGCGACGGAGGGGACCATGAGCCCGTCGGTGGGATAGCAGGGGCTGAGGTGCAGCGGGCCCGGGTCGAGGCGGTCCCCGTCGGGCGTGACGCGGATCGCGTCCACAGTCGCGCAGTACGGCGGGTCGACGCCGCCCGCCTGCCACGCGGCGAGGTGGTTGGTCCCGTCGAAGCCGACGGAGGGAGGGCTGGTGAGCGTGGCCCCGCGGCCGTCCACCACGACCGCCACGGCGGGCGTCAGCGACGGCAACGGCAGGCGCTGGAGCCGAGCGCCGTGCTGGGCGCCCATCGAGACCTCGATGCCGCCGATCATCGCGTAGCCGCGGCCGGGGCCGAGCGTGTCGGCGGGGATGAACGTTCCCGCTGCGGCGAGCGTCGTGGCCGCGCCCGAGGACGGCACGCGCGCCGCGCCGACCCCGCCCGTATCGGTGCGCACCCACGTCACGAGCCACGCCGTCCCATCGTGCGCCACGCGGCCCTGGCGCGCGGAGCTCGCCAGCGTCAGCGGCGGCGCGTCGCGCACGGCGCCCGCGGCGCTCACCCGTGCCGCGAGCACGTTGCGACGGTCGCTCCAGGTGACGAGGAAGTCCGTCCCGTCGGACGCCACGCGGGGGTCGGTCTGGGCGTTGGCCTGGTACGTGATCGGTGACGGCGGGGTCGTGGTCGCGCCGTCCGCGGAGACGCGAAACCCGAGCACCCCGGGCGTCCCCCCGCCCTGCACGACGCCCTGGAAGCCCGCGCCTCCCGACGCCAGGAAGGGAGGCTCGAAGGCCCCGGCGCCCAGCGTGTGATCGCCCGGCGCGACGGGCACGCCCGCGGGCGAGAGCAGCGCGTGGTGGACGACCGACGACCGCGCCCACGCCACGAGGTGGTGGCTGCCGTCGAACGCGGCGGAGGGTCGACCGGGCGTCGTGCCGAGGACGCTCACCGCCCCCGCGAGGCCGTCGGCGCCGAGCAGCGCGGACTGGACGCCGTTGGGGCCGCCGTCTCCGTCCTGCCAGACGAGGAGGGCGCGCGACCCGTCGGACGAGAGCGCGGGCGAGGTCCGCGTGTGGAAGGCCGTGAAGGGGTGCACGCCCGCGGGGTCGCGCACGGTGCCGTCCGCCGCGACGCGCGCGAGGTAGAGGTCGCCGTACGGCATCACCCGGGCGTCCTCCCACGCGACCACGAAGCCGTCGCCCACGCCGACGACCGTCGGCATGCGCCTGGTGGACGCCGTGAGCGGGCCGATCGCGAGGCCCGTCGGGTCGCGCACGACGCCCCCCGCGGAGACGCGCGTCCCTCGGATGGCGGACACGCCGGCGGGGGCCTCCTGCCAGGCCGCGAGGTAGTCGTGGCCGTTCCAGGCGACCGTCGGGTTCTGCTGCGAGCCGGTCGCTGGGGGCGCGAGCACCACGCCGCCCGCGTCGAGCAGCGCCCCGCTGCCCGAGACCCGCGCACCCACCACGCCGGTGCCTTCGAGCACCCAGACCACGAAGAAGTTCGTGCCGTCGGTCGCGACCGAGGGCGAGTAGCGGCTGGTGCTCCCCTCGGAGAGCGTCACCGTCGAGGGCTCGAGGAGCGCGCCGGTCGGACCGATCCTCGCCGCGCGGATGGCGACGGTGCGCATGTGGTCCGCCGAGAAGACCGACCACACCGCGAGGCACCCGGCGGTGTTGCAGGCGACGGGCTGTTGCGAGCCCTCGAGGTACCCGTCGGCGACGGTGCGCTCCACCCGCGGGTCGACGCCGAAGGCCAGGGCGATCGCGGGGGTCAGCGAGGCGGCCACCCCGAGTCCGACGATGAATCTCCAGGACCTCGGCATGTTCGGGGGTCTCCTCTTCCTCTCACGACGACCGATCGCGGGCGTCGTGGGCCCGTTGCGCGGGAGCGGTCGAATGTTCAGCGGCTCGCGCCCTACCGCAGCGCCTGCGCCGCGCCCGCGGCCATCATCACCAGCGAGATCGCGACGCGAAACGGCCGCTCGGCCACGCGCCGGTGCACCTGCTCTCCCAGCCATCCCCCCATCGCCACCGCGGGGAGCAGCAGCGCCGAGCGCCCCAGAGAGCTCACCCCCATCGCGCCGTGCCCGATGAAGTTGCCCACCATCGCGAGGTTCATCAGCAGCCAGAGCGCCGCCAGCGTGGCGCGCATCCGGCTCTTCTCCATCCGCTCTCCCGCGAGCGCCGCCACGATGAGCACGCCCCCCGTCCCGAAGAGCCCGTGGATCACCCCTCCGCCCACCAGCAGCGCGTCGCGCCGGGCGCGGCTCGCCGACGGGGTCGCGCCGGGCCAAAGCTCCTTGCGGAGCTGGTTGAGTCCGATGAGCACCACCATCACCCCGAAGGCGTGCAGCAGCTCCGGGCGGGCGGCATATCGGTAGAGCGCGAGGCCCACCACCAGCCCCGCGGCGGCGAGCGGGAGCACCCGCTTCTTCAGCAGCGCGCCGTCGATGGAGGCCCGGTCGCGCCACGCGATGGAGGCCGACAGCGCCATGTTCACCGGGACGTACAGGGGCAGCAGCTCCTGCACCGGGAGGATCCAGGTGCCCAGGGCGACCACGAGCACCGTCGCTCCGAAGCCCACGATGGACTCCAGCGCGATGGCCAACATCACCAGCAGGGCGAGCGCGAACAAGGGTCGCGAGGTCTGTCAGCGGGCGTCGATGTTGTCGAGGAAGTTCAGGATGAAGTCATTGACCGTGCCGCGGTCGTCCATGGTGCCGAGCGCTCCGTACATGGCCGCCGCGCCCTCGGCGGTGGTGCCCTCGCGACGGATCTGCTCGGTGGCCTCTCGCAGGTCGGCGAGGATCTTCTCCACCAGCGGCGCGTGCGCGGGGGTGATCATCATGTGAAGCCCCGGCGGCCGCTGGAGCCGGTCGAGGTGCCATCCCCTGGCGTCCATCGCCTCGGAGAGCGCGTAGATGTCGATGTCGTGGGAGCCGAAGCCGAAGACGCTCCCCACCGGGTCTCCGAAGACGTAGAGCCCGGGGATCGCCTTGATGCCCTCGATGAGCCCTCGCGCGGCGGTCATGGTCTCGCGGGTGATGCGGAGATAACCCTCCTCGCCCAGGTGGTTCATGATCGCCCAGGCCGCGGCGATGGGGCCTCCGGCGCGCGTGCCGCACATGGAGGGCGAGCCGTAGAGCCCGCCGGGCCAGTCGGCGTAGGCCACGAACTGGTGCTTCCGCAGGTCGCGATCTCGGTAGAGCACCACCGAGGCCCCCTTGGCCGCGTAGCCGTACTTGTGCACGTCGGCGCTCATCGAGGTCACGCCCTCGACCCTGAAATCAAAGGGCGGAACGGGGTAGCCCAGCTTCTCCACCCAGGGCAGCAGGAAGCCCCCGAGGCAGGCGTCGACGTGACAGAGGATGCCGCGCTCCCGGGCCATCGCCGCGAGCTCGGTGATCGGGTCGACGACGCCGTGCGGGTACTGCGGGGCCGATCCCACCACGAGGATGGTGTTGTCGTTGAGGAGCGAGCGCGCGGCGGCCAGGTCGGCGCGGAAGTCGTCCCCGACGGGGACGTGCACGGCCTTCACGTCGAAGTAGGCCGCGGCCTTCTCGAAGGCCGGGTGCACCGTGATGGGGACCAGCATCTCCGGCTGGGTGATCTCGGGCTTGTGGGCCCGCGCCCACTGCCTCGCGGTCTTCACCGCCATGAGGATGCTCTCGGTGCCGCCGGTGGTCATGGTGCCCGCGGCGTCGGGGTGGTGGAGCATCGCCGCGGTCATGGCCACCACGTCGGTCTCGCACTGCCGCAGGCCCGGGAAGGCCATGGGGTTGAGGGCGTTCTCCGAGAAGTACGCGCGCGACGCCTCGTAGAGCACGTCGAGGGCCTCCGGGCCCGCGTAGTAGACGAGCGAGAACGTGCGCCCGTGGCGCCAGTCCGCGTCGGCCCCCTGGCGGCCCTTCAGGGTGGAGAGCACCTCGTCCTTCGACATTCCCCGCTTCGGAAAATCCATGAACCCTCTAAGTGTGGTCGCGACCCGGTGAGTGATGGGTTGAGTGGCGGCGATCAACGGTTGCGGCGGCGCAGCACCGTGATGAGCAGGTGCTGCATCTCGCCGGACTCCTGGGCCAGCGCGGCCTGGATGGCCCCGGTGGCCTCCGCGGCGTCGTGGCGCACCAGCAGGTCGGCGGCGAGCTGTCGCTCCTCGGGGCTGCCGTGGCGGAGCGTCCCGAGGAGGTACTCCACGGCCTCCAGCGAGGGGATGCGGCCGATGGAGTTGAGCGCCGCGGCGCGCACGGTCACGTCCGACTGGTCGCGGTGCAGCCGAGAGAGCGGGTCGAAGGCGTGCGGGAAGTGCAGCAGCTGGATGGCCTCGACCGCCGCGGCGCGCACCGACGGGTCGGCCTCCGCGACGCCCTTCATCAGCAGCATGAAGGTGCGCTTGAAGAAGAGCGATCGGGCCGCCCGCAGCGCCGCGACGCGCACGTCCCCGCGGCCCCGCTCGAAGAGGTGCTCCAGCGGAGAGAGCACCGAGTAGAGCTGCACCTGCCCGAGGGCCTCGGCGAGCTGGGCCTGCGTGTTGGGGTGCCCGGGCTCGCGCGCCGTCAGCGGGACCAGCCGCGCCAGCAGGGCCTTGCGCCGCACGAAGTCCGGCAGCGTGCCGTCGAGCAGGATCTCCCCGCACGCCTCCACCGCGTCGCCGTCCTCCTCCCACTCGACCACGTCGACGTTCCAGATGTCGGGGTAGGCCACCGGGAGCTTGAGGTACTCGGGCACCTCCGCGACGCGCAGCGCCTCGTCCCTCGCGTCGCCGTAGCGGGAGCGCAGCCGGGCGTAGCGCTTGGCCCGCTCCTCGTCGATGCCGGGCATCTGCGCGAGCACCCCGAAGACCGCCACCGCGCGGCCGTGCATGCCCACCCCCGAGAAGGCCCCCACCGCCGCGAGCAGCGCGTTCTCCGCGAGCTCCACCGAGCCGCCGCCCCGGAGGATCTGCTCCGCCGCGTTGCGCCACGCCTCCGCCTCTCGCATGCGCAGGGCCGGGTGGAAGGCCAGGCCCAGGGCCCGCGCGTAGTCCGCCGCCTCGTGCACGATGGTGGCGACGGCGTGGTGCTCGTGCGCCCGCTCGGCGCGCACGATGAAGTCCTCGTAATACTGGAGGGCGTAATACTTGAGGTGGTCCTCGCGCAGGATGCGGATGCAGTTGAGGTAGCCCTCCGCGAGGTTCTCGAAGCTGCCGGTCTCCGCGCCGAGCGTGAGCAGCACCTGGAAGCAGTCGAAGGCCCGCTCGCGCAGCCCTCGCGCCTCGAAGAGGTCCGCGGCCTCCTCCAGGAGGCGCATGGCGCGCACCCGGCCCCGCTGGGCGCCCGGCGCGTCGCGCAGCTCGGAGAGCACCCGGCCCAGGTTGAAGCTCACCAGCGCGGCGTTGTACGGGTCCTCGCGCAGCCTCGGGTCGGCCTGCACCTCCTCCCAGAGCAGGCGCGCCTGAGGGAAGAGCCGGGCCTTCTCCGAGGCGATGGCCGCGTGGGCGGGCCAGCGCGCGGCCCGGTAGTGCTGCGCCGCCGCCCCGTAGTTGCCGTCGAGGATGGCCGCGCGGGCGAGGTCTCTCGGCTCGCTGGCGCTCACCTGGGCCATGCGCCGGCCGTCCTTCAGGTAGAGCCACACGGAGGCCGCCGCGCGAAGCAGCCCGATCTGCTGGAGCGCCTCGGCCAGCAGCCGCACCAGCTCGTCGTAGTCGCGCGCCTGCAGGTGCGTCTGCGCCGCGGCGCCGATCAGGATCTGCACCGCGTTCTGCGGCTGGGCCGATCGCATCGCGGCGCGGGCGCGCGCCATCGCTTCGTCATTGAGCAGCGTCGACATCGGCGGCGCGGACTCTACAGCCACGCGGGGGGCCGCGTCACCGGCGGATCGAGAGGGCAGCGCCCATATCCGACTACCGAGCCATCGGATATCGGGTGAGGGGATATTCGGGGTATTTCCATTGGCGATATCTCCGGGGGCGACGTCGACGCGCCAGGTGCCACCCCGGCGACGCACCCCTCGGGGCGCGACCGGAGGGGCGTGCGATCCGGTCCCAGTGGAAGGAGGGCCGGGGCCTGCGGGGGCGCTCCCGGGTCGGATTTCGCGCGAAAGTGCCTGATCTCGGCCAGATTTGTGTTTTACACGGGGGTGTAAACTGCGGTCCCGGGCGCTCCGGAGCCCTCGGGGCTTCCACCGGCACCAAAAATCGTCACTGCCACCGGAGCGCACATCGGCGGCTGGATCGGTTGATGTATTTCCGTGCTTTCGGCCATCTTGCCTGGATTCTTTCCCGAGAAAGGCGTGCCTACATCTCGGGAACTGTCCATATCGGGGTCACTTCCTCCACCGAATACCCCTGGATTCACCACAGTTCTCAACGATGTAGCGATGATGGATCCAATCGATTTATCATTTGCCACAACGGATCAACGCGGCTTTGTTGGGCCCCATGGACCGCTCATTGACTGCCTCGTTGTTCTGCGTGGTGTCCCTGGCCCTCGCCTCCGGATGTGCTCCGGGCGCCGATGTCAGCGACCCCAATTCCTCCACCAGCACCAGCGCCGTGACGCTGCGCTCCTGCCCCGAAGCCGTCACCCTCGACGACCGGGGTGATCCCCGCAACGCTGCGGGTCAGATCCGCAACTGCTGGCCCGGCGAAGCGAAGTGCTTCTGCGATAGCGACAACGACTGCTACAGCCTCGATGGATACGTCCCCTGCGCTCCGGTGACGGCGACCGCCACCACCTCGAGCCTCGCCACCACCACCACCACCACCACCACGACCTCGCGGGATGCGGGCGTGACCGACAGCGGCTCTCGTGACAGCGGGACGGTCGTCCGCGACTCCGGCACCGTGGCCGACAGCGGCGTCCGTGACTCCGGCGTGCGCGACTCCGGCACCGTGGCCGTGGTCGACAGCGGCGTGCGCGACTCCGGCACCGTGGCCGTGGTCGACAGCGGCGTGCGCGACGCCGGCACCGTGGCGACGCCCGTCGACGCCGGCACCGTGGCCACGCCCGTCGACGCGGGCACCGTGACCAGCGCGACGACCCCGTCGAGCGGGCTGCGCGCGTTCCCCGGCGCGGAGGGCTTCGGCGCCAGCGCCACCGGCGGACGCGGCGGCCGCGTGATCTACGTGACCAACCTCAACACCTCGGGACCGGGCTCCTTCCAGGACGCGGTGCAGCAGACCGGCCCCCGCTACGTGCTCTTCAAGGTGAGCGGCGTGATCAACGGGGACGTGCAGATCGGCAGCGGTGACCTCACCATCGCCGGTCAGTCCTCGCCGGCGGGCATCACCGTCCGCGGCCTGCACACCACCGAGGCCGTCTACTGCGACCAGCAGTGCGGCGCCAACGCGCGCGGCATCCAGAACTTCATCGTGCGCCACCTGCGCACCCGCCCCGCGAACGGGACCTTCCCCGACGCGCTCCGCCTGCGCTACTCGCGCAACGGCGTCATCGACCACCTCTCCATGGGCAACGCCGAGGACGAGGCCGTCGAGATCTCGTACACCAACAACGTCACCATCCAGGACAGCATCCTGGCGGAGACCATCGGCGACCACGCGCAGTACGGCGGGATGCTGATCAACTACACCAACCCCGCGGCCGGCTATCAGCTCGACAACCTGACCATCGTCCGCAACACCTGGAACCGCATCCTCGGCCGCATGCCCGAGTTCTCTCGCGAGAGCGCCGGCGCCGCGGCGGGCACCACGATGCACGTCGAGCTGACCAACAACCTCCTCTGGGATCAGCGCTACTTCATCGACGTGAACCCGACGGACATCTCCGGCGGCACGGACGGCTCGGCCATCAACTACCAGATGAACTGGGTCGGCAACTCCTCCTTCTCCTCGACGACCAACCACTTCGGCGCGATCTACCTGCGCCCCGTGGGCACCGGCACCACCGCGTACTTCAACGACAACCACTCCAACCTCTGGTCGGCGCGTTCGGACTGGGACCTGAACTACTGCTGCAACGACTACAACGGCAGCACCGGCACCCGGCCCTCCTGGGCGCGCACCGCGCGGCACGACTTCCCGGCGGTGACCGTGATGCCCTCGACCAACGTCCGGGCCTACGCCATCGCCAACGCGGGCGCCTTCCCTCGTGATCCGATGGACCGCCGCCTCATGGGCAACGTGGCCGCGGGCACCTTCGACACGCGCGCCATCAACACCAACCCCGCCAACGACGCGCTCAGCGTGAACTTCGCGGGCACCGCCCCCGCGGCGCCGGCGGACACCGACAACGACGGCATGCCCGACGCCTGGGAGGCCGCCCACGGCCTGAACCCCGCGGTGCAGGACCACAACGGCACCAGCGTCTCGGTCTCCATGACCGGCGTCGCCGGGTACACCAACCTGGAGTGCTACCTCAACGAGCTCGCGGTGCTCCGGGTTCGCAACAACAGCTGAGCCTCTTCCCCACCCATCCGTCGCGGGCAGCGCGCTTGAATTCGCCGATCATCCCCGGCACGCTCGCTGCTCCAACGGATGCCCATGAACTCCCGCCCTCCCTGCTCCTTCCCTCTCCCCTCCCTCCTCCTCGTCGCCGCCCTCGCTGCCTGTAGCAGCGAGAGCGGCGTCTCCGTCGACGCGGCCGTCGACGCACACCCCAACGACTCGCCCGTCTTCGATATCCCCGCGACGGATGTCCCCACGACGGATGTCCCCAGGACCGACGTCCCCGCGACGGACGTCCCCGCGACGGATGTGCCCACGACCGACGTCCCCGCGACCGACGCTCCCGCGACCGATGTGCCCAGGACCGATGTCCCCACCAGCGACGTGCCCTCGATGGATGTCCCTGCCGTCGACGCGCCTCCGGTCGATGCGCCGCAGCCCTCGGATGCCTGCACCCGGCCGGCCATCGAGAGGCTCCCGATGCGCGTCGACTGCGGGCCTCGCGGCGGCACCGAGTGCCCGACGGGCTACTCGTGCCTCCCCTTCTCCGGGGTCGTGCTCCAGCAGTTCTGCGGCATCCCGTGCCGCTCGGACTGCGAGTGCCCCTCCGGGGAGCGATGCGGGAGCTACTCCGACAAGGCCGGGACGCACCCGCTCTGCGTCGCCGACGCCGTCGATGCCCTCTGATCCCGTGATCCAGCCATGAAGACCGACACCGGCAACGCCCTCGGGCTCCCGCCCATCCGCGGCGAGGAGGTCTCCCGCTACGTCATCACCGCGAGGGCCCAGCGGTCCTTCCACACCGTGCTCGACGCGCACCAGCTCCTCGACCCGGGGCGCACGCACCTGGCCGTGGTCACCACCCGGGTGACCCACGAGGCGGACGGCGGCCGCGTCGAGCTCCGCGTCGATCAGGACCTCCGCGGCGGCGCGGTGGTCGAGGAGCTGGACTGCGAGGCCCGCCCCACGCTGCGCGCCCTGCGCTTCAAGCGCTCCATGGTCGACCAGCAGGGCGTCGAGTGCCGCTCCGAAACGGTGGACTTCACCCGCGGTCCGCTGCGCTTCCCGGGCGATACGTACCCCGAGGTGTGCCTGCCCTTCCTCTTGCGGGGGCAGCCCTTCGACGGCAAGCGCCGCTCGGTGCACGCCTGGATCGCCGACCGCATGGTCGCCAAGGTCTATTACGAGGAGCACAAGACCGTGACGCTCCAGGTCCCCGCGGGGCGCTTCGAGGTGCGCGAGGTGACCATGTACCCGGACATCAACGACTGGGTTCACCTGGGCCGGGTGATCACCGAGCTCTCCAAGCCGCTGCTGCCGAAATACAAGCTCTGGTATGAGAAGGCCTCGCCGCACCGGCTGGTGCGCTTCGAGGGGCCGCACGGCCCGCCCGGCGCCCCGGAGATCATCCTCGAGCTCACCACCTGAGAGAGGTACAATCGATGGAGATCGTTCTGGTGATGGGCTTCCCCGCGTCGGGCAAGTCGACGTGGACGGCGCGGCACTTCCAGGGACACCGTCGCATCAACCGCGACTCGCTCGGAGACCGCACCCTCGACGACCTCTGTCCCCTGGTGGAGCGGGCCCTCGACGAGGGCGCTGCGGTGGTGCTCGACAACACCTACGCCACCCGCGAGTCGCGCGCCTCGGTGCTCGCCGTGGCCCGACGCCGCGGCGTCCCCGCTCGCTGCGTATGGCTCGACAGCAGCATCGAGCACGCCCAGTACAACGCCGTCGAGCGCCTGGTGCGAAAGCACGGACGGCTGCTCTCCCCGGCGGAGATCAAGCAGGCGGGGCGCGCGGATCCGAACACCTACGGCCCCGCGGTGCTCTTCCGACATCGGAAGGTCTTCGAGGCGCCGAGCGCCGCGGAGGGCTTCGCCTCCATCGAGAAGGTCGCCTTCGCCCGCGCGGCGCAGCCCGAGGGCTACTCGCACAAGGCCCTGCTGCTCGACTACGACGGGACGCTCCGGCGGACCAGGAGCGGCGACAAGTACCCGCTGACGCCCGACGACGTCGAGGTGCTGCCAGGGCGCTCGGAGGTGCTCAAGCGATATGCGGCCGAGGGCTATCGTCTCCTGGGCGTCTCCAACCAGAGCGCCGTCTCCAAGGGAACGCTCTCCGAAGAGGGCGCCCGCGCCTGCTTCGCTCGCACCAACGAGCTGCTCGGGGTGGACGTGGAGGTGGCCTTCTGCCCGCACGATCCAGCGCCCATCAGCTGCTGGTGCAGGAAGCCCATGCCGGGGCTAGGGGTGGCCTTCATCGAGAAGTACAGGCTCGACCGATCGCAGGTGCTGATGGTGGGCGACATGACCACGGACCGCACCTTCGCCGCGAGGGCGGGCGTGCGCTTCGTCGACCAGTCGGAGTTCTTCGTCGGATGAGGCGCGCCGAGCGCCCCATCGCCGCGCTGCGCTCGCTGGTGACGGTGGTGATGTTCGCCTCGGCGCTCTCGCTCACCGGGCTCATGGTGGTGCGCGCGTGCATCGCCCAGGAGACGCTGCGCGCCACCAACGACGTGGTGGGCAACTACCTCCAGACCCTCGGGACCATCTACGCGGTGCTGCTGGCCTTCGTGGTCTACGTGGTGTGGGGGCAGTTCAACGAGGCCCGGGCGCTCGTCGACCGCGAGGCCAACGAGGTGCTCGACCTCTACCGCACCGTCGAGGCGCTGCACGGCACCGAGCGCTGCGCCGTGCGAGACGGGCTGCGCCGCTACGTCGACGCGGTGATCGACGACGAGTGGGTCGCCATGGCCCGCCGCCACGTCGAGCCCCAGGAGGCGGTGGGCCACATCCTCGACGACACCTGGGAGGCGCTGCACGTCTTCGAGCCCAGGAGCGCCCGGGAGATCGCCCTCTTCGACGAGTGCCTGAAGCGCTTCAACGACCTCTCCGACGCGCGCTCCGACCGGGTGACCAGCGCCATGGCGCGCATCCCCTTCGCGCTCTACCTGCTCATCTACGGGGGCGCCGTGCTGGTGGTGGGCTCGATGTGGCTCTTCGCCGTGGAGAACCTCGTGCTCCACGCGTTCATCACCAGCGCCATGGCCGGGGCCGTCTCCCATGTGCTCTACGTGGTGCGCGACCTCGACGACTCCTTCTCCGGCGACTGGAAGGTCGACGCGGAGCCCTTCGAGCGGGTGCGGCGGTACATGGCCCGCAACCGTGGGCCCTGCGAGCCGGTGACGGCGGGGCCGTAGTCACCACCCGCGCCGCCAACCGGGGATGGCGGCTCATCGGACATCGCATCTCCGATATCCCATGAAAGCCAATGTGGCCTCGCGGTTGCTCTACCTCCCTCATCAGGAGGTACTGCGATGACGAGAACCCTTCCCCGCTGGCCCATTGGACTGACCGCGATCCTGGCCGGGTGCCTGGAGCGCCCCAGCGCCCAGCCCTCGGAGCGGCTCAACGCGAGCTTCACCACGGAGATCTTCAACAACGGGGTCGACAGCGTCGACCTGCTCTTCGTGGTCGACAACTCCAACTCGATGCTCGCGTATCAGCAGCGCCTCGGGGCGCAGTTTCGCGTGCTCATCGACCAGCTCGTCGCCCCGCCGGTCAACCCCGCCACCGGGCGCCCGGCGCACCCGCCGGTGAAGAGCCTCCACGTCGCGGTGGTCTCCTCGGACCTCGGCACCCCGGGCTCCAACGTCGGGAGCTGCAACGTCAGCGCGGACGTGGGCGACGACGGGCTCCTCAACCCCATCCGCGCCGGCCGCGCCATGGCCGCCCACCGCCCGTGGACCACGCTCCCGCCGGGCTCGCGCCCCGCGCGCTGTACGGCGGATCCCAACCAGTACCCGAGCTTCCTCACCTTCAACGCCGACGCCACGGACGCGGCGGAGTTTCGCGAGGACTTCGTCTGCAACGCCTTCCTCTCCACGCAGGGCTGCGGCCTGGAGCAGCAGCTGGAGTCGGCCTACCGCGCCCTGGTGGTCCGCAACCCCAGGGAGCAGGCCGGGAACACCGACGCCAACGCGGGCTTCGTTCGCCCCGACGCCGTGCTGGGCATCGTGGTCATCAGCGATGAAGAGGACGGCTCGGTGCGCGATTGCCGATATGCCGAGGCGGGTCAACCGTGTACCGATGCGCTCTCCGTGTATGACCTGTCGACGCACGGGTGGGGCGACGACCGCGACCTCAACCTGCGCTTCTATACCTATACGCCCGGATCGGCGCAGGACCCGACGTGGCCGATCGATCGGTACATCGACCCTCGCAATCCCAACAGGGGATTCACCTCATTGAAGCCGGGGCACCCCGATCGGGTGGTGTTCGCCGGGATCATCGGGGTTCCATTGCAGGTTCCGACGCAGGGGGCGCGCGTCGACTGGGCACGGCTGCTGGGCACGACCCCGCAGGGCGAGGACGCCATGGAGGGGACGGCGACGGAGGGGCCCTACAGCATGCGACCCAACCGACGGGAGCCGAGCTGTCCTGGGAGCGCGATGGTTCCGGCCTGTCGGCAGGAGGGGTCGCGCTACGACGCGAGCTCGGCGAGCTGCTCCAGCCTCGGGGCGCCGAGGGCGTGGCCGTCGCGGCGCATCGCCGAGGTCGCGCGCCGCTTCGACGAGCTCCACGGGACGGGGGCCGTGTCGTCCATCTGCGCGATGGACTACGCCCCGGCGCTGGGGCAGATCGTCGATCGCATCGGCAACGCGCTCGGAGGGCGGTGCCTGCCGAGGCCGCTGCCGACGATCCCGAGTGTCCCGGTGGCGGGAGAGAGCGTGCGGGTGTCGTGCGTGGTGAAGGAGACCCTCGCGGCGGGCGCGCGCTGCGAGGCGGCGCACGGGCGGCGGCCCAGCGAGCGCACCGCGGACGGGAGGGAGGTGTGCCTGGTGGATCAGGTCGCGGTGGTGCTGGGGGGAGCGCCGCCGTCGGGGGCGCACGGGTTCTATTACGACACGAGGCCCGACCCGCAGAACCCGGCGTGCGTGCAGCGCATCGCCTTCAGCGATGGGGACAGCGTCCCGAGCGGGGCGAGGGCGAGGGTCGACTGCGTGGCGCTCGCGTCGGATCCGACGGGGGAGGGGACGGCAGCGAGGTAGGAGGGAGCGGGAGCGGAGGCTTCATTTCCTCGCTAGCGTCCGTCTCGACACGCGGAGTCAGGGCCACGAGTGGGCACGAGCCCCGCGCCGGTAGAAATGTATTCGGAGCTGCTTGACAAGGAGAGAGAGAGTCTACCTTTGAACAGTCGACGACAGGCGTGCTTGGGGCACGCCTGTGTCGTTCGCAACACAAAGGGGATCACGCGATGTCACGACTGTTCAATGTCGAGGTGTTCAATCAATCCATCGGAGGCGTCTCGACCAGCGCGCCGACCTACGTGAGCGGGACAGAGTTCAACGCTTTGCTGGGAAGCGCCGAGAAGCTCAAGGTGCAGATCATCGTCGACTCGATCGCCGCGGCAAGCACGACAATCAGCGTGGCCTTCGAGTACAACAACGCCGTGCAGGACAACACCTGGGCGACTGGCACCACGGCCACGGTCGCCGTCGCGGCGATCGCGAACCTCCCGGCGTCGGGGTTCATGACGCTGTCGGCGCCGGCCGACCTCGCGGCGTATGGTCGGTTCCGGGTGGGCGCCAACCAGAACGCGACCGTGCGGATCATCGTCTGCGGGTGGTCGGGCTGAGGGCGGAGTCGAGGCCAGGAGGTGGATGATGAAGGCCTACGAGATCCTGCCCGCGGACATGATCGGCAGCGCGATGAAGGGCGGTGGCGACGTGAAGGGGCCGAAGCCCCATGAGATCCTGCCAGAGGCGGGAACCGCGGCGCAGGGTCTCGTAGGATGGACGAAGGGGGCGTCATCGATCGCTCGGGGTGTGCCAACGCCCGAGGTGTTCAGCAAACAGGCATTCGGGCTTCCGTACGACCCCGCGGGCACGGTGCCGAAGCAAGAAAGCGCTACCGTTTCTCGTACGGGGAAGGTGTACGAGATCCTGCCCGCTGGCATGACCGGGAGGGCGCAGGAGTCGAAGCCGTATGAGATCCTGCCGGGGTCGAAGACCGCGGCGCAGGGCCTCGGTGGGTGTGGCGGGGGGTGTGGTTGCGGCGGGAAGTGCGGGGGTGGGACGGGGCACGACCACCATCCGTCAGGGATGAAGAAGTCGGGCGGCTGCGGACCCGGCAAGGCCGGTGGTTGCGGTTGCGGCGGGAAATGTGGTGGGTCTGATGGAGGGAAGTTCCTGCCCCCGTCGACGGGAACCATGCTTCTTCCCCTGTCGACGGATATCAGGCTTCCGCCATCATGGATGCCATCCGGCGGTGGTCCGGCCGGTGGGACAGGGATCGCGCGCATTGGGGTTTTTGCTCCTCTTTTCGACCCATCCGGAGCCTTGGACGCGGCCACGGCGGCAGCATTTTCGGGTCTCTCGTGCGCAGAGCTTCAGGCGCGAATCGATTGGCTCGTCAGGAGAATCCAGTTCCTTGAAACGGCGCCCGCGCCGCCAGCTGGGTCTTGTGGCAACTGTCCTCCGGGGGAGCCAGATCGTGTAAACCCTTGTGAGAGGCTGCACGAGCCCGAGTTGAGTCAATGCGTTTGCACCCGACTTGGTCGGGGTCTAGGCGCGGGGAACGGGTCCACTGGTATCTCCGGCCTGATGTGCCCAGGGGACTCACCTGCAAGGCGAAGGGAGGTCGAGGACATCGTTGATCTTTGCGGCCGAGACCGGGTCGTGTCTCAGCTGCTTGCTGAACTCCACCGGTTGTTAGAGGAGCAGAGACGTCGGGGTTGCGGCCGACGTCCGAACCCACCCACGCCGGAAGAGGAGAATTTTTGCCGCGCTCATCCAGATCATCCTCTTTGTGATGTCTGTAGATGGAATCGGCTTGACCCTCGGTGCTGGAATTTGCCGCGAATTCCTAATATTTATGGCCCGTTCAACAACGATAAGCCGCGGCCGCCGACCTTCCCCGATCCGGGCGTGCAGAGGTGCAATGAGCTCTTGTCGGAACACCGAAGGTTAACGGGGGCTTACTACGACGTAGTGGCTGTGTTTCTTGTTCTCGATGATATGTTTCATCAGTTCGAAGCCCCACCTCCACCGTCCTCACCCGGGTGCCCTTCATCACCGGTATGCGACAGGTTCCGTGGCATTCGAGATCAACTTCGGAATAGCATCGCGCTCCTCCCTCCCATTGGGGATATACCGACTGCGGCAGCGTTAAGTCTCTTGAGAGCGCGAGACGCTTTGAGGGGAGCGGAGGCCGGAATCGGTGCACTAATCGCAGCGTGTGACCTCGCGGACCGGGCAGTGGAGAGTGCGGAGAGAGAACACAGCACGCTTGCCCCATCGCTTCGTTCGATAAGGTGCGCTCCTGACATAATCAGGGCTGGCTGGGAGGCTGCCCGTGCATTAGTGGCAGATCAAAGGTTGCAGGCGTATTTGGCTGCCGTCGATTTGGCGCATGCCGCAGATGGGCTATTGTCGGATGACGATTTGAACGAGTTGCGCAGGAACCGTTGCACGATTCCAGCCGCCTTGCCGCTCCCGCCCGAATGACGACGTTAGCTAATGAACGATTCATGCGGGATGTGGCTGCGGCTATCTCTAGTGCACTTGGCGCTTGTCGGTTGCCATGGCGGGGCGTCGAATCCGCGACGTACGCCAGCGAACACTTCCGTCCCTTCGGACATAGGTGACTTCGTCGTTCGTCATATCCCCTCGTCGCTCCACGCGTGCCTCCTTGAGTGCGATAGAGTCCACCAACTATGCATGCGATCCACACCCGAGTGCGAGTCGTTAGACCGGCTGATGGTGCCTTTGAGGGCTGGTGACTCGCGGGGTTATGCTAGGTTGTTGCCCCAGTTAGCGGGGCGCGTGAGCGTTTGCTCAATAAGGTGTGGTGATCCACAAGGTTTGTGCCGCCGTCAGTGCCGTGATGCTGGTCCAGCGATACCTCCATGACAGTCGACCATGACGCAATGGTCGAGCGTGGTGGGGATGGGCGAGCCAGAGCGTTTGTGCGGCCGCCAGTGCTTCGCTGCCGTGGCGGATGCCGCGGTACCCCAGCGGCGGTGAACATCACCCTCACCTACGTCCTGGCGCCCCGGATTGTAACCGCGGCAAATGCCCTGGGCCGGCAGAAATGTTCCTGGCCAACCACTCCCGAGGCGCCCCGTGAAGGCTGACAGATCTCCTCGGAGGGCCGCGCGCCACGTCCGGAGATCGGAGTTACAGAGCGACCGCGACGCCAGCTCAATGCGCCTCACCGTCGCGAAGCGACGGGCGCGACCGCGGTGCCAGCTCAATGCGACCGTCTGGGAATCGGCGGTTCCACCCGCCCGCGTTCAACCGGACTCGGACACAGAGCGGGGGACCGCTGGGCCGCGGTGTGCCGGCGCCGCGGTTGCGCCCGTCGCGTCGCGACGGTGTGGCGCCTTGAGCTGGCACCCCGGGCCCGCCCCTCGCGTCGCGACGGGGCGGCGCCTTGGGCGGACCGCGCGGTCGCCCCCCCCGATGAGGTC
>CBIHPK010000086.1:0-33649 GCA_966211675.1 uncultured Myxococcaceae bacterium
CCCCCCCGGTCCCGGGGGGCCCCCCACCCCCGCGCCCCCCTTCGCCGCCGGGGTTCTCCCCCCCCACCCCCGCCCCCCGCCGCCCCGGCCGCCCCCCGGCCCCCCACCGCGATAAGGTCCACCGATCATGACCGGCGACCCGGCGGAAATCCCCATCCCTGAGACGCTGCGCACGCAGTACCGGGTGAGCTTCATTCGCTTCCAGAGCCCGACCGCGGCGCTCTTCGAGGGCGTCGATCCCGAGCACGGGCGCACGGTGCTGGTGAAGGTCATGCGCCCCGACCCGACGGCCTCGCCCGCCGATCGGCAGCGCGTGCGCCGCGAACTCCAGAAGCTGGTGCAGGTCCGCCACCCCGTGCTCGTGCCCGTCCTCGACCTCGGCGAGGAGGACGACCTCACCTGGATCGTCCGCCCCTTCGTGGTGGGCGAGACGCTCGCCGAGCGCATCTCCTCCCGCGGCCGGCTCTCCCCCGTCGAGGCCGCCACGCTCGGGCTCCACCTCGCCTCGGGCCTCGGCGAGCTCCATCGCCACGGCCTCCTGCACCGCGACCTGCGCCCCGGGCACGTGCTGCTCGGCCAGGACGGCGGCGTGTACCTGATCGACGCGGGCCTCGGCCGCACCTTCGTCTCCCCCGACGGCCGCGCCCTCGTCGGCTGCCCCGGATACGCCGCGCCGGAGGCCATCCTCGGGCGGCTGATGAGCTTCCGCTCGGACCTCTACAGCCTCGGGGCCGTGCTCTACGAGGCCCTCTCGGGCATGCCGCCGTACATGGCGCTCGACCCGCGCCGGATGATGCAGCTGCAGTGCGAGGCCGACCCCGAACCGCTCGATCCGTCGGTGCCGCCCGCGCTCACGCGGCTGGTCGCGACGCTGCTCGCGCGCGATCCGCGAGAGCGCCCGATGAGCGCTCAGATCGTCGAGCGCCAGCTGGAGCCCATGGTCCCGTCGATCCCTCCGGCGCCCCCGGAGGCCGAGATCGACCTCGGCGAGCGCACCGTCATGACCGACTCGGTCGAAGGGCTCGTCAGCCCCGCCGGCCTGGTCTACGAGCCGCCCGCCCAGCCCTTCCGTGCGCCGACCCCCGCGGCGGTGCTGAGGGCGCCGACGCCAGCGCCCGCGCAGTCCTTCAAGCAGACCATGATGGGCCATGCGCCCGATGCGCCTCCGGGTGCGCCCGCGACCGAGTCCGATCGCGCGCAGCCGGTCTCGCTCCCGGCGGACGCGCTCGACTTCGAGGACGTCGTCGACACCAACCAGAACGAGGCCTCGCGAGTCTTCGGCATCCCGGCCAGCGCGCAGGTCCCCGGCGGGAGCGCGATCCAGCCCCTCTCGCCAGCGCCAGCCGTGGCGCCCGCGCCGGTCGCCGCGAGCCCGCAGGCCACGCCCCCGATGAGCCCCTTCCAGGGCTACGGACCCGGGCCCGGCGCTGATCCCGCGAGCGCTCCCCGGATGTCTCCGCCGCCCTACGGCGAGGCTCCGCCGGCGCCGCTGCCGATGGCCGCGATGGCGTACCCGCAGCCCGAGCCGCAGCCGCCTCCGGGCCCGCAGTTCGAGCCCCCCGTGAGCCATACCGTCGCGATGGAGGCTCCTCCGCCCGCGGCCTTCATGAACTACGGACAGCCCATGCAGGGACAGCCCATGCAGGGACAGCCCATGCAGGGACAGCCCCAGTGGTCTCCCTACGGTCCGGGCATGGGAGCTCCTGGGCCGGTTTCGATGCAGCCCCCAGCCCCGCAGGCGCCGAAGTCTCGCGGCCTCGGCCTGCTGCTCGGCCTGCTCGGCCTCGTCGCCGTCGCGGGCGGCGGTGGCTACCTCGCGGCCCGCGCCCGTCGCGCGCGCACCACGTCGCCGACCCCGCCGGTGCTCACCAGTCCTCCGGTCGTCCAGCCGACCATGCCCGTGGTCCCGACCGCAGCGCCCGATGCGGGAGCGCTGCTCGCCGCGGTCGATGTCCCCGCGATGGTGTCGACCGACGTACCCGCGTTGGTCGCGGCCGCTCCCGATGTTCCGCCCGCCGTCGCGGCTGCGCCGGACGCTGGCCCCGCGCCCGCGGTGGTCGCCCCGCCGCCGGGGGTGCTCGTGGCGGCCCCCGGCGCTCCCCCCCCGCCCCCCCCCCCGACGCCGACGCCTCGCCCCACCCGGGTGGGGCGCACCACGCCGCGCCCGGTCAACGTCCGACCGACCCCGACTCGCCCCGCCGCGAGCGGCGATGCCGGCGTGCCCACGACCCCGCTCACCGAGGCGATCCGCCGACAGGACTGGGCCGGCGCACGACGGCTCCTCGCGGACCACCTTCGATCCCACCCCAACGACGCCGCCTCGCACGCGCAGCTCGGCTACGTGCTCGATCGACTCGGCGACTCCCCCGGAGCGCTCGCGGAGTACCGCTCGGCGACCCGGCTCGACCGGCGCAACACCCGCTACCTCCATCGCCTCGCCGACCTCCAGGTCGCCACCGGCGATCGCGCGGGCGCCATCGCCACCCTGCAACAGATCCTCCGCATCAACCCGGCGGAGCCTGCGGCGCGGGCGCGCCTCGATCAGCTCCAGGGCGCGCACTGACCGCTTGGCCCTTCGCAGCCCCAGGCCCTGGGGTCTACGATGCGGTCCATGCGAGTGCTTCGAACGATCTCAATCCTTGTCGCGGCGGGCGCCCTGTCCCTCGGCTGTTCGTCGAGCTCGCCGACCCCTGAGGGAGACGCGGGCTTCGCCGACCTCGGCGTGACGGACACCGGCCCCGCCACCGACCGCGGCCCCGCCACCGACCGCGGCACCGTCACCGACCGCGGCGCCGTGGACACCGGCAGCGGATCTGGCTGCGGCGGCACCCTCGGGGCGTGCAACGTGGTCACCAACGCCAACTGCGCGGCCGGCGAAGGGTGCTACGCGGGGCGCAGCGCCGACGGCGGCGTGGGCGCGACCTGCGCCCCGGCGGGCAGCCACGGGTGGGGCGAGGCCTGCACCACCGCCAACGGCTGTCGCGAAGGCTTCGCCTGCCTCGGCACCCCGGGCACCTGCGTGAAGCTCTGCTGCCAGAACGACAACGCATCGTGCCGCGACGAGTCCCGCGGCGGCAGGCCCGGCGCGGTCTGCGCGGGCGCGGTGACCGGCAGCGACGTGCGCACCTGCATGGAGATCGCGAGCTGCGACGTGTACGCCGCGAGCGCCAACCGCTGCCCGGCCGAGCGACCGCGCTGCGACATCATCGCCAGCGACGGGACGACCAACTGCTTCCCCCAGGAGGCGGGCGCGACGCCCGGCGGCGACGGCACCGCGTGCTGCGCCAACAACCGCTGCCAGCCCGGACTGGTGTGCGTTCCTCGCGACCCGTCCATGGGGGGAGTGGCCTGCGTGGCGACGGCCCCCAACCGCGTGTGCCGTCGCGTGTGCAACCCCACCCTCGCGGGCGCCGACGCGGGCGCCCAGTGCCCCGCCTCGCAGGTCTGCTCGCTGCGCTTCACCGACACCCCGGAGACCTACGGGGCCTGCATGCCGATGCCCTGACCCGGGCGGTGCGCCGACTCCGGCGGCGCGGCGGCGGACTCCACGCGGCACCCGATGCGCGCCATCGCCAGGCGGCGGCGAACGGCGTCGGCGCCGGGGTCCGAGGCGATCCACGCGACGACGGCGCCGCGCTCCGTGGGGGTGATCGCGAGGTCGACCACGTCCGCCGGGTCGTCGCCAAGGGACCCGAGGTCGGCGAACCAGCGGGTGGGGCCGCGCGTCGTCGCGCCGCCCAGCGAGACGAGGCCGCGGGGGTCGTCGCCACGCGTCGCGCGCTCGGCGAGCACCAGAGCGCCGTTGGGGGTCCACGCGACGAGCGGGTCCCAGAGGGGGCCGGTGCTTCGGCCTGCCTGCGCGACGGCCACCGGGAGCACGATCACCTCGACGCTCCCGCCCTCGCCGCCCGGCGTCGGCGCGGCGCGGCGCGCGGTGACCCCCCAGGGCGAGACCGTCGGCCCCCAGTAGCCGGCGCCGGCCAGCACCCGGACGCTGCCAGAGGGGGCGCGCGAGGCCGACCTGGGAATACCAGATGGTGTATTCGTCGCGGTCGTCAGCGTGATGCCTCCGCGGGTCCAGACGCCCGCGGCGGCGCCATCGGCGACGGTCCACGCGGCGACGAGGCCCTCGGCGCCGGCGGCCAGGCTCGCGCCAGGCTCGCCGCGCCCGTCGTCGCGCGCCTCGTGGGTGAGCTCCAGCGGGGCGCGCACCGACCGCCCGCTCCCGTCGAGGAACCACAGCGTCTCTCTCCGCGCGGGCGCGAGCCCCGGCGCGGTGGCGACGGACTCGCCGAAGACCACCGCGGTGCCGCCCGACCAGCTCACCGGGACGGCGTCGATGTCCATCGAGCGGGTTCCCTCGATGGCGCGCGGCGGGAACAGCACCCGGCCGTTGGGGCCCACCCGGGTCAGCACGATCGGGCGGTCCGCGGGGCCGATCGCTCCGTGCTCGTCGCGCTCGTAGGAGAGCACTGCGGCGTCGTGCTCTCGCAGCACCAGCGAGGCGTCCGGCGCGAAGCCCGGCGCGTCGGACACCGTGGGGACCTCGCCCTCCCACTCGACCCAGCGCGACGCCGGGAAGGAGAAGCCCTGCCGGCCCCGCAGCGGGCGACCCAGGGTGACGAGCGCGACGGAACGCGCGCCGCGGCTCGCGAGCGCCACCTGGAGCGGGATCATCGTGCCGGTGTTCAGGTCGACGAGCCGCACCGGGCCGTCCATGGAGCAGGAGGTCCACGGGGACGGCAACGCGTCGTCGGTCGCGGGAGCGCTCGCCCGATCCTGCGCCACGGCGGGCGCGGAGCGCTCGAGGAAGAAGTCCTCGGTGGTCATGTCGCCGAAGCGGGTGAGCCGCGCGCCGATCATGTCGGTCACGCCGAGGGCCATGGACTCCGCGAGCACGGAGGACGCCGCCGGGGCGTGAGGGCGCGCGACGGGCTGCGCCGAGGCCATCGACGCTGCCAGCGCGGTGGCCGCGGAGCCGAGCGCGATACGACGCATCTGGAGCCGCATAGTGGGCACCTCGCGCGGTGCCCGGGCAACTATCCGGCGGTGACGTTCGGGCGCCGGAGGCATGCGGGACGGTCTACACTGAATCCGTGACCGCACTGACCGCAGACCACGTCTCTCGCAGCCTGGGCTCCTCGCAGATCCTGAAGGATGTCTCCCTCACCATCGACCTCGGCGAGCGCGTCGGGCTCATCGGCGCCAACGGCTCGGGCAAGAGCACGCTGGCCCGCATCCTCGCGGGCATCGAGGCCCCCGACGGGGGCACCGTGGCGCAGCGCCGGGGGCTCCGCGCCATGCTTCTCTCGCAGGAGCCCGAGCTCGACCCGACGATGACCGTGTTCCAGGCTGCCGAGTCGGGCCTGGCCCACTGGCGGGACGCGACGCTCCGCTTCGAGGCCATCGCGCAGCTCATCGAGGAGGCGTCGTCGGACCGCGAGGCCCTGCTCCACGAGCAGTCCGAGCTGGCCACGCTCATCGAGAACCTCGGCGGGTGGGACCCGCGGCACCGCATCCAGTCCTTCCTCGACCGCCTCGGGCTCAACCGCCCCAACGACCTCGTGGCCACCCTCTCGGGCGGCGAGCGACGGCGCGTCGCCCTCGCGCGGCTGCTCGTCGCGGCGCCGGACATCGCCATCCTCGACGAGCCCACCAACCACCTCGACGCCGACACCGTGGCCTGGCTCGAGGACTGGATCATGCGGGAGTTTCGCGGCGCGATGATCATCATCACGCACGACCGCTACCTCCTCGACCGGGCCGTCACGCGCATCGTGGAGCTCGACCTCGGGGCCGTGCGCTCGTACCCCGGCCGGTACCGCGACTACCTCGCGCTGCGCGCCGAGCGCCTCGCCCAGGAGGCCCGCGTCGAGGCGCGGCTGGTCAACACGATGCGCCGGGAGCAGGAGTGGCTAGCTCGCGGGCCGGCCGCGCGCACCACCAAGCAGCAGGCCCGCATCCAACGCGCGCAGGAACTCTCGGAGACCATCGTGAGCGGCCGGCGCGACGTGGTGAAGGTCAACCTGGAGGGCGCCGTCGCGAAGGGGGGCAAGCGCATCCTGGAGTTCCGCGGGGTGGGCCTGAGCCTGGGCGGCCGGGTAATGTTCCACGACCTCGACCTGATCCTGACGCCGGGCGAGCGCATCGGCATCGTGGGGCCCAATGGCGCGGGCAAGACCTCGCTGCTCAAGCTCGTCCTGGGCGAGCTCGAGCCCACGAAGGGCGAGGTCGTGGTCGGCCTCAACACCAAGGTCGCGTACTTCGATCAGACCCGCGGCTCGGTCGACCTCAACCTCTCGGTGCTCGACCACTTCACCGGCGAGAGCGACCGGGTGCGCGTGGGCGACAAGTGGATCGAGCCCCACGCCTGGCTCGACCGCTTCGGCTTCGACGGGGCGCGGCAGCGCCAGAAGGCCGCGATGCTCTCCGGCGGAGAACGCGCCCGGCTGGCGCTGGCGCTGCTGCTGCGCGGCGAGGCCAACCTGATCCTGATGGACGAGCCCACCAACGACCTCGACCTGTCGACTCTGGCGGTGCTGGAGGAATTCCTCCTGGACTGGCCGGGCACCGCGATCGTGGTGAGCCACGACCGGTACTTCCTCGACCAGGTGGCGACCTCGATCCTCTCCTTCGAGGGCGACGGCGAGGTGGTGCATGACCGCGGCGACTGGGACGCGCACCGAGAGGCCCGCGACCAGCGCCGCGAGGCCCGCAAGGCCGCCGCGCGAGGCCCGGTCCGCAACGCCGACATGCGCCGCACGACGTCGCCGGACATCAAGGTCGTGAAGGCCCTCACGCCCCCGGAGGTGAAGGAGCTGGAGGCCCTGCCGACGAAGATCGACGCGGCCGAGGCCGAGGTGGTGCGCCTCGACGCGCTGCTCGCCAGCCCGGGCTTCTACGCGTCCAGCAGCGGCGACGTGGTCACCGAGACGATGGCCGCCTCGGACGCCGCGAGGCGCCACGTCGAGGCGCTCATGGCCCGCTGGGAGGCCCTCGAGCTGCGTCGCTCGTCGCGCTGAATCACCGGGTGCTCTCTACGCAATCGCTCTGGTGTATCGTCCCGCGATCATGAAGCCCTCACGCCCGTCCGATCACCGCAGCCTGCTGGCCCTCTCGCTCGTCCTCGGCGCGTGCGGCGGAACCAGCGAGTTCCACCCGCCGGTGGCGTACACCGCCGCGCAGCTCAACGGCGGCGCGCAGCCCGGGCTCCCCGAGCAGGACCCGGGCGCCCCGACCCCCGTGACGCGACCCTCGTACTCCCCGGACGGCACCCCCACGGAGGCGCCCCGCATGGCCTCGGTGCGGGTGATCCACGCCTCGCCCGACCGCGCCGCCGCCTCCGTCGACCTCTACGTCGACGAGCTCCCCACGCCGATCGCCACCGCCGTCGCCTATCGCTCCATCCTCGGCGCGGTCGAGGTGCCCTCGGGCGAGCACGCAATCCACGTCCGCCCGGCGGGCACCGCGGTCACCGTGGCCCCGGCCTTCACGGGCCACACCCCCGCGCTCGAGGCCGACCATCGCTATACCGTCATCGCGCACGGCCTGGTCGGCGGCGCCGCCCCGCACGGCCTCGCCCTCGCGGCCGATGCCGACTCCACGGCCAGCCCCGAGGCGGGCACCGCCCACGTGCGCTTCTTCCACGCCATCGTCGGCCTCGGCGCCGTCGACCTCTGCCGGCCCGCGACGCCCGCTCGCCCCGCCGCGGCGGCGCAGCCCGCCCGCCCTGCCGTCCCCGCGGCCGCGGTCGTCGAGAACGTCGCGTATGGGGCCTTCGCGAGCACCGGGCGCGACGGGCAGTCGAGCCACTACCTGCCCGTCCCGGCGGGCTCCGCGCTCACGCTGCAGATCCGCGCCCACGCGGCGCGCGCGTGCACCGGCGCTCTCCGCGGCACCGTCACGCTCACCCCGGCCGACCGATCGGTCGTCACCGCGGTCGCCGTGGGCCGCGCCACCGCCCCGATGGCTCCTCGCGCGCTGCTGCTCTGCTCCGACGGCACCTACGACGGCGCGCCGAGCTGCACGCCCGCTCCAATCCGCTGACCCCCCTCCCGCCCTCCTCCGCGCGGCGCTCTCCCGAGCACCGCTCCCCGCTTTCCCTCCCAGAGCTCCCCGAAGCGGACCGCGCTCGACGGCCTCGTCGCTCACTCGATAAAGTCTGGAACCATTGCTACCAACTCCCCACCGTCGGGCGCATCACTCCGGTCAATCCGACCCTGGAGAGTTGGGATGGCACCATCTCCACCCTTGATTTCAAGGACATTTGCGCCCTGCACGCGCGTGTCGCGGGGGTACACTGAGGTCTGTATTGTCGACTCAGGTATCCCCGATGGAGGCCCCCGCGGAGGAGGTAGGGAAGGTGGGACGATGCAACCAAAGCCCTCACGAAAATGCTTTCTACAAGGCACTTCGTGAGTCTCATCTGTAGACCCCTCCAAGAGAGCGATCTAGGGTGGACAACGTGATCTCCCCTGTTGTGTCGACGACCCAAGCGAGCCTCTCCCAGTAAGTCGTCTCGCGCGCCGAGACCGGGGCGGAGCACACACAGAAAGCACCTTTACCGACATCGATGTCGGTAGACGGTCTCTTGTTG
The DNA here is from genome assembly GCA_966211675.1 of uncultured Myxococcaceae bacterium. Lineage (GTDB taxonomy): Bacteria > Myxococcota_A > Polyangia > Polyangiales > SCUS01. The sequence goes on from CBIHPK010000086.1 coordinate 8,597, forward strand.
CCTTCGCTGGTCTCGTTGTCTGGAGGTTTCGCCCTATGGATCGACCCCTTTCCGCTCGATTCGCCTCGCCGGGCCTGATCCTCATCGCCCTCGGCGCGGCCTCATGCGCGGTCGAGACCCCCGAGAGCGCGCCGATCGCGACCTCGACCCCGGCGCCGGAGCGCCGCCCCGAGGCGCAGTCGGCCGCGGCCATCACGGAGTTCGCGGCCCCGGCGGCGCAGAGCGCCTGCCAGGACCTCGACGGCGACCTCCACGGCCAGGGCTGCACCGCGGGTCCGGACTGCGACGAGACCAACGCCACCATCACCGACGAGTGCACGCGCTGCCTCCGCCCGGAGCAGGGCTGTGAGTGCTCGCCCGACGCGACGCCGGTGGCGTGCGGCGTGATCCAGGCGGGAGCCTGCGCCGTCGGGCAGCGAGTGTGCGAGGGCGGTCGCTGGTCCGAGTGCCAGGGCTACCGCGTGGCGCCGCTCTTCTTCGGCGGGATCAGCCAGTGCGACGGCCTCTGCGACCCGACCTGCCGCCACATCGTCGACTGTCCCACCGCGGGCGACACGATGCCGACCACCAGCACCGGCGTTCAGTTCGGCACCCAGGCCGCGGCGGCGTTCTGCCCCGCGGGCTCCGCCGCGGGCGGCATCACCCCGAGCTGCGAGAGCGCGCCCGGCGGCCCCTACCTCCGCTCGATCTCGCCCGTCGTCTGGGTCGACGCCTGCGCCGCGGCCGGGAGCCAGCGCATCCTGGTCAGCTCGGACGAGGGCGTCACGCAGGTCGCGCTGCCCTTCACCTTCTCGTTCTACGGCACGCCGTACACGAGCGTCCGGGTGAGCGCCAACGGCTACCTCTCCTTCTCCGACGCGGCCCCGCAGTGGGTCAACTCGATGCTCCCGACGACCACCGTCCCGAACTCGATCTTCGCGTTCTGGGACGACCTCTCGCAGCGCTCGACGGGCGTCTGCATCGCCACCACCGGCACCGCCCCGAACCGCACCTTCATCGCCGAGTGGGTCGACGCGACCTTCTACACCTCCACCGATCCGGGCACGCACCTCACCTTCGAGGCGCTCCTCGACGAGCGCACCAGCACCGTCGACGTCCGCTACCTCCAGATGACCGGCGACGGCGACCGCTCCACCGGCTCCAGCGCGACCGTCGGCGTGCAGCAGGGCGCGGGCAGCTCGTACGACCTCGTCGCCTACAACACCCCGGGCGTCACCGTCTCCGGGAGCGGCTTCCGCTGGACCCCGTCGGCCACCTCCACCCGCTGCCCGCGGGGCGACTACCGCCGCGTGTTCGACGGCGGCTGCGCGACCATCGCCGAGCCCACGCTCATCCCGATCTGGGGCGCGCTCACGTACAGCGCGACGGTGCCCACGGGCTCGGCGATCCACTTCGAGGTGCGCGCGGTCGACTCCCTCACGGACCTCCCGGCGGCGCCCATCTACCGCCTGCCGGACGCCCCTCGCGGCGCCACCGCGACGTCGGTCCCGACGAGCCTCGACCTGGGCGCCTGGCTCCGCGCCGTGCAGCCCCGGCTGGAGCGCGCCCGCTTCATCGAGCTCCACGCGTACCTCGACCCCGGCGCCGCCTTCGACTCTCCCCCGACGCTCGGCTCGGTGGAGATGCGCTTCAGCTGCGTGCCCAGCGAGACCCCGACGATGTGCCACCCCGGCGCCTCGTGCTTCGTCACCAACACCTGCCACATCGGCCAGGTGCAGTGCGACGCCGCCGGCCGCCCGCAGTGCGCGGACATGGGCCAGGTCCCCGCGGGCACCGGCTGCGGCGTCGGGCTGTACTGCACCGGCGGCGGGACCTGCAACGCCTGCGACGAGGGCGCGGCCTGTCAGCTCTCCAACGCCTGCCTCATCGGCCGCGTCTCCTGCGCCAGCGGCACCGCGGAGTGCGTGGCCGCCTCCAACCGCCCCTCGGGCACCGTCTGCGGCGTGAGCAACAGCGGCAACTACCGCCGCGACGCCTCGGCCTTCGGGTGGTTCGACGCCTGCACCGCGCCCGGCCACACGACGATCCTCGCGGGCTCGGCGGACGGCGCCGAGACCGTCGCCCTCCCCTTCCCGTTCCGCTTCTACGGCACGCAGCGCACCGACGTGATGATCTCCGCGAACGGCTACCTCGCGTTCCCGAGCGCGCCGGTCAACTGGATCAACACCGCGCTCCCGCAGACCACCTTCGGCGACGCCATCCTGCCCTTCTGGGACGACCTGGTGATGCGCGACGGCGTCTGCCTCGCGACCTACGGCAGCACCCCCGACCGCCTCTTCGTGGCGCAGTGGGCCAACGCCGACCTCGAGGACCGCGGCGGCTCCGGCAACGCAGGCGCGCAGCTCAACTTCGAGGTCGTCCTCGAGGAGGCCTCGCAGTCCCTCTCGGTGATCTACGGCTCGATGGTGGGCGACGCCCGCGCCACCGGGTCCGGCGCCACCATCGGCATCCAGAGCGCCGACAACGTCCGCTTCGACCAGGTCGGGTTCAACACCTCGGGCGTGGTCGCTGCGGGCACGTCCTTCCGCTGGACGCCCCCGATCAGCGGCATCTGCAACGGCAGCGGCACCTGCGCGGCGTGCACCGTCTCGGAGGTCTGCGACGGCCTCGACAACAACTGCAACGCGATCATCGACGACGCGGTGCCGGACATCACCTGCGGCGTCGGCGCCTGCCGCCGCACGGTGCCGGGCTGCGTCCGCGGCGCGGTCCCGACCTGCACCCCGGGCACCCCGACCACCGAGCTCTGCAACACCATCGACGACGACTGCGACGGCATGGTCGACGAGGGCTGCAACGGGAGCCTCGGCTGCCCGTCGGACGTCACCATGCTCGCGGGCGACTCCGCCCCCTTCGCGGCCCGGACGCTCGGCACCGTCTCCAACATCGCCTGGAGCGTCGTCAGCGGCCCCACCGGCGGCGCCTCCTCCGTCACCTGGACCCCCGCGCCTCCGACCGCGATCAACGAGTCCTTCCGCCCCATCATCGTCGGCGCCTACCGCCTCCGCATCACCGCGCGCGACGGCCTCAACACCGCCCTCGCCTGCGAGTTCAACGTCACGGCGCAGGGCCACGGCATCCGCGTCGAGCTCACCTGGGACGGCAACGGCGACCTCGACCTGCACCTCCACAACGGCAACATGACCCGCTGGTACAACGGCGCCACGGACGACTGCCACTACGGCCGGATGACCACCGCCTGGGGCGCCGTGCTCGACGTCGACAACGTGACCCGCAACGGCCCGGAGAACATCCGCGTCGACACCCCCACCATCGGCGCCAACTACACCATCGGCGTGCACCACTACGCCAACGGCCTCGGTCGCATCGCCACCGTGAAGGTCTACTGCGGCGCCGGAACGACCCCGGTGAGCACCTTCACCAGCGCCGCCATGACCGGCACGTCGACCGGCAACTGCACCAACAACAGCTTCTGGCGCGTGGCCCAGCTCACCGCCGACGCCACCGGCGGCTGCGCGGTGCTCCCGATCAACTCCGTCACCACCAGCACCAACGCCTGCAACGCCTTCTGATCGGCGACGAGGCCGGTCTGCCAGCTTCTCGACCCCGCCGGGCGCCGCGCCCTAAGCTGGCCGCGAAGGACACAGCAGGCCCCCACTATGCCGACCAAGGTTCACGTCATCGATCACCCCCTGGTGCAGCACAAGCTCTCGCTCATGCGGCGGAGACAGACCCCCACGAGCGAGTTTCGCGCGCTCCTCGAGGAGATCTCGATGCTGCTCGCGTACGAGGCCACACGCGACCTCGCGCTGACGAAGCAGCGCATCGAGACGCCGCTCGAGGCCGTCGACGCGCCGGTGCTCGACGGCAAGAAGGTCGTGATCGTCTCCATCCTGCGCGCGGGCAACGGCATCCTCGACGGGATGCTGAAGATCCTGCCCTCCGCGCGCGTGGGGCACATCGGCCTCTACCGCGACCACAAGACGCTCCAGGCGATCGAGTACTTCTTCAAGGTCCCGTCGGACATGGCGGACCGCGACGTCATCGTGGTCGACCCGATGCTCGCGACCGGCAACAGCGCCGTCGCCGCCATCGACCGGCTGGTGAAGACCGGTCCCCGCTCGATCAAGTACGTCTGCCTGCTCGCGGCCCCGGAGGGCATCGCGGTCTTCCAGGCGCAGCACCCCGAGGTGCCGATCTACACCGCCTCCATCGACCGCTGCCTCAACGAGAGCGGGTACATCCTCCCCGGGCTCGGCGACGCCGGCGACCGGCTCTTCGGCACCAAGTAGCGGCAGCTCAGGGCGGCGTCGCGAAGCGCTCCTTCAGGAGCGCGCTCACGGCGTCGCGCACGCTGTCGTCGTTGTAGCCGAAGCGGGACTTCAGCTCCGCCAGCGTCGCCTTCGCGCGGGCCAGCGCGTCCGGCTCCAGCGCCCCGGCGCCCTCGGAGAGGATCACCGACAGGTCGCGCGCCACCGTCACCACCTGCTTGCGGTGCTCCTCGAAGAACACGTCGCGCAGCTTCGCGATGTGCTGCGGAAAGAGCCCCTTGGTGGGCAGCGGCTCGCCCGGGTGGTCGATCGCCCACGCCGCCACGCGCGAGATGAGGTTGCGGCGGAACTCCTCGTGCGAGCCGCCGAAGCCCAGCATCCGCTCGATCTCGCGCATCATCGTCTCGTCCGCGGGCTCGGGCTTGCGCGACACCCGGTTCTCGATCTTCTCGCCCTTGGTCCACGCGGAGACGTGGAGCACGTAGCGCTCGAAGACCTCGTCGTAGCGCGCCTCGTCGGCGAGCCCGGTGGCGCTGCGCAGCTCGTCCTCCAGCGTGTCGAGCAGGCGCGACCGGAGCGCCTTCAGGAACCACCGCGGGTCCTGGTAGCCGCCCGCCGCGGTCTCCTGGCGCAGCCACTCGAACTCGCCCGTGCGCGCGCTGAGCTCCGCGAGCCCGTCGAGCACCGCGAAGGGCGAGAGCACCCGGTAGTCGGACACCTGCGCGGCGTCGAGGATGAGCCCGCGGATCTCCCTCGGCGAGGCGCCCGTGCGCCCCTCGTAGTTCGCCTGCCGCTCGGTCTCCCGGTAGATCGCCTCGATGCCCGCGCGGAGCTCGCGCACCTGCTCCTCGACGTAGCGCGCGGGGACCTTGCCTAGCGCAAGGAGGTCGGCCTTCTCCAGCGGGTTGAGCTCCCCGACGATGGACGCGAGCGGCTTGGGGAAGTCCGCCGGCGACGGCTTCCGGAGCCGCGAGAGCACCGCGAAGATCGCGGCCATCTCCGTCGCGTGCGGGGCCACCGGGCGCCCGACGCCAGGCGCCACCTGGCGGTCGTAGATCTCCTTCTCCAGCGTCCAGTCGAGCAGGTAGGGAGCGCGCACGAGCTCGAGCCGTCCGCGAAAGGACGCGTACTCCGGGTGCTCGCGGAACGCCTCCAGGTGGCCCTCGTTGCTGCTGCCGAGCATCACCAGGTTGGGCACCAGGTTGGAGGTCGTGAGCGCGACCTCGCCGGTCTCGATCATCAGCAGCAGGTACTTCCACGCCTCCAGCGGGCGCTTGAGCAGGTCGGAGTATTCGAGCAATCCCCCGGCGGCGTCGACCAGCTCGCCGAAGGGCTCGAAGAGCGCCGTGTTCTGGAGCGACGGCGGCAGCGCGGAGAGCGAGCGCGACGCGGTCACCTGGCGCTCCTTGGCGTCGACGGCCATCTGCGGGCCGAGCGTGACGGCGCCGGTGCGGTAGCGCCGAGAGACGTACCAGCGCTCGACCTGGACGTGCGCGTACACCCGCCGCAGGTCGCCGCGGTAGGCGGTGAAGAGCGCCTCGAAGATCTGCTGCGACTTGTGCGAGAGCCCGCCCCTCCACAGGAACTGCGGCGCCGCCTCGTCGTCGCGCCCGACGCCCCGGAAGGTGTCCTGCAGGAGCTTCTGGCGCACCTCGCGCGGCAGCAGAAGCAGCGGGTGGTCGCGCAGCTCGCAGAGCACCTTCGCGTCGATGTCGCGCTCGTCGAGGTGGGCGTAGGTCTCGCCCGGCGCCGGGCCCTCGTCCTTGTTGCCGAGGCCGCCGAAGCCGATCTTGGCGTTGTCCGTGCCGCGCCCCCGAGGGAAGACCCAGTTGAACTGGTAGAGCGCGCCCTCGTCGCTGTGCGAGTAGTCCTCCATCGCTCGCATCACGCTCGCCGCGAAGGTGCTCTTGGCGCTGCCGTTGGGGCCGTGCAGCAGCACCAGGCGGTTGACCGCGCCGAGCAGCGCGAAGTTCGCGAGGGCCCGGTACACCTCCGCCTGCTGCGTCTCCTGACCGATGAGCGCGTCTCGCTGGCCGACCTCGTCCTCCCACGGCAGGTCGAAGAGGTTCCAGCGGGTGAAGCGACCGTAGGGCCGCACCACCTCGCGGGTGCCGTAGTGGTCGAAGAGGTCGCGCAGCCACCGCGCGGCGTCACGCCCGTACTGCCGCGGCGCCTCGGCGAACAGATCGAGGTACTGGTCGAAGCTCATCACCCGGCGCGCCCCGGCGAAGCGATCCCGCTCCCGCTCCAGACCCGCGCGCACAGCCTCTACCGGGTTGTTCTTCATGGCCTTCGCAGGGTACGCGAGGCACCCCATGGAAGCCACGGCGTTACGCCCGGCGCGCGGCCTCCCAGCGCTCCGCCGCGGCCCGCAGCGCCTCCGAGCGGGGACCGGTCGCCGAGAGCGTGAGGGAGCGCTCTCCCGGCCGCGCGGGCGAGAGCGTCACCCAGAGGACGTCGCGAGGGAGCGCGCCGGGCATGCGATCGGCCCACTCGACCAGCAGCAGCCCGTCGGCCGCGCGCTCGACGAGGCCGATCTCCGCGAGCTCGCCCGCGTCGCCGAGGCGGTAGAGGTCCGCGTGGTGCACCGGCAGCCGGCCCGCGTGCTCGACCACCACGGAGAAGGTCGGCGAGGTCACTCTCGTCTCCGGCGCGACGCCCGCGCCGCGAGCGATCGCCTGCGCGAGGTGGGTCTTGCCGACGCCCAGCGGACCGATGAGCGCGATGACGTCGCCGGGCTGCGCGGCGGCGCCGAGGGCGCGCCCTAGCCTGCGGAGCGACGGCCTGCGGAGGAGGATCGGGGCCATCACGATTACGGTGCCTCGTATGCGCCGAAGGTGGCGCGGAGCCAGGCGAAGACGTCCGCGCGCTGCGCGTCGTCGAGCGCGACCATGGGCATCATCCGACCGCCCTCACGAATGATCCGCTGGATCTCCTCGTCGGTGCTCGCCGGGACCTCGCGGCGCAGGTCCGGCCCGTCGCCGGACCCGAAGCCGCGGGCCCCGTGGCAGATGGCGCAGGAGCGACGGAAGACCAGCGCCCCGCGAGTGACCGGGGTGTCGACCTCGACGGCGTCGCGCGCGTCGGGCGCGTCGGCCGTCACGGCGGCGTCGAAGGAGGGCGGCGGCCCTGAGGGCGCCTCACCGGCGCAGGAGGCGGCGAGGGCCCAGGTCAGGGCGGCGAGGATGGATCGAGCTGCGCTCACGCGACGCACCAGACGGTCGAAGGCCTCGTCAGGAGAGGCGCACCGGCGCGGCGACCCAGGGGAGCGTCGCGGTGCCGGTGTGCAGGCGCTCGGCGCTGACGCCCGAGAGCGCGCGAAGCATCGCGTGGAAGTTGCCCGTCGCGGACCAGGCTCCGGCCTTGAGCCGTGCGACCGGGACCCCGTCCTCCAGCGCCACGCCGCCCTGCACCGGGTTGTTGAAGGCCCCGGTGGCCTTGTTGGCCGAGTGCACCCCGAGCAGGTCGGTGAGCATCACCGAGCGGCCGGGCGCCAGCTTGTGGCGGGGGGTGTTCCCCTCCGGGACGTCGAGGTGACCCATGCCGACGCGCACCGGCGCCTCGCTCGCGTCCTCGGCCATGAGCGGCAGCCGGAACCCGTTGCCCGTCGAGGCCCCTCCCCAGGCGACCTTCGCCGAGCGGCGGTCGGCCAGCAGCGTGCGCAGCACCCCGCGCTCCACCACGGTCTTGCGCTGCCCGAGGACGCCCTCGTCGTCGATGATCGCGCCGGCCAGAGAGCCGGCCGCGCCGCTGTCGTCGAAGAGGCTGAAGATCGGCGAGGCGACCACGTCGCCCACCGCCGCGCGCGACAGCCCGGAGATCACCCGGTCGAGCCCCACTCGCTCCAGGAAGAGCGCTCGCAAGAGGCTCTCCAGCAGCCTCGGGTCGATGATGACGGTGACCTCCTTCGCGCCGCCCAGCCACTCGGCGACCGTGACCTCGCGCGGAGGCAGCGTCCCGGTCAGCCCTCGCCCGAGCGCTCGCACGCCCTGCTCCGTGGGGGCCGCGGTGCCCGAGAGGGACTCCCACTCGTTGCCGTCCACCATCAGGAAGGCGGAGCCCACCGTGCTCCCGGAGAGCACCGTCGCGCCTCGGGCGGTGGCCATCGCCCGCCAGGTGCGCCCGACCTTCACGCCGCCCTCGAGGACGACGTCTGCGCTCGGGGCCGCCGAGCGCGCCGCCTCGGACATGCTCGCGGCGAGGGCGCGCACCTGCGCGGGGCGGTCGATCAACGCCGCGGCGGCGTCGTCCCAGCCGCGGCCGTCGGGCGGCGTCTCGTGCAGGGCCGCGAAGTCCTCCAGCGCGTCGGGCTGCGCGGCGGACAGCGACCGGAGCAGGGCGCCCGCGGCGTCGTCCGCGGAGGAGCCCGTCGTGGCCGCGATGGCCAGGCGACCGCCCCGGCGCGCCCGCATCGCCACGCGCCAGGCGTCGCACTCCAGCTCCGGGATCAGCGCCCTTCCCTCGACCGAGTAGGACACCTGATCGGCGCGCTCGACGCGCACCTCCACGTCGTCGGTCACGCCTGAGACTCGCGCGCGGATCTCCTCCGCGAGCGCTCGAACGGAGGCAAAGGCTTCGTTCATCGCGGTCATCGCTCAGCCCTCGAAGGAGAGGTTGACCCAGGCGGAGGCGCCCAGGCGCACGAAGTTCGGGCCGCCCTCGGTCACCCGGCGCGACTGGCTCCCCTTCCCGCAGAAGCCGACGCCGTGGCTGTCCACCGGCCCGGCGTACCCGTCGATGCTCTTCAGGCAGCCCGCCGTCAGCGCGGTGAAATTGCCCGGCTGGATGATCTCCCCGGTCAGGCGCCCGTCGCGCACCAGGTAGCCGTACTGCGTCGAGGACGACATGCCCTCCTTCGAGACCGCGCCTCCCAGCGATCCGTGGAGCACCACGCCGAGCTCGACGCCGCGCAGCAGCTCGTCCAGGCTCTCGACCCAGTGCTCGCCGCGCTCGGGGCACAGCACCGTGTTGCGCATCCTCACGATGCGCCGGTCGCCCAGCTCGGAGAAGCCGTTGCCGGTCGGCGCCACCCCGTAGCGCCAGGCCGTCTCTCGCGAGTGCATCATCCCCACGATGTGACCGCCGGAGACCAGCTCCGCGGCCCTCACCTCGACGCCCTCGTCGTCGATGAACTCCGTGCCGAAGCCACGGTCGGGCACCGGGTTTCCGTCGCCGTCCGGCGCCGCGCCGTCGACGATGCGCACCACCGACGACCCGAGCGGAGAGACCCTCGGCCCGCCGGCCGGATCGACGATGGCGCTGTTGCCCGAGCGCACGATGTCCGCCTCGATGGGGTGACCGAGGCCCTCGTGGATGAACACCAGGGCCGACTTGTGGAGCACGTAGTGCGTGAGCGACGAGAGCTCGTCGGCGGTCATGGGCCGCGCGTCGAGCAGCCTCACCGCCACGTCGCGCTCCGCGGCGAGCTCGCGCGCCACCGTGGGCGACAGCCGCCCCTCCGGGTCGATGTACCGGGAGAGGCCGCCGACCTCGCCGAAGCGCACCCGCGTCCGGGCCTGGGCCTCGCCGCGCACCGCGCGAAAGACCACCTGCACGAAGCCGATGGTCATCACCTGGGTCTTGAAGACCCCGTCGGTGTCGGCGATCCATTTCTCCTCGACCTGCTCCCAGGCCCAGAGCTCGGGCACCACCCGGACCTCCGCCGTGGTGCCCTCCGCGGCGAGCGCGTCGACCGCGCGGGCGAGGGCCTCGAGCCTCGGCGTCGGGTCGACGTCGCGGGGGTCGTCCGTGGGCGCGACGCCGTAGCGCTCCCTCCCGGGGTTGGGGATCGGAGCGAGCCCGAAGGCCGGGTCCGCGGGCTCCGCGGCGAGGGCGTCCATGCCCCGGTCGATGGCCACGCGCAGGGTCTCGATCCGGGCGTCGCCCGCCTTCACGCCCACCTGGCGTCCGCCCTCCCCCACCAGCCGGATCTGCACGGCGCCCTTCACCGAGGCCGGCTTCACCATCCGCTGCCCGGAGGCCAGCTGGTGCACCTCGCACTTGAAGACCCGCTCGTAGAGCGCGTCGGCGTAGGGCACCTTCGTCCGCGCGTACCGCAGCGCAGCCTCCAGCGCAGGCCGCACCGCCGCGTCGCCGCGCGGCACTGGCGCGTCATGGTTGTTCAACATCCGCGGCAGCGTAACAGGTTCCAGCGCGTTGGCAGGACGAGGCGTGGCGTGGCATCACCGGCCGCAGCCATGGACCCCAGCGCCGCACCGTCCCCCGAGGCCGAAGACTTCACGCACCGCCGCCTGCGCCGCGTCGGCAAGCGGGTGCACCGCATGGGCATCGCGTGCAACTACGGCCTCGACCCGGACGGCTTCTCGGCGGCTCTCGAGCGCGGCGCCAACTACATCTTCTGGACCTCCATGCGCACCGGCAAGATCACCCCGGTGCTGCGCGAGGCGCTGCGGCGCGACCGAGAGCGCTACGTGGTGGCGAGCGGTCCGTCCTTCGCGGTGACCGGCGGCAACGTCACCCGCGGCGTCGAGTCGCTGCTGAAGAAGCTCGGCACCGATTACCTGGACGTGTATCAATTGTTCTGGGTGGGCGTGACGTCCTCGTGGCGAGAGGCGACGGCCGACGCGCTCGCGAAGCTCAAGGAGCAGGGGAAGATCCGCGCGACGGGGGTGTCCATCCACGACCGGCCGAGGGCCGCGGAGCTGAGCCAGGACGAGCGGCTCGACCTGCTGATGATCCGCTACAACGCCGCGCACCCCGGCGCCGAGCGGGAGATCTTCCCCCGCTTCGCGGCGCGCCGCCCGGACGTCGCGGCGTACACGGCCACGGACTGGCGCAAGCTGCTCAAGCGCCCGTCGGGATGGGAGGGGAAGGTGCCCGACGCGGGCGACTGCTACCGCTTCGCCCTGTCGAGCCCGCACGTCGACGTGGTGATCTCGGGGCCCGGCAGCCGCGAGCAGATGGAGGCGAACTTCGACGCGCTCGCTCGCGGACCGCTCACCCCGGACGAGGACCGCTGGATGCGCGACCTAGGCCGGGTGGTTCACGGATGATTGTTCCAACAAATCTCTTGCGTCCCTGAGCGGTGGGTGTACAAGGGCGGTCCCTCACGGGAAACCGTGTGTGGGTGGTTTCGGGGCGTAGCGCAGCCTGGTTAGCGCACTTGACTGGGGGTCAAGGGGTCGCTGGTTCGAATCCAGTCGCCCCGACCATTTGGGTCGGGTCCACACCACACACGGTTCTCCGCGAAGGATCCCCTCCCCTCTCTCCCGGGGCGAGATGGATCACCGCGGACATCGGCTCTCACCGATGCGTCGAAGCTCCCTTCGCATCGCAGCTTCCAGTTACGGTGACGCATGGACTCCCAACCTGATCGGGGACCCGACGCGCGTCCCCTCCTGCTCCTGAGCAACGACGACGGCGTCCACGCGGAGGGGCTCCAGCTCCTCGCGAGGGCGATCGAGCACCTCGGCGAGGTCGTCATCGTGGCGCCCGCCTCCGAGCAGTCGACCCGCTCGCACGCCCTCACGCTGCACCGCCCGCTGCGCGTGCTCCCGGTGGGACCTGCGGTCTGGTCCGTCGATGGGACGCCCGCGGACTGCACCTACGTCGCGCTTCACCACCCGACGATGCTCCCCCGCCGGCCGACGCTGGTGCTGAGCGGCATCAACCACGGCGCCAACCTGGGCAGCGACGTCTTCTACTCGGGCACCGTGGCGGCGGCGCGCGAGGCGGCGTTCCGTGGCGTTCCCGCGATGGCGCTGTCGATGCCCTCGGACGCCAATCCCGCGGCCTGCGCGGCGCACGCGGTTCCCTACGTCGAGCGCCTGCTGCGCTCGCTCGGCAGCGTGCCCCCCGGCGCCACGCCGCTGCTCAACCTGAACTTCCCCCACGGAGAGCCGAAGGGCACCCGCAACACCCGCCTCGGGGTGCGCTCCTACGAAGACCTCGTGGAGGTCCGGCAGGACCCGCGAGGCCGCCAGTACCTCTGGATCGGCGGCCCCAGCGTGGTGCACCCGCTGGTGGAGGGCAGCGACACGGAGGCCTTCGACGCGGGCTACGTCTCGATCTCCGCGCTGCGCCTCGACATGGACACCAACGGCTTCTCCCCGCTGGTCGACGTCGTCGCCGGGTGAGCGCGGAGGTTGCGCGGCGCCGCCCGTACGGGCACCAATGTGCGGGCCATGAATGACCTCTTCGTGCTGGTTCGCGACGTGCCCGACTTCCCCAAGCCCGGCATCGTCTTCAAGGATCTCACCCCGCTCTTCCGCGACGCCGAGGCGTTTCGGGCCCTGATCGAGGCGCTGGCTCAGCCCTACCTCGACGCCCGGGTCGACGCGGTGCTGGGCATCGAGGCGCGCGGGTTCATCCTCGGCGCCGCCGTGGCGCTGCGGCTCGGGGTGGGCTTCGTCCCGGCGCGCAAGCCCGGCAAGCTGCCCGCTCGCACCGACCGCGAGGCCTACGCGCTGGAGTACGGCCACGACGCGCTCGAGGTGCACGTCGGCAGCTTCAGCCCGGGCGATCGCGTGCTGCTCGTCGACGACGTCATCGCCACCGGCGGAACCGCCCGCGCCGCCATCGCCCTCGCGCAGCGCCAGGAGGCGGTGGTCATCGGCGCGGCCTTCGCGGTGGAGCTGGACTTCCTCGACGGTCGCGAGCGCCTGCCGAAGGACGTGCCCGTCACCAGCCTCCTGCACGCCTGATCCATCGGGAGGACGCCGATCAGGGACCCCGATGGGACGGCGCTCTCGACTGCGCTAGCATCGCCGCGTGCAATGGCTGGTGTTCGCGCTCCTGGTGGTCGGTAGCTCGCTCGCGTCCTTCGTCACCCGCGAGCGGCGCTTCCGGCGTCGCTGGCAGAACGTCGAGCTCCCCGCGATCACCGTCGGCCGAGGCGCGTACCGTGAGGGCCTCGCCTCGGGCGCCATGATGCCGAGCGCGCCGCTGGCCCTGCGCATCGCCGCGCTGAGCTGCCTCGTCTACGGCCGCGGGGTGACCACGGCGCTCATCACCACGGCGCTCTTCCTGGCGGGCTTTCCCGTGCGGCAGGTCGCGGAGACCACGCTGCACGGCCTGCTCGGCTACCTCGCCGGGGGCTACGGATTCGGCGCCCTCGCGGCCATCGTGCTCGCGGCGCTGGCGCTCGGCGCGGGCAACGACCTGCTGCTGCGCAACCACCGCCACGCCTTCCGCCGCACGCGCAACATCGCCCTCGCCTCGCTCGCGCTGCACGGCCTCGTGTGGGCCAACATCACCTTCCACGGGCACATCGTCGGCAGCTCCGCGGGGGACGTGGCCACGTCGCTGGCGTACGCGCGGGTCATCGCCGCGGTGGCCTTCGGGCACGCCGCGCTGATGCTGGCGCTGGCCTACGCGTACCGGGCGCAGCTCTCGGCGCTCACGCCCGCCGAGCGCAAGCTGGAGCTGTAGGGCGGAGGCGACGGGGCGGAGCGACGCGGCGAGCGACGGGGCGATGGGGTCGTACCGGAGAAGGCGATGTCGCGACGAGAACTCCGGTCGACGCGATGAGCGCCGTGCAGGGGTGCGACGCGGGGAACGATAGAGGAAGACCAGCGCGCACAGGCTCTGGTTCGGCGTCGACGCCAGGCTGCGCCGACGGACCGCGAGGTCGTTGAGAAGGCCGGTGACGGCTTCGAAGAGGGTCATGACGGGGCGCTCGCTGGCGCTGGGAAGCGAGAGGCGCGCGGCGTTGTCGGCAGGGGCGCGGCGAGGTTGCCTCAGGCGGGAGGGACTGTTAGGGAGATAGGCAGCGGCTGCGTATTACTGGCTTATGGGGATAGGCAGCGGTGGGACTGCCGAATACGATATTGAGCAGCCACAGCGAGTGCGCACGGTGACCTACGACAAGAACGTCTCTCCCGTCGGTTGGTATCTGGCTTCGTACCTGCTTCGATTCGTCGAGCTTTCTGACGAGAAGCGGGATGACCCTGAAGAGCGATTCTTGTCGTGGGAGAACACCATTCTGGTCAAGGCGAAGAGTCTCGACGAGGCGTACGCGAAGGCCAGCAAGGTCGCACGCCAGGAAGCGAAGCCGTATCGCGGCGGCCCGCGTGGAGTCCGCGTGAAGTGGGAGTTCGAAGGCATCACCGAGCTTCTTCCCATATACGAGGCGCTCGGCGATGGCTCCGAGATCGCGTGGGCAAAGCATCGCCCGCGGAAGCTGAAGACGCTTCGAACGTTGGTCCGGCCGAAGGAGTCATTCCATCAGTGAGCCAGATGCCGCTGGAACCGACGTCGTTGCGTACGCCTGTCGTTGCGAGCGCGTGGCTCGTTGCTACGCCGGGCGTGCCCAACGAGCCGATGTTGGCGACCGCTCCCACTGCACCCGCCGCCAAGCCATCGCGCCCCCCGCGGGGTCACATCGGCAGGTCGTTGGGCGGCCTGCGTCCTCGCGCCTCGGGCGCGGGTGGTTCGGCGTCGGAGGCGCGTGAAGCCCACGGCGTGGACGCGCCGGCTCTTCTCCCAAGATTCATCGCCACCAACCGATGTCGAGATAGCCAATGAGCAACCCCACAGCACCATCGACCCCTTCCGACACCAGCGCGCGGCGCTTCTTCCATGGCACCAGGGCCGACCTGAAGCCCGGCGACCTGATCGAACCCGGCTATGCCTCCAACTACGTCGCTCGGAAGACCCCGTGGGTCTACTTCAGCGAAACCCTCAATGCAGCCACCTGGGGCGCGGAGCTGGCGAAGGGCGACGGTCCAGGCCGGGTCTACCTGGTCGAACCGACCGGCCCATTCATGGATGACCCCAATCTGACGGACAAGAAGTATCCAGGGAACCCGACGAAGTCCTATCGCTCCCGGGAGCCGCTTCGGGTCGTGGGCGAGCACCTCGACTGGCAGGGACACTCCCCGGAGGAGATCCAGGCCATGAAGGACGGCATTGCGGGTCTGGAGCCCATCGACGACTGAGCCGCTCGGCGCCCCACCGAGCTCGTCGACGCCCCCTCTGGCTCACCCCTTCTCGATCGCCACGTCCACCAGCGTCGGCTTCACCAGCCCGAGCAGCACCTTCGGATCGATCCCCACCAGGAACCCGCGGCTCCCTCCGTTGAGGTAGATGCGCGGCAGCTCCAGCACCGTGCGCTCGATGTACACGGGCATCGCGCGGCGCGTCCCCAGCGGGCTCGTCCCGCCCACCTGGTAGCCCGAGTGGCGGTCGGCGACCTCGGGCTTGCACGCCTGTACGCTGCGGGCGCCCACCACCCGCGCGAGCTCCCTGGTGCTCACCTCGCGGTCGCCGTGCATCAGCACCACCAGCGGGCGCTTCTGGTCGTCCTCCATCACCAGGGTCTTGATGACCGAGTGCTCGTCGACCCCGAGCTCGCGCGCGGAGACCTTCGTCCCGCCGCGGTCCTCGTAGCGGTAGAAGTGCTCGGTGTACTCGACGCCCTGCTGCTTCAGCAGCCGCGTGGCGTTGGTGCTCGGCGCTCGCTCCATCGCCTCGATCACCTCGGGAAGAGGGCCACGCGCAGCCCCTGGTCGGCCACCGTGGGCGCGTTCGAACCGCGGGTGCACTGGAGCCGCATCGGGATGAGGTCCTGGTACCAGCTCACCACCACCGAGGAGGCGCCCGCGTCGACGGAGAGCCAGCGCACCCCGACCTCGCGGCCGATCGCCACGGCGCCCTTCCACTCCGAGTGGTCGCGCTGCACGCGATAGAGCTCCAGCCGAGCGTCCTGGCAGCGGCCGCGAGAGAGGGCCGCCCAGCGCCCGGAGGCGTCGTCGGGGTCGAGGCCCAGGGCGCGCTCGAAGCCCATCAGGTCGTCGCCGCGGGTCAGCTCCACGTCGCCCAGCAGCGCCACCGGGACCGCCCGTCGCGGCTCCACCCGCAGCGCCACGTTCGCTCGCGTCACCGCCGGCGCGGGCTCGTCGACGCCCTCGCGGGAGCGCCGACCCATCGCCGTCAACGCCCACTCCGAGGCCGCCACCTCCAGCGGCGTGGCCTCGCGCTCGTTGCCCTCGAAGCCCGTCGACGCGACGTCGATCGCACGCCACCCGGCGCCCGCGTCCCCGCCCGGCGCCGTGGGCCACACCACCGTCGCGCCGCCCGTCCTCGGCACCAGCGACATCGCCGATCCGGGCGGGATCCAGCGCACCGTGTGCCGCCCCACCACCGTCGCGTTGCCGTCGCTCCAGCGCACCCAGCGCATCTCCGCCCCGGTCGCGTCCTCCGCCGGGATGGCCATCGCGCTCCGCACCGCGCCGTCGAGCCAGAGTGCCGGGGTCACCGCAGCGCCGCGAGCCTCGGAGGTCTGCCACGGCCCCTGCACGCTGATCGGCGAAGGCGGAGGCGTCGCCGGGCGAGAGGGAGGAGCCGCCGTGGCCCCGCCGTCGACCGCGGCCCGGTCGGGCGGGTGCGTCTCACGGGTGCGACACCCGAGAGCCATCATGGCCAGCAGCACGGAAGCACGATGGATCATCCGTCGACCCTCTCGAGCCCGGGGAGCAGGGTCGCAATGCGGTGACCGGTCAGCATCGTGTCGTCGTCCTCGCTGCGGGCGCGAGTGAGGAGCACCGCCTCGCCGCCCCCGCACGCCACGACCACGCCCTCCGGGAGCCAGGCCACGTCGCCCGGTTCGAGCCCGCGCGGCGCCTTCGGGAAGGGCTCTGCGTCGAGCACCACCAGGGTCCCCTCGCCCAGGCCGGTGAAGGCCCCCGGCTCGGGCGAGGCCGCCCGGATGCGGGCGATGACGCGAGAGGCGGGGTGGTCCCAGAGGATCTCGCAGTCGTCGTCCGTCGGCCTCGGGGCCTCGGTGGCGCGGGACTCGTCCTGCGGGGTCCCGTCGTCGACGAAGCGCCCCTCCACGATGCCCTGCACCACGTCTCGCACCGCCTCGAGCGACGGCCGATCGAGGGCCCTCGCCAGCGTCCAGGAGTTGACCCGAGGCGGCACCGGAACGCGCCGCTGCAGCAGGATCGGGCCCTGGTCGTAGGCGTCGGTGATGCGGTGCACGGTGACGCCGGTCTCCGAGTCCTCGCGGTAGAGGGTCCAGAAGTAGGGGTCGGGGCCGCGGTGCCGTGGGAGCAGCGAGGGGTGCACGTTGATGCCCCCGTGGGGCGCGAGGGCGATGAGCATCGAGGGGATGCGCCGCGTCCAGAACCAGCTCACGATCAGGTCGGGCTCCGTCGACGCGAGCAGCGCCTGCACCGTGGGCTGCGTGAGGTCGGGCCGACCCAGCAGCGGCGAGGCCGTCTCCGCGAGCGCGCGTCGAAGGCGGGTCATGCCCGGCGAGCTGGGGCGGGAGATGCACGCGCCGACGAGGTGATGACCCTCGCGCAGCAGCATCAGGGCGCCGAGGGGCATGCCCAGGTAGAGGATCCTCATGGTTCGTTTCCCCCGAAGGTGTAGAGCCCCCACGGAACGAGCTCCGCGAAGGGGCATTCGCCTCCCAGCGGCCTCGCCTCGAGGGCCAGATCCGGCTCCGCCGCGCCGACGTCGGCCATGAGCAGGATGGCCGTGCGGCCGACGAATCCGCCCGCGTAGGAGCGCATCGCGGCGAGGGCGTTCTGCTCGGCGCGGAGCGCGGCGTCCTCCAGCGAGCCCGGCTCGGCGAGGGCCATCGCGTAGGTCGCGAGGCGCGTCGCCTCGGAGCCCCCGAGCGCGACCCGCGACGAGGCGGGCGCGACCGTCGAGGCCGCTGCGAGGGAGCGGGTGACCCCGCCGTCGATGCGCTTGAACCCGAGCGGGGCGAGCACCCTCGACTCCAGCCTCGCCATCAGGTCGACGCGCAATCCCGGCAGCAGCCACCACGCGGAGGCGCGAGCCCCCTCCTCCTCGGCCACCTGCCGAAGCCGCGCCGACCAGCGCGTCGCGTCGTCGGGCTCACCGCGCACGGCGCCCCAGGCGGCGCGCACCTCGGCGAGGACGGCGCGGGTCGCGAGCTTCATCCGGGCGGAGGGCTCGCCGAGCGAGGAGCCACGCGCGAGGACGTCGCGCAGCCAGGGGAGCTGCATTGGTCCGGCGACGAAGCGGGCGATGAAGGCGTCGCGGTCGGCCGGTGGGTGGGAGCGCAGCGCGCGCGCCTCGGGGAGCAGGGCGGCGACGCGCACCGAGGCGGAGAGCACCGAGCGCCAGCGGTGTATCTCGTCGGCGTCGACGGGCGCGGCGGAGGGGGGAATGGAGGGCGTGGACGCGGGCGCCTCGGCGGCGCTGGACCACTCGAGCGCGGCGGGCTCGGGGACGAGCGGCGGCGTGAGGGGCGAGGAGAAGACGACCACGGTGTCGTCGTCGACGCGGTCGTCGGTGGGGTCGGGCAGGTCGAGCCAGCCGAAGATGGCGCGGGTGAGCGCGTCGGGTCCGAAGGAGCGCCCGGCGAGCGCGGTCACCAGCGTCGAGGGGTCGCGGGTGACCGTCGGAGGAGCGCCGAGGTGGACCTGCTGCGAGAAGCCGTCGCAGAGCGCGGAGGCGAGCGCGGGGGCTCCGGACGCGGAGGAGGCGGGCACCGAGGCGACCACGGTGAGGGCCCTCCCGGCGCAGGAGGCGAGGAGCGCCGAGAGCTCGGCGGAGGCGCCGTCGTCGTCGCGGCGGCCTCGGCGGTCGACCTGGCGCTGCAGCTCGTCGACGACGATCACCAGGCCGGGGTGGCCGACGGTGCGGGCGCGGAAGATCCATCCGCCGAGGTGGCGAAGGAGCCCGCCGCCGCGGTCGTCGTAGAGCCCGCCGGGAGCGCGGGCCCGGGTGAGCGCGGACTCCACGGCGTCGTGGATGCGGCCGACGACGTCCTGCGAGGGCGAGTCGCCGGGGCGCAGTCGCACGAGGAGCGGCGGAGAGGGGAGCGCCGCGAGCGCGTGGGCGAGCTCGTCGACGTGGCGGGCCCGCTCGGCGCGGGAGCCTCCGACGAAGAGCAGGGTGGCGCCGCCGTCGGGCCGAGGACGCAGGGACTCCGGGGACGGTGCGGGGGCGCTCACTGGAACGGCGCGCAGGGTAGAGGGCGCGGGCCCACCGTCGCAAGCTATCCGACGAACTGGATTGTCCATCGGACCAGCGCTCCCGTAGCATCAGGCACCATGGCGACGACACAGCCCCATACCCTGCGGACCATCCGGGTCGTGGCCGCGGTGATCGAGCGCGACGGCCGGTACCTCATCACGCAGCGGCGCCCGACGGCGGTGCTGCC
Organism: uncultured Myxococcaceae bacterium; assembly: GCA_966211675.1. GTDB lineage: Bacteria > Myxococcota_A > Polyangia > Polyangiales > SCUS01. The sequence continues at coordinate 27,935 of CBIHPK010000086.1, forward strand.
GCTGTTGTGGGAGTTCCCTGGAGGGAGGGTCGAGGAGGGGGAGTCGGACTCGGAGGCGCTGCGGCGCGAACTCCGCCACCGCCTCGACGTGGACATCGAGGTCGGCGCGCTCATCTCCTTCGTGACCCACACCTACGAGACCTACGCGGTCGACCTGCACCTCTACGACTGCGACCTGCGGGACGAGGGGCTGCGCGCCGCCGCGGTCAACGCCTTCGAGTGGGTGAGCTCCTCGGAGTTCGAGCGCTACCCCTTCACCCCCGCCGACGAGGCCTCCATGGCCCGGCTCCTCGGGGTCGACGGCTGAGAAGGTCAGCGTGAACCTGCTGCGCCCCCCGATGCAGCGGTCGGCCGCGCTCGAAATACCCCGCGTATGTCTCGCGCGGCCTCCCTCGCCTCGGGGTGCTCGCGACGGTTCATGCTGACCTTCTGAGCGTGCGCCGGGGGGACTTCGTCCCTATAGGTCATCGGTCATGAAACAGTGCTCCGTCTGCGGCGCGCCGATGCCCCCCAACGAACTCATCTGCGGTCACTGCGGTCGCGCCTACTACGACGCGAAGTGCGAGCGCTGCGGGCAGACCGCCCCCACGCTCATCCGCGGCGGCGCGGTGGTGTGCTCCGGCTGCGGGGCCACGAGGGGCCCGCTCTCTGCGGTGCCGCTCAACCTGGTGGGCTCGGCGCACCGGGTGGGCGGGGTCATCACCGGGGTGCTCGCCTGGGCGGTGCTCCTCGGCGGCATCGCCTTCGGCGGCCTCGTGGGCGTGGTGGTCGCGCTGGTGGCCGCGGCGCTCAGCATCTCCGCCTGGGTGGGCCTCGGCATCGGGGTGGGCCTCGGCGGCCTCGCGGCGCTGACGGCGCTGCTGCTGCTCTCCGCCAGCCGGCGACTGCAGGCCCGAGGCGTCGAGGCCAAGGACTCCGCGACGGAGCAGGCGATCCTGGCCATGGCGGCGTCGCGCAAGGGCGTGCTCACCACCGCCGAGGTCGCGCACAACCTCCAGCTCCCGCTGCGGGACGCCGACCGGCTGCTCTCGTCCATGGGCGAGCGGGGCCGGGCTCAGCTCGAGGTCAACTCCGACGGACTGCTCCAGTACACCTTCCAGGGCGTGTCGCAGGGCGACCGCACCGGCGTCCGGGTGGCCCCCTCCGATCCGGCCTCGGAGGCGAAGGCCCGGGTCGACGAGGAGTTCGAGGCGATGTCCGCGAGGCGCCGCGAAGGCCGGCTGTGATCACTGCCTGAATCGGGACGCGCCGCGAGCGCTGTACTAGGCTGATTTCCATGGGTGCGAAGCGCGTCGTGGGGCTGGTTGCGGGTCTGTGGCTTGGCTGTACCGAGACGGCCAGCCGACCGCCCTCGCTCCCCTGCCCCGATGGGTCGTCCTGCGCCGGGTCGAACCCCTCCGTCTCGGGCGGCGGCAACCCCACCGGGGTCGATGGCGGCTTCGCGTCGGACGTCGGGCTCTCCCGCTACAACGTCGGCGGCAGCGTGGTGGTGCTCAACCAGCTCCCGCCCACCGCGACGGTGACCCGTACCGCGGTGTCGGGCTGGACGATTCGCGCCGTCGACGACGCCACGACCACCGCGATGACCGGCGCCGACGGGGCCTTCACGCTCACCGGGGTGCTGCCCACGCTCGCCGACGGCGGCGTCCCCGTGATCGGCGTGCGCGCCGTCTCTGCCAGCCGCGCGACCTTCGGCGCCTACCGGGAGGTGCGCGCGGGCGGCGGGAGCGTGACCCTCGAGACCTTCGGGTCCGAGCGGGTTCTGGAGGCGGTCGCAGGCCAGGGAGGGGCACCCTCCGCGGACCTCGGCCACGTGGTGGTGTTGATCACCGAGGCCTCCGATCCCAGCCTCGGGGTGTCGGGCGTGGTGATCGATGCGAGCTCGGCCTCGACGACCTTCTATGACAGCGACCTGATCCCCGGGCAGCTCACCCCCTCGGTCGCCGGGACCGGCCGCCGGGGCTTCGCGCTGGTGCTCAACGTCCCGGCCGGGGACGAGGCCAACGGCAGCACGGTCACCCTCCGGGTGCAGCTCAGCGGCGGGACGCCGACCCCGTCCACGATGGCGGTGCGGGTGTTCCCCAACACCATCAGCTGGACGAGCGTGCGCGTCGCCCGCTGACGGTTTAGCTGCGCTCGGTGGGGTCGACGCCGGCCCCAGGGCCCGAGCGCATCGCGTCGAGCCGCTCGAGCAGGGCGAGGCGGGACGGCCGCTGCCAGAGCGCCTCGAGGGCCTCCGCCGCGACGATGCGCGGCGTGATGCGAGAGCGCAGGCGGGAGACCCGCTCGGCGGCGTCGCGGAGCCGGTCGGCGAAGGCGGCGTCCGAGCGGGAGCGCTCGGCGAGCGAGAGGCGGGCCCGCTCCTGGGCGTCGGGGTCGCTGCACACCAGCAGGAGATCGCAGCCCGCGTCGATGGCGAGGAGGGCGGACTCCTCGACGGTCCATCGGTCGCTCACAGCGCGCATCAGGAGGTCGTCGGAGACCACCACCACGTCGGAGCGGGCGGCGAGGCCCTCGCGCAGCAGGGTGGTCATCACCGCGCGAGAGAGCGTGGCCGGGACCGCGGGGTCGAGCGCGTCGAAGCGGACGTGAGCGGTCATCACGGCGTCCACGCCCGCGGCGATGGCGGCGCGGAAGGGAGCGAACTCGACGGCCTCCAGCCGGGCGAGGTCGTGCGGCAGCACCGGGAGCTCGTGGTGGCTGTCCGTCGCAGTGTCGCCGTGACCGGGGAAATGCTTGGCGCAGGCGAGCACCGCGCCCGAGCGGAGGCCCTCGATGGCCGCGACGGCGTGGCGGGCGACGACCGCCGCGGTGCGCCCGAAGGAGCGGTCGCCGATGACCGGGTTGGCCGGGTTGCTGTCGACGTCGCACACGGGCGCGAGGTCGAAGTTGATCCCGACCGCGGCGAGCTCCTCGGCGAGGCAGCGGTGGAGGTCGCGGGTGAGCGCGGTGTCGTCGAGGGCGCCGAGGGTGCGGGCCGGGGGGAGCGAGATCACCGGGGCGCGGAGCCGGGTGACGCGGCCGCCCTCCTGGTCGAGGGCGATGAGGGGGGAGAGCGCGCTGGAGGCCAGCACGGCGGCGCAGAGGTCGCGCACCTGAGAGGCGTCGGTGATGTTGCGGCGGAAGTAGATGGTGCCCGCGAGGCGCCCTTCGGAAAGGCGCTCGGAGAGGGTCGGAGGGAGCGAAGGTCCGTCGAAGCCGCCGACGAGGACGGCGCCGGCGGCGAGGTCGTGGGAGTCCATAGGGGTGCGCATCGAAGCACGGATGATCCCGAGCGCGGAACGGGTGCTCCCGTGTGGGAGACTCGTTGCCTCCGGGGGCCATCCCTCCCTATACTGGGAAGCGGTGCTGCAGCTTCGTCGTTCATCTGGTCTCTTCGCGGTTCTCGGGGCCCTCGGCGTCGGCTGTACGGGCGCGGGCCCCGACGCCGTGCTCGACGCGGACGTGTCGTCGCGCACCCAGGGCATCGTGTTCGTCGAGCGCGTGGACGACGGCGGCGGAGCGCGGGTGCACGTGGGCGGGCGCTTCTTCCGCTCGCAGGGCGTTCAGGCCGAGGCGCTGCCGGCGCTGGTGGGGGCGCCCCCGGCGGCCACCTCCGCGGGCTGTACCGAGCGCGGGGCGATGGGCGAAGGGCTCGACTCGACGCAGGCCGAGGTGCAGCTGCTCGACGTGGGCGCCATCGACGCCCGCGCCGACGCGCTGGTGGCCCGCATGTCCCCGCACCGCCTGCCCGACCTCTGGAACGTCGTCTCCGGCGTGGTCTACGGCCTCGACGGGGAGCTCCCGGCGGGCGCGTGGCAGTTCACCGCCGCGGGCGATCCGACGACGCTCCGAGGCGCCTTCGAGGTGAGCGGCGCGCCCCCCGAGCCGATGGCCGAGCTTCGCATCGGGGACGACGCGCTCCCGCTCGCCCACGGCGCGGCGGTCTCGCTGCCCCGTCGCGGCGGCCTCTCGCTGCGCTGGGCGCGCGGCGCCTCGACCGATCGGGTGGCGGTGGTCTTCGAGGGCGCCGGCACGCTCTCGTGCAGCGCTCGCGACGACGGCTCCTTCGACCTCGAGGCCCAGCAGGTCGACCGCGTGCGGGAGCTCCTCCGCCAGGGCGGCACCCTCTCGGTCCACCGGCTGCGGGTGATCCCCTTCGCGGTGAGCGGCATCGATCGCGCGTCGCTGGTCTTCGATCAGGTCGTCCGCGTCCGCGCGGAGTGATCGCTCAGCGAGGCCGGAGGGCCTCCAGCGCCTCCGCCCTCACCGTGGCGTCCGGGTCGTGGTCTCGCACCTGTCGCAGCGTAGGCTCCACCAACGCGTCGGTGCGTCCCCGCAGCAGCCTCAGCGCCGCGCGTCGCACCCACGCGTAGGGATCGTGCAGCGCCGCCTCGGCGAGCGCTCGCGTCGCGTCCGGCTCGCTCGACCGGCCCACCGACTCCACCGCCAGCAGCCGGTCGGACCATCGGGAGTGGGCGTCGACGCGCGCCATCGACGGAGCGGCCGTGCCCGGGGACTCGACGGGCGCCCGTAGCGTCGCGAGAGAGCGCGCGGCGATGAGGCGAAGAGAGGGGTCCGCCGCGCTCGACGCCCCGCGCAGCACCGCCACCGCGGCCGGGTCGTCGACCTGCCCGATCACGCGGAGCAACGGCGCGTCGGAGGCGCGAGGGAGGGCCGGCCAGGCGGCGATCAGCGAGGGAGCGAGGGCCGACAGGACCCGGGCCCGGATCGAGCGCGTGGCCGGGGTCGCGCTGGCGAGCGGCTGCTCGACGAGGGGGGCGAGCGCCGCGGGTCGGTCGAGGCTCGCGATGGCGACGGCGCGCTGCGCCGGGTCGGCGAGGGCCGAGCGCAGAGCGGAGATGGCCAGCGCCTCGTCGCGTTGCAGAGCCGCCTCGGCGTCCCCGGAGGGGGAGGCCGGGCGAAGCAGCGAGGTGAGCATCCGGGCGGCGCCGTCGGCGAGCGAGGGGTCGCGCCACGCCGGGCCGTCGAGCAGGGGACGACCGTGCGCGCTGCGAGCGAGGGCGCGGACGGCGAGGTCGGAGAGGGAGGTTCCGGAGGGCGCGGCGGTGTGGGCCGGGAGGTAGACCGCCGCCCAGAGCCTCGGACGGAGCGAGGGCTGCGAGCTCGCGAGCGGACCCATCGCCGCGAGCGAGGCGCCGCGGGACCACGGGCCCAGCTCGCCCGCGGACGAGAGCGCCGAAGCCGCCTCCGGGCCGGACGGGGAGAGGGCCGACCAGGCGACGATCGCCGCCGCGCGCACGAGGCCATCGGGCTCTCGCGCGAGGACCGAAGCGATCAGCGGGCGGGCGGAGAGAGCGCGACGGGCGGCCAGGGCGAGCGCGGACATGGCGGCGGCCTCCGCGGCGTCAGGACGCTGGAGGGCGGCGCGAAGGGCGGGCTCGACGGCGGGTCCCTGGAGGCGAGCGAGGGCCCAGGCGGCCAGCGTGGCGGCGGGGGCGTCCTCGCCACGAAGCATCGCGACCAGCGAAGGCACCGCGCGAGCGTCGGCGCAGGTCGCGGCCGCGCGCAGCGACTCGACCCGGGTGGTGGCGTCGACGCCAGGGCGCGAGGCGACCCCCAGCAACGACTGCACCGCGTCGGGGGTCTGGAGCGCTCCGAGGAGGCGCACCGCAAGGAGCTGACGCTCCACGCCCGGCTCGGCGAGCGCGTCGAGCAGCGGGCGCACGGCGCGCGCGGAGAGGCGCCGGAGCCGCTGTCGCGCCGCGTCGACGC
>CBIHPK010000087.1:0-33488 GCA_966211675.1 uncultured Myxococcaceae bacterium
TGCCCGCCCCGCGGCGCCTGCCCGTCCCGCGGCGCCCGCCCGCTAGCCCACCGCCCCGGTCACTCCTCGCTGCTCTCCCGGAGCAGCTGAAGCTCCTGTCGATAGTTCGCGCGCAGGCGCTCCTCCTCGGTCTGCGAGAAGACCGTGATCACGTTGGCCGCCACGCCCACCAGGGACAGCCCGATGATCAGGTAGTTGTACTCCGCGGGCTCGGGCATCGCGGCGTTGTCGAAGATCTGGTCGCGGTAGAGGATCGCCAGGGTGCCGAGGCCCAGCACCGCGCTGCCGACGCCGGTGAGGGTGCGGCGCAGCCGGCTGTCGCGGGCCATCTCGTCGAGGGCCTCCTCGCCGTACTGGAGCCGCGCCCTGCGCTGGGCGCCGGTGCGCACGGGCATGGCGGCGTAGACGGGAGGGAGGCGCTCGCGGGCAGGGGTCCACGCGAGCCCGACGGCGCCGTTGAGCGCGCTGTAGCCGCCCTGGAACCACAGCAGCGTGCGCAATGGCGAGGCGGCACCGGTGTCCGAGGAGAACAGGAACCCGAGCGCGAACAGACCGCCGCCGAGCGCGAGGTTGATGATGCCTTCGGTGATGCGACCCGAGCGGCTGCGCTCGGGCAGCCCGATGAGGGACTGGTTGATCAGCCGCAGGCGCTCGCGGGTGAAGGCGCGCTGGGGGGAAGGGGGAGTGAGGTTCCACGCGGCGCTCGGGGTGAGCACCGAGGAGGCGGTGATGGGCGCGGCGGGGGGAGCGGCCGTCGGCGCCGCCGCGGGAGGCGTCGCGGTGGGCGGTGTCGCCGCGGGAGGAGGCGGCGGGAGCGCCTCGGGGGGCGGGACCTGCGCGAACGCGAAGGAGGTCGACAGCAGCGAGACCGCGACGAGCGAAGCGAGGGCAGGCGCGCGAGTCATGACAGGCCACGCTAGCACGCGACCCCGGGCGTGCTCAGTGCGTCGGAGGGCACACGGGGCAGCTGCCATCGCGCTGTCGACCAGCGTCCGCGCAGGCGGCGCGGGCGCGCTCGCAGCGGACGTCGGCGTCCCCGGTGAGGCGGCAGACCTCCTGCGCCGCGAGGCAGATCGAGCCCGCCGCGAAGCACACGTCGTGGCAGACGCCGGGGTTGGTGGCGAGGCGGATCTGCTCCTCCCGGATGCGCTGCACCTGCGCCCCGATGCGCGCCTCGCGGACGGCGCGCTCGCCCTCGTCGACCCCGGCCCCCTGGGCCGAGACGATGGTCGACTCGCCGAGGCTCTGGGTGGTCACGCTCCCGGTCGCCGCGGGCGGGGGCGCGGGCTGCACGGGCTGCGCGGTCGAGGGCTCCCGGTCGGCGTCGAAGCGAGGCGCCGGTCGCTCGACCTGCGCCGGACGGGAGGCCGACGGGGGAGGCGTGGCGAAGCCTCCTCCGGGGGAGTCGACGCTGATCGACCGCGTGCTCGGTGTCGTCGAGGGAGGCGCCGACGCGCTCGACGGCGAGGCCACGCGGTACGCCGGCGCGGCCGCGCAGCCGAGACCCCACACGCCCACCGCGAGCACCGCGCCCGCTGCGCGCCTCAAGGTGCGCCTCCGTCCGCGAGCCGCTGCAGCAGCCGCTGGTTGAGGGCGATGGAGGCCTCGAGCGCCTCGACGGCCCGCTCGCGCATCTGCCGTGCGCCGTCCTCGTCAGCTGCGGCGTGGGCGCGGTCGGCCAGCGCCCCGAGGCTCTGCCCGCGGACCATCATCAGCCGGGCCCGGAGCACGCTCTCCCGGTGCGTGTCGCGCAGCCCGGTGTCGGACAGCGAGAGCGCCTCGTCGGGCGCGGCACGGCGCAGCGCGAGCTCCGCGAGTCGGCCGTAGGCGTCGGCGCGCAGGTCCTCGGCCTCGGCCATGTTGCGCGGGTACTCCAGGGCGAGGATGCGCCGCACGGCGCCGGTCGCCCGCTCGAAGTCCCCGGCGCCCTCGAACACGTCGGCCTCGTGGTGGAGCGCGCGCACGGTGCCGAGCAGCGCCATCACGGCCTCGTTGGAGGGCGCCTCCCCGTGGCTCGCCGGGTGGTTGGCGCAGCCCGCGAGCAGCGCCAGCCCGAGGGCCACCGCCAGGACGAAGCGCAGGCTCATCGCGAACCCCGGCTCAGATAGATCTCCCGCCACGCGGTGAGCCTCGCCTCGTACACCCGGGTCGAGGGCGCCGAGGCCGAGCCCGGGCGCACCGGGGCGCGGAGCACGTCGTCGACGTCGCGCGAGATGCTGGGCGCGGGGTGCGCCGCGTCGGGGCGGGCGCGGCCGACGGAGACGCCCACCACGAGCACGGCCGCCGCGGCGACCGCGAAGGGCCAGAGCCGGCGCACGAGGGCGCGCGCGGGAGAGGCCAGCGTGCGCGTGGGGGCGAGCACCTCTCGGGTGACGCGATCGACCACCGCGCGCTGCTCGTCGCGGGCCGGGTGGGCCGTCGCGTGGACCCGGCGTGCGACCGCCACCAGCTCGCGCAGCGCGGGGTCTTCGGGGGCGTTCGGGCGGGTGAGGGCGTCGGACAGCCGGGCCGCCTCGGCGCGCTCTTCGTCCGTGGGGGCGGGGCCGTCGTCAGGGTTCCAGCGTTCGTCGGGAGCGCTCATCGCACACCATAGGCCTTTCTTAGCGCAGCCAACGCGCGGTGCAGGATCACGTCGAAGTTGCCGAGCGTCACGCCGAGCGCCTCGGCGCACTCCTCGCGGCTCTTCTCCTCCAGCAGCCGCAGGGTGATGGCCGCGCGGTACCGGTCATTGAGGGCGTCCATCGCGACGCTCATGGTCTTGAGCGAGAGGGCCCGCTCCTGCTGGTCGATCAGCGCCTCCTCGGCCCCGGCGTGGTGCAGCGGCATCACGTCCGCCGCCTGCCGCTCGAAGCGCTCCTCGAGGCGCGTGCGGCGCTGCACCCGTCGCACGTGGTCGATCACCTGGTGCACCGCGATCTGCCGCAGCCAGGGGAAGAACCCGGCGCCGGTCCAGTGGAAGGTGTGCAGCCGGTCGAGCGCGCGGAGCAGGGTCTCGCGAAGGATGTCCTCGGCGTCCGCGGCGATGCCGATGCGAGGCAGGATCACCGCCGCGTAGAGCGGCCGCGACACCCGGTCGAGGAGCATGCGGATCGCCTCCACGTCGCCGGCCTGGGCGGCCTCGACGAGGGCCTTCTCCTCGGCGGCGGGCGCGGTCAGGACCATAGGGCAACAGCTCGCGGCGAACATAGGCGCAATCCCGGCGCGACGGAAGCGCGGAGGTGCGGGGGGCGTCGGGCAGTGGGCTCATCTCGTGGAGGAGAACGCGCGCCCTCGCCGCGGGCTTACAGGCCGATCGACCGGGAGCGGGTGCTTCACGCACCGGGTTCTTTACAAGCGCGCGGCGGTGGCTGAATCCTCCGCGCCATGGCCGACGCGTACATCGACTACGACGAGACGAGGATCTACGGCGAGTATGCGATCGAGCAGGTGGCGCACCACCTCGCCGGGCGGCTGCGCGAGTTCGACCCCGCGCTCCACCTCGCGCTGGGCGCGCTGCGGTCGGCGACGGACGGCGTCGCCCAGCAGCTGCACCAGGCGCGCTCGGCGGACCCGGAGCTCCACGAGGCGACGGTGGCTCGCGAGGCGCCCCTCGCGGAGGCGCGCGAGGTGCTCATCCGCTTCGCCCGGCACCTGGAGTCGCACCGGCCGGGGAGCGTCCCCTACGGGGCGTTCTTCGTGGAGCCCGCGTCGACGCTCTCGCAGCGCGGCCCGCAGCGGCTGCTCGCGGCGCTCGACCACGTGCTCGGGTCGCTCGACGAGCTCGGCGCCTCGGTGCGCGAGCAGGGGCACTGGCGCGACGAGATCGCCCGCGCTCGGCACGGCCTCGACACGGTGCTGGCCGCCGACCAGCGCGTGCGCCTGCGCCAGGTTCGCAGCGCCGGGCTCGAGGCGGCGCGGCAGCACTGGCTGCGCGTGTACGAGGCGACAAAGCACCTCGTGGCGGCGGCGCTGGCGCTGAGCGGGTCGACCGTTCCGATGGACGAGATCTTTGACGACCTGGCGGACGTGCACCACGCCGAGGGGGCCCGCGACGACGAGCCTGCCGCGGACGTCGGTTGAGCGTCATGCCTAGCCTGGAGGCGATGCGATGAGGTTCGGAGCGCGCGTGAGCGCCGTGGGTGTGTGGCTGGCCTGCGGGCAGGCGGCGGTGGCGTTCGCGCAGACGCGGCCGATGATCGAGCGCATCGTGCCCACCGCCGGTCCGCCGGGGACGAGGGTGCGCATCGAGGGCCGGGGCTTCTCGCGGGGGCTGCGGGTGCTCTTCAACGAGCGGCCGGTGACGCCGACGGAGGTGCTGCCCGAGCGCATCACGGTGACCGTGCCCGACGACGCTCGCAGCGGGCGCTTCGTGCTCGCGGCGGGGGCCGACGAGACCGAGTCGCCGGAGACCTTCCGCGTGACCGAGCGGCTGCCCGCGCCGGTGGTGCGCAGCGTCGACCCGGCGGCCGCCGCGCCGGGGATGGAGGTCACCATCCGAGGGGAGAACTTCGCCGCGCGCCCTTCGGACAACAGCGTGCGCGTGGGCAACGTGCCGATGGTCGTGCGCGCGGGCGACTCCGGCGCGCTGCGGGTGATCATCCCCGACGGCGCCACCAGCGGTCCGGTGTTCGTGCGCACGGCCGGGGGCGAGGCTCGCAGCGGGGGAGAGCTCACCCTGAGCGCGAGGCTCACGGTGCGGGAGATGGTCCCGCCGGCGATCGCTCCGGGCGGGCACGTGCTGCTGCGGGGCGCGGGGTTCTCGCCGACGCCAGCGCTCGACCACGTCACCCTCGGGGGGCGGCCGGTGCGGGTGGTGCGCGCGACGCCCACCGAGCTCGAGGTGGAGATCCCCGTCGACGGGGCGACCGGTACCATCGCCGTGGAGGTTCCCAGCGCGGGGCGCTACGAGACGGCCCATCGGCTCTTCGTGGGCCCGGCCCCGGTGGTGCGCGTGATGGAGCCCACCTCCGGCGCGCCGGGCGCTCGCGTGACGCTGCGGGGCGAGCACTTCGGCACCGAGGCCTCGCGGGTGACCGTGGCCTTCGGAACAGCGAACGCGACGGTGGTCAGCGCGGCGCCGACGGCGGTGGTGGTGACGGTGCCCGAAGGGGCCGCGAGCGGGCACGTCGCGGTGACCGCCGGAGGGGTCGGGCCGGTGCTGTCCCCCACGGAGTTCAGGGTGATGGCACCCGTGAGCGTGGCGCGCTTCGACCCGCGGGCCGGGGACATCGGAGAGCGGGTGACGATGACGGGCACCGGGTTCTCCACGGTGCTCACGGAGAACACCGTGCAGCTCGGCACGATCGCGGCGCGCGTGGTGAGCGCCACGCCGACCGAGCTCGTGGTCGAGGTGCCCGCGGGCGCCCGCTCGGGGCAGTGGACCGTCGCCGTGGCCGGCAGCGGCACCGCCCACGTGCACGACCCCTTCATGGTCACGCTGCGCCCGCACATCACGGCGCTCGAGCCCGAGCGCGGCATCCCCGGCACCCGCGTCACCCTGCGCGGAACCAACTTCCCCGCCGACCGCTCGCTCGCCTCCGTGCGCCTCAACGGCGCCGAGATTGCCATCGAGTCGTACGCCCGCGACGCCATCACGGTGACCGTTCCCCGCGACGCCCAGACCGGGCGCTTCCAGGTCATCGGGAGGCTCCAGGGCTCCGGCACGGCGCCGATGGAGTTCTTCGTCCTGCAGCCGGTCCTGCTGCAGGCGGTCGATCCTCCGGCGGGCCCGCTGGGATCGACGGTGACCCTGCGCGGCACCGGCTTCGAGCCCGACCCCGCCCGGCTCTCGGTGCGCCTCGGCGCTCAGGTGGTCCGGCCGACGCGCAACTCCACCACGGAGATCGTCTTCACGGTCCCGCGCAACTCCCGCGGCGGGACCATCACCGTCGAGGCCGACGGCCGCCAGCCGGTCAGCTCGACGCAGCCCTTCACGATCACCGTTCCGCCGGTGGTGACCTCGGTGGTCCCCGCGGCGGCGGCGCCCGGGGCCCGCATCACCCTCCGCGGCCGCAACTTCGGCAGCGACATCGCGACCGTCGGCGTGACCATCGGGACGCTCACCTGCCCGACCTCCGCGGTGACTCCCACCACGGTCGAGTGCCAGGTGCCCGAAGGGGCGCAGACCGGTCCGCTCACCGTCCGCGTGGTCAACGCGGGCGAAGGCCGCGCGAGGGCGCCGTTCCGGGTCCTCCCGGCGCCGGCCCCGCGCGCACCCGCCCCCTGAGAAGGAGCATCAGACCCGCCATGTCTCTCCGTTCATCGCTCAAGCTCCTCGGCGCCGTCGGCGCCGTCGCCCTCGGCGCGGCCTCCCTCGAGGCCTGCCACGACGCCCGCGAGCGCCCCCCGGCCCGCGAGTACACGGAGCCCTCCACGCACCCGGAGAGCCCGCCGGAGCTTCGTCGGCTCCGGGCCGCGCTCCAGGCGCTCCCGGACGCGGTCGAGTTCGATCAGCGCAAGATGGTGCTCGGCCGGCGGCTCTTCCACGACACCGCGCTCTCCATCGACAACACCCTCTCCTGCGCGAGCTGCCATGCCATCAACACGGGCGGCACCGACCGGCGCCGCACCTCGCTCGGCGTTCGCGGCCAGGTCGGCGGGATCAACTCCCCCACGGTGTTCAACTCCCGCTACCACTTCGTGCAGTTCTGGGACGGGCGCGCGGCCAACCTCCGAGAGCAGGCCGCCGGGCCCGTGGCCAACCCCCTGGAGATGGGCCACACGTGGCCCAACGTGGTGGCCACGCTCGGCCGCTCGCCCGACTACGTGGCCGCCTTCCGCGAGAGCTATCCCAGCGACGGCCTCACGGAGGCGAACATCCGCGACGCCATCGCCGTGTACGAGGAGGCGCTCATCACCCCGTCGCCCGTCGACCGATTCCTGCGCGGGGACGACCGGGCGCTCAACGACGAGCAGCGCGAGGGCGCCCGGCTCTTCGAGTCGGTGGGCTGCACCACCTGCCACAACGGCATCAACATCGGCGGCGGCTCGTACCAGCGCATGGGCGCGGTGCGCGACTACTTCGCCCTCCGGGGCACTCCCCTGACCCACGAGGACGAGGGGCGCTACAACGTCACCCACCGCGAGGCCGACCGGCGACTCTTCAAGGTCCCGACGCTGCGCAACGTGGCGGAGACCGGGCCGTGGTTCCACGACGGGTACGCCACGAGGCTCGAAGACGCGGTGCGCATCATGGCCGCGGTGCAGCTCGGCCGCGACCTCGACGCCGCCCAGATCCAGCGCATCGTGGCCTTCCTGCGCGCCACGACCGGCACCGTCCCCGCGTACGCCGCCCTCCCGTCCACCCCTTAGATCAACGAGGCTGGCGCAGCCGCTGGATGCGCTGCTCGATCTCCGCCCGGTCGGGCGAGTCGGGCCGCGCGCTCAGGTACGAGCGAAAGGCCGCCTCGGCCTCGCCCCGGTGCCCCAGGTGCTCGTGGGTCACGCCGAGGTTGAACATCAGCTCGGCCACGCTGCCGCCGGCGTTCTGCACGAACTGGTTGGCCGTCTCGAAGGACTGCAGCGCCTCGCGCCAGCGGTGCCGACGGAAGAATTGCAGCCCTCGGTTGAACCACACCGACGCCTCCGCGGAGAGCGCGGCGTCGTCCGGCGCGGCCTGAGCGATGCCGTCGCGGCGTCGCTGGGCGTCGCGCTGCACGTTGGCCAGCCGCGCGGTCACCTGCGCGCGCACCGCCGAGGAGGGGTTGCTCGCGAGCACCCGCTGGTACCACTCGGTCGCCCGCTCGAAGTCCGCGAGGTGCTCGAACATCCGGCCCGTGTTGAAGGCCAGCTCGGTCGACGGCTCGAGGTCGTACGCGTCGCTGAAGGCCGCCGCCGCCACGGTCCAGTCGTGCCGACCCGCCGCGGAGACGCCCTCCTCGTAGCGACGCTGCGCCGCGCTCGCGGGAGGCGCCGCGGGGGCGCCGCTGCGGGAGCCTCCGCCCTCTCGCGTCGACGACTCGCGCCCGTCGGCGCGGGACCTGCCCCCGGAAGCGTGGGACCGGCCGGAGCCGGCGTGCGCCGTGGCGTCCACCGTCGTCGTCGCCTGGGCGTGACAGCCGGCGACCAGCAACAGCAGCCCCACCGCGGCGCGGGCCCTCACGGCTTCTCGCCTGCCTCCGCCCGGCTCGCCGCGAGCTGGTCTTCGAGCTTGCGGATGGTGCGACGAAGCTCCTTCACCTCGTCGCGCGTGGCGAGGTTGAGCCCGCGCGCCACCGAGCTGGTCGCGCCGTGCACCGCCGTCGTCACCTGCGCCCGGGTGGCCATCGCCTTCATGGCGACCTCCATCACCTTCGGGCTCGTGGCGAACTCCATCACCTTCGGGTTCTGCGCGAGCTTCATGGCCTGCGTGAGCAGGGTCTTCTTGATGTCCATCGTGGGGGCCAACTTAGGGAGGGCGGGAGGTCCGAGTCAACGCGAGGCGAAGCGATCGGTCGCGGCGAGCAGCGCGCGCGTGATGCCCGGCTCGATCACCGCGTGGCCGGCGTCGGGCACCACCACGAGCTCGGCCTCGGGCCACGCGCGGTGCAGCGCCCAGGCGGAGTCCATCGGGCAGACCACGTCGTAGCGGCCCTGCACGATCACCCCGGGGATGTTGCGGATGCGAGGGACGTCGTCGAGCAGCTGCGCGTCCGAGCGGAGGAAGCCCCGGTTGACGAAGTAGTGGCACTCGATGCGCGCGAAGGCCTCGGCGAAGTGGGCGTCGCCGGTGCGGCGGATCATGTCCGCGTCGGGCACGAGGCGGCTGGTGCTGCCCTCCCAGACGCTCCACGCGACGGCGCAGCGCGAGCGCTCGACCGGGTCATCGCCGGTGAGGCGCTTGTGGTAGGCGCTCACCAGGTCGTGGCGCTCGGCCTCGGGGATGGGCTCGACGAAGCGCTCCCAGGCGTCGGGGAAGAGCTCGCTCGCGCCCTGCTGGTAGAACCACTGGATCTCCTTGCGGCGCAGCAGGAAGATGCCCCGGAGGATGAGCTCGGTGACGCGCTCGGGGTGGCTCTCCGCGTAGGCGAGGGCGAGGGTCGATCCCCAGGAGCCGCCGAAGACCTGCCAGCGCGCGATGCCCAGGTGCGCGCGCAGGGTCTCGATGTCCTGCACGAGGTGCCAGGTGGTGTTGTCCTCGAGCGAGGCGTAGGGCGTGCTGCGGCCGCTGCCGCGCTGGTCGAAGAGCACGATGCGGTAGCGCGCCGGGTCGAAGAAGCGCCGGTAGCGAGGGTCGCTCCCCCCGCCGGGCCCGCCGTGCAGGAACACCACCGGCTTGCCTTCGGGGTTGCCGGAGACCTCGTAGTAGATCTCGTGCAAGGGCGACACGCGGAGGGTGCCGACGTGGTGGGCCTCGATGTCGGGGTAGAGGGCGCGCGACTCGTTTCGCATGGACGGAGGGAATGGCACGCCGCGGGGACGAGGGTCAACGCGCGCCGCGATGGAGCGCCGCCCGCCCATCGGGTAGCCTGCGCCACCGAAGCCCAAACCCGAATGAACCCCGAGAAGTTGATCCTGCTGGTGGAGGACGAGCCCGCGATGGCCCTGGGCATCACCGATGCGCTCGCCTTCGAGGGCTACCGCGTGGTGCACGCCCCCACCGGGCGTCAGGGGGTCGAGCTCGCGCGCACGGCCAGCCCCGACCTGGTGCTGCTCGACCTCATGCTCCCGGACACCAACGGCTACGAGGTCTGCGTCCAGCTCCGACGTTGGTCCCGCACGGTGCCCATTCTCATCCTGTCGGCGCGCAGCCAGGACAGCGACAAGATCCGCGGGCTCGACGCGGGCGCCGACGACTACGTGACCAAGCCCTTCTCGCTGGGCGAGCTCGCGGCCCGGGTGCGCGCCGCGCTGCGCCGGGTCGAGCGGGGGACCACCGCCCCGGCCTCCGTGCGCATCGGCCGCGCGGAGGTGAACCTCGCCGGCCACGTGGTGGTGCTCGACGGCAAGGAGGAGGCGCTCACCTCCTACGAGGTCGAGCTCCTGCGGCTGATGCTCGAGCGCGCGGGCGAGGCCATCGGCCGCGACGAGATCCTCGATCGCGTGTGGGGCGTGCAGGCGATCAACAGCCGCGCGGTGGACAACTTCATCGTGAAGCTACGGAAGAAGATCGAGACCACGCCCGACCGGCCGCAGCACATCCTCACGGTGTACGGCCGGGGCTACAAGCTGGTGCTGTAGCGCGCGGGCCGCGGTAGCGGCGACTTGACCGGGGACAAGTCGAGCGGCCTGCGCGGCACCTAACGACCGGCCCATGAAGAACACGCCAAGACCGGTCGAGCGCTCGTGGGCCGAGCCGTGGAAGGTGAAGATGGTCGAGCCCCTGAGGATGATCTCCGCGCAGGAGCGCCGGAGGGCCATCGTCGAGGCGGGCTACAACACCTTCCTGCTGCGGAGCGAGGACATCTACATCGACCTGCTCACGGACTCCGGCACCAACGCCATGAGCGACCGGCAGTGGGCGGGCATGATGCTCGGGGACGAGGCCTACGCGGGCAGCAGGAACTTCTACAACCTCGAAGCCGCGATCCAGAAGCACTACGGCTACCGGTACATCACGCCGACTCACCAGGGCCGCGGGGCGGAGAACATCCTCTCGCAGATCTGCATCAAGCCCGGCGACTACGTGCCCGGCAACATGTACTTCACCACCACCCGCCACCATCAGGAGGCCGCGGGCGGGACCTTCGTCGATGTGGTGATCCCCGAGGCGCACGATCCGGCCAGCGAGTTCCTGTTCAAGGGCAACATCGACCTCGCGGCGCTCGAGGCGCTGATCGAGCGGGTGGGCGCCGAGAAGGTTCCGTACGTCTGCGTGGCGGCGACGGTGAACATGGCGGGCGGACAGCCCATCGCGATGGAGAACATGAAGGCCGTGCGCGCGCTGACCCGCCGACACGGCATCCGGATCTTCCTCGACGCCACCCGGGCCGTGGAGAACGCCTGGTTCATCCAGCAGAACGAGCCGGGCTACCAGGGCAGGTCCGTCGCCGAGATCCTGCTGGAGTTCTGCTCGTACAGCGACGGCTGCACCATGTCCGGCAAGAAGGACGCGCTGGTCAACATCGGCGGGTGGCTCGCGCTCAACGACGAGGCCCTCTACGAGGAGGCCTCGGCGCTGGTCGTGGTCTACGAGGGGCTGCACACCTACGGCGGCATGGCCGGTCGCGACATGGAGGCGATGGCCCGCGGCATCGAGGAGTCGGTGCAGGACGATCACATGCGCGCTCGCATCGGGCAGGTGCGCTACCTGGGCGACAAGCTGCACGGCTGGGGCGTCCCGGTGGTGCGCCCCATCGGCGGACACGCGGTCTACCTCGACGCGAGGGCCTTCTACCCCGACATCCCGCAGGACCAGTTTCCTGCGCAGGCGCTCGCGGCGAACCTCTACGAAGACTCCGGCGTGCGAGCGATGGAGCGCGGCATCGTCTCGGCCGGTCGCGACAAGCGCACCGGGGAGCACCATTTCCCCAGGCTTGAGCTGGTGCGGCTGACGATCCCTCGTCGCGTCTACACGCAGGCGCACATGGACGTGACCGCCGAGTCGGTCGCCGCCGTGTGGGACGAACGCGGCCGCGCCCGCGGGCTGAAGATGGTCTACGAGCCGAAGCACCTGCGGTTCTTTCAGGCGCGCTTCGAGCCGATCTGATCGCGTCGCAGCGCGTGCCCCGCGCAGAGCGTCACCACGAAGAAGACCATCGCGTTCGCCTGGTGCAGCACCGCCAGCGGCAGCGGCACCGCGAGCAGCAGCGTCGCGACGCCGAGGGCGAACTGCGCGACGAAGGCCGCCAGCACCAGGTGACACCAGCGACGCGCGCTCGCCCCGAGGTCGGCGCGGAGCGAGGCGATCCAGAACGAGGGCACCGCGAGCGCGAGGAGCGCGGCGAGCGCGCGGTGGTCGAACTGCACCGTCGTCACGTCGAGCAGCGCCCCGAGGTACCACGGGCTCATCGGGAAGAGCCCCGCCGGCACGAGCCTCCCCATCATCAAGGGGTAGGTGTTGAACGCGAGCCCCGCGTGGTTGCCCGCCACCAGCGCCCCGGAGAGCGCCATCACCAGCACCGTCGCCGCGAGGGCGTCCGCCGCGCGGGCCAGCGTCGGCGCCGCGCGGGACCTCGACGCGCCATCGCGCACCTCCAGCGCCGTGCGCACGAGGAGCCCGACCAGCACGAAGGCCAGGCCCAGGTGCAGCGCCAGTCGCGCGGGGCTCACTCTCGGGTCGTCGACGAGGCCGCTCCGCACCATCAGCCACCCCATCGCGCCCTGCAGCGCGCCGAGGGTGAAGATCGCGGGGAGACGGACCCGCAGCGTCGAGGGGATCTGACCGGAGCGCCAGAACCAGAGGAGCGGCAGCGCGAAGGCGAGCCCGATGACCCGCCCCATCAGGCGATGGACGTACTCCCACCAGAAGATCCGGCGGAAGCCTCCGAGGGTCATCGCGGCGTTCTCGATGCGGAACTGCGGCGAGCGGCGGTACTCCGCGAAGAGCCGCTCCCAGTCGTGCAGGTCGATCGGAGGCAGCGCGCCGGAGACGGGGCGCCAGTGGACGATGGACAGTCCGGAGCCCGTGAGGCGGGTGATGCCGCCGATCACCAGCATCAGGAAGACCATCAGGGCGCAGCCCAGCAGCCAGCGAGTGACCGCGACGCCCGACCGGTCGGAGAGAGCGGGCTTCATCGTCAGGGCCTTCAGTGCCTCAGCGGCTCGCGCGAGCCCTCCTGCAGGTAGCGGTTCACGCTGAGCACGGTGTGGCCCCAGATCGCGGCGCCCCACACGATGACCAGCGGAAAGGCCTCGACGAAGCGCCCCAGCAGCAGCGCCGCGGTGAGCAGCATGATGATGTTGTCCCCGCCGACGAGGCCCACCCGGAGCAGCAGCCCTCGCAGCTCGGGGTCGTCTCGCGACGCGGCCTCCTGCACCGCCCGGCCCAGCGCGGTCATCGTGGGCGCCCCGCCCTCGCGCGGCCGCGAAGAGCCCGGCGGGCTCAGCACCAGCGACTGGAACTCCTCCACGAGGCGGCTCATCTGGAGCACCCCCGACGGACGATCGGCGCAGGAGCGCTGCAGCGCGAGGTGCTCTTCGTCCGAGGCGTCGTAGCCGCGGGTGATCAGCGACGCGAGGCAGCGACGGAAGTGGTCCCAGGCGGCCGATCCGGCGGCGGCGACGAGCGAGGTGGCGAGCACCAGCACGGCCGCTGCGAAGGGGCCGTGCGAGCGGGAGAGGCACACGAAGCCGCCGATCATGAGGGACGCGAAGCCGATGGAGTCGCCGAGCTGATCGAGCGCCCGACCGGTGGGCGAGGAGAGCCGCTTCGCGCGGGCGAGCACGCCGTCGAAGCAGTCGAGGATCGAGCGCAGCTCGAAGAGCAGCCCCGCGACGACGAAGGCCCGCGGGGTGCCGAGGGTGATGACGCACCCGGCGAGCACCGCCACCAGCGTGTGCAGCACCGTGACGTGGTTGGGCGTCACCGGCGCGTGCATCATCGGCCGCAGCAGCAGGCGGCAGATCGGGTAGCGCCAGAGCCGGTCGGCGGGACAGGTGGCGAGGTCGAGCAGCGCGTCGGTGTCGCGGGCAGTGGTCATCGCGCGGCCCCGCTAGAACTGCACCGTGCTCGCGGCGTAGTCGGCGCCCTCGACCCTCGGCCGCGCCCGGTAGAACTCGCGCCAGAGGTGGAGGTAGCCCTGGAGCAGCCGCTCGGGCGACATCTTCGCCGGGCGAAACACCACGTTGGCGTCGTTGTACTTCGACCAGTCGGTGTGGAGGATGCGCCCCTCGGAGAGCAGCCGCTCCCACGCGGGGGTGCCCGGGTAGGGCGTGAAGATCGCGAACTCCGCCTTGCGCACGCCCGCCGCGTCGGCGAAGGCCAGCATGCGGTCGAACACGCCCTCGTCGTCCTCCTCGTTGCCGACCATGAAGGAGGTGTACGGATCGATCCCGTGGTCGCGCGCTCGCCGGATGGCGTCGACGGCCTTGCGGTACGCGGTCGGGTCGGCGCCGGTGAAGGCGCGGCGGGTGATGGGGTCGAAGCCGCCCACCAGGTAGAACATCCGCACGCCCGCCCGGCTGAGCTTCTCCCAGAGCCACGACGGGGTCGCGAGCAGCATGGGCATGCTGGTGCCCACGTAGCTCACGCAGCGGAGGTCCTCCGAGGCGATGGCGTCGAGCACCTCGCCGAGCTGCTTCTGCGCCCCGGCGATGGGGAGGAAGCTGGTGTCCTCGGTGAGCGAGCCGAGGCGCCCTCGCGCCGTGATCTGCCGGAGCTGCCCCATCACGTGGGCGATCGGCAGGTGCCGCATCGGCCGGCCCATGCTCGTGGGCAGGGCGCAGGCGTCGCAGCGCAGCGGGCAGCCGCGGGTGAGCTGCACCGGGAAGTCGTCGGGGTGATAGCGCTCCGTCTCGCGGCCCCAGTAGAGGTCCAGGCGAGGCAGCGGCAGCGTCGAGAGCTCCGCCGGGGCGCTCCCCTCGTAGCGCGGACGGAGCGCCTTCCTCCGCACGTCTGCGAGGAGCTCGAGCCACGCGACCTCACCCTCGCCGGTGACCACGGCGTCCGCGTGCTCGCCCGCCTGAGCGGGGCGCATCGTGGGGAAGATGCCCCCCATCACCACGGTGCGGCCCCGGGCGCGGAAGGCGTCTGCGAGCTCCATCGCGCGCAGGGCGGACGGGGTGAAGCAGGAGATGGCCACGAGGTCGACGTCGTCGTCGAGGCCCACGTCGTCGACCCGGTCGTCGCGGAAGTCGAACTCCCACTCCGGGGGCGTGACCGCCGCGAGGCTCGCGATGCCGAGCGAAGGCGGGCCGAAGTACTCGTTGGCGGAGACGCACGCGCGCAGCTCGGGGTGCGAGTCCGCGTGGCGCTCGAAGCGCGGATAGACGAAGCGGATCTTCATGCGGACCTCCCGCTGGCGTGGGGTGCGTAGGCGCGAGAGGAGACCGAGGCGGCGGCCCGCTCGTCCTCCTCGAGGGAGCGCAGCGCGTCGAGCTGGCGGTGTCCCTCCCTCGCGAGGTGCTCCACGGCGAAGGCCGCGAGCTCGGCGCAGCCAGGGTCGCGCTCCGCCCGCTCGATGGAGGCGCGCGCGGCGAGGGCGCACACCTCGGCGCGGGCGAGGCGCACGGTGAGGAGCTGGCGCTGCGTGGCGCGCACGCCGAGCTCGGCACGGAAGCCGGCGGCCTCGCGGGTCAGCCGCCGATCGAACGCGTCGAAGGCGGGGTGGGCGCTCTCCGGCGTCGGAGGGCGACCCCTCGCGACCAGGAGACCTGCGCCCAGGCGCACCAGGAGGACGTCGTTGGCGCCCTCGAAGATCCGGGTGATGCGGGTGTCGCGCAGGGCCCGAGCGATGCCCGTCGGCTCGAGGAAGCCCATGGCGCCGTGGAGCTGGAGCGCCGTGTCGCAGACCGCGAAGGCCCCGTCGGAGCAGAAGACCTTGGCCGCGGCGGAGAGCCCCGCGGGGTCGGCTCCCGCGTCGGTCACGCGCGCGGCGCGGTCGACCAGCGACTCCATCGCGAAGAGCGTGGCCGCCATGGTCGCCACCTGCGTGCGCGCCACGTCGAAGCAGCCGATCGCGCGGTGAAACTGCCGCCGCGCGGTCACGTGCTCCAGGGTCGCGTCGAGCGCGTAGCGGGCGGTGCCGGTGCAGCCCGCGGCCATCACCACGCGGCCCCAGGAGAGGGCCTCGTGCGCGAGGTCCATCCCGGCGCCAGCGGGGCCGAGGAGGTGATCGCGAGGCACCCAGGCGTCGTCGAGGCGCACGGTCACCGTCGAGGAAGCGCGGATGCCGAGCTTGTCCTCTTCGGGGCCGATGGAGAGCCCCGGGGTCTCGCGAGGGACGCACACCAGCGAGAAGGACTGCTCGCCCCCGAGCTCGGGCGTGCGCACCAGCAGGGTGTACAGCCCCGCGAAGCCGCCGTTGGTCACGTAGGACTTCTCGCCGTCGAGGCGCAGCCCGTCGCCGTCGACCCGGGCCGTGGTTCGCACCGACTGCAGGTCCGATCCCGCGCCCGCCTCGGTGGCGCCGAAGGAGGCGACGCGCTCTCCCGCGGCGAGCGACGGGAGCCAGCGCGACTGCTGCGCGGGGGTGCCGTGGACGACCAGCGAGCGGGTTCCGAGCCCGGCGTGCAGGCCCACCATGGTCGCCACGGAGCGGTCGACGCGAGCGATCTCCGCGACGACGGCGCAGGCCGAGCGGAGGGGCAGCCCGAGGCCGCCGTGGGCCTCCGGGAGCGTGAGCGCGAAGAGCCCGACGGAGGCCGCCGCGTCGACGACGCGATCGGGGATCCGACCGCTCGCCTCGAGCGCGGCGGGGCGGACCTCGCGCGAGAGGAAGCGCCGGGTCTCTTCGAGGAGGAGCCCCAGGAGCTCCGCCTCTGGTGGCGCGACCGCGGCCGCGAAGGTCACACCGACCCCCGGACGCGCGCGGCGACGAGGGCGACGACCTCGTCGAGCGTGGTGAGGCCGTAGGTCTCCTCGACCTCCAGGTTGATGTTGAACTCGTGGCTGAGCGACGACAGGAACTCCAGCGCGCTCAGCGAGTCCATGCCGAGGTCGGCGCGCAGGAGCCGCGCCTGCTGCACGTTGGCCGGGTCGCGCTCGAGGATGGTCGCCAGCAGGTGGACGGCGCGCGAGCGGATCTCGACATCGGTGAGAGCGGCGCGGGCTTCGGGGTCGAGTCGGGTGGCGTGGGTGGTCATGACGGGTCTCGGGTGCGCTTTCATGCGAGGCGTTGAGAGCAATCGGACGCCGCCGGAGGCGTCGCCGAGGGGAGGTGACCGGTGCGTCGAAACCAGGCGACGGACGCGTCGAGCGACTCGTCGAGGGGGCGCGGGTCGAAGCCGAGCTCCCAACGCGCGAGGGCGTCGCAGACGGCGGTGCCGGAGAGCGCGACGTCCACGAGCTCGCGAGGGATCACCACGCGAGCGCGAGCCGGCGCCGCCACCGCCTCCTCGGAGTCCGCGCGCGCCCGGGCCTCGTCGGGGGAGAGCGCGCGCCCGGGCACCGCGCCGCCGTAGCGCGTCCCGATGAAGCGGAAGAGGGCCTCCACCCGCACGCCGTGCCCGGCGAGGTTGTAGCTGCGCTGCGAGGGCGCGCCGAGCGCCGCGACGTGGGCGCGGGCGACGTCGCGCACGTCGACCATGTGCACGAGCCCGTCGACCCACCAGGAGAGCAGCCCGCGGACCACGGCGACCACGACGCCACCGGTGCCGGCGTGCATGTCCCAGGGGCCGAGGCATCCGCCCGGGCGCAGCACGACGACGTCCAGGCCCCGTCGTCGCGCGTCGAGCGCGGCGTGCTCCAGGTGCCATTTCACCGCGCGGTAGACCGAGTCCGACGGAGGCTCCGGGGCGAGGTCTTCCTCCGTGGCGGCGGCTCCGTCGCCGCGATGGAGCGCTCCGATCGACGAGGTGTAGACCACCCGCCGGACCCCCTCGGCGAGCGCCGCATCGAACACGTTGCGCGTCTGCCGCAGGGCCGTCTCGATGGCGCCCTCCCGGTCGAGCGAGTAGCGGGGATAGTGCCCGGCCGCGTGGAACACCACGTCGCGCCCCCGCATGGCCGCCCGCAGCGCGAGCGGGTCGGCGAGGTCGGCCGCGACGGTCTCGTCGACCCGGCCGCGGAGGAAGAACGCCGGGGCTCGGCCCCGGTAGCTGCCCGCGACGTGGTGGCCCTCGGAGCGCAGCGCGTCGGCGACGTTGATCCCGATGAAGCCGCTGGCGCCGAGCACCAGCGCGCGCGGCATCGGATCCGTTGGGGGGGGCGTCATCGCGGCGGATGTTGCTCCGCTCGCCCCGGGGCAACATGACCATGGTCAAGCGCCGAGCTCCACCCGGACCCCCCACCGGTGGCGCCGTCGCGCCCGACCGGGCGCGCATCGGAAGAGCACACCGCGGTCCGGCCTCGGACCTGCGGTAGTCTCGGCCGCGACGATGCAGAAGCAATCCACCCGATGGTCGCTGGCGACGATGGCCGTGCTGTCCGCGTGCGGGGCCGGCGCCGACCAGGCCCCGCCGCTCCAGCTCTCGCTCGACCAGCTGATGCTCTCGGACCTCGTCGGACCCTTGCACCTGCGGGTGTTCCCCAAGGGCGCGCTGCGCTGCGACGCCGCCTCCGGCCAGGTGCGCGACGCCGCTGGAGCGCGGGTGCTCGCGGGCCTGCCCGGGCGCGACGTGACGCCGGCGGTGCGCTGCGGCGTCGGCTGGTCGACGCAGTCCGGGCGCTACGGGACGGCCTCCCCGGTGGACACCTGCTTCACCGCGTCGCAGCCGACCACGGTGGCCCTCAACAACCCCGACACGTACATCGTGCTGGTGCACGGCCAGGGGGACCTGCGACTGCCCGACGGGACCACCCGAAGCGAGATCCTCGGCTCCGGCTGCGCGGAGGTGACCGTCGCGGCGGGCCAGCAGCAGAGCGCGACGGTGGTGGTGCGAGAGCAGCGCCCGGTGGGCCGCTGCGGCGACGAGGTGCTCGACTTCGACGAGGCCTGCGACCTCGGGGCCGCCAACATGGACGGCGGCGCGTGCTCGTCGCAGTGCCAGACCCCGGTGCTGCGAGCCAACACCGACGCCGCCGGACTACAGCGCCACCCCGCGGTGGTCTGGCCCACCGGGCGTCGGCTGGTGGTCGCGTGGCAGGTCGAGAACGTCCCCGCCGAGGACGTGAAGGCCCGCTACTTCGCCGCCGACGGCACGCCGGAGACGACCTTCGGGGCGCTGCGCAACGAGGTGGTGCTGGGCGGCGGCGCGAGCTCTCAGGCCGCCCCCGTGCTCACGCCCGTGACCACGGCCACGCTGCGAGGCTTCGCGGGCGCGTGGGAGACCCTCCAGGTCACGCCGGGGAGCGTCGCCGCGCAGGTGTTCAACGACGATCCGCCGCCGGGCTCCGGCTCGCTGCCGCCGATGGGAGCGCGGCGAGCGTCGCCCACCGTCGCCGCGAGCGCCGACCGCCTGCTGCTGGCCTGGCGAGAGCCGGGGATGGGCCTGCGCGCCTCGACCTTCTCGCCGGTCGCGCGACCCCTCGGCATGGCGGGGGCGCCCGTGTCGATCGCCGAAGGCGAGGTGAGCGACCCCCGCGCGGTGGCGCTGAGCGACGGCACCTTCGCGGTCCTCTGGTCGGCCAACGGGGACATCTTCGCGCGGCGCCTCAGCGCGATGGGGATGCCCATGGCGGCCGCGTCGCGGGTCAACCCCAACCCCGCCGACACGCAGGATCAGCCCACCGCCGCCGCGCTCCCCGAGGGCGGTCTGGTGGTGGCGTGGCGCGACGCGGCGCGCGACGCGGCGGACATGGACGGCACCTCCGTCCGTTGGGTCCGGCTCGACGCCTCGCTGACCGCGATGGGCGCCGCGTCGGTGGCCAACACCACCACCGCGGGCGGGCAGTCGCGCCCGGCGGTGGCGATCGCCCCGGGCTCCCCCTCCACGCTGCTCGTGGTCTGGGAGGACGAGGCCACCGGCGCCATCCGGGGGCGCATGCGCCGCGCCGACGACCGCGACGCCTTCGCCCGCCTCGGCGGCACCACCGCGGACTTCCTGGTGAGCGACGGAACGCCCGCCCAGCACGCGCCCGCGGCGGCCTTCGGGGGTCCGATGGGCGACCGCTTCGTGGTGGCCTGGGAGGCGGGCGACGGGGCCGGCGCGGGCATCGCGCTGCGGCAGTTTCCTCGCTAGACCGCCGCTACGGTCCGCAGCGGCCGGCGGTGCAGCGGCCGGTGCAGCAGTCTCCGTCCTGGTTGCACCCGGTCCCCGGCTCTCGGCAGGCGCAGCGCCCCGCGACGCAGAGCATCTGGCCGCAGCACTCCGCGCTGGTGCGGCAGCCGCCGCGGGCGCCGGTGCAGCAGCGCACCGTGTTGCGCAGGTACGCGCAGATCAGCGAGCCGCAGCACTGCGCCTCGGAGGTGCACACGGCGGGGTTGCTGGTCCCGTAGCAGGTGGTGCTGGGGGGGCGGCAGCGGTTACCGGAGCAGGTAAAGCCCGGGCAGCAGTCGGTGCTCGACCCGCAGCTCTCGTCGAGCACCCGGCAGGCGCAGAAGCCCGCCGACCCGCTTCGGGTGCAGGTCATCGAGCCGCAGCAGCCGGTGCCCACGCCGCCGTCCGTCGGCGTGCACGTCGAGGCGGCCCCCGCGCAGCACGCCCGCCCGGTGGAGCCCTGCGCGCACAGCAGCCCCTCGCAGCACTCCGCCGCGGTGGTGCAGCCGGTCGATCCCGCGGGGCGGCAGGTCGCCGTGGTGCGGCACACGCCGTTGGAGCAGCGCGACCCCGCGCAGCAGTCGTTGTCGTCGGAGCAGGAGAGCCCGAGCGCCTGGCAGGCGCAGCGCCCGTCGTCGCCGCAGAGCATGGTGCCGCAGCACTCGAGGGAGTTGGCGCAGGTGGCGCCCTGGCGGTGGCAGCACCGGCTGGTCACCGGCGTCGGGCGGCAGTCGAAGCCCGAGCAGCACTGCGAGGCGATGGTGCAGGTGCTGCCGGGCGCGTTGCAGGAGGCGCAGGTGCCGTTGCTGCAGTTGAGCGGGGAGCTGCACGACTGGCCCGCGCAGCAGGCTCGGCCGAGCGAGCCGCAGGTGGGCGCCGGCATCGCGCAGGTGCCCGCGCTGCACACGAGCGGGCTCGCGCAGGCGCTCCCCGGGCAGCAGACCTCGCCCATGGCGCCGCAGCGGTCCGGCCGACGGCACACGCCCGCGCTGCACTCGGCGCCGCGCTCGCACGCGAGCCCGTTGCAGCAGGGCTGGTCGACGCCGCCGCACGCAACCGGCGCCCGGCAGTTGCCGCTGCTGCACTGCAGCCCGGCCTCGCAGCGGCCGTCGCAGCAGGGCCCGTCGGCCTGGCCGCACGCGACGCACATCCCCCCGGAGCACGCTCCGCCGCTCGCGCAGAGGTTGCCCGAGCAGCAGCGCTGGCCGATGACCCCGCACTCGTTGCCGCGCTCGCAGAGGCCGTCGCGGCAGAGGCCGCCTGCGCAGCAGTCCGCGGAGGTCTCGCAGAGGCCGCCCACGTCGACGCAGCACCGCCCGTCGGTGCAGCCGTAGAGGCCGCAGCAGTCCAGCTGGCTGCTGCAGTTGGCGCCCGCGAGGCCGCAGCAGAGGCCCTCCTCGCAGGCCAGGGTGCGGTTGCACGCGCGGCCGCCGCAGCAGGGGGAGCGGGACGATCCGCAGCGGGGGTCGATGCCCAGGTCGAGGCCCTCGCCGACGTCGTCCGCCTCGCCCGCGTCGGGGATGGAGGGGATCTCGCCGCGAGAGCATCCGAGCGCGCCGAGGAGCCCCAGCAGGATGACGGCGCGCGTAAGGATCCGGAGCATCGGCGCAGGATGCCAGAGGCCCGCGCGGGTGGCGATCATCGCGAGCGCGCCGTCAGCAGCCACGGCGTCGGACCGAGCGGCTCGTGACCGGGAGCGCCCCTCATGCGGAAGCCGGTGGAGGGTCCGCCGTCGAGGTTGAGCGCGCGCTCGCACCCGGTGGGGTCGCCGGTGGGCGAAGGGCCCGCGAGGCGGCGCGCGAGCCACTGGAGCCCGGGGCCGCGCATGGGGGCGTCGAGGTCCCAGGTGAGCACGAGGTCGAGGGTGCGCCCGCCGTCGCGGACGCACGCGGCGGTGCGAGCGAAGCGGCGGCCGTCGTCGCGGTGCACCCCGACGACCCCGCCCTCCTCGACCAGGCGCGGACCGCACTGCACCGCGAGCTCGCCCGCGAAGTCCTCGGGGAAGCCCGCCGAGGCCTCGACGCTGGCGAGTCCGCGGCGCAGCGTGAGCACGCCCGATCCGCCGCGCGGGGCGTAGCGCCCGAGCGTGACGCCGTTGGAGAGGAGCACGCCGCTCGGGGAGAAGTCGGGCTCGAAGTAGGCGCCGTTGATGGCGACGACCGCGGAGCGGTCCGAGGCGATGCCGGTCATGTGGTCGTCGGGCGATCGCCACGCGCGCAGGGTCCAGCGCGAGAGGTCGAGGCGCAGCACGGTCCAGATGAGCCGGGCCGGAGGCTCGTCGAACTGCGGGTCGACCTGCGTCCAGGTGAAGCCCGGCGCCACGGTGGACCACACGACCGCGGCGGGCGCGGGCGCGACGGCCTCGACGACCCGCGTCGAGGGGCGCACGCGGCGGGGAGGGGAGCGGCGAGCGCAGCCCGCGAGCGCGAGCGCGACGACGAGGCCCTTCGGGGTCACTGCGAGAGCGAGCGCAGGCGGTCGAACATGAGCAGCGCCGTGAGGTTGCGCAGGTTGTAGCCGTACTGCATCGCGGCGTCGCGGAAGTCCGTCGCCTGGGGGTCGCCCATGTTGCGCCAGATGGAGGGGTGGATGCCGTCGTCGCTGATGCCGTGCGCGGGCAGGTCGTGCATCGGGAGCCAGTAGTCGAGGAGCGGGATGTGCCTCGCGGCGGCCAGCGCTCGGATGGCGTCGTTGAAGGAGGGCACCCTCGCGGCGGGCGCCGCCTGGTCGTTGCGGTCGGGGATCGTCGACACGATGGGGACCGTGCCCGAGTCCTCCATGATGGTGACGATGCGGGTGAGGTTGGCGGTGTAGGCCTCGAGGGTGCTGCGATCGAGGTCGTTGGTGCCGATCATCACGATGCCGTAGAGGGGCCGGGTGGCGGCGAGCTCGTTGCGCAGCGGGCTGCCGGGGTCGCCGTCGAGGGGCTGGCTGGAGATCCATCCGCCCATGGCGCTCACGCTGTACCGGCTGAAGCTGGTGCGGTTGTCGGCGAAGCGGACGGCGTTGAAGTACGTGATCGTGGGCATCAGCCACGCGTAGCCGGCGAGGTTGAAGTACCCGTCGCCGATGTCCTGGAGGAAGCCCCCGGCCTCGGTGATGGAGTCACCGATCTTGGCGAAGACGTTGGCTCGGTTGCCCTGGCTCAGCCCGACGGCGCGGATGGCGCGCACCCGGGCGATGGTCGCGGCGTCGAAGGCGGGAAGAGCGCGCGCGATGGAGGCCGGGACCGTCCCTGAACTCGTGGTGCCCACGTCCACGGGAGGGCCCACGTCGGTGGTCGTCACCGGGCGGTCGACGGGGACCACGGGCACGTCGTCGCCGGGGGCCACCGGCACGTCGTCGCCGGGGAGCTCGGGCACGTCCTTGCCGGGCTCGATGGTGCCGGCGTCGGCGGAGCCACCGGCGTCCGCGGGGCGCGCCGGGAAGACCGGAGCAGAGCACGCGGCGAGGGCGAGGCTGCCCGCGAGGCCGACCGAGAGCATCACCAGTGGGCGCGTGGACATGGGGATCTCCGAGGCTACCACCGCGAAGCGCCTAGGACCCGGGCTTGAAGAGCACGGTCTGGATGGTCTTGAGCAGCGTCACCGAGAAGAGCGCGAGCGAGCGGCCCTGGATGTAGAAGAGGTCGTAGGACAGCTTCACCCGCGTGTCGTCGACGGAGGCGCCGTAGCGGTAGTTGACCTGCGCCCAGCCCGTGAGGCCCGGGCGGATCTGGAACCGCAGGGCGTAGTAGGGCACCTCGCGGGCGAGCTGGTTGACGAAGACCGCGCGCTCCGGGCGGGGGCCGACGAGGGACATGTCGCCGCGCAGGACGTTCCAGAGCTGGGGGAGCTCGTCGATGCGGGTGCGGCGCAGGAAGCGGCCGAAGGGGGTGACGCGGTCGTCGTTCTGCGTGGCCCACTGCGGCCCGTTCTTCTCCGCGTCGAGGCGCATCGAGCGGAACTTGTAGATCGTGTACGGCACCTCGTCCTTGCCGACGCGCTCCTGGGAGAAGAGCGCGGGGCCGGGCATGGTCAGCTTGATGCCCAGGTACGCGAGCACCCAGAGCGGCCAGGAGAGCGCGAGGAGCGCGAGCGCCACGAGCACGTCGAAGACCCGCAGCAGGTTGCTGAGCATCGGGTTGACGTCCCGGGTGAAGGCCGCGACGCGCAGGAAGTAGAGGTCGTCCACGAGGTGCAGCGGCACGCGCCCGGAGAGGCCCTGGTAGATCGACGCGAGCTCGTGCACGTGGATGCCCTCGCCCTTCAGTCGCAGCAGCTCCTGCGCGGCCTCGCGGGGGAGCTGGTCGAGGCTGGCCACCAGCAGGTGCCGGGCGCCCGCGCGCTGCAGCGCCGTGGCGCACTCGGCCATCGTCGAGACCGGCGGCGGGACGGACCCGTGCTTCGGGTCGAAGACCAGCGACGGGCGGCCGACGGAGATGATCCCCGCGACGTCGAAGGGGCTCTCCGGGTTGCGAGCGAGCTCCTCCAGTACGTCCTCGGGCACCGGCGCGCCGGCCACCACCAGGGCGGGCTCCGGGGGCTCGCGCAGCTCGATCACCCGCGAGAGCACCACGCGGGAGAGGCAGGTACCGAGCGTGAGCAGCACCGCGTGCAGCCCGAAGAGCATGCGACCGAAGCCCCAGCGGGGGACCACGAAGCTGGAGACCGCCAGGACGATCGCGGCGGTGGCCACGGCCCCGACGCAGCGGAGCAGGTTGCGCACCCGGCGGAAGTCGAGCCGGAGGTTGTAGAGCTCGAACACATAGAACGCGAGCAGGTGCACCGAGAGCGCGATGAAGGTCGCGCCCTTCCACTCCCGCAGGAGGATCGTGAGCAGCGAGAAGCCCGAGCCGATGCGCGTCAGCGTCGCCGAGGCCGCGAGCGCGGCGAGCACGGTGAGGCCGTCGAGCAGGGCGAGGGCGAGGGTCTTTCGAGAGACGAGCAGGCTGGACAAGGCGACCCTGAATGGTAGGCGCGGTGGCGCCCGGGAGGCGAACCCGAAGTGCGCTTCATCCCCGGCGCCGCAATACCACCGTCGCGTCGAGCTCGTCCCCTCCGGTGACCTCCGCGAGGTCGAAGCCCCGCCTCCTCGCGGCGCCCTCGAGCTCCGCCAGCGAGCGCACCCCCCAGGAGGGGTCGGACTCGCGCAGCACCTCGTCCATCGCGTCCAGCCGCGGCGCCGGGGCGACCCCCAGTCGCAGCGGTCCATGGATGATCAGCGGACCGCCCCCGGGCAGCAGCACCCTCGCCCCCGCGAGGAGCCCGATGGTCGCGTCCCAGTGCGCCGCGTGGATCAGGTCGATGGCGAGCACCGCGTCGGCCTCGCTCAGGGGCCACGGCGCCTCGGCCACGTCGAGCTCCAGCGGCATGTGGACGTTGCGCAGGGCGCTCGAGAACACCCACGCCGCGATGCTCGACCGCGCCCCGGCGTCGAGCTCCGAGGGCTGCCACTCCAGCTGCGGGAAGGCCGCCCCGAAGTACACCGCGTGCTGCCCCGTCCCGCTCGCGACCTCCAGCACGAGGCCGCGCGGGGGCAGGGCGCGCCGCAGCGCCGCGAGCACCGCCTCGCGGTTTCGTTCGACCGACGGGGCCGAGCGTCGCGCGTCGCCCATGCGCCCGCGACGATACCCCTCAGCCGGCGATGGTCAGGTCACCAAATCGATGCTGCAGCACGGCGAGGCCCGCGATGGACGCCGTCTCCGCGCGCATCACCCGTCCGCCCAGCCGCCACATCGCGGCGCCCGCGGCCCGCAGCATCTCCCGCTCCTGCGCGTTGAACCCGCCCTCCGGGCCCACCACCAGGGCGATGGACGCCGGGGCCTCGGCCGACCCGGTGGCCGCGGGCTCGGCGCGGTCGTCGATGACCACCCGCAGCGAGGCGCTGGTCCAGGCCGGCGTCGCGAGCGCCTCGGCCAGCGGCAGCGCCCGCATCACCTCCGGGACGATGGCCCGGCGGCACTGACGCGCGCCCTTGATGGCCTGCCCCGGCCAGGCGTGGGCCTTCTCGTGCGCGAGCCCGTCGGCCTGCACCGAGCGCACGGTGAACACCGGCTGGATCGCGAAGACCCCGAGCTCGGCGGCCTTCTGCGTCACCCAGAGCATCCGCTGCCGCTGCGGAACGGCGTTGAACAGGGTGATCGCCACCGGCGACTCGGGGTCGCCCTCCATCGCCTCGTACGCGAGCGCCGTCGCCACGTCCCCCTCGCAGAAGCGCAGCGACGCGCGGAAGAAGCGCCCCAGCGCGTCGCGCACGGTGAAGGCCTCCTTCACGTTGACGCCGCGGTAGCGGATGCGGGCGACGTTGCGGGCGTCGAAGGTCACCTCGTCGTCGAGGCGCACGACCGCGTCGACGGTGATCGCGTCGCGCAGCCACGGGGCGGACTGGTCGTCTCTGGGGCTCATCGGGTTCTTCGGGGTGCGCAGCGGACTATCCCCGCGCGGCCCTCCGCGTCAACGCGGCGCGGCGATGCGACCCGCGCCTCGCTGGTGTAGACCGCCCTGCATCATGAGCGAACCTCGTGCCTCGTTGGTGAGCGCCGAGCCCGTCGAGCGGGCGCAGCGGGTGCTGGTGGTGGGCTGCGGCGGCATCGGCGGCATCACCGCCGCGTGCCTCACGGAGACCTGGTCGGCGCTCGGCGTCGAGGTCCTCGGCTACTCGACCAACACGGAGATCGCCGACGCCATCAAGCGCCACGGCTATCGCCTCACCGGCACCGAGGGGGCGCGCTCGGTGCCCGGCCAGTGCCTCACTGCGCTCACCCCCGACGTCGCGCCCTTCGACTTCATCGTGCTCGCCGTGCAGCCGCCGCAGGTGGAGCGGGCCGCGCACGAGGTGCTCCCGTGGTTGAGGCCCGACGGGGCGATGGTGTGCTTCCAGAACGGCCTCTGCGAGGACCGCGTGGCGAAGATCGCGGGCCC
Source organism: uncultured Myxococcaceae bacterium (assembly GCA_966211675.1). GTDB lineage: Bacteria > Myxococcota_A > Polyangia > Polyangiales > SCUS01. The sequence goes on from CBIHPK010000087.1 coordinate 26,538, forward strand.
CGACCGGGTGCTCGGCGCGGTGGTGGCGTGGGGCGCCTCGATGCCTGAGCCCGGGCTCTTCGAGCGCACCGCCGCCGGGGGCTTCGCCATCGGCCGCATGGACGGCGCTCCGGACCCGCGCCTCGAGCGCCTCGCGGTGCTGCTGGAGTGCGTCGGCCCGGTGACCCTCAGCGACAACTTCGCCGGCGCCCGCTGGAGCAAGCTCGCCATCAACGCCGCCATCTCCACGCTCGGCACCATCGGGGGCGACCGGCTCGGGGCGCTGATGGTCTCGCTCACCGTGCGCCGCCTGGTGCTCGCCATCATGACCGAGACCGTGCGCGTGGCGCGCGCCGCGGGCATCCGCCTGGAGAAGGTGAGCGGCACCCTCGACCTCGACTGGATCGCCCTCACCGACGAGGAGATGCGCATCGTCGGCTCGCCGAGCCTGGTGGCCAAGCACACGCTGCTGCTGGCCGTCGGGGCCCGCTACCGCCGCATGCGCTCGTCGATGCTCTCGGCCATCGAGCGGGGCCGGCCCCCGGCGGTGGACTTCCTCAACGGCGAGGTGGTCGAGCGGGGCCGCGCCCTCGGTGTGCCGACGCCGGTCAACGAGGCCGCTCAGGCGATGGTGCACACCATCGCGCGGAGGGAGCGCGCCTCGGGGATGTCGTCGGTCTACACCCTCGCCGAGTCGCTCGGCCTGCGCTGATCGCTACGGCTCGTAGGTCGCGACGCTGGTCTCCGTCTCCCAGAAGCGCACGGCCTTGAGCGGGATCGCCCTCGCGGTGAGCGCCTCGAAGATGTAGCGCGCGAGGAACTCCGCCGTGGGGTTCTCGTCGAGCACGACGAAGACCTCGCCCGCGGCGGCGAGCGAGGGGATCACCGGGTCGTCGCGGCGCAGCAGCAGCCGGTGGTCGAGGGTGTCGTCGATGAAGCGCCTCGCGACCTCCTCCAGGTCGCCGAAGTCCATGACGAAGCCGCGGCGGTCGAGCGTCGCGGCGCCGAGCACCAGCTCCACCCGGGCGTTGTGGCCGTGGATGCGCGCGCACCGGCCCACGTAGTCCATCAACCGGTGGCCGTAGCAGAACCTTACTTCTTCGCTGACCGTGAACACGGTCCGCGCCATATCACAGATCAGAGCGAGACCATCCCCCGCCGCGCCGCCCGGATGACCGCGTCGGTCCGGCTCTGCGCCCCGAGCTTCCCCATCACCGCCGTCACATGGAACTTCGCCGTGTGCTCGCTGATCCCCAGGTGGTGGGCGATGAGCTTGTTGGGCATCCCCGTCGCCAGCAGCGCGAGCACCTCGACCTCCCTCGGCGTGAGCGAGTCCATCGGCTCCGCGCTGCGCCGCTCTCCGGTCGGCGTCGCTCGCCCTCGGTGGAAGCCCGGGTCCATCACCACGAGCCCCTGCGCCGCGGACACCAGCGCCGCCCGCACCGCCGCCGGCGGGGCGTCGCGGGCGAGGGCGCCGAGGATCCCCGCCGCGAACACGTCCTCCAGGCGCGTGGCGTCCACCAGCAGCGCCACCGCGGGCGCGGTCGTCGCGCGGAGCGTGTCGAGCCAGGCCGAGGCCCGCGAGGGGTCGGCCCCGGCGTCGAGCAGCAGCACGTCGGCGTCGTGCTCCGCGAGGGCGCCGTCGAGGTCGATGGTGAGCCTCGCGCTCTCGACGAGGAGTCCCGACTCGGCGAGCAGGCCCGTGAGCCCGGCGCGGGCGATGGCGTCGTCGGCGAGCACGCACACCCGCAGCGGAGCATCCGGGTCGAGGGCTTCGGGCTGGGCGCGCATCGGTGACCGAAGCAGTGGCCACGCGGAGGGCCTCGTCAAGACGACCTGTCCCAACGGGTAGCGACGGACCTGCCCATGGGGACAGGGCGCCCGCTCGACCATCGGGCGATGGTTCGGGGCTCGAAGCGTCGCCACGCTTCCTCCCGTGACCGGCGGCGATGGCGCGCTGGTTCGCAGAAGGAAGCGATGACGAACATGAGCGTTCTCGAACAGGTCTCCGAGTCGATGGCCGAGGCGGTGGCGCGCGGCGGAGCGGGCGTGGCGCGCATCGAGGGCCGCTGCTCCCGGGCGAGCGCGGTGGTCTTCGGAGGCGACGGGCTGCTGGTCACCGCGGCGCACGCCCTGGAGGGGAGCGAGTCCGTGGAGGTCACGCTGGGCGACGGCCGGACGCTGACGGCGAAGGTGCTGGGGACCGACCGAGGCACCGACCTCGCGGTGCTCAAGGTCGACGCGACGGACCTGGCGGCCCCGGAGTGGAGCGACACCGCGCAGGTGAAGGTCGGGCACCTGGTGCTCACGCTGGGGCGCCCCGGTCGTAACCCCCGCGCGACGCTGGGAATGGTCTCCGCCGTGGGCGAGGGCTACCGCACCATGGCGGGCGGGACCATCGACCGGTACATCGAGGTCGACGGCTCGCTGCCGCGAGGGTTCTCCGGCGGAGCGCTCGCCGACACGAGCGGGCGGCTGCTCGGGATGAACACCGCGGGCCTCGGCCGCGGGGGAGGGACCATCCCCACGGAGACGCTGCGGCGCATGGTCCCGGAGCTCGCGGCCAACGGGAAGGTGGGCCGCGGATACCTCGGCGTGGAGGTCGTCCCGGGGCGCCTCCCCGAAGGGCTCGTGGAGGCGGCCGGACAGCGCCGCGGACTGCTCGTGGCGGCGCTGGAGCCGGGCGGTCCGGCGGAGACGGGGGGGTTGCTCCAGGGCGACCTGCTGCTCGCGGTCGACGGTCAGCGCGTCGAGCGCCCCGGCGACCTCGTGGCGGTGCTCGGCGGTCGGGTGAGGGCCTCGGTCACCGTGCGGATCATCCGCGCCGGGGAGCCGAAGGAGGTCGTCCTCACGACGGGCGCTCGCTGAGTCCCGTCGCCGCGCCGTCGAGGCGCTCGATGTGGAGCTTCTTCATCCTGCTCTGCAGGGTCGACGGCTTCAGCCCCAGGATCGCCGCCGCCCCGTCCTTCCCGTAGAGCCTCCCCCGCGTCTGCGTCAGAACCTCGCGGATGTGCTCGCGTTCTACCTCCTGCATCGAGCGCGCGCCCCGCCCCGTCGGCGTCGGGGCCGCGGGCGCGGGAGCGAGCGTCGGCCTCGCGTTCGGGAGGTCGATGGTGTCCGCGTCGAGCACCGCCCCGGCGCCGAGGATGGTCGCCCGCTCCAGCACGTTGGCCAGCTCGCGGATGTTGCCCGGCCATGGGTAGTCGCGAAGCTTCGCGAGGGCCGCCTCGGTCAGCGCCCTCCCGCGGCGGCCGGTGCGCGTCGACTGCTCGGCCAGCAGCGCCTCGCTCAGCGGAGCGAGGTCCTCCATGCGCTCTCGAAGCGCCGGGAGGCGCAGCGGGAAGACGTTGAGCCGGTAGTAGAGGTCCGCCCGGAAGCGACCCCCGGCGACGGCGCGCTCCAGGTCGACGTGCGTGGCGGCGATGATACGCACGTCGACCCTCACCGTGCGGTCGCTGCCCACGGGCTCGAAGGCTCCCTCCTGCAGCACCCGCAGCAGCTTGGCCTGCAGGTCGAGCGACAGCTCGCCGATCTCGTCCAGCAGCAGCGTCCCCCCGTTGGCCGTCTGGAACCTCCCGGACCGGTCGCGCGTTGCCCCCGTGAAGCTGCCCTTCACGTGCCCGAAGAGCTCGCTCTCCATCAATCCCCCGGGGATGGCCGCGCAGTTCATCTTCACGAAGGGCCGCTGCGCCCTCGCGCTCCAGGCGTGGATCGCCCTCGCGAGGCGCTCCTTCCCGGTGCCCGTCTCACCCAGCACCAGCACCGGCGTCTCGGTGCGCGCCACCTGCCGGGCGCGCTGCGCGATGGCCACCACCAGCGGCGAGCGCGACGACTCCAGCACCCCCTCGTCGTCGCCGTTGAGCTCCGTCTCCAGGATACGAGCGCGGTCGGCCTCCTGGTGGTGCAGCCTCGCGATCAGCGCCCGCTGCTCGGCGTTGAGCAGCGCCAGCGCGAGCATCTGCGCGTAGACCTCCACGAGGTCGACCACCTGCGCCGGAAACACCTCGCACCGCTCCCGGTCGAGCGTCAGCACCCCGAAGCACCGGTCCGCCGCGCAGAGCGGGACCACCATGCACGCGTGCCCCGGCGGCAGGTCGAGCACCCCGTCGAAGGGATCGCCGTCGCCGTTGGCGTGGTCGTCCTCCGTGTAGGCCCGCGCCCGCCTCGTCTCGAGCGCCTCTCGGATGGTCGGAAACGCGTCCAGCGACACCTCGTGACCGCGCACCCGGTGATCGGCGAGGCGACCGCGCGCGGCCCTCACCACCAGCCGCGATCCGTCGAGCGCGAACACCGTCGCCAGGTCGTAGGGCGCCAGCCGAGCGAGCCAGTCGAGGCCGCGGCGCACCAGGTCATCGAGGCCGTCATCGTCGATCGCCAGGGTCACCAGCGCGCGAAGGTCGTGGGTCAGGTCGAGGTCCGGGAGCCGTCGTTCCATGGGCCTCCACCGTGGCCCCGTGTCCACCGACATGCCAGTGGATCTTCACCGATATCTCGGTGTCACCGGGATGTCGGTGCTCTCCTGTGCCTCGGGAAGGCCCGGCATTGGGCGCGAATTCCGGCATTGCGCCCATTGGCCCGGATCTCGATAAGGGGACCCTCCATCGAACCCGGCGCAGGCACCGGGAGTGTCTTCACCCCTCCACAGGAGATCCATCACATGCTGACCATTGGCGACCACGTCCCCTCGTTCAACCTCAAGTCCGTCGTCTCGCTCGAGAAGGGCAAGGAGTTCACGGACGTCACCGACCGCAGCTACCCCGGCAAGTGGCTGGTGCTCTTCGCCTGGCCGATGGACTTCACGTTCATCTGCCCGACGGAGATCGCGGAGTTCGGCAAGCGCGAGCGCGACTTCCGCGACCGCGACGCGCAGGTGCTCGGGATGAGCACCGACTCGCACTACGTCCACCACGCGTGGCGCACCCACCACGACGACCTGCGCGACCTGCCCTTCCCGATGATGGCCGACAACCGGCAGGAACTCTCGAAGGCGCTCGGCATCCTGCACAAGACCGAGGGCGTCTGCCTGCGCGCGACCTTCATCATCGACCCGGACGGGATCATCCGCTGGGTGGAGTGCAACGACCTCGACGTGGGCCGCAGCATCCCCGAGGTGCTGCGCGTGCTCGACGGGCTCCAGACCGGCGAGCTCTGCCCGTGCAACTGGCAGAAGGGCGACAAGACCCTGTGAGCGAGGTCGCCACCCTCGAGGCGCTGGGCGATCGCCTGCCCGACGCGGCGCGCGACCTCCGGCTCAACCTGGGCGCCGTCCTGGGCGACGGGACGCTCTCCCTCGCGCAGCGCTGGGGCTCGGCCATCACCGCGGCCATCACCGCCCGCAACCCCGAACTGCGCGACGCGGTGTTGCAGGCCGCCCGGGCCGCTGGCGTGCACGACGCCGTCATCGACGACGCCCGCGCCGCCGCGGCCATCATGGGGATGAACAACATCTACTACCGGGCCCGCCACCTCATCGGGAAGGAGAGCTACCAGAAGAGGCCCGCGCGCCTGCGGATGAACCGCATCGCGAAGCCCGCCACCACCCGGGTGGACTTCGAGCTCTTCTGCATCGTGGCGAGCGCCATCACCGGCTGCGGCGACTGCCTCAAGTCGCACGAGCACACCGTCCTCGAAGCGGGGCTCACCGAGGACCACGTCCACGACGCGATCCGCATCGCGTCGGTGGTCCACGGCTTCGCGATCTCGCTCGCCCTCGGCGCCTGACCCTCGGCGCCCGGTCTCTTCTTTACAGGAACAGGTAACGATCCGCCGGCGCGCTCTCCCCTTCTCCCGAAGCCTCGGGAGAGGGGGAGGGGACCCGCTCGCGGACAGAGGTCACGGAGGGCAGTTGTAGGTGACCACGGCGCCGATGACGGTGCCGGTGCGGAGCGTCGCGCAGGAGCTTCCGTTGAAGCGCAGTCGGGTGCGGGAGCCGTCGGTGAAGCTCCAGCCGTTGGTCGCATCCGAGGGGATGAGCGCGCCGCCCAGCAGCACGCGGAACTGCGCCGGGTCGGTGATGGTCGGCAGCCCCGAGGGCACCGGGTACTCGCACGAGTTGGTGGCGCCGGTGATGGCGTTCATGGCGTCGATGAGCTGCCGCGTGGTGGAGGCGTCGTAGAACGCCGTGTCCCCGGAGAGCCCTCGGCCGCCGGCGCGGGCCATCTGGTTGAGCGCGTCGCGCGGGCCCGGGACGCCGAGCACGAAGGTGTCGACGCCGGTGCCCCGCAGCGTGGTGAGCGTGTTGACGACCTCGTTGACCGGCGAGCCGCAGTTGGGCATCCCGTCGGTGGCCAGCAGCACGAAGCGGCGCCGCGTGGTCGGGTGCGACCGGAAATAGCTGGCCGCGCCCTCCAGGGCGGCGCGGGTGGGCGTGTTGCCGTCGGGGCCGATGCGCTGCATCAGGTCGGTGATGAGCCGCGCCGTGCCGCGGGTCGGCGGGAAGGTCATGCCCGAGGGGGGCACGCTGCAATCGCCGCCGATGGGGAAGAGCTCGAGCCCGATGTCGAAGGCGTCCTCGACGCGCGGCAGCACCACGTTGACCGCGGTGCGCAGGGCGCCCCAGCGGGTGGCGCCGTCGCTGAAGCGGGCCTCCATGCTCCCCGAGCGGTCGGCGATCAGGGTGATCTCCGCGACGTCGGGCAGGAGGTTCTCGATCGTCCCTCGGGTGCAGCGGGGCAGGCACGCGGCGGTGAAGCGGCACGCCTGGTCGAGGCAGTCCGCGAGGCCGTTGCAGTCGTCGTCGAGCGCGTTGTCGCAGCGCTCCGCCGCCGGGAAGACCTCCCCCGTGCAGGCGCCCCAGTCGGTTCCGCCGCTCGCGATGGCGACGCACGACTGCGTGCCCGCGCGGCAGATGCCCACGCCGATCGACGCGCTCGCGCCGGAGTTGCACGCCCTCGCCGCGCCGAGCGTGCAGTTGCAGCCCTCGGTGGTGCTGCCGTCGCAGTTGCGGTCCATCCCGTCGCAGGTCTCCGCCCC
>CBIHPK010000088.1:0-33086 GCA_966211675.1 uncultured Myxococcaceae bacterium
GAAGAGGACGTAGGTGCCGACGCGGAGAGGTGAGGCAAGACGCTGATCGCCATGGGGAGTTCGATCGCGAGGGTCGGTGACCTCCCGACGGTCGCGTCAGCAACCGGCGATCCTGCAGATAGCCCGGCGAAGGCCGGGCGCCCAGCTCCAGGCTCCCACTTCAGCGGTTGCAGGCCCGCTCACGGGCCGTCCGCAACCGCGGAGTGGGCGGCGTCTCCGCGGAGATGTGACCAATGCTCAGACTTCAGCGGTTGCAGGCCCGCTCGCGGGCCGTCCGCAACCGCGGAGTGGGCGGCGTTTCCGCGAAGATGAGGACAGCAATAGGGGCCCTCGTCACCTCCGGGCAACTTTCTCCGGCCGCGATGTCACCGACCGCGGCCGGAGCGCGTAGCCTTGCCCCGGAGCCGTTCTCCGGGAGCAATGACATGGCCCGTACCCTGGCCTTCGAGAACCCGTCCCCCTCTTCGCGGAAGTTCGACACCCTGGTCGACCCGCCGGCCACCGCCAACACCCTCGCCGACGATGGACCGACCGAGGCGGTGCGCCTCCCAGAGCACTCGTCCTTCGACGCCGGCGCGACGATGGCCGCGGAGGACGCGCGCTTCTCTTACGCTCAGGTCTCCGCCGGGCGATCGCGCTCGACGGTGCTGCCCTTCTGGGACGGCGGGGGCGCGGTCTTCCGCGAGGGCCAGCTGCGCTACGAGCGGCTGCAGGCCCTGGGCGAGGGCGGGATGGGGGAGGTCAGCCTAGCCCGCGACCACGACATCGACCGCCGGGTGGCCATCAAGCGCCTTCGCCCGGAGCACTCCAACACCTCCGCGCTGCTGCGCTTCGCCCAGGAGGTGCGCACCATCGGGAGCCTGGAGCACCCCAACATCGTCCCGGTGCACGACGTCGGCATCGACGAGGAGGGCAAGCACTACTTCGTGATGAAGTACGTCGAGGGAGAGACGCTGGAGTCGGTGATCGAGAAGCTCCAGGCGCACGACCCGGCCGCCGAGCGGCGCTTCCCCTTCGAGGCGAGGGCGCAGCTCTTCCTCGGCATCCTGCGGGCGGTGCAGTACGCCCACGCCCGGGGGATCATCCACCGCGACATCAAGCCCGCCAACATCATGGTAGGGCCCTACGGCGAGGTGATGGTGATGGACTGGGGCCTCGCCCGCCCGGTGCGCGGCGCGGAGGTGGTCTTCCCCGACGACGTCCCCGGGGCGCCCTCGGGGGCGGCGGTGACCAGCCTGCAGACGCAGCACGGGGCCATCATGGGGACGCCGCACTACATGTCCCCGGAGCAGGCGCGCGGCGAGACCGACCAGATCGACGAGCGCAGCGACGTGTACAGCCTGGGGGTGCTCTTCCACGAGCTGATGTCCCTGCGCCACTACCTCGACGGCAAGAAGAGCGTGACCGAGGTGCTGGCCGCGGTGGCCTCGGTGAGCGACCGGAGCATCGTGGAGTGGGTGGCCGACGCGGCCGCCACGGGCGCGCCGATGGAGTACCTGCACTTCATCCGCAAGGCCGTCTCGCCGAAGGCCGCCGACCGCTTCGCCGACGCGGGCGCGATGGCGGGCGACCTGGAGGACATCCTCGCGGGCCGCATCAAGGTCCAGTGCCACATCTCGGGAACCAAGCGCCTGGCGCACACGGTGATGCACGCCATCGACCGGCACCCGCTGGTGGCGACGGTCTTCGTGCTGCTGGGCGTGCTGTCGGCGCTCGGCGCCGTGGTCGGAGTGGTCTTCGGGCTGCTGCGGCTGATCGGGCTGGCGTAGGGGGTCAGGCGGCGCCGACCACGACGGAGTCCAGAGCGGTCCATCGGTCGACCCACGGATCCTTTGCTAACCTCCGGGCATGTCAGGCGACGCCGCACGAAGCATCGACCGGGAGCTTCCGAACCTCGCCGCCGAGGTGGTGGAGGGCTACCGCAACGCGCCGGAGCATCTGGTGGCGGAGGTCATCGACGGGGCGTTGTCGTTGATGCCCCGGCCGCGGCCCCGTCACGCCCGCAGCGCGGCGCGCATCGGCAACGAGCTCGACGGGCCCTTCGATCGCGGGCGCGGCGGTCCTGGCGGCTGGGTGATCCTCCCGGAGCCCGAGCTGTGGCTCGGGGCGCGCCCGGACATCGTGGTGCCCGACCTCGCGGGGTGGCGCCGAGAGCGGATCGCCGCGGACTTCCTCGACCCGGAGCGCGCCGGCATCAAGCTCGCGCCGGACTGGGTGTGCGAGGTGCTCTCGCCCTCGACGGAGAAGGTCGATCGCGGCCGCAAGCTGGACATCTACCGCCGCGAGGGCGTCGAGCACGCCTGGCTGGTGTCGCCCGTGCTGCGAACACTGGAGGTGTACCGTCGGCACGACCTCGGGTGGCTGCTGCTCTCGAACTTCGCCGGCGACGAGGCCGTACGCGCGGAGCCCTTCGACGCGGTTCCGCTCGACCTCGCGGCGCTCTGGTCGCTGTGACCGCGATGGCTCTCGGGCGGCCGGGACGTCAATTACATGCCCATGTTGAGCCCGTTACATGCCCATGTTGGCGGCGCCTCGACCGCGAAGGTCCACACCTCCGCGATGTGTCGGAGCGCGCTTCCCCGGTACAACCGAGAGGCCGTGGGCGAGGAGTCCGTCGGTACGACCGAGAGGCCGTCAGTAGCCCGAGCCAGACCGCGACCGTGAGGGAGCGGGTGCGACCTGCCACGTTGCCGGTCGTCGTCGGGAAACGCGGTCGGCTTCCGGGTATGAGGCGGCGTCAGACTTCCGCGCTGGGAGCGTGGTCGGTCTCGCCCCCGCCCTAACGGGCTGGGGTCTGGCTCGGGCTACTGACGGCCTCTCGATCGTACCGACGGACTCCTCGCCCACGGCCTCACGCTCGTACCGGGGAGATCCTCGCCGACGCCTCGCGCTCGTACCGGGGCCCCCCTCCCCCCCGCCTCACCCCTTCGCGGTCGCGTCCTCCAGCAGCAGCGCGCCCAGCGTCAGCGCCACCACCCGCAGCGCGTCCACCGAGCCCGCGGCGGTGGGCGCTCCGAAGCCCGCGATCAGCACCGCCACCCAGCCCAGCGCCCGGCGCAAGCCCGCGCCACGGTCCTCGCGCTGCGTCGAGAGCGACAGCATCGCGGCGGTCACCAGCCCGCTGAAGAGCAGCGTGTAGAGCGACAGCGCGAGGCGCGACGGGTGCGCCACGACGGCGCCGCCCACGAGGTCGAAGCGCGCCCCGAAGGCCTGCTGCGCGATGAGCGCGGTGCTGCGCGGGAGGTTGATCGGCAGCGTGACGGTCACCAGCGTGAGGGCCGCGGGCAGCGCGGTGAAGGGCAGCACGCGCGCGAAGCCGACCTTGCGCAGCGCGCTGGTGAGGGCAGCGGCGACGGCGAGCGCGACGCCCGCGAAGGCGACGGCCTCGGAGACGGCCCCGAGCTGGTCGAGCCCGCGGGCCGCGGCCGAGCCCGTCGGAAACGCGAGGCGCATCGGAGGGCCGAAGAGCTCGCCGAGCTCGCCCACCAGCAGCAGCGCGAGCGGCGCGGCGTGCAGTCGCTCGCCCCGGGTGAGCAGGGCCCGCACCGCGCCGACGCCGCAGGCCACGAGGAGCGTGAGCGCGGTGCCGAGGACGGTGAAGCCCTGCAGCCGGCGCGAGGGCTCGGCCAGCATGGCGGTGACCACGAACACGGACATCGGCGCGAGCAGCAGCGCGCGCAGCGCCCGCACCGGCAGCGGGAGCGTCGAGGACCACACGAGGCGCTGCGCCGCGATGAGGGCGAGCAGGGCCCCGGTCACCACGCAGAAGACGCCCGCCCAGGCGACCAGCGGGCGGTCGAGGGCCACGCGCTGGAACATCCTCGTGGTCACGAAGCCCGCCGCCAGCAGCAGGACCGCGAAGCCCGCGGGGAAGAGGTCCCGCGAGGGCTCGCGCACGTCGCCCGACTCGCTCACGCGGCCACCGCCTTGCGGAGCCGGCGGAGGTAGCTGCGGGCGACGGACTCGGGGTCGAGGCGGAGGATCTTGGCGAGTTCGATCACGAAGCCTCGGGTGTACACGGCCGGGGGCAGCACTTTGTAGTCCTCTTCCTCGAGCGCTTTCAGGTGGTGCATCGGGATGCGGGTGCGGGCGGCCACGTCGCGCAGCTCGATGCCCCGCGCCTCCCGCAGCGACCGCAGGAACTCCCCGCTGTACTCCGTGTCCGTGGTGATCTCCGGCTCCGGTCCCTTCGGGGGGGCTTCCTCCGCGGGCTCCTCCACCGGCGCGCCCGCGTAGGCCGCGAAGGGATCGGACGGCGCGATGGACAGGTCGTAGGGCCTGCGCCTCGACGGGTCGAGCAGCACGTCGCGCGCCTCCTCGACGCGCGCCACCATGCTCGACACCTCCTCCCCGGTGAGAAGCCCGGAGAGCGCGAGGCTGTCCGCCGCGTAGACCTCCCTCGCGCGCCGGTACGCCCGGCGCACCTCCTCGTCGCTGGCCCCGCGGTCGAGCGAGAGCACCTCGTAGTGCGTGGGCGCCGCGGGCCCACCGGCCTCGCCGGGCGTCGCGGGGGGCCGCATCGTCTCCGGCGAGAGCAGCCGCCGCGCGATGCGCTCCAGGTTGCGGCTCGCCTTCGCCGCAGGGCTGTCGATGAGCAGCGGCCTCCGCCTTCGCGCGGCCATGTACACCGCGTCGTCGAACTCCACCCCGCCGACGCTCTCCACCGCCCCGACCAGCGGCCGGGTGGCCACGCGCGCCATCGCCTCGCCCAGGTCGAGGTCCGCCCTGGAGCGCGACTGGTTCATCACGAGGCGCACCCGCAGCTCGGCCGCCTCCGCCCACGCCACCGCGGCGATCTCCGCCGAGCGCGCCGCCAGCATCCGGGCGAGCTGCGCCGGGACCGGCGGCCCTCCCGCCTCGACCAGCAGCTTGCGCAGCAGCTCGAGGCCCACGTCGTCGCCGAGGTCGAGCAGCCGGCGGCGCATGCGGCGGGCGTAGGCGTGGCGCACGAAGCGGTAGACCGCCTCGACGGCCACGGGTTCCGGGGTGCAGACCGTGAGCATCACGTCGGCGGAGAGCATCCCGTCCACCACGCGGGGCGAGACGCCGCCGCCCAGGTCGAGCACGCACACGTCCGCCTCGGAGGCGCGCAGCAGCGCCCTCGGGTCGCTCGACGCCCTCGCCCGGTGCGGTCCGAGCTCGCTGCTCACCTCCAGCAGCCGGACGTTGGGGACGATGGTCTCGTGGCCCCGCGCCACGAAGGGCGACGGCAGCCACGGCGGGACCGAGCCCGCGTCCCGCACCACCCCGAAGCTGCTACCGAGCGTGGCGGCCCGAGGGGCGGCGTCGACCAGCAGCACCTTGCGCCCGAGCTGGGCCAGGAAGGTCGCGACGCTCACCGCCACCAGCGAGTGCCCGACGCCCCCCTTGGCCCCGCCGACGGCGATGACCCGAGGGATCCCATGGGGATTGGGGTTCTCGATCACGCGGCGGTCATACCATGGGCCGAGCGGCTTTCAGTGCCACCGCGCGCAGCGCAGCAGGTCGTCGGCGGTGAGGGTGAAGCCGTCGTTCTCGCCGCAGAGGTCGACGGCGTCGAGCACGCACTCCTCGCCGCGCGCATCGATCAGCCGCACGTCCCGGCGCTCGCAGGCCGGCAGCCGCAGCACCCGGTCCTGCCCCGCTCGCAGCGGCTCGGGGCCCAGGCGCTCGACGCCCCACGGGACGGAGGGCGAGGCGCGGAGGTTGAGCCCGTGCACGTCGGAGCGCGAGCGGTTGCGCACCGTCACCGCCACCCCGTCCCAGCCGATGAGCGGAGCGGGCCTCGCCCTCCGCGGGGTGCTCCCGCATCCGAGCACGAGGCCAACGAGAAGCAACGCCGTCTGCCAGCTCTTCACCCCGCGGAGTGTAGACCGGTCCACCGCTTTCTTCGCGGGCTTTCGCGCCGGTGCTAGCGTCGCTCGCCGTGCGAGAACAACCTCCCGCAGCGCGCAGGGCGCTCCCCCCCGCGCACGAGGTGCTCGCCACCGACGCCGCGAAGGAGCTCATCGCGCAGCGCGGCCGACCGACGGTGACCCTCGCCCTTCGCTCGGTGCTCGACGGCCTGCGCGCCGAGCTGCTCTCCGGGGCGCTCCCCCCCGACCGCGACGCCCTGCGCGCCGAGGCGGTCGCCCGATTACAGATCGAGGTAAGCGCCTGCCGCCCGGCGGGGCTTCGGCGGGTGATCAACGCCTCGGGCGTGGTGCTGCACACCAACCTCGGGCGGGCGCCCCTCGGGGAGCCCGCGCTGGCCGCGGTGCTCGAGGCCTGCCGCGGGTACGCCGCGGTGGAGTACGACCTCGAGCGCGGGGAGCGAGGGCACCGGGACTCCCTCGTGGCGCCGCTGGCCAACGCGGTGCTCGGGGGCGACGACGCGGTGCTGGTGAACAACTGCGCGGCGGCGGTGCTGCTCGCGGCCACGGCGCTCGCGGCCGGGCGCGAGGTGATCGTCTCGCGGGGCGAGCTGGTGGAGATCGGCGGGGGGTTTCGCGTGCCCGACGTGATCGCGTCGTGCGGGGCGGGCCTGGTGGAGGTCGGCACCACCAACAAGACCCGCGCGTCGGACTATGAGCGGGCGATCGGTCCCGACACGGCGGCCCTGCTGGTGGTGCACCGGAGCAACTTCGCGCTGGTGGGCTTCACCGCGCAGCCCACGCTGGAGGAGCTCGCGGCCATCGCCCGCGCTCGGGGCATCCCCCTGCTGGTGGACCTCGGCAGCGGCGCGGGCGGCGACACCCGGGCGCTGGGCTTGAGCACCGCGGAGCCCCTGGCGAGGGCGTGCGTGGCCTCCGGGGCCGACCTGGTGATGGTCTCCGGCGACAAGCTCCTCGGAGGTCCCCAGGCGGGGATCATCGTGGGCGGCGCCCCCTGGGTGGCCCGCCTCCGGGCGCACCCGCTGATGCGGGCGCTGCGCCCGGGGAGGCTGGTGGTGGCCGCGCTCGAGGCGACGCTCCGCGCCCACGCCGACGGGCGAGCGTCCCGCGACGTGCCCGCGGTGGCCCTGCTCTCCCGCTCCGGCGCTGAGCTGCGCGCCCTCGCGGAGTCCGCCCTCGCGGCCATAGCGGCGACGGGTTTACCCGATGGGGTAAGGCTCTCCCTCGCGGCGACGGAGGCCCGCGTGGGCGGCGGGACCCTTCCCCTGGAGGTCCTCCCCTCCTGGGCGGTGCGCGTCGACGGGGTGGCACCCGACCTCCTCGCGGCGCTCCTGCGGGCGGGCGCGACCCCGGTGGTGGGCCGCGGGCTCGACGGGGCTTTACACCTTGATGTAAGGTCGCTGCTGCCGTGGGAGGTCGATGACCTGGCTACGGCGGTTACCTCGGCCCTGCACAAGGCGGTGGCGACCCGGGCAGGGCCGGAGCAGGCTACGAAAGCCTGAGCGCGGCCATCGTGCGGCACGATCGGGCAGATCCTTCAGAGGTGATCCATGAGCCAGTCGTCCCGGGAGCTGTCGTCGCAGGTGCTGGTGGTCAACCGCAACCTCCAGGCGGTGCACATCACCACCGCGCGTCGGGCCTTCGTGCTGATGTTCACGGACATCGCCCGGGCCCTCGACCTCGCGTGGGTCTCGCATGATTTCGAGTCCTGGGCCTCGCTCTCCCCGAGCGGCGACGGCCCCACCGTGGGCACCAGCCGCGGCCCCATCCTGATACCCCGGGTGGTGCAGCTGGTTTCCTACGACCGCATGCCGCGCACGACCATCCGGCTCACCCGCCGCAACATCTTCCTGCGCGACGGATACACCTGCCAGTACTGCGCCCGGCGGGGGACGCCCCGCGACCTCAACCTCGACCATGTGATGCCCCGCTCCCGCGGCGGTCCGATGTCCTGGGAGAACGTCGTGTGCTCCTGCCGGGTGTGCAACCTGAAGAAGGGCGGTCGCACGCCCCCGGAGGCCAACATGCGACTGCTGCGGCGGCCGGTGCGCCCCCGCTGGTCGCCGGTGCTGGCGCTCGCGTTCTCGCCCGGCCGGCCGGCGGAGTGGGAGCCCTTCCTGGCCAGCCTCCCCGGCGCGCGCGAGCTGCAGACCCTCTGGGAGCAGGGCGTCGGAGCCCTCGGCGAGACCATGGCCGAGAGTGCGTAGCGGCCTTCGCGCGCGACGCCACCCGCGAGACGCAGCGACGCAAAGCGCCTGCCCCTGATTTGCGCGCCCCCAGGGTGAGGTTGCATCCTCCCCGGCGATGTCCGACGCACCCGTGTATCGCGCTGACGATCGCTCGCTGCTCCTGCCGTTCTACAAGCGGTGGCTGGTCGAGCCCACCCTGCCGTTCATCCCGGCGAAGGTGCACCCCAACACCATCACGCACACGGGGCACCTGCTCTGTTTCGTGGCGGCGGCCCTGCTGGTCGCCGCCAACGCGAGGCGGGGCTGGGTGTTCTTCGCCGCGATGCTGCTGCTGCAGGCCTACAACTGGTGCGACAACGCAGACGGCGCCCACGCCCGGCGCACGCGGCAGTCGAGCGCGACGGGGGAGTTCCTCGACCACGGGCTCGACCTCCTCAACACGACCTACATCGCCATCATGACCATCTACGTGCTCGGCTCCTCGCCCGAGTACACGGTGATGCTCGCGATCCTGATCCCCGGCGCCGCGGCCATGACCTGCTGGGAGCAGACCGAGACCGGCGTCTTCCGCATGGGGCTCCTCAACCAGATCGAGTCCGTCGCGGTGCTCTCGCTCACCATGGTCGTCACCGGGGTCTACGGCACCGAGGTCTGGCGGCAGATGCACCTCGGCCCCGTCTCCCTCTGGCAGGCGCTGCACCTCTGGCCCATCGCGACGATCATCTTCGGCAAGGTGCGCGGGCTCCAGCGCGTCGCCTCCGCCGACCGCCCCATCGCCCCGGCCCTCGCCTTCCTCGCCGCGCAGGCCGCCATCGCCATCGCGGGCGTCCACGGCGACATCTCCACCCTCTCCGCGGTGGCCCTCGCCACCGGCGTCAACCTCTACTTCGGCGCCCGCATGCTCTCGCTGCGGCTGCGCAGCGCCCACTCGCCGGTCGACCCGATCTTCCTCGTCACCGCGGCGCTCATCGGGGCCATCCCCCTGCTGCGCCTCGCGGGCGTCATCGTCGACCCGACGCTGGTCGTGGCGCTCACGGTCGTGGTGGTCGCGGTGCTCGGCCTCTCGTCGATGCGCTACGTGCGCGCCGGCTTCGAGAGCCTCCAGCGCATGGAGCCCTAGAGAGAGCCTCCGCGTGTCCTCCCTCCGGCGACCCCACCCTTGAACCGAGCCACCCTCATCCGTGGCATCCAGCTGATCGTCGCGCTCACGCTGGCGACCTTCGCGTTCCTGTTGTGGCGGGCCGTCGCTCTGAAGCAGGCCGACCTCCTCGGAACCCTCTCCACCCTCCAGCCCGCCTGGCTCCTCGTCGCCGTCGTCTTCGCCCTGCAGGAGGGCATCTGCGGCGGGACCCGCATGTTCGTCCTCGGCCGCGTGCTCTGCCCGCAGCTCACCTGGCGCACGGCGGTCGCCTCGGAGTTCGTGCTGATGTTCGTCGCGGGCGTCACGCCGGGCCAGCTCGGAGCGCCCGTCGCGCAGGTGGCCACGCTCGTCGAGGGCGGCATGCCCTTCGACGCCATCGCCACCGCCGAGCTCCTCACGGCCTTCTGCACCCTGCTCTTCTTCCTGCTCTCCGGCGCCGCGCTCCTGGTGCTGCGCACGCAGGGCCTGCTGGTGGTCCCCGGCGCCGCGGGCCTCGACTGGCTCGTCGGCTTCTCCTCCGTGGTCTTCGGCAGCGCCCTGCTCGCGCTCATCCTCTGCGTGGTGCACCCGCCGCTGCTCAAGGGCATCCTGCGCGTCGGAGGCAACGCCCTCGCCATGCCGTGGCACCCGCTGCGCCGCGGCCTCGGGATCGTGCCGTGGTTCAGCGTGCTGCGAGAGAGCCCCGCGCTGCAGCCGGGCATCCTGGGCGAGCGCCTGCTGCGCGCGGTCGACCGGGTCCACGAGGGCTTCGAGGTCTACCTCCGTCGAGGGCGCCTCGCGGTGCTCCAGGCCTTCGGTCTCACCGCCGCCTTCTTCTGGGCGCGCTTCTCCGTGGCCTTCTTCATCCTGAAGGGCCTCGGGCTCAGCACCACGCCGCACACCTACGTCGCCCCGGGGCCGCCCTTCGTGCAGGTCATCACGGTGCAGTCGCTGCTCAACTTCGCGCTCTACCTGTCGCCCACGCCGGGCGCCTCGGGCATCGCGGAGGCCGGGTCGAACACCCTCATGTCGCCGTGGCTGCCCGCGGCCTACGAGCTCCCGTACCTCGTGCTCTGGCGCATCCTGGCGCTCTTCCTGTGCATGTTCGTCGGCGGGGCGTACGTCTTCCGCTACCTCGGCACCGACGTGCTCGAGCGCCGCGCCCGCGAGGCCGAGGCGGCGCAGCGGGCGCTCGAGGGCGGCTGATGTCCTTTATGGTTTCTGCGATCCCGACCACCATCCACCGCTCGCATTCATCACAGGCATTGACATGACCACCACCACCTCGACCCCTCCCAGCCCGGCCACTCGAACCTTCGAGGAGGTCCCGTCGTTCAATATCGAGAAGTTCATCTCGGCCTCGCGGCCGCTCGACCTCTCCGGCATCCGCCTCGAGGACGCCGCGAAGTACCCGCTCTCCCCGAGCGAGGTGCGCGTCATGCGGTACATGCAGGACACGGAGTTCTACACCGTCCATTACATGAAGGCGCTGATGGAGACTCACGCCCTCGCGGACAACGAGGCTCGCGCGTTCATGGTGTGCTGGGGCTACGAGGAGTGCTTCCACGGCCGCGCCCTCGCGCGCATCCAGGAGGTCTGCGGGCACGAGCCGTCGCGGCGCTCCATCGACGAGTTCGCGAGGCCCCGAAAGAGCACCGAGGTGCTGCAGGACTTCGGCGGGCGCCTGCTGTCCTTCCTGTCGAAGGACTTCCTCGCGACGCACATGACCTGGGGCGCCATCAACGAGCTCACGGCCATCCACGCGTACAGCCGCCTCGCGGAGCTTTCGGCCAACCCCATCGTCGACCAGGTGATGCGGCGCATCGTGAAGGACGAGCGCCGACACTTCGCGTTCTACTACCAGCAGGGCAAGCGCCGGCTGCAGCACTCGGTGCTGGCGCAGCGCATGGCGACGCTCTCGCTCAAGGCCCTGTGGGAGCCCGTCGGCGGCTCCATGGCGCCCACCGAGGACCGCGACTTCGTCGGGGCGTACCTCTTTGGTGACGAGTCCGGACGGGCGCGCCTCGCGGAGGTCGACTCGACCATCGCGAAGCTCCCCGGAATGGAGTGGTTCAACCTGGTGTCCAGGCACACCAATGAAGGGACGCGCCGCTGCGTCGCCTCCGGGACGCCGATGCACCGGCCCGAGCGGGCCGCCGGGTCAGGGGACTGATCGGCAGTAGCGGCGTAGGCCCACCTCCGAACTCCCCCCTCGCGACCTCCGGCGACGTCCCTCCCCACGTCCCGGGACATGACCCCCCTGTAGCCGGCAACCGCTCTCACACCGGCCCCAGCACCCGCAGACCCTTCCCGGTGATCTCGAGCTCGTGAACGCCGAGGTCGTGCGCGCTCGCCCGCTCCTTGATGACGGCGATGCTGCGCTTGACGCGGTCCTTCACGTCCGTCGAGAGCAGGATGATGTTGTCGGACATATACGCGAAGCGCGCGCCTCCGCGGTCGGGGCTGAAGACGGTCTCGTTCGCCCCTGGAACGCTCTCGAAGGTCATCATGCTGGTGACCCCCTTGACCGTGAAGTGCTGGGCCAGCGCGTAGAGGTAGTCGTGCAGCCGCTGCGGGTCGCTCGCGGCGCTGATGAGGTCGCCCACCGAGTCGATGACCACCCGCCGCGTCCCCGCCCGCTGGATCTCGTGGAACAGCCGCACGATGAGGCTGTCGACCTGGAGCTCGACCGGCGACGCGTACATCAGCTGGAGCCCGCGGCGCGTGGCGTCCTCGACGTCGGCCCCGAGGCCGCGGAGGCAGCGCGCGAGCTGCATCGGGTTCTCCTGGAAGTTGGCGTAGAGGCACGGCTCGCCGCGACGCACGCCCTCCAGCGCGAATTGCAGCCCCGCGGTGGTCTTGCCCGAGCCCGTCGGACCAGCGACGACGGTGGTGCTCCCGCGCCAGAGCCCGCCGCCCACGAGCCGGTCGAGGCCGTCGATGCCCGTGGGCGTGCGCTCCTCGACGATGGTGTAGCGCTCGGGAATCTCCGGGCTCACCAGCCGCGGGAAGATCTCCAGGCCGCCCGGCCCGATGCGAAACGCGTGCAGCCCTTCGAGGTACCCGCTGCCGCGCAGCTTGAGCACCCGCAGGAAGCGCTCGTCGCGGGAGCTCAGCGGGCTGCGCATGAACTGCAGGATGCCGTCGGCCACCGCGAACTCCGGCAGGCGGCGCGCGTCCTCGTCGGTGTACTCCCCGATGAGGAACACCGTCGTCTCGAACGCGGTGAGCAGCCCGGTGAGCTCGTAGAGGGCGCGGCGCAGCTCGGCGGGCGATGGGGTGATGTCGTGCAGCGCCTTGAAGGAGTCGATCACGATGACCTTCGGGGCCAGCGTCGCGATCGCCCCCGCGACGCACTCGAGCAGCGCGCCGATGCCGCCGCGCACGAGCTGCGGGCCGATGTCCTCGTAGACCACCGACCGGCCGACCTTCTCCTCGTCGAAGAACGCGAAGCGCTGCACGTGCCTCAGGATCTTGGCCAGCGGCTCGGAGAGCGTGGTGAGGTACAGGATGGGCCGGTCGTCGCCGGCGTTCTCGAAGACGAGCTGCTCGGCGAAGATGCTCTTGCCGGTGCCCGGCTGGCCCATGACGATGTTGATCGAGTTGGCCGGGAAGCCGCCGCCGAGGATCTCGTCGGCCTGCGGGTTGCCCGTGCTGATGCGCGCGTGGTCGGTCATGGGGCGTCCTGGTGCTGGGGCGGAGACGTGCCCCCTCGGTCGGTTGGCCGGGTCAGCCCGCGCAGCGTCGCCGCGAGGCGGCCCCGCTCGAGCGGCTTCTGGAGGAAGGCGTCGGCCCCGGCGGCGCGGGCCCGCTCCTCGGAGGCCAGCATGCTCAGGACGAGGACCGGCACCCGCCGGGTGGCCGCGTCGCTCTTGAGGAGGCGGCAGAGCGCGAGCCCGTCGAGCCGCGACGTCAGCACCTCGGTGACGATCGCCGCGGGCGGATGGATGCGCGCGCGGTCGAGCGCGGCGTACCCGTCGTCGAAGAACTCCACCTCGTAGAGCCCCGCGAGGAACAGCTGCACGAGCCGGCGGACGTGCGGGTCGCGCTCGACGACGAAGACGCGGTCGGCGGCCTCGAGGCGTCGAGCGACCGACTCGCCGACACTTTCGGAAGGGTCATCCATCTCGCCGAACTCCTGGGTCACGGAGCGCGGCGTGTCCAGGGTCGCGGCGGCACCGCATCAGTCCTGACGGCGTGGCCCCGACGGTCGAGTCGGATCGCCGAGAATGGTGTGAAGCATCTGCACGACGGAGTCGTTCGACGCGAGCGTCCCGACGATCCAGGTCTTCAGCCCGGGGGCCTTCTTGACGAGCGTCGGCGTCACGATGATGCGGTCGTCCTCGAGCGACTGGTACCAGGCGTCGTCGCCCCCGTGCGCGACGTCGATCAGCGTCAGCGAGTACCGCTCCCGGTCGTAGGGCCGGAGCGCGCGGTCGAGGTTGCGGATCGCCCGGTGCGAGTCCTGCGAGGTGCTGGTCACGTAGAGCACGAGCTCGAGCTCCACGGCCCGCGGAGGCGCCGGGCTCGCCCACGCGGCGGGGACCGCCTGCCCTACGGCCGCGCTGATGGTGTCGAGCAGCGTCAGGATGTCCACGGGCTTGCGCAGCACCGTGTACCCCTCGCCCCCGGGCGGTCGCCGCTCGGAGGTGAGCATGATGGCCGCGGTGCCCTCCAGCAGCCCCGCGGCGGTGGCCGACTCGAGCAGCCAGACGCCCGTCTCGCCGAGCAGGTGGTAGTCCGTGACCAGGATGTCGAAGCGCGCGCTGCGGAGGCTCGACATCGCGGCCTCCGCGCTGGGCACCGGCGTCACGATGAAGCCGGCCTCGACCAGCGTGTCGGCGATCATGTCGCGCAGGTCGTCGTCGTCCTCGACGTAGAGCAGCCGCGTGGGCAGGCGGTCGGCCGACGCCGGCGGCCGTGCGCGGTCCTCGGACGCCGCGTCACTCACGGGGGAACATCTCGTGGAGGCGCTCGAGCTCCTCCGGGGCGACGGCGAGCTGCATCGGGTGCCCCGCCAGGATGCCCGTGACGTTGCGGAAGGCCTTGCCCAGGTGCATCCCCGAGCCGTCGATGTTGAACTCGCGGATCTCCTTGTCGTGCGCCGATCCGCGCATCTTCAGCACCGTGAGCGCGCGGCGCATCTCGCCGTAGACCTCCACGTAGCGCAGCAGGATGATCGAGTCGCAGATCGACGAGATGTGCGCCTCGGTCACGGAGGTTCCGCCCAGCAGCGTCGGGGTCGTCGAGGTGAAGAGCCCGGCCATCTCCTGGTCCTTCACGAAGGCCGTGAGGCTGATCACGAACTCCCGGAAGCTGCGCGTGGTGGAGTTGCGCTCGAGCGCCGAGAGGCTGTCGATGGCCACCCGGTTGGGCTTGAACTCCTCGATGATCCGCTTCATCCGGATGAGGTGGTTCTCGAGGGGCATGATCTCCGGGTAGTCGGTGACCACCTTGAGCTGGCCGTCGCGCTCGAGCTGCTCGAAGTCGAAGCCCCACCCGGCGGCGTTGCGGAAGAACTGCTGACGGCTCTCCTCGAAGCAGAAGGCCAGGCAGCGCTCGCCCTTCGCGATGCCGCCCGCCATGAAGGCCGTCACCATCAGCGTCTTGCCCGTGCCCGTGGCGCCGGACACCAGGATGATCGAGTCGCGGAAGAAGCCGCCGCCGCACATGGAGTCGAGCTCCGCGCTCCCGGAGGCGATGCGGAGCGTCGTGGACTTCTGCCGAAGCTGGATCGACGACAGCGGGATCACCACCACGCCGTCGTCGCTCACCACGAAGGGGAACTCCCCCTTCTGGTGGTCCGTGCCGCGGAACTTCAGGATCTCGATGGTGCGCCGGCGCTTCTCCTCCTCGAGGGTGTTGCGCAGCAGCACGACGTTGTCGGCGACGAACTCCTCCATCCCGTGGCGCGAGATGGCGCCGTAGTCCTCGGTGCGCTCGGAGGTCACGATGGCGGTGACGTCGAGCTGCTTCAGCGCCGCGATGATGCGGTAGAGCTCGCGGCGCACCGCCGCCGGGTCCTTGAACTGCGCGAACATCGCGCCGATGGAGTCGAGCACCACGCGCCTGGCCCCGGTGCGCCGGACGCAGGCCTCGATGCGCGCGACCAGGGCCGCGAAGTCGAAGGTGCCCGCCTCGATGCGCTCCTCCTCGGCGCGCGGCGAGGCGTCGACGAAGGCCAGGCGGTGCTCCGCCTCCAGGCCCGCGCAGTCCCAGCCGAGGCTGAGCATGTTGCGCCGCAGGTCGGCGGGCGTCTCCTCGAAGGTGACGAACACGCCGGGCTCGCCCAGCGCCGCCCCCTTCACCAGGAACTGCATCGCGAACACCGTCTTCGCGCTGCCCGCGGTGCCGGACAGCAGCGTCGCGCGGCCCTTCGGGAGGCCGCCGAACCCGATGGTGTCGAAGCCCTCCATGCCCGTCGAGAGCTTCTCCATGTTGCGCCGTTCGTCAGTCATCGCTGTACACCCTCGTCGCTGTCGCCGTTGCTCTCGCCGTCGCCGTCGCTGTCGTCGAGCCCGAGGCCCCGGAGCAGAGCCCCGCGGTGCGACAGGTCGCCCACGACCATGCGCAGCGGCAGCGGCGCCCTGCGCAGCAGCGCCGGCGTGGCGATGATGTTGGCCGCCTCCGCCGCCTCCGCGTCCTCCAGCACGTCCGTCACGCGGAGGTCGTAGCGCCCCGCGAGCCGCGCGTCGCACAGCCGCCGGAGGTTGGACTCCGCCCGCTCCGCCTTGGCCGAGTGACCCACCACGAAGAGCTCGAGATCGTATCGATTCGCCATCGTCGCTTCTCCAAGGGCGCTCACGGCCCTGCGCCGCCCGCCCGGACCGGTCCGCGCGAGCGCCGCCGGTAGTAGCTCGCCAGGTTGCCCATCAATTCCAGCGCCAGCATCCGGCCCTCGGCGAAGAGCGCCTGGCTCTTCTTCGCGGTGGCCCCTCGCACGGCGCCGCCCAGCGCCCGCGCGTGCACCTCCGTGACCTCGCGAGGGCTCGCCCCGAGGTCGCCCAGCCGCTCGGCCAGCGCGCGCAGCTCGTCCGAGAGGCGCTCTCCCTGGCCGCGGTAGGCGCGCCGGTCGAGGGCCATCCCGAGCAGCTCTCCGTAGCGCGCCACGATCGTCGCGTGCTCGGAGGGCGCTCGCTCGTGCAGCGCGGCGGAGCCGAACAGGTGCGCCGTCACCGCGCTGATGCTGGGCCTGGCCGCGAGCTGCTCGAAGGCCGCCTGCTCCTCGTCGTGAGCGAGGTCCAGCTGCGAGCGGCTCACGTCCGCCAACGTGCGAGGCAGGCTCAGCGTGAAGGTGGTGCCGCCGTCGAGGGAGGTCACCGCGAGCTCGCCGCCGTGGGCGAGCGCGATCTGGCGCGCGACGTAGAGGCCCAGCCCGAGGCCACGGGAGGCCACCGCGTCGCGCGGCGGCTCGCGCGTCCCGCGAAAGGCGTCGAAGAGCACCGGCAGCAGCTCCGGCGGGACCGCGCCACGGTTGTGCACCGCCAGGGAGACCTGGGCCGGATCGCTCCCGTCGAGCGTGACCAGCACCTCGCCGCCAAACTCGCCGTGCTGGAGCGCGTTGCCGACCAGGTTCGACAGCACCTGGGAGACGCGGTCGCGGTCCCACTCGCCCACGGTCTCGCCCAGCGTGGCGACGCGCAGCGACGCGGAGGGGCTCGCCGAGCGGCACTCGTCCACGATCTCCGTCGCGAGCTGCGCGAGGTCGAAGCTCCCCCGGTCGACGGAGAGGCCCTCCCCGAGCCGGGCGCGAGTGAAGTCCAGCAGCTGCTCGATCATCCGGGCCATGCGCTCGCCGCTGGAGACGATCCGGGCGAGCACCCGGGCGGACCTCGGGTCGAGCAGGTCGTGCCGCAGGATCTGGGCGCCCGCCAGCACCGCGCTCAGCGGGTTGCGCAGGTCGTGGCCCAGGATCCCCACGAAGAGCTCGCTCACATGCACGGCGCGCGACAGCTCCGCGACGAGGCGGGCGTGCTCCTCCTCGGCGCGCTTGCGGTCGCTCACGTCGTGCACGATGCCGAGCACCCGCGGCGCCGCCTCGCCCGGTCCCTGGTGCGCGTCCGCCGCGACCGCGATCCAGCGCGAGGCGCCGTCGCGCCCGGCGCGGCAGTCATCGAGGAAGGCGCGGCCCGACGCGAGCATCCCTGCGATGCCCGAGCGCACCCGCTCGCGGTCCTCGGGGTGCAGCCCCGCCGTGAGCGCGTCGAGCGTCCTGGGCGCGCCGCCGTCGATGCCGAAGAGCTCGCGGGTGCGCTCGTCGGCCTCGACCACCCCAGTGGCCGGGTCGAGGTCCCACGAGCCGAGCTGGGTCACCTCCGAGGCGAGCTGAAGGCGCTTGCGCAGACGCTCGGCGTCGTCGCGCTCGCGGGAGATGGAGTCCGCGAGGTGGTCTCCCTGCGACGGGAGGCTCACCGGGAGGCCACGCAACGGGCGCGAGGTGTGGCAAGGCGATCAGGGCTTGCGGCGGCGAGCGGAGGGTTCGACGTGGTGGGGACAGGGCGCGAGTGCATGGGCGGCACCGGCCTTCTGGAGCACGCGTCGAGCCACGCTGGGATTCCCCACGGAAGCCCACGGCCCTTGCGAAGGGCTGTGGCAATGCGCCTCGGTTCTGATGCGATTGGATACGGGGCGCGCCGGTGAGGTGGAGCGGGTCCCGGGTGGGTGTGGCGCGTTGGCGCCTCTCAGCGCTTCGGCTTCCGCCCTGAGATGCAGTACCCCAGCGCTCCGCCGGCGGAGCGGTAGGTCCCCGCTCGGATGGCCCTCACCGTGCGGTCGAGCTTCGCCAGCGCCCTGGCCCAGTGCTGGGTGAAGTCCTCTTCCGAGCCGCCGCCCGCGAGGTAGTAGCGCCTCGTCTCGTCGTGGCTCCACATCCCGAAGGCGCGCTCGCTGAAGTCGATGAGCTCCTCCACCTCGGCCCGCTGCGCGGGCGTGGCGTAGGGCGGCGTCACCGGGTTCGCCCGGTCGTTGAGGAACACCTGCAGGTCGACCAGCCCGTGCTCGACGAAGCGCGAGGGGAGCACCTGCCCGATGGAGTTGTCCCCCTCGCCCAGCGCGGCCTTGCCCCGCTCACACACCAGCTGGAGCGTCACCAGCGAGAGCACCTCGGAGGTCGGCGCCGCCATGGAGTCCGCGTCGAGGGAGAGCGCCCCGGCGAGGTTGTTGGGCTCGGCGACCGCCACCAGCCCACCCGGCCGCGTCACACGGATCATCTCCGCCAGCGCCGCGTCGGCGTCCGGCACGTGGATCAGCACCGTCTGGCAGGTCACCAGGTCGAAGGAGTCGTCCGCGAAGGGCAGCGACTCCACCGCCCCCTGCACATAGCCGAAGCGCCCGGCGAGCCCGCGAGCCTCCGCGCGCTCGGCGGCCTTGCCCACCCAGAGCGGCTCGCGGTCGACCCCGGTCACCCTCGCGTCCGCCGGGAGCAGCTCGCCCAGCAGCATCCCCCAGTGCCCGACGCCGCAGCCCACGTCGAGCGCGTCGCGCACCGCCGAGAGGCCCCAGCGCTGCCCGAGCAGCTGGAGGTAGTCGCGGTTCCACCAGTGGTCGCGGGTGTCCCCGAAGTACTCCGCCGAGTGCGCCCCCTCGCCCTTGAACTCATTGCCCATACGTCACTCCAGAGGCTTCGCCGAGCCACACCGACCTCGGTCACCCCAGGAGTGATACCCGATGTGCGCACGGCTGCGACGCCCACCTCGCGAGGGCCCGAAGATGGGCTCCCTGATTTTTCCGCTAATGCTTCCTCGCCTCCCTGCCGATGACAGTGAGTGAACGGGTCACACGGCGCACCAGCGGTGCGACGGGCCCGTCGCGGTCCACACAACGGCAAACCTCGCGCGAGCGGGGGACGCAAAGCCTACGGGACTCGAGAGAGTCGGCCGGGTTGCTGAATGGAAAGCTCCTATGAAGAACAGTGCATGGTTGGCGGGTCTTGCAGTGGCGGCGGTCATGGCGACGGGCTGCGCGGGAGGCCCCGAGGCGGTCGTGATGGGGACCGACGGGGTGCAGATCGAGCCCATCGTCGGTGGGCTCGTGTCCCTCTCGGCCGAGCAGGCGCTGCCGGTGGCGGGCCCGTCGCAGTCCGTCGCGGCCGCGGTCGCCGTCGACGACGCCACCGCGGCCATCGCCGCGAGCCCGTCGTGCCCGGTGGCCGGGGGCTCGGCGATCAGCATGGCGACCGCGCTCCCGCTGGCCGCGTGCGTGCGCGGCTCGTTGCTCCCCTCGGACACGGGGCGGTACTTCGTCCTGCAGCCGCAGCCGGGCGTCTCGTACCTCATCTCGCTGACCCACGCCTCGGACGCGCGCTTCGACCTCGGCCGCTTGACCACCGCCGCCGACGGCACCACCGGCTGCGAAGCCCTCGCCACCGGCCTCCTCGCCACCCGCGTCACGGTCGACGGCAACCCGGGGCGGCTCTGCGTGGTGGTGCGCTCGGAGAGCGGCGAGGCGCAGTCCTTCCGGCTCATCGCGGGGCAGTGACCCAGCGGTCGCGGGGCCTCTGCTGCGGCGCAACAAGGGCCGGTTGACCCGCGGCCTCTCCTGGGCTTACGAGTAGGCGCGCCGATCGTGTTGCGCCGCACAATACCCGAGAGACCGGTACACCCCCCGTGATGACCTCCCAGCCCCGCGCCATCGAGCTCGACCTGAGCTCCGGGCGGCTCCGAGCGCACCGCTTCGGCCCCGACGACGGCAAGCTCACCCTCTGCGTCCACGGCCTCTCGGCCAACTCCCGCAGCTACGACTTCCTCGGCCCCGAGCTCGCCGCGCACGGCCGCTCGGTGGTCGCCGTCGACCTGCGCGGCCGCGGCTGGAGCGACATCACCGGCCTCGGCACCTACGGCTGGAGCCGCCACGCGCGAGACCTCCTGGAGGTGGCCACCGCCCTCGGGGCCGAGCGCTTCGAGTACGTCGGCCACTCCATGGGCGCCTTCATCGGACTGGAGCTCGCCCGCCAGGCGCCCTCGCGCGTCGAGCGCTCGGTGCTCATCGACGCGGTCGGCATCCCGGAGCCCGCGTCGCTGATCCCCATCCTCGCGGCGGTGCAGCGGCTGGGCTCGGTGCACGCCGACGCCGACGCCTATGTGCGCGCCGTGCGAAGCCTCGGGATCATCACCCCATGGGGCCCGGTCTGGGAGAGCCACTACCGCTATGACCTGGTCCCCACGACGGGCGGCGTGCGGCCTCGCACCGACCGCGGGGCCGTCTTCGAGGACATGACCTACGGGGCCACGCAGGTGCCGCGAGCGTTCTGGCCCGACCTCACCATGCCCACGCTGCTGGTGCGGGCGGGCATCCCCCTGGGGGCGGGCTTCATCGTGAGCGCGGGCGACCGGGCGGACTTCCTCCGGAGGGTTCCGCAGTCGCGCGCCGTGGACATCGACGCCAACCACTACGGGGTGATGACCCACCCCGCCACCGCCGCCGCCATCCGGAGCTTCCTGCCATGAACCAGGGTT
Organism: uncultured Myxococcaceae bacterium; assembly: GCA_966211675.1. Lineage (GTDB taxonomy): Bacteria > Myxococcota_A > Polyangia > Polyangiales > SCUS01. Next base: position 20,615 of record CBIHPK010000088.1, read on the forward strand.
TCCTCACCGGTCGTACCGCGCTCGTCACCGGCGCCGCCTCGGGCATCGGGCTCGCCATCGCCAGGGAGTTCGCGGCGGAGGGCGCGAGCGTGATCCTCAGCGACGTGTCGGCGGGGGCGCTGGAGGAGGTGAGGGCGACGATCCCGGGCGCGAGGGTGGTGCCGGCGGACCTCTCGAAGCGCGACGAGGTGAAGCGCCTCGCGAGAGAGGCGGGCGCGGTCGACCTGCTGGTCAACAACGCCGGGCTCCAGTCGGTGAGCCCCATCGAGGACTTCGACGAGGCGAAGTGGGACCTGCTCCAGGCCGTGATGCTCACGGCGCCCTTCCTGCTCATCAAGGCGATGATCCCGGGGATGTACGAGCGCGACTGGGGCCGGGTGCTCAACGTGGGCTCGGTGCACAGCCTGGTCGCGTCGCCCTTCAAGTCGGCCTACGTGTCGGCCAAGCACGGGCTCGTGGGGCTGACCAAGACCGTGGCGCTCGAGGCCGCCGCGCGCTCCCGCAACGTCACCGTCAACGCGCTCTGCCCGTCGTATGTGCGCACCCCGCTCGTGGAGAAGCAGATCGCCGATCAGTCCAGGGTGCACGGGGTTCCGGAGGCGGAGGTGCTGGGCCGCATCCTGCTGACGCAGAACGCCCAGAAGCGCCTGATCGAGCCGTCCGAGGTGGGCAAGTACGCGGCCTTCCTCTGCCGCGACGAGGCCTGGTCGGTCACGGGCACGGCCGTGACCATGGACGCCGGCTGGCTCGCGCACTGAGCGCTACCAGCGCCGCATCTCCAGCTGCGAGCCCGGAGGCGGCGGGCCCTGCGTCGGGACCAGTTGCTCCTCGCGCGTCACCACCACCCGGCCGATGAGCGCTCGCGACCCGACCAGCGTGAAGGGCAGCACCCGCCGCTCTCCCAGCGCCGTCACCGTCACGCTCCCTCGCACCGCCGCGTCGCGCGCGTCGTCGTCCTCGTCCAGCGGGTCGGCCACCTGCTTGCCGGTGCGGACCACCTCCAGGCGCCACTCGCCCGTCGTCGACAGCCGCGCCAGCGACAGCGACTCGCGGCCGCCCGAGAGCGGATCGCCCACCGCCGTGCCCGCGCGCCCGCCCTGCCAGCTCACGCGCACCCCGTTGGGGTCGATGAGCACCAGGTCCAGGTCGTCGCCCGCGTCCCAGGTCGCCTGCGCCAGCAGCTCGCCGCGCAGCGAGCCCATCGCGTCGGCCCCGTCGCCCAGCGCCAGCGCCTCGGCCCTCGCCCGCTGCGACCCGTCCGTGAGCAGCTCCAGCATCTTCGAGGCGAAGGCCTCGCGCCCGCCGGCCCGCTCGCAGCGCACCGCCTCGGCCACCCTCGCCGCGTCGCGGCTCCGGGACTCCGCCGCCGCCACCCGGTAGGCGCACGCGGTCTCCGCGTCGCCCGCGCGGGCGTGCATCATCGCCAGCCGGTCGAGCAGCAGCACGTCGTCGGGCCGCACGTCCGCCACGCCGCCGAGCCAGCGCATCGCCCTCAGCCGGTCGCCGCGTCGCGCCGCCACGTCCGCGAGGCGCATCAGGGCGTCGGCGTCCAGCGGGTCGCGAGCGATCCACCGCCCGGCCACGGTGGCCGCCTCGTCGAGCTCGCCCGCCACGGAGAGCCAGCGGAAGAGCTCGCGGTGACGATCGCGGCTGTCGGGGTTCGCCGAGAGCGCCTGCCGCGCCGACTCGATGCGCGACTGCAGCGACGCGGTGGTGGCTCCGCCCGCGTTCACCGACGCGCGACGCACCCAGGTCCTGCGCAACCAGCGACCGCCCGCCCAGGGGCGCTGCATCTCCATGCGCCGGGCTCGCGCGGCCGGACCCATGCGACCGAGGTCGTCCAGCATCGGCTCCGTCGCGGCCGTCGCCGGGGCCTCGGCCATCGGGACGGATGGGGCCGGGGCCGCCATCGGTCGAGGCGTCGCCTGCGCGAAGCCTCCGGCGCCCCCCATGGGCTGGTCGGCCCGGTCGCGCGTCGAGTGGCCCGTCGACTGGGCGCTCTCCCTCGAGGCCAGGGCGCCCAGCACGCCGCTGTTGGCCGCCGTGTCGCCGGGCGCGTTCGCCTCGTCGGCGCTCGCCTCCAGCTCGCCCGCACCCGGGTCGGGCGATGGGGTGGCCGTCGCCAGCGCCTCGCTCTCGCCCGTCCACGTCACGCCGCCCTCGGTGCGCGTCACCCCGAAGGCGCGGAACATCGCCGGGCTCTCCAGCACCAGCAGCGAGGTGTACCGGCTCGCCAGGTGGAAGCGCTGCGAGAGCGCCACCATCTCCGCCCGGGCGCCGGGCTCTCCGCTCGCGTCGAGGTCGGCGATGCGCGCCGCCCCGAAGAGCCGCGGGACGAAGGCGTTGCCCGCGTCCTCCGTCGCCCGCACGGTGATCGGGTAGCGCGCCTCGAAGGCCTCGCCCGCGACGGTCCCGCGGAGCACCACCTCGCCGTCGACCTCTCGCACCCCGGGGAGCATCCGCGCCGTGATCACCGCCTCGGAGCCGGAGCGCAGGTTGTCCGGCCGGGAGGGCGCCATGGAGACCAGGCCCGAGGGAAGGGTCACCTCCGGGTCGCGCAGCACCGCGCCGTAGGTCGCCTCCAGCACCGAGAGCGCCGCGCCGTCGCGAGACTCGCCCGGCAGGTAGGGGACCACCACCCCGCCGCCCGCGCGGGCCATCGCCGCGAGGGTGGTGGTGTCCGCCTCGGCCCCGACGGCGACGGCGGTGAAGGTCGCGCGGCGCAGGGGAAGCGCCGTGGTCACCTCCAGCGCCAGCGTCGACGGCCGGCGGTGGCCCACCGTGGAGGCGCCGTCGCCCAGGTAGACCACCCGCACGTCGCGGTCGTCCGGCGTCGCGCGGCTCGCGCTTACCGAAGCACGTAAAGCCGCGCCCAGGTCGCTGCCCCCGGCGGGCTCGCGAGCCTGGAGCCACGCGCCCACCTGCCGGGCGACGTCGGTGCTCGCGGGGACCATCCCCTCGCGCATCGCCACGCAGCGCACGTCGCAGGCGAGGACCGTGAGCCGGTCGCGGCGGTCCATCTCGGTGACGATGGAGCCGAGGAGTCGGGTCGCCCGGGTGTAGCGCTCGCCCACCATGGAGCGGCTCGCGTCGACCACGAAGACGTAGTCCCGGGGGCGCGCCTCGCCCCAGCGAGGGAGCTGCGGGCGAAGGGCCAGCGCCACGTAGGCGCCTTCGGTGTTGGTGGGCTCGGCGTAGCCCCAGGCGGTGACCGGGGTCCCCTGGTCGCCGAGGGCGTACTCCATCACCACGTCGCCCGAGGGGGTGAAGTGGTCCTGCGAGAAGGTCCATCGCGAGGCCGCGGCGGAGGTCTCCGCGGGGGTGAAGGGGTAGCCCAGCATCCGCACCGCGCGGCCGCTGGCGTGCCCGAGCACCTGCACGTCCATGCTCATGTGATCGACCCGGGTGCTGCCGCCCGGATCATGGGGCAGCGGGTACACGTAGCGCCGCACCGCTCCGCCGGAGGGGGCGATGGTCTGCGTGTACGCGATGCGCACCCGCCTCGTGCCGCGCGCCGGAATCGGGAAGACCCTCAGCTCGAAGCGCCCGCCCCGCTGCCACTCCAGCAGCGCCGGGTCTCGCCACGGACCGGGCACCCAGACGTACTCCTCCCTCGGCGGGGGAGTGTTGGGCGCCGCGTGGTGGATCACTCCCCGCCAGATGGCCGCCGCGCGGTCGCGGTCGACGAAGGCCCCGGGCTCCATGCGCCCGTCGACGTCGAGGGCGAGCTCCTCGACCTGCGCCTCGGGCGGCAGGGGGAAGCGGTAGAGACCCTCGAGCTCGCTGCCCGTGTCGTTGCGGAAGACCTCCTCGATCTCCGTGCGCGCCACGTTGCCGACGACCCGCACCCGCACCGAGTGCTCCGCGAGGTGCACCGCCTGGTCGCGCTCGTTGGTGCTGCCGGGACGGCGCGCTCGCAGCTCTCCCAACCCGGAGGTGCTGGTGGCCTCGGCGGGGTCGAGCTCCGACCAGGCCACTCGACCGCCCAGGTCGACCGCGGGCGACACGGTGACGTGGCCGCGAGCGAGCACGCCCTCCTGGCCGGTCTTCACCTCGACGCCGTCGGATCGCTCGCCTCCGAGGCGCACCACGCCTCGGGTGACCTGCACCGTGGTGTGCTCGCTGGAGGCGCTCAGGGCGAACTTGGTCCCGAGCACCCGCACGTCCCCCTGAGGGGTGGTGAGCACCGCGGGCGCGGCGTCGTCGCGGTGGGCCACGTCGGCCACGAGGGTGCCTTCGACGATGCGAGCGTGGCGGGGAGCGCCCGGGTCGAGCACCACGGTGGTGCCCCGGTCGAGCACCATCACGGTGCCGTCGTCGAGGTCGAGGCGGGCGCGGGTGCGAGCGTCGGTTCGGATGGTCGACCCGAGGCCCACGACGGCGCGCTCCCGCACGGCGGTGAAGTCCGAGGCGCCGTCGGCCTTCACGCTCACGCCCGCGCCGAGCACCCCCCCGAGCGGCGCGTGCCCCGGCCCCACCGGCCCCGACGGGATCACCCACGGCGCCTCGGGCGCGTCGGGCGTGGACACGGAGGGACCGCGCAGCGCGACCACCGCCACCGCCACGGAGGCCGCGGCGGCGAAGAGCCCGGCGCCCAGGATGGACGCTCCGATGCGGCGGCGGGCGACCTCACCCCCTACGCCCCTCTCCCTGAATGGAGAGGGGGAGCCGGAAGCGACGGGCGCGGGTGCGGCAGTGGGAGCGGGTGCGGGTGCGGGAGCGAAAGCGGGAGCAGGGACGCGCGGCGGAGGCGGGGCTTCGGCCTTCGGCTCCCCCTCTCCATTCAGGGAGAGGGGCGTAGGGGGTGAGGTCGCCGCGGCCCTCGCGTCGAAGGCCGCCAGCACCTTCGCGGCGAGCGCGTCGTCTTCCATGGGGACGAAGTCCGCGCCGAGGCCGTGGCGCAGGGCGCTCGCGGTGATCCGGGCGTCGTGCAGCAGGTCGCGGCACTCGTCGCACCCGGCGAGGTGCGCGGCGGCCTCCTCGGGGATCGCGTCTTCAGCCAGCGCGGCGAGCTCTTCCTGAACCCGGGCGCAGTCGTATCGGTGGCTCATAGGTCCTTTGCTCCGTCTCAGGCGTCGACCAGCGTCGATCGCAGCTTCTCCAGGGCGCGGCTCACCCGCTTGCGCGCGGTGGCCTCGTCGATGCCGCAGCTCTCCCCGACCTCGCGAAACGACAGCCCCCCTTCGAAGCGCAGCACCACGGCGTCGCGCTCGGAGGGCTTGAGCTGCTCCAGGGCGAGGCGCAGCCGCTCTCCACGGCGTCGCGCGGCGAGCTGCACGTCGGCGCCGTCCACCGGCTCCGGGGCCGAGCCCACCAGGCGGAGCTGGCGCTCACGGCGGCCTCGCACCTCGACGCGGCGGGCGCAGACCCGGCGGGCGATGCCGTAGAGCCAGGCCGGGACGCTCCCGTCGCCCCGGTAGCGCGCCGCGCCGTCGAAGGCCGCGAGGAGCGTCTCCTGCACCGCCTCCTCGGCCTCGGTCTGCGAGCCGAGCCAGCCCATGCACAACCGCCCGATGGACGCGCCGTAACGGCTCGCGCACAAGGCGATGGCGGTCCTCGCGTCGCCGGCCGCGAGGGCCTCACGCACCGGATCGCTCTCCTGGATCACTGCTGCTGCGTCGGCTCCCATGGGGGTTGTCTCTCATGTTCGGGTGGGGGGTCGCTTCGTGACCGCAATTCGCCGGTGGCCCCTACGAATCGATCCCGTGGCCCCCATCAGACGCACGAGAGGCCGCGAGGTTGGTATGAGAGGGGCCCAAGATGCTCGATTGCACCCGATGCGGCGCGTGCTGCACCAACCCCGACGAGAACCGCGCCGAGGGATACACCGCCTACGTCGACGTGACCGAGCGCGAGTCGCTCTTGCGCCACGGCAAGCTGGTCGAGCGCTACGTCACCCGCGACGCCGAGGGCCGGGCCCACCTCAAGCTGGACGCCGGCCAGCGCTGCAGCGCCCTCTCCGGGAAGCTGGGACGGCGGGTGCGCTGCGAGATCTACGCGCTGCGCCCGGCGCCCTGCCGGCGGGTGCAGGCGGGCGACGCCGACTGCCTCCGCTCACGGCGCGAGCGGGGGATCACCGAGGGCTGAGCGGAGGAGAGCGAGTCATGAAGGTCTTCGTCACGGGCGGTTCGGGTTTCGTAGGCGGTCACGTGATCGAGGCGCTCTCGCCGGGGCACGAGGTGAGGGCGATGGCGCGCTCGGCCCGCTCGGCGGAGACGGTCTCGCGCTACGGGGCGACGGCGGTGAGCACGGACCTCGACGCCGTCGGGCCGGAGCACCTCGAGGGCTGCGACGCGGTCGTGCACTGCGCGGCCTACGTGGAGGAGTGGGGGACGCGAGAGCAGTTCTGGAAGGGCAACGTCGAGGGCACCACGCGCATGCTCGACGCGGCCCGCCGGGCGGGCGTGCGCCGCTTCGTGCACATCGGCACCGAGGCGGCGCTCTTCGACGGCCACGACCTCGTGGACATCGACGAGCGGCACCCGTACCCGGCGGTGCAGAAGTACCTCTACAGCGAGACCAAGGCCGAGGCCGAGCGGCGGGTGCTCGCGGCCAACGCGGGGGGCTTCGCGACGCTCTCGGTGCGGCCTCGCTTCGTGTGGGGGCCGCGCGACACCTCGGTGCTCCCGGCGGTGCTGCGCATGGCGCGCGAGGGCGCCTGGGTGTGGCTCGACGGAGGGAGGGCGCGCACCTCCACGACGCACGTGCTCAACCTGGCGAGGGCGGTGGAGCTCGCGCTGACGGCGGGCGACGGCGGCGAGGCGTACTTCGTGGCCGACGAGGGGACGAGGACGCTGAGGGAGTTCCTGACGGCGATGGCGCGCACGCAGGGGGTGGAGCTGCCCGACCGGAGCATGCCGGGCGCCCTGGCGCGGCCGATGGCGAGCGCCCTGGAGGGTGCGTGGCGAGCGCTCGGGATCAAGAGGGCCCCACCGATGACGGCCTTCGCGATCGCGATGATGTCGAGGGAGGTCACGGTGAACACCACGAAGGCCCGGCGAGCGCTGGGCTACGCGCCGGTCATCGACGTGGTCGCGGGCATGGCCGCGCTGGGGGCGACGCGGATTTCGTGACGGACCCGATGGGTCCCCGGCCACTCCACCGTTCATGCAAGCAGCCCGACGCCCCGACTTCCTTCGCGCTCCCTCCTTCGCGGCGATGAGCCTCGGGTTCATCACCTCGGCGCTCTCGGCCTGCGACCCGGCACCGGAGGTCCCGCGGGAGAGCTCCTCCACGGCCGACGCCGCGACCACCGACGCCGCGACCACCGACGCCGCGACCACCGACGTGAGCGCCGTCGACGCCGCGACCGCCAGGGACGCGACGGGAGATGCACCCGAGGCGGACCCGGACACCTTCCCCTGCGGGCCGGGTTACTCCTGCCCGAGCGGGTTCCGTTGCGTGGGCCTGTCGACCACCCGATGCGTGCGGGCGGCGGCGCCGGGCGAGCCCTGCCGCAACAGCCTCGAGAACCCGCTCCATTGCATCCCTGGCGCCTCCTGCGAGCCGGTGGCCGGAGTGGATCGCTGCGTCGTGTACGGGGCGAACCACGGCGTGTGTCGCAACACCAACGGGTGCTCGCCGATGTGCGATCCGGGCCTGGGCTGCGACCCGGGCACGCACTGCCGACCGGGGCTCGCGGTGGGGGAGCTGTGCGGCGGAGCCGGCGACTTCTGCAACGACGGCGCGTCCTGCCAGGACGTGAACGGCACGGCGCGCTGCATCGCCGACGGCGCAGACGGCGGGTACTGCCGGGTCGGGCGGGACTGCGAGGCCGGGCTGCATTGTCGTGGCGTCAACTCGGGGTCCGCGACGGGTTGCAACCGCGAGTACTTCCACTGCAGGTCGGGGCTCGATCTCGGGGAGGCCTGCGAGCCCACGGGCGAGGCGTGCGCCGCCGGGACGACGTGCATGCTGAGCGCGGGGGCGATGCGATGCGTGGGACGCCCCGACGGGACGCCCGGCGGGAGGTGCCGCTCCGAGTCGCCCCGGTGTGACGCGGAGGCCGTGTGCGACGACCGCGGCTGGAGCTGCGTGCGCCGAGTCGCCCGGGGGATGCCCTGCGACCCGACGGGAGGCACCACGGCCTGCGCCGACGGGGACACCTGCGACGCCGAGCACGTCTCGGACGGCGGTCGCTGCGTCGCCCCCGGCGCGGCGCCCGGCGCGGCCTGTCGACCCACCGATCCCCCCTGCGACGGCGAGCTCCGGTGCTCCACCTTCTCCCGCTACCGTCGCACCTGCAGGACCGTCGCGAGCGTCGGCGATCGCTGCGACCTCGGCGGAGTCCGTACGCTGTGCCCCGCTCCCACGCGGTGCGTTCCCGCGACGGCCCTCTCCCTGGGCGCGCCGGTCGCGACCTGCACCGCGCCGGTTGCGGAGACGGAGCCCAACGATCGCTCGATCCGCAGACGGAGCTTCGTGGAGCGCTCGGTGCTCTACCAGTCGTCGCTCTCGGCCGAGGACGTGGAGGACTGCCACTCGCTTCGGATGCCCGCCGGCTCGTCGCTCTACGTGGAGACCTCGGTGTCGCTGGTCGCACAGCTCTTCCGCTCGTCGGGCGTGGAGCTCGGTCGCTGGACGCTCACCAGCACGGGCTGGGACGGCCCGCTGGCCGGGAGCGCACGGCTCGATCCGGAGCGCATCGGGGTGCTCCGCAACCTCGCCGCGGACGACTATCTCCTCTGCGTCCACGCGCGGGGCGACTCCACCTCGAGCGGCTCCCGCGTGGACTACATCCTCGCGATCGGCGTGCTGCCTCCGTCGCCGTGACGGGGCGGGACGACACCCGCTACGCTGCGGCCCCGTGCGGACCCCGGGTGTCGTCATCGCGCTCTCGCTCTCTCTCCTCCCGCGCCCGTCGCGGGCCCAGGACGCCCTCGCCCTCACCTGGTCGGCGCCGCCCTCGTGCCCCTCTCGCGACGAGGTGGTGGCGCGCATCGCCCGACTGCGACCCAACCTCACCCGAGCGGCCTCGGCCCTGCACGCCACGGCGACGGTCACGCCCGCTCCTCGCGGACGATGGCGGGTGAGGCTTCGCACGGAGGTCCACGGCGACGTCGGGGAGCGCTCGCTGGAGGGGCGCACCTGCGCGCTCATCGCCGACGCCACCGCGGTGGTGCTGGCGCTCGCCTCCGACGCCCTCCCCGACGCGCCGCCCGCGGCCGATCACCCGACGCTCCCCGAGTCGGTGGTGCAGGTCGACGACCCGGAGTCCGCGTGGCCCCGGCCGGTGGTGCCGCCCCCTCCCCCGGCCGCCCCAGGGCGTCAGCTCGACCTCGGCTTCGACCTGGCCCTCGACCCCCTGGCCTTCGCCGGGGCGGCCTTCGCCCTCGCGGTGCATGGCGCCCTCGAGCGGGGCGCGCTGCGGGTCGAGCTCGCCCTCGCGCAGCAGCTCCCGACCACCCTCGACGGAGCGCGCGCAGGCACCGGGGCCGAGGTGCTCTCGACGACGCTCACCGCCCGGGCGTGCGCCATGCGGGCGCGCCCGGTGGTCTCGCTCGGGCTCTGCGCCGCGGCGACGGGCGGCGTGATGTGGGCGACGGCCTTTGGCCTCCAGCGCAACGACGTCGCGGCGTGGCCCTGGGCCGCGGCCGGCGGAGGGGCCGTGCTTCGAGTGGGGCCGGGGCGCGGTCGGCTCGCGGTGATCGCCCGCGTCGAGGCCCTCGCCAACCTCACCCGGCCGCGCTTCGTGGTGGAGGGCGTCGGGGTGGCCGGGGAGGTCGCGCCGCTGGCCCTCTGGACGAGCCTCGGCGTGGAAATCCGCTGGCCGTGACGGATCGCGAGGCCGTCGGCCACTCCGCTCCTACGATGGAGACCGCGATCGCTTCGACCGCGCCCGGCGCGACCGGCTTCGACGCGATCTATCGTGAGCACTTCGCGTTCGTGTGGCGCAACCTGCGGAGGCTCGGGGTGGCGGAGTCGCACGTCGAGGACGCCGCGCAGGAGGTCTGGGTCGTGGTGCACCGCCGGCTGAGGGAGTTCGAGGGGCGCTCGTCGATGCGCACCTGGCTCTTCGGCATCGCGATGCGCACCGCCAGCGACCACCGGCGATGGCGCCGCCGCAAGGACCCGCGCGACCGCAGCGACGAGGTCGACGCCGTCCCCTCCGCCGCCCCTTCCCCGGAGGCGCTGACCGAGCGCGCCCAGCAGGCGCGGGTGCTCGACGCGCTGCTCGACGAGCTCCCCGAGGAGCGCCGGGTGGTGTTCATGCTCGCCGAGCTGGAGCAGATGTCCTCGCCCGAGATCGCGCTCGCCGTGGGCGCACCCCTGAACACCGTCTACTCGCGGCTGCGCGTGGCCCGCGTCGAGTTCGAGGCCGCCGCGCAGCGCTACCGAAGCACCAGGAGACCCGCACCATGAACGACCTCTCCCCGGAGACCCGCGGGCTCCTCGCGTCGCTCTCGTCGAGCCACGACCCGCCGCCGGAGATGGCGCTTCGGGTGCGGGAGCGCGTCGACGCCCGCGTGGCCGCGACCCCGGCCCTCGCTCCCCGACCCGCCTGGATGGCGTGGATCGCCGTGGGAGTCGCCGCCCTCGCGCTGTCCTGGTGGGCCACGCGCCCGCCCGCCCCGCCCCCGTCGCCCCGATCGCAGCCCGCGGTCGTGGCGCCGATCGCTCCGAGCGCTCCGCCGGTGATCGCCGCGCCCTCACCCGCCCCCGTACCCCCGGTGATCGCCGAGCCCCCGCCGCCGACGAGGGTGCTCGCCCCACGGGTGGAGCGAGACGACCTGCCCGCCGAGCTCCGATGGATCGAACGGGCGCAGTCCGCCCTCGCCGCCAACGACCCCGCCGCGGCGCAGGCTGCGCTCCGGGGGCACGGGAGGCTCTTTCCCCACGGGCACCTCGCCGAGGAGCGAGAGGCGCTGGCGGTGCAGGTGCTCTGCGCGTCGGGTCGGGCCGACGAGGCGCGTCGGGCGGCGGCGGCCTTCGTCGAGCGCCACCCCACCTCGCCTCAGGCCGCGAGGGTCCGGCGGACATGCGTCGACGCGCGCTGATCACGCTCGCCGCCCTCTGCGGCTGCCGCTGGGACGTGGTCCTCGGCGCCGACGGGATCTCGCTCCGCGGCGACGCGGCGACGCTCGACGCGCCATCGGTGATCGATGCGCCGCTGGTGGTCTCGAGGGATGTCCCGATGGATGTCCCTACGGATGTCCCAACGGATGTCCCGACAGCGGGCGACGCGGGCCCGACGGATGGCCCGGCGCTCGTCGACGTCACAGCGGACATCCCAGAGACCCCGATGGGCACGCTGAGGTCCGTCGTGCCGGGCGGTGACTTCTCCTGCGTGGTGCGCTCCGACGACTCGGTCTGGTGCTGGGGCGCCAACGCCCGCGGCCAGCTGGGCGTCGGAAGCACCGCCCCCGTCGCCGCTCCCGTGAGGGTGCGCGGCCTCGGCGCGGTGTCGTCCATGGTCGCGGGCGAGCGCCACGCGTGCGCGCTGCTGCGAGGGGGCGGCCTGCGCTGCTGGGGCGCCAACGACCGCGGACAGCTGGGCGACGGGACGACCACCGACCGGGCGATCCCGGTGAGCCCCGCGGGCCTCGATGGCGTCGAGCAGGTGAGCGCCGGCGCCGCCCACACCTGCGCTCAGAACGGCGAGGCGGTGCGCTGCTGGGGCGCCAACGACCGAGGGCAGCTCGGCGACGGGAGCACGACCGACCGCTCGCGCTTCGTCGCGGTCGCGGGGGACTATCGACGGGTGCTCGCAGGCGGCGCGTTCACCGCCGCGGAGAGCGCCTCGGGCGCCGTGCACGCCTGGGGCGCCAACGATCGCGGACAGCTCGGAGACGGCACCACCGCGGACCGCTCGGTGCCCGGACCGGTGAGCGGAGCGGGCTCGCTGCGGCTGCTCGCGGTCGGCCACGCCCACGCCCTGGCGCGAGCGGCGGACGGCTCGACCTTCGGCTGGGGCGACGGCCTCCGAGGGGCCCTCGGCGACGGCGCGATGGCGGTGCGGACGACGCCCGTCGCGATCGCCGGGTGGCGGGAGTTCACGTCCCTGGTGGCGGGCGACGGGTTCACCTGCGGAGCGCTGGGGAGCGACGCGGTCGCCTGCGCGGGCGCCAACGAGCGGGGCCAGCTCGGCGACGGGACCGGCGTGGGCAACCCCGTCCCCCAGCGCATCACGGAGTTCTCTCGCAGCCAGCCGAGGACGATGACCGCGGGACCGGCGGGCGTCTGCGGGATCATCGCGGAGACCGACCTGTGGTGCTGGGGCGACAACGCCGTGGGCCAGCTCTCGCCGGGCGGACCCCCGCGGCTGCTGCGACCGATGCTGGTCGCGCGCTGAGAGAGGGATTGGAGGAGATGGGAGAGGAGGGAAGGCGGGCCCCTCCCCACCACTGGAGCGCGGTGAGGAGGGGATCAGGTCCGACGATCAGGGGTAGTAGACGCCGCCGTCCGCGAGGGAGGTCACGCGCTGGCCGCCCCAGACGATCATCTGGGTGCCGGTCCACACCACCGTCTGGCC
>CBIHPK010000089.1:0-32965 GCA_966211675.1 uncultured Myxococcaceae bacterium
CGCATCCCGTCCATCTCGGGCATCATCAGGTCGCAGAAGATCGCGTCGAAGGTCTCGCCGATCGCCAGCAGCGCCAGCGCCTCGGGGCCCGAGGCCGCCACCACGACCTCGTTCTCCGTGGCGAGCGCCTGCCGCACGGCCTCGGCCACCAGCGCGTCGTCGTCGACCACCAGCACCCGCCCCTTGCGGACCGGCGGGCGCGACGAGACCACGCTGTCGCGAGGCATCGCCTGCAGCGTCACCGTGAAGGTGGTGCCCCGCCCGACCTCGCTGTGCACGTCGATGGTGCCGCCGTAGGAGGTCAAGAGGTCGCGCGAGATCGACAGCCCCAGCCCGGTGCCGTCGCCCTCGGACTTGGTCGTGAAGTAGGGCTCGAAGATGCGCCGCCGCACCGCCTCGGTCATCCCCGAGCCGGTGTCGCTCACGTCCACGATGACCCGGCCGAGCTCCTCCCTCCCCCGGACCGTCACACGCTGCCCGTACGGATCGCCCGCGGGAATCGCCTGCACCGCGTTGACCACCAGGTTCAGGAACACCTGCCCGAGGCCCACCTCGCTGCCGAGCACCGGGGGCACGCCGTCGTAGTCCCGCACCAGCTTCGCCCTCGCCTCGACGTCCCGGTGCGCGAGGCGCAGCGTCGCGTCGAGCACCCGCCGCAGGTCGACCGCCCCCACGGCGCCGGGCTCGCGCCGGGAGAACATCCGCACGTCCTTCGCGACCAGCGACGCGTGCTCGGCGCCCTCGCGCGCCTCCCTCAGCGTCGCCAGCGTCGCCCGCAGCGAGGGCACCTGGTCGACGAGGGCCCCGAGGTCCTCCATCGCCTGATCGATGCTCGGCACGATGAAGGTGAGCGGGTTGTTGATCTCGTGCGCGAGCCGCGCGGCGAGCGTCCCCAGGAGCGCGATGCGGTTGCGGGCGTGCGTCGCCTTCTCGGTGACGCTCGCGTCGTCCGGGGCGGCCTGCTCGGCGTCCGTCGTCTGCGATCCCTTCGCGGTCACGGCGTCGTCACCCCGTCGAATCGGTGGCGGTGCGCGAAGGCGCGGCCCGCCACGTCGCTCAACACCTCGGCGAACTCGCCCAGCTCGACGGGCTTCTCCAGGAAGTCCGTGACCCCCATCGCGGCGAAGCGCCACTTCGGGAGGTGCCGCATGTTGGAGCTCACCAGCATCACCTGCGGACCATATCCGCCCGGCATCGCGCGCAGGTACGAGAGCGTCTCCAGGCCGTCGAGCAGCGGCATGTCGTAGTCGAGCACCACCACGTCCGGGCGCACCCGGCCGGCGGCCTGCAGCGCCTCGACCCCCGAGGCCGCGCAGACCATCTCCAGCTGGATGCCCGGCAGCGCGAGCGAGCACGCCCCGGCCGCGAAGGCGCTGAACACCTCGTCGTCGTCGATCACCATCAGCCGCAGCGTCGGGGCCGTCGGCAGCGTGAGCGCCGAGGCCTCCGCGCCCGGGCCGACGGAGCACACCTCGTCGAGCGCCGCGATCATCTGCGCGCAGCTCTGGTAGCGGCCCCGAGGGTCCTTGGTGAGCGAGCGCTCGATCACCGGGTCGAGGAAGGCCAGCTCCGGGCGGCGGCTGGAGAGCTTCGGCGCCACGTCCCACATCTGGTGCGCCAGCGTCTCGGGGATGGTGCCGAAGGAGAAGGGCGGCGCGCCGGTGAACAGCTCGTAGGCCGTGCAGCCCAGCGCGTACACGTCCGTGTGCCCGCCGATCTGCGCCGGGTCGTCGCCGAGGATCGCCTCCGGCGCCATGTACGCCGGCGTCCCGACGAAGGAGATGCGCGCGTCGCCCGGCTGCTCGAGCCGGCGCGCGAGGCCCAGGTCGAGCAGCACCGTGCGCCCGGTGCCCTGCTCGATCATCACGTTGGACGGCTTCACGTCGCGGTGCACGATGCCCGCCGAGTGCAGGCTCGCCAGGCCCTGCGCCAGCTGCCGCAGGATGGTCAGGCCGCGGTGCGTGGGGACGTGCTCCTCGTGCGCGGCGTGCTCGGCCACCAGCGCCTCGAGGTTGCACCCGTGCACGTACTCCATCGCCACGAAGAAGGTGCCGCCGTGCGCGCCGAAGGAGTAGACCTGCGCGACGTGGTCGCTGCGCACCGAGGCCAGCGCGGCGGCCTCGCGCTTCAGCCGCGTGGCGGCCTCCGGCGTGCTGGCGTGCGAGGGGTGCAGCACCTTCAGCGCCACCAGCCGGTCGAGGCCGATGTCGCGCGCCAGGTAGACCATCCCCTGCTGGCCGCGCCCGAGCGTCGACTCGATGCGGTAGCGACCCTCGATCACCGCGGGGACGCCCTCCTCGGGGAAGGCCTCGTGACAGAGCCCGCAGCGCGAGGCGTCGTCCACCGAGGGGATCCCGCATGTGGGACAGGGCTTCATCGGCTCCCGGACACCAGCGCCCGGAAGCGCGGGTCGTCGGCGATGACGCCACCGGCGAGGTCGGAGCGCACGCTGGTGACGTACTCCTCGGCGAGCGCGACCGCCGCCACGGCGCGGGCGTGGTCGCCCTCGGTGAAGGGCACCGCCGCCGCCGCGTGCTCGATCACGCCGCCCAGCAGCCCCAGGTCGAGCAGCCCCACGGTGGCCGCGGTGCCGCGAAGCTGGTGCCCCAGGCGCTGCAGCTCACGGCGAGCCTCCTCGTCCGCCTCCGCCGCCCGCAGCGTCTCCCGCAGCGCGGCGACGCGGCGCGGCGCGAGCACGAGGAACTTCACACGGAGCGCAGCGCGCGCCTCGGCGATCTGCTCGACCGTGGGCACCGTCGAAGGGTCGAGCGCCGCCCTCGGAAACCCCGGCCGAAGCCGCGACTGAATGTCCCCCATCGCCTGACCTCCCATTTCCTGTCCCGGAGACCGTCGAGGCCCCTCGAAGGTGCCTCTGGTCTGCCGCCCCAAACATCCCGCGTGGCCCCCTCACATGAGGCCGCTGACCGCACCGCGTCAACGTGTGCGCGTCACTTCGTTGCAAGTTCTCTGGAAAGGCGTCCGCCGTCCGGACACCTCGACATGGACCGTGCGTCGAGCCCCCCGCTCGCGAGAGATCTCTAGCGCGGCGATCGGGCGCTCGGAAGCCTCTACGGGCTGAAGCCGCGCAGGGCGTCGATCACCGACTCCGGCCAGGCGAGCGTCGCGTCGAGGCCGTCGCGCCGGAGGTAGTAGCCCGCCTCCTCGCCGCTGCCGTAGCGGGCACCCACCACCACGCGCTCGGTGCGCGCCCCGGCGTCGCCGCCGTAGCTCGCCTCGACCACCACCGTGGGCTGCGCGAAGCCCATCTCCGGGCCCGGAGCGCCGTACGCGAAGGCCCTCGGGGCGCCCATCGCGCTCAAGGTCGAGAGCAGCGCGTCGACCCGCGCGTCGTCCGCGGGAGCCCCGCTCTCGGTGCGCCATCGCTCGCCGTCGCGCACCAGCGTCACCGCGCGCGCGGGGCTGCCGAAGCGCAGGGCGAGCCGGGTGAGGCCCTCGCGGGGGACCAGCGCCGCGCTTCGGTCGAGGTGCGACTGCGTGATCAGCTCGACGAAGCTCCTCGGGAGCACGAACACTCCGGGGCCGCCGTCCATCACCGCGTAGCTGCCGCCGCCCGGAGCGCTCGCGCCCACGGTGATCGCGTAGGTGCGCACCGGCGCGACGGACGCGTCGACCCCGCCGTCGTCCTGCACGCCTCGGCCCTCGAAGCGGGCGATCACCCTCGCGCGCGGGGTCACCAGGCCGTACTCCGGCAGCGCCGTGGCACCCACCCAGCGCTCGACCTCCAGCGTCGCGATCTGCCGTCCGAGGTCCGTCACCAGCGCCGGGTCGGCGCGGTACGCGAGCGGCCTCGACAGCCGGAAGCCGTCCTCGCCGCGGATGATCTCCTCGTGCATCGATCCCACGTCGAGGAGCAGCGCTCGCAGGTCGTCGGAGGTGTCGTGCAGCAGCGCCCTCGGGCGGAACCGCAGCGCGTCCACCACCAGCGTCTCCGCCGCCGACGGCGCGAAGCGCAGCACCACCGGCTCGTCGTCGCGGCTCACGTAGAAGCCCGTCGCGTCCGCGGCGCCGATCACGATGCGCTCGCTCCCCTCGACGCCCTCGCGCTCGACGATCAGCGTGCGCGAGCCCGGTCCGATGCCGTGCGCCGCGCGCTCGTCCCCGTCGAGCCGCTGCGCCGCCGAGAGGTCGTGCAGGCTCGTCAGCCACGACTCCAGCGCCTCCGGGTCCACCGCGAGTCCGCGCGGCGTGACGGCCCACTGCGAGCCCGTGCGCTCGAGCACCAGCTCGGCCCCGCCGGGAGCGCCCCCCGACACCCTCACCCGCGACACCTCGTCGGTGCGCGCCGAGAGCACCCGGTCGTCCCGTAAGCCCTCCGGCGGAACCCGCAGCGCGTCCACGAAGCTCCGCGAGAAGCACACCACCGTGCCCGTGCCCTCGCGCGTCGCGGTGACCTCCCCGTCGTGCCCGGGGCACGGCTCGCCGAGGCGCAGCACCACCGGCTCGATGGTGCCCCGGCGCATCTCCACCCTCGTCGTCGGCGGCTCCAGCCCGTAGCGCCGCAGCGTCGCCGCGTCCGCGTCGTCGGCGATCACCCGCTCGGCGCGCAGCTCGCGCAGCTGCGAGGTCATCGCCTCCACGGCGCCGCGCGAGGCCCTCCCCCACGCCGGCTCGGTCAGCCGCCAGACGCCCCCGGTGCGCGCCATCGCGATGCGCCGCGCCTCGTGCGTGACCGTGATCACATCGAGCCGCGACGGGTCGATGTCCGCCACCGCGCGGTCTCGAAACGCCGTCGCCATCCGGTCGAACAGCTCCGCGAAGGAGCGCCCCAGCACCACGCCCGCGCGGGACGTGTCGCGCCCGCCCTCCTGCGCTCCGGCCTCGACGTAGACCTTGTCCTCGCGCTCGACCGCGCCGCCCAGGGAGAAGCGCGCGGTGACCTCCGGGCCCTCGTGCACCACCACCGTCGTGTGCGGCTGATCGAGCCCGAAGCGCCGCTTCGCGTCCGCGTCCAGCGGGCCCAGCGTGCGGCTCGCCTCGGCCCCCTCGATCTCCGAGAGCGCTCGCTCGACCTCCACCGCGTCCGCGGGTCGCACCACCGAGCCCATGCGCACGCTCCAGGCCTGCGCTCGGCGCACCAGCTCGTAGCGCCCGCTCGTATGGGTGACCTCGATGCGGTCGACGCGCTCTCGGTGGAAGGCCCGCCACACGTTGCGACGCCTCGCCTCCAGCTCCGCGCTGGTCGCGTGGAACTTGTCCCACAGGGTGTATCCGCCGAGGCCCGCGACGATCATCGCGAGCACGAGCTGTCCTCGGTAGCGCTTCACGCCGTGTTCTTCCTGGCGCGCGACACCGCGAGCCCGACGAGCGCGGCGGCCAGCGGGATGAGCAGCATCACGTACACGCCGATCTTGGTGAGGTCTCTCGCGCTCACGAGGAGCGCCGCGCGGTCGACCGGGCGCGCGGGGATGTTCACCAGCTCGCGCCGCGCGGTGACCCAGCCGATGACGGCCTCCGCGAGGTTGGCGTTGGCCACCGAGGCGCGCACCCGGATGTTGAAGTAGTCCGCGCCGACCATCTCCGAGCTGCCCACCACGACGACGCGGCCGGAGGCCACGCCCTCGCCGCGAGAGCGGCCGTCGGAGACCATCCCCGCCATGGCGAGGCTCACCGGGCCCTGCACGTCGTCCGCGCCCTTGGACGGGACGAAGGTGCGGAGGAGCTCGGCGATGGCCGTCTCGCCCCACGCCTGCGGGCTGGTGAGCACCAGCGAGGTGGCGCCCTGCGACCCCTCCGCGCGCACGATGGGCCGCGCCATGCCGACGAGCACCGAGGCGCCGCGCAGGTCGCCGGTGATCTCGTGCTCGTTCCAGGTGTCGGCGCGGAAGTGCACCGGCGGCGAGTCGGGCAGCAGGTGGTCGCTCTCGGCCTCGACCACCACCGCGGGCGGCAGCCCGATGCCCGCCATGCCCGCGACGTCCTCGAGACCCGTCGGCACCACCCTCCCCTCCAGCACCACCGGGTCGAGGAACATCGCGACGTTTCCTCCGCCGCGCAGGTAGCGCACGACGGCGTCCGAGTCCTCTCGCGGCCACGCCCGCTGCGGTCCGGCGATGACGAGCGCGTCGCAGTCCGCGGGCACGCCGGTCTGGCCGCGCACCTCCGTCTCGCGCACGACGAAGTTGAGGTGCCGGAGGTCGTCCGCGAGGCCCGCGGCGGCGCGGTCGCCGGACGCGAGGGGCATCTCCGCGTGGCCCGCGGAGAAGCAGAGCGTGGTGGCTCGCTCCCGGTCGACCTGGAGCAGCGCCTCGGACATGCGCCGCTCGACGGTGATCTTGGCGTTGAGCAGCCGCGAGGCGTCGTTGCCCTCCTCGCCTTGCTGCTGCGGACCGAGCTCCTGCAGCTGCTCGCGCTCGACCTCCCAGTGGCGGTTGCCCCGGCGCACGAGAACGCCCGCGGTGGCGAGCGTGCGGCCCTCGGCGGTGCGGTCGAGCAGGTGCGGGTCGAGCTCCTGCGCGAGGGCGATGAGGCGCTCGCGCTGCCGGTCGGGGTCGATCAGGTGCAGGTGCACCTTCGGGGAGATGGCGGCGTAGCGCTCGGCGAGCTCGTGGGTCTCGGAGTAGAGAGGGTCGCGGCTGGAGAGCAGCACGTAGAGCTCGACCGGCTCGCGCAGCCCGCGGACGATCTCGACCGAGCGGGTGGAGAGGGTGAAGCGCTGCGCGGAGGTCCAGTCCCAGCGGCGGTAGTGGCGCGCGGCGGTGTAGTTGGCCAGCGCGAAGAGGGCGACGACGAGCAGCACCCAGATGGGACCGTTCATCAGCCGGTCGAGCCACGCCGGGGGCGACTTGTCGGAAGAGGGGTTGTCCGTTGAGGGCTTCTCGGGAGTGGCTTCGGGCGCGCTCATCACGACTCCCTCCGCACCGCGAGGGTGCGCGTGGCGAGGGCCAGCGAGCAGAGCGCGACGGAGCCGTAATAGACCAGGGCGCGGGAGTCGATGAGCCCGACGGAGAAGTGCTCCATGTGCTCCCAGAGGTTGACGTAGGAGAAGAACTGCCGCGTGGACTCCTCCTGGAAGACGTAGGACCCGAGGCCGAGCGCGAACATCACGCCGCCGATGGCCATGAAGGTGAGCATGTACGCGACGACCTGCGAGCGGGCGATGGCGGACATGAGCACGCCGAGCGCCACGAAGGCCGAGCCGATGAGGAGCATGCCCGCGTAGCCCGCCGCGAGGGCGCCCCAGTCGACGGGGCCGTAGCGCTTCACCACGAGGGCGTAGAGGAGCGTCGGGGCCCAGAGGGCGGCGTAGAAGGTCATCGAGCCGAGGTACTTGCCCGCCACCACCTCGACGTCGGTGACCGGGGCGGTGAAGAGGGTCTCGAAGGTGCGGGCGCGGCGCTCCTCGGCGAAGGTGCGCATGGTGGTCGCGGGGCTGAACACCAGCAGCGTGAGCACCGAGAGGATGGTGCTGCCGAAGAACATCTGGAGCGGCGAGCGCGAGCCGGTGAGCGCGGGGTTGTCCGCGGTCATCGACATGAAGAACCAGAACACCACCCCATTGAAGACAAGGAACGCCACCATCACCACGTAGGCGAGGGGCGAGCAGAAGGTCCCGATGAGCTCTCGCTTGTAGATGGCCCAGGCTGTTCTCACGCGTCGCCCTCCGCGCCCGTGAGCGCATGGAATACCCGTTCGAGGCTGCCCGCCTGCGGGGCCACGGCGCGCACGCCGAGCCCGGCGTGGACGCACTTCGCGACCAGCGCCTCCACCGCGTCGCCCTTCTCCACCGCGCGCACCACCACGCTGACCAGCTCGCCCTCGGCCGTCGCGCTGCGGAGCGTGAGCCCCTCGACGGCGTCCACCAGGGCCTTCGCGGCGGCGGCGGGGTCTTCCTTCCAGGCGGCGTGCTGCTCCCTCGGGTGCAGCCTCACGACCACGTCGCGCTCCCCCCCGGTGAGCTGAGCGCGCACCTCCTCGAGCGGACCATTGGCGGCGATGTGTCCCTTGTGGATGATGACCACGCGCTCACAGACCGCCTCGACCTCCTGCATGATGTGCGTGGAGAGGAAGATGGTGTGCTCGGCGCCGAGGCGCTTGAGCATGTCGCGAAAGCGCAGGATCTGGTTGGGGTCGAGGCCCTCCGTGGGCTCATCGAGGATGAGCAGCGGGGGCCTGGCGACGAGCGCGTCCGCGAGGCCCACGCGCTGCTTGTATCCCTTGGAGAGCTCGCCGATGAGCCGCGGCGCCACGTCGGTGACGTCCGCGAGCTCGAGGGCTCGGTCGACGGCGGCGTCGCGCTTTCGGGTGATTC
Source organism: uncultured Myxococcaceae bacterium (assembly GCA_966211675.1). Lineage (GTDB taxonomy): Bacteria > Myxococcota_A > Polyangia > Polyangiales > SCUS01. The sequence continues at coordinate 8,270 of CBIHPK010000089.1, forward strand.
CCTTGATCTCCGCGCGGAAGCTCAGGTACTCGCGCACGCGCATCTCCGGGTGCAGCGGTACGCTCTCGGGCATGTAGCCGATGAGGCGGCGCGCGGCGAGCGAGTCGGTGACGACGTCGAGGCCGCCGACGCGGGCGGTCCCGGAGGTGGGCGGCAGGAAGCCGGAGAGCATCTTGAGGGTGGTGCTCTTGCCGGCCCCGTTGGGCCCGAGGAAGCCGACGATGGACCCCTTCGGGATGGAGAAGGTCAGCGCCTCGACGGCGGTGCGGGATCCAAAGCGGCGGGTAAGCTGATGGGTCTCGATCACAGGCGTGAACGGGTGCTAGTCGCGGGCTGCCAGGGGTGTCAAGCCGCGCGAACAGGGAATAGGGATGTCAGGGAAGAGGGTTCAGGGCGAGCGGACGCAGCGGAAGCCGATTTGCTCAACGGTTGCGGCAACTGGGTACCCACCACGGGCGGCCGAGAGGGTCTCTCTTGAGATGTTCGTATTGAAGAAGCCTCCGCGGACTTCCCTGGCGTCTGGCATCCCGTCGACACACAGGGGATCGACGTGACTTGTTCCTATACGGAGGCAACCAGTGTCCAGAATATTGTGACCGTTGTCTGCCTGCCATTCAGCGACATTGCCCGAGAGATCATAGATACCTCCGGCCGACGGAAAACTCCCCACCCTGCGGAGATTACTGCGGTCATCCCCGGTACAACCATAGAGTTGTGCCCGATCGCAGTTACGAGCGCCGAAGTCGCCCACCGGCACCTGGTCTCCCCATGGGTAGCGTCGCGGAACAGCTGTCCCAGCCAGCGGACGTCCCACTGCCATGAACTCATATTCTGCTTCGGTAGGCAGACGTCCCCCATCCCAGGCGCAGAACGCCATGGCGGTCTCCCAGTTCACGCAGTTGATCGGAAGGCTCTCCGCTCCTGTCGGCATCGCAGACCATGTGCAGGTCCGTCCACCAGTCGTAATCGCCTCAATTGGCTCGATTACCGCCGCGACAGTCCGACTGCCCCCGCCAGGGTAGCGGATGGCCGATGTGGGCACTGGATGACCAGCATCCCAGAACCGTCGAAACCGCGCAACGGTGACTTCGTGAGTGTCAACGAGGAGCGCGGAAACGGTCACCGTGATGGGTCCATCGGAACCCTGCGCGCTTCTGGTACCGAAGGGATAGGTTCCTCCCGCCACCGATACCAAACCGCACCCGAGTTCAGGACCGCTTGGACAACTTCGCTGACCCACACAGGCACCGGCGACGCAGAGCGAAGAGGAGCCACACGCCATCCCGCAGCGTCCGCAGTTCGTCGTGGAATCGAGGCTGACCTCACAGCCATCTTCGTAACGACTATTGCAGTCGCCGAATCCGGCATTGCAACGATCGATCTGACACGCACCTGCGATGCAAGACGTCACCGCATTCACGGCAGTGCAGACGCCACAAGAGCGATCCACGGCTCCCGCGTCAGTGCCCCCATCGGCTGGAACAGTTGCCTCGGACGGAAGGGTCCGATCGGTTGATGCGTCGGTGCCCGACCCGGCATCGCTCAACACATCCATCGGGTTGACGACATCACGAGATTGAACGTCGCCACTCGCACCGTCTGGCACTCCCGCATCGCCCAGGTCTGGCACAGTCCCATCCGCAAAGACCTCCGGCCCGGGCACGTCGTTGGGCACATCGAGCACGGGGCCCAGATCCCCTCCATCGGGCACATCATCCGGGCTGGTGTGGATCTCCGGGACGCAGCCATTGAGGGCGATCAGTGAGCAGAGGGCGATGAGGGGTCTGGACATGACATCTCCTTCAGCGCGGGAAGAGCGCTGAGGCCGTGTCGGGATTGTATCGGGAGGAGTTGCGAGACGGAAGAAGATCAGAGGCAGCAGGCGTAGCCGAAGCGATCCGTCAGCGGGTTCGGATCATCCGGCATGCTGGGCAGAAGGCCGCCGACCCGGCGCGAATCGTTGTCGGCGCCGCTGTTGGTCCAGGCGCGAATACCGGCCAGGCGACCCATGTTGCGGATGTTCTGCATCTGGCTGTTGGAGCAGATGTCGGCACCCAGGCGGGCGCAGGCGCGTGAAGCATCGAGGAAGCTGCTGTCCTCGGTCGTGTGCACATCGAGCACGCAGACGTTGTTGATGACCGTGCCCGAGGAGGGACAAGAGTTGTCCACCGGCCGCTGCGAGGCGCAGCAGGCGAAGGCCCAGGGATTGTTCCAGGCAGGGTTGTCGGCCGTTGCCGAACCAACCACCGGATTGAAATAGTTGCTGTCGTTGTCCGAGATCTCACGCGTCAGTCGACGGGTCGCTCCAGAGAACCTCCCGGCGTCGTTGAGGGTCACGTACTGGCTCTTCGAGCAGAGGTCGCTACGAAGAGAGGCGCAGATGTTGGCCGCCAGCAGCGCCGAGCTCTCTTCGCGGGAGTTCAGATAGGTGACCTGGACGCCCTGGTCGCTCGAGCCCATCGCACGAACGAGCTCCGTCGTGGCCCTCGCCCGGAACTCCGGAGGAGTGATATTGGCGCAGCAGGCGTAGCCGTATCCGTTGCTGGTCGTAGGATCGTCGGTGCTCTGCAGGATGAAGTTGAGACGACCACCATCGTTGTCCGAGAAGTTCGAAGACCACACTGCGCGGCGGCCGCCCGAATCGGTGTAGAACATGAACCGCCCGGTGCCGTTCTGGTCATCGCGGATCACGGCGTACTGCGTCGGGCTGCACAGGTCGCCGCCGAAGCCTGCGCAGGTGCTGGCCGCGAGGTTCCAGTCCGAACCCGGGCCGCTGTTGTCGATCTGGAGCACGCAGACGCCGCCGAGCAGCAGGCCACGCTCACAGCCGATGTTCGAGGACGCCGGGCCCGCAGGGCCCATCGGCCCAGCGGGGCCCGCAGGGCCGGTCGCTCCCGCAGGACCCGCAGGACCCGCAGGACCCGCAGGGCCCATCGGACCGGTCGGGCCCGCTGGGCCCGAAGGGCCGCTCGACGCGCCCACCCAGCGACCCGTCGAGTCGACGATCTGCGTCCCGCCCACCGTGATGCTCGTCGGCGTGATGTCGCCCACCACGTTCGTCGCCACCAGCGCGTACGGAACGCTCCCGATCGGCTCGCGCGGCGTCATCTCCGGGTCGGTGCCCACCGTCACCCCGAGGAAGCGCGTGCGACCCGCGAACACCATCGGCGTCAGCGGCGTCGTCGCGCCGAGCTGCGTCGAGAAATACCCGTCGTCCAGCGTGACGTTGATCGTCTCGGTCCAGATCGCGGTGCCGCCCGTGGCGCTGTCGTAGATGCGATAGACGATCGACTGCGACCCGGTCGACGGCGCGCCCGAGCGGTCGAGCAGTCGGCCCTGGTGGATCATCGTCGACGGCACCTGCGCCGCGGCCACCGCCGGCATCGCGCACACCGCCGCCAGCACCAACGCACCCATCGCACGCCGCACGGTCTTCATCCGGGATCCCCTGTTCATCGTGGTCGTCATCTTTTCAGCGCGCTCCGATCGTGCCCACCAGGCCGCCGCGCAGCCGGAAGTTGGGCGATTGCAAGGTCGTCTGCTGGACACTTCGGCCGCCCAGCGTGGAAACCATCTGGAACCTCGACGAGCGCATCAGCGAGCCCGCGGACACGATCGACGAGCCCCGGTGAGGGCGCCCCGTCGCTCCGCCGTCGGTGGTCCCGCCATCGGTCGTCCCGCCGTCTCCGCCGCCGTCCTCGGGCGTCCCGCTGTCGCCCGCGTCGGTCATCCCGCCGCCGTCGGTCCCGCCGGTGTCCGTGGTGGGCCCGGCGTCGGACCCGGTGTCCGTGGTGGGCCCGGTGTCCGTGGTCGTCCCCGTGTCCTCGATCATCGAACCATCGGTCTTGCCGACGTCCCCGACGCCGGTGTCCGCGACCGAGGGGTTGTCGTTGCCGCTGCACCCCGCGCCCGCCAGCGACGACGCCAGAAGCAGCGCCCACATGGTCGAACGCCAACCCAACCCTCGACGGTGTTCCATCGAGGACGACGGTATCGTCCCGCGAGAGACGGCGTCAACGCGGCTCTTGGACCCGCGGACGCGTTGGTCAGTCCCGCACCGTCACGTCGAGCCAGCGCGCCGCCGACTCCGCCCAGCGCTCCACCGCGACGCCATCGGACAGGTGCTCCGCCGCGGCCAGCGAGGTCGCCACCGCGTGGTCGATGTTGCAGTGGAGGAACAACCCCTGCCGCCCGGCCATGTACACGTTGCCCAGCGACGCCACCGAGGCCATCGCCTCGCCCCACGACCCGACCCACCCGCGGCGGTACTCGGGATAGACCCCGCTCACGAAGGTCTGCTTCGCCCCGAGCAACGCCGCCTCGCCCCGGACGATCCCCGCCTCCATCAGCTGCCGACGGATCACGTCGAGCTTCGCGAGGAAGTCCATCCCGACTCCCCAGCGACCCTCAGGGATCTCCACCGCCAGCACCGTGGAGCTGCGATCGATCCGCTCTCCGGCGAAGGCCGCCGGGCGCGACACCCGGCCGAACCACGACTCCGACCCGGGCACATACCAGGTATCCACCTCATCGGTGGGCGACCCGTCGAATCGCATGTGCAGCAGATAGAGGCCACGGCGGGCCATTCCCCCGGTGCGCGCGACGGACTCCAGCGGTCCGGTGTGGAGCACCGCGGGCCAGTCGCGCAGTGAGGGCCTATCGACCGGAGCGCCGGTCTCCACGGTCACCCCGAGGCCATAGGCCTCCTTCATCAGACCATCGATCAATGCACCCATTCCCTTCAATGGATACCAGAACGACTCGTCTCGCCGTGAAGTGAGCACCTGCGACACCGGAGAGGACGAGGAGAAGCGCTGCCTCGCCACGGACACGGACAGCTCCGCCGGGTCGATGCCCCACACCTTGTCCACATAGGGCCGATAGAAGGCCTCGTAGGCCGCGGTCCCCACTCGCGAGAGGACGAAGTGCTCATAGCCCTCGTCGCGCTCCGCGGCGTCCGCGCGGCGGTCGCTCTCCCAGCTCTGGAAGCGGGTCCATCGCCGCGGCCGCAGCAGCCAGCCCATCGCCATGCGCAGCGTCGTCTCCGGGCCGAGCGCCCGAGCGAAGCTCACCGGGCTCAGTGGGTATCCCGCCTGGCGCCCGCCGAGCACCAGCATCCCCCGGCGAGGGCGCTCCACCCAGCCGCCGTCCGGCAGCCGATCGCGCAGGAAGGCCAGCGCCTCCCGGTGGATGCGATGCGACCCGCGGTCGTACTCCGCCCCCTCGAAGCGCACCGGCTCCAGCAGTCCACCGGGCGACGTCGAGGCCTCGCGCACGGTCACCGGGTGACCCCGCCGAGCGAGCCACACCGCCGCGCCGAGGCCCGCCACCCCGGCGCCCACCACCAGCACCGGCGAGCGAGCGGCGGCCATCAGCCGTCGGCGACGCGCACCACGTGCCAGCTCTTGCGGCCCTTGCGGAGCGCGATGAAGCCGCCGGGCAGCAGGTCTTCCACGGTGAGCACCCGCTGCACGTCGGCGACCGCGACGCCGTTGATCGAGGCCCCGCCCTGCCCCACGAAGCTGCGCGCCTCGGAGCGCGACTTGAAGAGACCCGCGTCGGCGAGCACCTTCACGAAGCCCGCGTCGGGGGTGCCCAGCACGGACCTCGCGACCTCGTGGTTGGGGGCGCTCTTGAAGGCCGCGGCGAGCTCGTCGGCCGCGAGCGTGCGCAGGTCGCCGCCCTGGAAGAGCAGCTCGGTGGTGCGCTGGGCGCTCGCGAGCGCGTCGTCGCCGTGGACGAAGCGGGTGACCGAGGCCGCGAGCATGCGCTGCGCGCCGCGCTTCGCGGAGTCGGCCTTGTGGGCGGCGACCGCGGCGGCGATGGCCTCGACGGGCTCGAGGGTGAGCGCGAGGAGGTAGCGCTCGACGTCGTCGTCCGAGGTGTTGAGCCAGAACTGGTAGAACTCGTAGGGGGACGTGAGCGCCGGGTCGAGCCACACGTTGCCCGCCTCGCTCTTGCCGAACTTCTTGCCGTCGCTGCGGGTGAGCAGCGGCGTCGTGAGACCGAATACGTCCTCGTTGCGAAGGCGCCGAACGAGGTCGACGCCCGACACGATGTTGCCCCACTGGTCGCTCCCGCCCAGCTGGAGCCGGCAGCCGAAGCGGTCGCGAAGCGCCAGGAAGTCGTAGGACTGGAGCAGCATGTAGCTGAACTCGGTGTACGAGATGCCGTGCTCGCGCTGCTCCAGGCGGTTGCGCACCGAGTCGCGCTGCACCATCGCGTTGACCGAGAAGTGCTTGCCGATGTCGCGCAGGAACTCCAGCAGCCCGATGGACCCGAGCCACTCGGCGTTGTCGATGAGCACCGCGCCGGTCGGGCTGTCGTTGAAGTCGAGGTACTTCGAGAGCTGACCGCGGATGCCCGCGAGGTTCTCCGCGAGGCGCTCGGCGGAGAGCATCGTGCGCTCGTCGGACTTGCCGCTCGGGTCACCGATGAGGCCCGTCCCGCCGCCGACGAGGGCGATGGGCCGGTGCCCCGCGCGCTGCAACCGAAGCAGCAGCAGGATCTGGAAGAGGCTCCCTACGTGCAGGCTCGCCGCCGTCGGGTCGAAGCCGATGTAGCCGGTGATGGGCCCGGCGCCCAGCGCCTCGACCAGCCCGGCCTCATCCGACACCGCCTGGAACAAGCCGCGGACTCGCAGCTCTTCGATGAAGTTCATGATGGCGCTCCCAATCTAAACCCGACGAGGACTCCAGACCGTGCGCGACCGCCATCGGCCGCGCCTCGGAAGACAACGACCGGACGTGTTCGGGGGAGACGTCGTCGGCCATACGGGCCGCGCACGCTAGCAGAGAAGCGGGAGGGTTTCTTCGGTCAGCCGAGGGCGGTGGCGAGGGGCACGTAGTCGAGCCCGTGCGCCTGGGCGACCGCGTCGTAGGTGCACGCGCCGTCGAAGCAGTTGATGCCGAGGGCCAGCACCGGGTCGCGCTTCGCGGCCTCGACCACGCCGTGCTTCGCGATGGCGATCGCGTAGCGGATGGTGGTGTTGGTGAGCGCGAAGGTCGAGGTGTGCGCCACGGCGCCCGGCATGTTGGGCACGCAGTAGTGGATCACCCCGTCGACCTCGTAGGTGGGGTTGTCGTGGCTGGTGGGGCGCACGGTCTCGATGCATCCGCCCTGGTCGACGGCCACGTCCACGATGACCGAGCCCTTCTCCATCTTGGAGACGAGCGTCCGGTCGACGAGCCGCGGGGCCACGGCGCCGGGGACGAGCACCGCGCCGATGACGAGGTCGGCGCGGGTGACGGCCTCCTCGAGGTTGGCGGGGTTGGAGTAGAGCGTCTCGATGGCGCCGCCGAAGATGTCTTCGAGGTAGTCCATCGTGTCCGAGCGCACGTCGAGCACGGTGACCTGCGCGCCCATGCCGATGGCGATCTTCGCGGCGTTGCGGCCGACGACGCCGCCGCCGAGGATGGCGACGCGACCGCGGCGGGTGCCCGGGACGCCGCCGAGCAGCACCCCCTTGCCGCCGCGCCACTTCTCCAATGAGGTGGCTCCGGCCTGCACCGCCATGCGACCCGCGACCTCGCTCATGGGGCGCAGCAGCGGCAGCGACCCGTCGGGGAGCTGGATGGTCTCGTAGGCGACCGCGCGCACCTTCTTCTCGATGAGCTTGCGCGTGAGCACGGGCTCCGCCGCGAGGTGCAGGTACGTGTAGATGACGAGCCCGGGGCGGAAGTACTCGAACTCCGCCGGCAGCGGCTCCTTGACCTTCATGACCATGTCGGCGCGGTGCCACACCTCGCTCGCGGACTGGGCGATGGTGGCCCCGGCCTGGGTGTACGCCTCGTCTCGCAGGCCCGATCCCTCGCCGGCCCGGGTCTCGACCAGGACGCTGTGGCCCTGGGCGACGAGCTGGCGAACGCCCGCGGGCGTCATGCCGACGCGGTACTCGCGGGTCTTGATCTCCTTCGGAACTCCAATGATCACGATGCATGCTCCTTTCGAAGAGGCTGTATTGGTTCTGTGGGGGAATGAGAAGGGCGCGGAGGATACTCCCAACCGGAGGCGCCCGCGCAACGCCTCGTTGGTGAAGCGCCGCGCTTGGCGTTAGGGTCCGCGCCCCCAAATGAGAAAGGCCCTCTGGATCATCGCGGCGGTCGCGTCGCTCTTCGTCGTCGCCCTCGGGGCTGCGTGGCGCGGCGGTCTCGTGCGAGCGCCGTGGTCGAGCCGCTACGACCGCCTGGTCGAGCAGCTCCGCGACCGCGGCTCCGTGGCGGTGCTGGGCGGCACCCCCCTGGGCATGCCTTCGGTGGAGTCCACGCTGCTCGCCACCGGCCGCGTCCCCGGCCTCGACGCCGCGCTCCGCGGCGAGGACGGCGCCGCGGTCGGAGCGGCGCTCCAGCGGGCCCACCTCGACGGGCTGCTGGTGCGCGTCGACGGATCGATGCGGGACCCGGGTCCCCCGTCGAGCGTGGCCGCCCGCCTCGCGACGCTGCGCCCGGTGCCCGGGCTGAGCGCGGTCTTCCTCGACGAGACCACGGCCCTCTACGAGCGCGACGAGCCCATCGCGCTCAGCCCCGAGGACGCGCGGCGGCTCGTGTCCACCGCGCGCCTGGTGCTCTCCGGCGCGGCCGCCCCCTCCGAGCGGATCTTCCCGGAGTCCCTTCGCCGCGCCCGCTCGGTGGAGGTCGCGATCGTGGTGCGTGACGGCGACGCGCCGCTGCTCTGGCGCTCGACCCGCGGCGGATCGGTGGCGCGCGCGCTCCTCGACGGCAGCTTCGCGATCATCAACCGATGGAGCTCGCCCCTGCAGGATCGCTACGGCCGGCTGCGCGACGCCCTCCTCACCCGGCGCATCAGCGTGTCGCTCTTCCATGACAAGGGCGTGCTGGGCGCGAGGACGTCGGCGTTCCTTCGGCGGGCGGCGCCGGGGCCCGCGTGGTCCGTGGGCTACGAGCGCATGGCCAACTGGGAGTACGTGCTCCCGGCGCTCCCGGGCACGGCGCCGCAGGACCCGGTCACCGCGCTCCGCACGCTGGCCACCGAGCGAGGGGTCCCGGCGCCGGGCTACCTGCGACCGGAGGTGACCCTCTACCGCTTCCGAGCGCTGCAGCTGATCGAGCAGTCGCCCTTCGGCGACGTGCTGGTGGTGGGCGATCCGTAAGGGCGGAGATCAGCGCCGGAGGGTGATCGCGACCTCGCGGGTGTCCGCGGTGTCGAGCGCCCGGAGCGCCGTGGCGAAGGCGGGGTAGTCGTCCGGCGAGACGCGGCCGGTGGGGACCACCACGTGGCGCTCGACGGAGAAGCCCGTCGCATCGGAGCGCCAGCGCAGCGACCAGCGCACGCCGCCGACGGACTCCTCTCCGGCGTCCGAGGGCAGCGATCCGACGGCGGCCCCTTCCGGGAGGCGCACCGTCAGCGAGAGCGAGGCGTTCACCGGGTCGCCGTTCCATTGGGGGTGCTCGCGGGAGGGCAGCTCGGCGTAGGCGCGCCCCGCCTCGGCGCGGAACATCCCGTCGAAGCGCAGCCGATCGCCGTCGCGCCTCGCGATGCCGGGCGCTCGGAAGGTGTAGCGGAACACCATGTCCGCCTCGACGTCCTCGGTCCCTTCGACGACGAGCGACTCCAGCGTGGCGCCGCTCACCATCGCGCCCACGTAGGCCTCGAACTGCCGGTCGCGGTTGGCCGCGTCGAGCCGCCGCATCGCCGCCCTCGCGCCGGTCGCGGCGTACCCTCGGAGGCGCTCGAGCACCGTGGCTCGCCCGGAGCCGTCGGCCGAGAGCGCGAGGCTCACGGTGAGCTGTCGGCCGTGCGCGGAGATGTCCAACGGCGACACCCGCGTCCGCGGCGCTCCTGCGACCAGCACCAGCGCCTCGCCGCCCGCCGTCGCCGGCGGGACGTAGAGCGTCGGCGCGTTGGCGTCCGCGGCGGTGACCCAGCGCTCACCGGCCTCGGTGCGCACCCGCAGCAGCAGCGACTGGTAGGTCTCGTCGTCGGCGAGCTGCGACTGCGTGGAGTCGGCGTTGCCCTGCCGGACCAGGGCGATGTCGCAGGGGACCTCGACCTGCTTCAACAGGTAGCAGAGCACGCGGGTGCGGTGGCCGGAGCGCGCGGCGAGCATGCGCGGCGCGACCTCGAAGGGCGTCCCGGCGCCCTCCTGCTGGATGTTCTCGAGCACCCAGTGATGGAGCTGCCGCAGCCGATCGGAGGGCGTGCGCGCGGTGCGGGTGATGTGCCTCGCGAGCGCGAGGGCCTCCGGGTCCGCCGGGTCCTGCTCGATGAGCCGAGAGCGAAGGGCGTCGACGAGGCGCTCCCAGGTCGCGCCGAAGCCCGCCGCGATGCTCGGGATGAACTCCCTCGCCATCACCGACCGGGGCTCCGGCGTCATGCGGTCGCTCTGCCGGACCTGCCACCGGTACTCGATCAGCCCGCCGCGCTCGGTGCGCGCGAGCGGCGGCGCGGGGCCGCGCGGATCGACCGTGAGCTCCATCTCCCGGGGCACCACGACCACGTACTCCGAGCGGTCGTAGGGCACCTCGAACCCGCGGAAATAGAAGCGGTCCGAGGAGAAGCCCCCGGGCGCCGCGTCGGAGGGCGGGAGCGAGCGCACGTACTCGAACTCCAGCGCGTCGCCGGGTCGCAGGTCGGGCAGCGAGAGCGAGTCCTTGCCCGCGATCTCCTCGGGCTCCAGCACCCGCCCGTCGGCCTTCAGCGTCCGGATGCGCCACAGCGTCGCCCCCTCCGGCAGCTGGAACTCCCCGAACGCGTCCGCCCCCTCCTGCGTCTGCACCCGCACCACGTTGTGCGTGAGCTCCATCGCCGACCCGTCGGGGTAGCTACGGCGCACGGTGTAGTCGAGCACCAGCACCGCCGCGCTCTCGTAGGTGTGACCCGACGCCTCGAAGTCCCGCAGCACCTGCCGCCCGTCCAGGCGCCACGGCTGCAGGTCCTCGCGGCCCGCCAGGTACGAGCGCATCCGGTAGAGCGAGGCCAGCTCCGCGGGCCTGCGCGCGAGCTCGTGGCTGAGCATCGCCCTCGCCTCCGCGGGCCTCCCCGCGGCGACCTCCAGGTCCGCGAGGTCGGCCCGTAGCGCGTCGTCCTCGGGCATCTCCGCGAGCAGCGCCCTCGCCGCCGCGCGCGCCTCCTCGTAGCGCCCGCTCGCCCTCAGCAGCTCCACCCTCGCCCGCCGCAATCCGCGGCCCTCCGGGTCGTCCGCGAGCAGCCGGTCGTACTCCTGCGAGGCCGCGTCGAAGCGCCGCATCCGAAGCGCCACCGAGGCCGGCGCGTCGGAGAGCGCGTCGCACCGTCGGATCTCGTCCGCCAGCGCCGACTCCGCAGCCCCGTCGCCGTGCCGCTGCGCCAGCGACAGCAGCATCCGCGAGGACCAGCACGAGCCCGGGAGCCGCTCCCTTACCCGGTCGAGTATGGTCCGCGCCTCGCCGTCCCAGTTGCGATCCATGAGCCGCGTGGCGAGGTCCGAGAGCACCTCCGGGTTGTCCGGGAAGCGCCGCGCCGCGCCGCGAGCGAGCACCAGCGCCTCGTCGCCGCGCTCGTCCTCCGAGGCCATGCGCGCCAGGGCCAGCGCGGGGAAGTACGCCTGCGGATCGCCCCGCCCGGCGCGCTCGAACGCGTCGCGGGCCCGGTCGCGCGCCTGCGCCGGGGGCACGAAGGGATCGGCCTGCGCGACGGAGCCCCACGCGATGAGCGTGGTGGGCGTGGCGGTCTCGCCGATGAGCGAGCGGAGGAGCTCGCGCGCGGCGATCGGGTGCCGGCGGGAGAAGGCCAGCTCGGCCAGCACGTAGCGGTCGAAGGCCCCGAGGCCGGCGTTGGGGAGGAAGGCGTCCTCCGCGGGCGAGGCGGCGATGGGCAGCACCTGCGGAGGCACCGGGGCGGCCGATCGACGGGCGGGCGAGAAGGTCGCGATGGCGTGGCCGGCGAGGTCGGTCACCGTCGCGATGACCAGCGGCGAGTGGTAGGTGCTCGCGACCTTGATGCGGAGCGTGTGGGCGCCCGCTCCGAGCCGGAGCCTCGCCTCGGCGACGGCGCCGACGGCCGAGCGCCGGGGGTCGATGCCCGCGACCGGGACCCCGTCGACCAGCAGCGAGAAGAGGTTGGGCGACTCGACGCGGATGGAGACCGACTCCTCCCGGGGGAGCTGGAAGTCCGTGGCCGCGTAGAGGACGCCGGTGAGGGTGACGCCGCGGCCGAGGTTGGCCGCGCAGCCGCGCGCCCGCACGGGGTAGGTCGGCTGCAGCCCGCGCCCCGGGCCGAGGTCGTAGGCCGCCTGCAGCGGAGCGCTCCCGTCGGGGCCGAGCGCCTCGTCGAAGCGCAGCATCGGGAGCGGACCGAAGGGCCCCGCCACGGTCCACGAGGTGACGCAGCCGGAGGCGGCGGTCCATCGGGCGGCGGCCTCGTGGTCCCCGGCCTCGCGGGCCCAGCGCACGGCGGTCTCGACGAGCTCCGTCGCGGCGGCCGCACCCAGGCGCCCCGGGTCCGTCGCCACGGAGTCCACGAGCCGACGGAATGGCGTCGCGAAATCGCGGACGTCCCCGCGCAGCGACACCAGCTTCGGCACCACCGCCTCCGCGATGCTCGGCGCCATCGGGTCGGCGCTCGCGCGAGCCCCCTCGACCGCGGCGCACCAGGCCACCAGGGCGCGCTCGAAGTCGCCGTGCTGCGAGGCGACGAGCCCCTCGGCGAAGCGCACCCGCGGATCGCCCGGCCGCGCCCTCGCGAGGGCGTCGAGGCCCGCGGCGGCGGTGAGGGTGCCGCCCGGGGCGACGAGCTCCGCGAGCGTGGCGTCGACGGCCTCGGGGGAGTCCGGCCGCTGCCCCGACGCGCGACGGCGGAGGTCCGCCAGGGAGGGCGCGGTCTGCACCCGCGGGCCGCCGTGCGAGCAGGCGGAGAGCACCAGCGCGAGCGCGAGGCCCGAGCGCAGCTTCAGGGGACGGATCATCGGGTCACCTCCGCCCGGCCCGCGAGCGGGAGCCGGAGCACGATGCGGCGCGCGACGGCGTCGTCGACGGCCTGACAGAACTCACGGAACGCGCCGTACTCGTCGGGGTGCACCCGGTCTCTCGTGAGCACCGTCACCCGCCGCACCAGGAGCCCGCCGCCCTGCTGCGTGATGCTGTACTCGAAGCGCCCGAAGGGGCCCTCGAGGCGCACCGGCGGCGGCACCTCCAGCACGCTCGCGCCGGCCGGCAGCCGGATGGTGCGCGTCTCGTCCACCATGCTCGGCACCCCCAGCACCAGGTCGTGCGCCCGGGTCGAGCGCGTCGCGAAGCGCCGGGTGAGCTGCACCGGCGAGGCCCCGTAGAGCAGCACCGTGTCGCCCTGGCGCGTCCCGATGGTGGGCACCGTCGCCTCGTAGCTGAGCTGCACCGGGCGCTCGACGTCGTCGAGGCCCTCCGCGCGCACGGAGGTCACGCGCACCCCCGGGAGCAGCTCGCGCAGGTCGTCCTCGATGCGCTCGACGCGCGTCGCCTGGGCCTCCAGCAGGTTGCGCGCTCCGGCCGCGTTGGGGCCGCGCAGCTCCTGGCGGACGCTCAGCGAGGCGCCGCCGTCCGAGCGCAGCGTGACCTCCGCGGTGGCGGTGGTGCGATTACGGTCGGGTGTATAGACGGGCGTCTCGACGAGGCGGGCCTCGCCCCGATTGTTGACCACGAGGGCCATCACGCCCTGGTCGCCGCCGGGCAGCTCGTCGACCCCGCTGTGCTGCGCGGTGCCGTCGAGGAAGAGGTCGAGCGACGGCACGTACGCGATGGCGTGGTCGAAGACCGCCAGCGAGGCGGGCTCCGTCGCGATGTTGCCGTTGGCGCGGGTGCGCAGGAGCACCAGCGAGGCGTCCACCCCGGCCTCGCGGAGCATGGTGACGATCACCGATGCCTTGTCCTTGCAGTCGCCGAAGCCGCGCGCGCAGATCTGCGGCACCAGGTACGGCTTGAAGCCGTGGATGCCGAACTCCAGCGCCACGTAGCGGGTGTGGGCGATGACCCAGTTGTAGATCGCCCGCACCTTCGAGCGGTCGTCCGTGAGGCCGCGGGTGACCTCGCGCACCACCGCGCGCAGCCGGTCGTCGGCCACGAGCTGGTCGCGCACGAGGCCCCAGTACCAGCGACCGACGGCGGCCCAGTCGCGGTAGGTGCTCACGTGCAGGTAGGCGGCGCGCTCGGCGAAGCCCGGGGCGTGGTCCTCCGGGGCGACCGCGGGGACGGCGTCGGCGGACCACGATCGCACCGTGACGTCCCCGTCGACGCGCGTGGCGGCGGTCACCGCCCGGCCGCCCGGGAGCGAGGAGACGTGCACGAAGAACTCGCGTCCGGCCGGGGCGCGCAGCACGTAGCGCCAGCGCTCCCGAGGCACGTTGGCCTGGATGAACTGGAAGTCGCCGAAGTAGTCGGCGAAGGCGTTGCGCGGCGAGACATCGTCCACGCGCCACTGAAGCTCCACCACGTCGCCCGGGCGCAGGTCGGGGAAGGTCACCTGCACCACGCGGTTGTTGAAGTACATCCTCGCCGACGGGTCGCTCGTCGAGGAGAACTCCTGCACCTGCGTGCCCTCCTGCACGCCCCCGTCGCGCCGGTGCACCCTCGCCGCCCGCAGCGCGAAGCGCTGGGTGTCGGGATCATACTGCATCGTGTAAGCCCGCCCGTCGCGCGCGCCCTGGGGGGTGCGCACCTCGTAGGCGATCTGCCGGAAGGTCCCGGACAGCCCGTTGGCGTAGACGGTCCGGGCGGTGAGCTCGGTCAGCGTGGCGACGTTGAAGGTCTCCTGCGCCTCCGCCGCCCCTCTCCTCTGCAGGAACACCGACGCCGCCTCGGCCTCGGTCTCGTCGGGCCGCTCCTGCGCCGGGGCGAGCGCCTCGAGGTGCTGACGGATGGTGGCGTCCTGCGGCCGAAGCAGCAGCGCCCGCTGGAGGGACTCGCGCGCCGCGTCGACCCGCGCGAGCCGCTCTTCCAGGGCGCCCTTCGCGCTCCAGAGCGCGGGCTCCTCGGGGGCGATCTCCAGCGCGCGCGCCAGCGTCGCCACCGCGCGGTCGCCCTCGCCCACGGACTCCAGCAGCTCGGCGGCCATCGAGTAGGCGTCGAGCCTCCCGCGGTCGAGCCCGACGAGCTCGTCCGCCAGCGCCGTCACCGCCGCGCGGTCGCCCCGCTGCCGGGCGTCCCGGGCCAGCGCCTCCCAGGCCTCCGGCTCCCCGGCCCTCACCTGCGAGAGCGCCCGCCGCAGCCGCTGCGCCGCCTCCCCCTGCTGCGCCCGCTCGGCCATGTGCATCGCCGCGCGCAGCACGCCTGGCGATCGGGGAGCCCGCGCCGCGAGGGCGCTCAGCTCCTCGAAGGCCGCGAGCGGCAGACCGATCGCCTCCAGCACCCGAGCGTGCTCCACGGCCGCCTCCTGCCCGAGGTCGTCCGCGCGCAGCGAGGCCTCCAGGTACGGCAGCGCCTCCTCGGCGTAGCCGCCGCCCCGCCGGTCGCGGCCCACCGCGAGCAGCACCCTGGGGTCCGTCGGGGCGAGCGCGTAGGCCTGACGCAGCGCCTCCATCCGTCGGCCGCGGTCGGTCGTGGTCGCCGCGGCGAGCATCCAGCGCACCGGCGTGGGCGCGGCCCTCGCGCTGCGCTCGGCGAAGTCCGCGGCGTGCGCGTCGTTGGCGTCGTCCGAGCCGGTGAGCACCAGGAAGCGGGCGATGCGCTCGAGGTCCTCCGGGCGGCTGGAGCGGTCGGAGAGCGCGCGGAGGCGAGCGAAGGTGCTGGCCGAGGCGGGCAGCGCCGGGGCAGCCCCGACGGGCGCCGTGAGCGCGGGAGCGACCGCCGGGTCGCTGCTCGTCTCGACGCGGAGGGCCGTCCCGTCGGGCCTCGTGAGCCTCGCGTAGAAGGCCATCCCCCGCTCGTCGGTGCAGACCTTCACCAGCAGCCGGTGGGCCCCCGCGGAGAGCGTGAGGGGCAGCGCGTCGCGGTCCGGGAAGGCCCGCCGCACGGAGGGGTCGCGCAGCACCTCGCGGCCGTCGACCCAGGCGCGCACCGCGCCGCTCGCCCCGAGGCGCAGCACCGCCGGGGCCGCCGCCGCGAGCCGCAGGGTGGTGTGCGCGTAGGCGCAGGCGTTGACGCTCGGGCGCACCATCGCGTCGAGCGGAACCCTCCCCAGCGAGGCGAGCTCGGGCATCGGTCGCCAGCGGACGGCGCGCGACTGACCCACGAACTCCGCGGCCGGATCGATCGCCGCGTAGCGCTGCTCCTCGGGGCCGGCGGCCCGGTCGAGCCCGGCGCGCCCCTCGTTGTCGAAGGGCCCCGCCACCAGCCATCGGGTGATGAAGCCGAGCGACGTCGCGGCGCGCTCCGCGGCCGGGGCCTCGCCGAGGTCTCGCGCGAACTCCGCGCTGACGAAGGTCGCGAGCGCCCGCGCCGAGGGCAGCACCGCGGGGTCGCGGGAGAGCGCCCGGGTCAGCGAGAGCAGCCGCGACGGGTCGACCCACTCGCGAAGACCGCGCAGGCGCAGCACGGCGAGCTCGGCGTCCACCGGGTCGCGAGAGCGCGCCGCGAGGGGAGCGGTCACCAGGTCGTCCTCCGGGGTCGCCCTCGCGGGCCCGGCGACCAGCCACGCCGCGAGCGCGACCGCGAGCGTCGCGAAGCCGCGCGTGGACACACCCGGACGCGGCGAGTAGTGTCCGGCCCCCCTTCCATGATCCTTGGACTGATCAAGTCTTTGAGACCCAAGCAGTGGGTGAAGAACCTCTTCGTTCTGGCGCCCGTGGTCTTTGCGAAGAATCTCTTCCATGAACCGGTCCTGCTGCGCGCGCTGGCCGCCGTCGCGGCGTTCTCGATGCTCTCCGGGGCGGTCTACACCATCAACGACCTGGTGGACGTCGAAGAAGACCGGCGCCACCCGACCAAGCGGCTCCGGCCCGTCGCGTCCGAGGCGGTCTCGATCCCGGTCGCCCGCGCCGCCGCCGCCTTCCTGATCGTGGTCGCGCTCTTCGGCGCCTTCGCCATCGACCCCGCGGTCGGCGCCGCCGCGTTCACCTACCTCGTCTTGAACCTCGCGTACTCGCTGCGTCTCAAACAAGTGGCGTACCTCGACGTGGCCTGCATCGCCGCGGGCTTCGTGCTCCGCGTGGTCGCGGGATCCTACGCCGTCTCCACCGCCGCGCACCCGGTACGCCCTTCCCTGTACCTGCTGCTGTGCACCGGCTTCCTCGCCCTGTTCCTGGGCTTCGGCAAGCGCGCCCACGAGCTCGAGGTGCACGAGGCCAAGGCCCGCAGCAGCCTGCGCGCGTACAACCCCGTCGCCCTCCGCGCGGTGCTCTGGACCTTCGCGCTCCTCACCGTCGGGGTCTACCTGGCGTGGACCCTCGACCCCCCGCCGCAGCTCGTCTTCGCCCGGCGCTACCTCTGGATCACCACCGCGCTCGTGCTCATCGCGATGACCCGCTTCGTGAAGCTCATCCGATCGCGCGATGGCGAGTCCCCCACGGACGCCATGCTCCGCGACGTGCCCTTCGTGGTGACGGTCCTCGGCTGGGCCGTGCTGGTGGTCACCATCATCTACCAGCTTCGCCCGACCGGCTGACAGGGTATGTCACGGCTGCCCGCGTCGCCGATTGGCGCGGGCGGGCGATCGGGTACACTCCGCTCGCCATGGCCCCCCGCAAGAAGCCCCCGACCAGCGCCGCTCCGACCGAACCCGCGGAGTCCGGGGTGACCTCCGCGGTGGTCACCTCCGACGACGACACCCGGCTCGACTTCGCGCTGCGCCCGAAGACCCTCGACGAGTACATCGGCCAGGACGACGAGCGGGAGAACCTCAAGGTCTTCGTCGCCGCCGCGCGCAAGCGCAACCGCCCGCTCGACCACGTGCTCATCTCCGGCCCGCCGGGCCTCGGCAAGACCACCCTGGCGATGATCCTCGCGCACGAGCTCGGGGTGCAGGCGCACACCACCAGCGGCC
The DNA here is from genome assembly GCA_966211675.1 of uncultured Myxococcaceae bacterium. Lineage (GTDB taxonomy): Bacteria > Myxococcota_A > Polyangia > Polyangiales > SCUS01. Next base: position 26,156 of record CBIHPK010000089.1, read on the forward strand.
CGGCCATCGAGCACAAGGGCGCCCTCGCCGGGATGCTCACCCGGCTCGAGTCGAGGGACGTGCTCTTCATCGACGAGATCCACCGGCTCACCCCCATCGTCGAGGAGAACCTCTACCCCGCGATGGAGGACTTCAAGATCGACCTGGTCACCGGCGACGGCGCCCACGCCTCGTCCATCCCGCTCAACCTCAACCCCTTCACCCTCGTCGGCGCGACCACCCGCACCGGGCTCCTCACGGGCCCGCTGCAGTCGCGCTTCGGCATCGTGATGCGGCTCGACTTCTACACCCCCGAGCAGCTCTGCCTCATCGTCCGTCGCAGCGCCCGCCTCCTCGGTACGGCCATCGCGCCGGAGGCCGCGATGGAGATCGCCCGCCGCGCCCGCGGAACGCCCCGCATCGCCAACCGGCTCCTGCGACGGGCGTGGGATTTCGCCGAGGTCGCCGACCTGCCGGAGATCGACCTGCCCACGGCCCGCAAGGCCCTGAGCCGCATGGGCGTCGACCACCGCGGCCTCGACGAGATGGACCGTCGGCTGCTGCGCATCCTCATGGATTTCTACGACGGCGGCCCGACGGGCATCGAGACGCTGGCCGCCGCGATGGCCGAGCCGCGCGACACGCTCGAGGACGTCCACGAGCCCTTCCTCCTCCGGGAGGGGCTCCTGGCCCGGACGCCTCGCGGCCGCGTCGCGACGAGGCGCGCCTACGAGCACCTGGGCGTCGAACCGCCCACCGCTGCGACCGCGCCTCAGGGTACGCTCTTCGAATGACCCAAGGGCCGCGCGCTTCCATCACCGGTCGCTCCGACCTGGCGCCCCGCAGACTCCGCGATCCCCACGCCGACCTCCTGCGCGACACCCGAGGGATGCCGCGCGACCAGGCCGTCGCCCGCGAGACCTGGCTCGCCGCGCTCTCCCTCGAGCGCAAGGAGGACGTGCTGCTGGAGCTCGAGGTGACCCTGAAGGGCGTCATCCTCTGGGGCGATCCGCGCCTCCAGCCCACGCGCCCGGGTCTGCCGCCGCTGCGCGATCGCGACTTCCGTCCGCACGTCGGGGTCACCCTCGCGGCGCTCTCCCGGGCGCACTCGCTCGCCGGCCGGCTGCTGGGCGCGGGTCACCTCCCCGGCGCGCTCCCCCGGCGCCTCCCGGTGGGCTTCAGCGAGGCCTCGCGCACGGAGGCCTGGCGGGAGGCCCCCGCGCTGACGCCGGTCGAGTCGCTAGCCGCGCTGCGCTCCGCCATCGGGGTCGCCCGGGAGATCCTGCAGTCGCTGGCGAGGGTCGAGCGGCTGCCGCACCGGGTGTTCTTCGCGGCGCTGACCACGCTGCGTCGCGAGGTCGAGCGCAACGCCTGCTTCAACCCCCTCACGCTGCTGGAGTTCCGCCCCGAGTTCGACCGCATCCGTTCGCCGGAGGTGCTGGAGAGCCTGCAGCTCTGCGACACGGACACCGCCCACCGGCTCGCCTCGCTCACCTTCCTCTCGCACTTCCGGCTGCTGCGCGTCGTGCAGATGATGGCCGCCGCCGCCGCCGACCCCTCGTTCCCGTCGAGGGCGTACGTGTTCCTGCCGGTGATCCGGGCCGAGTCCGACGCCCTCCTCGAGGTGCTCCGCGACCGCGCCGGGGCCTTGCTCGCCGACACCCTCGAGCGCGAGGTGCTTCGGCTGCTCGCCTCGGACGTGCGCGCCCGCTTCGACTCGCTCACCGCGGAAAACGAGCAGCTCGGCCGCACCCGGGCGGCCATGACCGCGGCGGCGCTGAGCCTCCGCGCGTCGGTGCGCCGGGCGCTCGAGCGGGTGATCGCCCCCTGCGGCGCCCCGGTGACCGAGTCCGCCTCCCTCGCGAGCTTCCTCGAGGCCTCCGGGCAGCTCGCCGAGACGCTCCAGCACGGCATCCTCCGGATGGTCGAGGTGTTCCGCCCGGGGAGCGACCCCGAGCGCGCCGTGGGCGACCCCGGGGCGCGGCGCGGCGCCACCTCGCAGGTGCGGCAGTGGTCGTGGATCTTCGCGCTCATCACCCGCGGCTTCGTGGCCAAGGCCCGCCTCGCGCGGCACGCGTCCTTCGAGCTGTGGTCCGCGGCGCCCTCACACGAGTTCATCGCGGAGTACCTCCGCCACTACCGCGAGCTCGGGCAGGCGCTGGCTTACGAGACCTTGTATCCGCACCGCGACCGGCTCACGCACGCCCTGACGGCGCTCTCGGACGTCGACTTCGTCGATGACCTCACGCTCGACTCGCTGGTCGCCGACTGCGAGTCCTTCGGCGCCCACCTGCAGCTCGCCGTGACGAGCGCGTCCGAGCGTCCGGAGATGCGCGGCGTGCCCCTCAACAAGGAGCGGGCGGGCGAGCTGCTGCGCCTGCACCTCCTCGGGGTCGCGCCCGTCGTCGCGCGCGCCCTTGACGCGCTCCCGCCCCGCTCGTAGCGTCCGCCGCCCCGTAGGCCCCCCCTACGGCTTCCGTTGGAGGTACACCCCGACATGCGCAAGGATTCCACGCCCCGAGACATGCTCCTCGACCGCCGCGTCGTGGAGCGAAACATCCGCAAGGGCATCGTGACCCGCGCGGAGTACGAGACCTTCCTGCGCGAGCTGGGCGACGTCGCGGACAACGCCGAGACCGTCACCGCGAAGCTCGGTGAGGAAGACCCGGTCGAGGACATCGACGACGACGAGGAAGAGAGCGACGACGCCGAGGGTTGAGCGATCACACGGCGCGGCGTTGAACGCTCACCGCCGCTCGTGTTACCGCCCTCGACCATGTCCAACGAGCACGACGCCGACGCCCACCCCCACGCGGACGACCCCCACCTCCCCGAGGTGGGCGAGCCGATGCCGCCCATCGACTTCAACACCTTCATCCTCTCGATGGCATCCGCCACGCTGATGCATCTGGGCGAGGTCGAGGGTCCCGAGGGTCGCAAGGGCGAGCTCAACCTCCCGCTGGCGCGGCACCACATCGACCTGGTCGCGATGCTCCAGGAGAAGACCCGTGGCAACCTCACCGGCGAGGAGGAGCGCCTGCTCCACCAGGTGGTCTACGACCTGAGGATGCGGTTCATCAAGATCGCTGAGCGTACCGCGAGGTAACCCCCCATGCTCTTCTCCCGCCGCGCCTCCCTGCTTCCATGGGGCGCTGCCCTGGTCCTCCTCGGCTCCCTCACGGCCTGTCGTGGGCGCGAGCTCCCCAACATGACCCCCATCGCGGCCCCGGCCCCGGTCCCCCGCGCCGCCGAGCGCCCCGCGCCCGCCGTCCCGGCCCTTCCGGTCGCCCCGCAGGGCGGCCCGGTGCCAGGGTCCCCGACCTCCTTCGCGCCCATCGTGCGCGAGGTGCGGGGCTCGGTGGTCAGCGTGTTCGCGGCCATCCGCGAGGTCAGCTCCATGCAGTGGGGCTTCAACGGAACGCAGGAGCGCATGGCCCTCGGCCGCGGCACCGGCTTCCTCATCGCGGACAACGGCGAGATCCTCACCAACAACCACGTCATCCAGGGCGCGGCCTTCATCGAGGTGCAGCTCGACGACGGCCGTCGCTTCCCCGCGGAGGTGCTCGGCCGCGACGAGCGCCTCGACGTCGCGCTGCTGCGCATGAAGGCCCCCGGCGTGACGCTGCACCCCGCGCGCCTCGGCGACAGCGACCGGCTCTCGGTCGGCGACTGGGTCATGGCGATGGGCAACCCCTACGGCCTCTCGCAGACCGTCACCGCGGGCATCGTGAGCGCCATCGGTCGCACCGGCCGGGAGGTGCACCTCAGCGACGACAGCTTCGGCAACCTGCTGCAGACCGACGCCAGCATCAACCCGGGCAACTCGGGCGGGCCGCTGCTCAACCTCGCGGGCGAGGTCGTGGGCATCAACGTGGCGGTGCACCGCGAGGCGCAGGGCGTGGGCTTCGCCATCCCCATCAACATGGCGCGCGTGGTGGTCCCGCAGCTGCGGCAGTACGGGCGGGTGATGCGCTCCTGGCTGGGCGTGTCCATCGCGCCGGTGCGGGAGAACATGGTCGACTGGATGCACCTGCCCGACTCGCGAGGCGCGCTGGTGCAGGACGTCGAGCCGGGCAGCCCCGCGGCGGAGGCGAACATCCGCTCCGGGGACGTGATCCGCCGCTTCGACGGGCAGGAGGTCAACGACAGCACGCAGCTCCCCTGGCTCGCCTCGTCGGCGGGCATCGGGCACCGCTCGCGGGTCGAGCTCGTGCGGCAGGGATCGGTCGAGACGGTAGAGGTGACCCTGGCGGCGATGCCCGAGCGCAACGCGGTGGCGCTGCCTCCCGGGCGACCCGGGATGGTGCCGATCCCGGGGCCCGTGGGCCCCTGAGAGGGGTCAGCGCTCCGTCGCGGGACCGGGCGGCGGGCTCGCGGCGGGCGCGGTCGCGGCGATCGGCGTGGGAGCGGGCTCGACCTCCGGGGCCGACGGCTCGAGCGGCGGCAGCGACTCGGCGACCTGCCTCGCGATGGCGCGCGGCGTCGACGGGAGGGTCTCCTTCAAGGCACGCCGGGGGAAGGGCGGCGCCGGGACCGGCGGCGCGGGATAGGCGGGCGGCGCATCGGGCGAGACGGGCGCCTCCTTGAGACCGAGGGCCTCGCCGACCTTGCGAGCGTGGGCGACGGCGCGCTCCCGGAGTTCAGTGCCCTCGGCGACGGCGCGCTCTCGGCGCTCGGTCCCGTCCTTCGGCTCATTCGAGTTCATGGTCACGAAGCTCCCTTCGATCGGCGTCCCGACCTCCGCTGGTCAGCATAGCGTGCGAAGGCGCGCGGGTGCACCCGCCAAGGCCAGTGTTCACGGGCGCGGTCGCTGGTAGAACGTCGTCCACCTCCATGAGCAACTGGCAGCCCGCGCGGGTCGTAGACGTGATCCTCCGCTTCAACCCCGACTTCGGACCGGCCATGAAGGCCTCCGTGGAGGGCGTCCTCCGCACCGCGCTCTCGCCCGAGGACCAGGCCCGCGAGGCCTGCCGCGTGCTCGCCCGCGGGGTCGGCGTGGCCACGCACGCGTACGTCTGGGCCGCGCCGCAGATCCCGGTGACGGCCGTGAAGCTGCCCGTCGAGGTGATGGACGACGGGGTGATCATCGCCCTGCGCCTCGGGCTCAACACCCCCATGAACAGCCCCGTGGACTACACGAGCGGGCAGCAGGTGGCGGGTCTGCTGCAGGCGCTGATGGGCCTCCCTCGCGGCTCCCTCTCGGGCGTCACCATCGGGTTCCCCCCCGGCGCGGCCGACGCGCAGGGGCCGCTGCTCTCGATGCTCAACCCGAGCACCCTGCCGGGTCAGAAGCTCTGCGAGTTCTGCCGCAACCCGATGCCGGCCTACGAGGTCCAGTGCGCGAGCTGCGGCGCGCGGAGCCAATCATAGGCCCGTCGCTCCGGCGCGCCCTCCCCGCGCTGCGGGCCGCGCTGGTGCTGGTCCCGATCGTGTGGCTCGCCCGCCGGGTGGACGCCTCGCGGGTGCTGGCTCACCTGGGCTCGCTGCCTCCGCTCGCGGCCGCGATCTCCCTCGGCTGGTCGGCCCTCGCGTTCTACTGCTTCACCGAGCGCTGGCGGCTGCTCCTCCGCGCCTGGGGCGCCGCGCCTCCGAGCCCGCTTGCGAGCCTCTCCCTCGTGCTCCGCTCCACCTTCTGGAACCTCCTCCCCGGCGGCCTCATGGGCGACCTCGCCCGCAGCGACGCGGTCCGCCACACGGTCGGCGGCCTCGGCAACGCCCTCGCCGCCATCTGGTTCGAGCGCCTCGGCGGCCTCGCGGGCCTCTTCGTGGTCGCCCTCGTCGCGCACGGCCTCTCGCCGGCCGCGCCCCGATGGCTCGGACCCATGACGCTCCTCGGCCTCGTCGCCTCGCTCGGCCTGCTCGCGCTCTCGCTCGCCGCCACTCGCTCCTCGGGCCTCGCCCGACGGCTCGCCACCCTCCCCCTGCTCGGCCCCCGGCTGGGGGCGCTCACCCCGCCGACGAGGCCGCGAGACCTGGGCTTCGGGCTCGCGCTCTCGCTCGCCACGCAGTCGACCTCGGTGCTCGCCCTGGCCGTCGTGGTGCACGCGCTCGCCCCCGCCAGCGACCTCGGGACCGTCACCGCCGTGAGCCCCGCCGCGGTGCTGCTCACCTTCGTCCCCATCACGCCCGCGGGCGTCGGGCAGCGCGAGGCGGTGTTCTCCATGGTCTACGCGCAGGCGGGCGTCGGCGCCGAGGTGGCCGTCGCGGCGTCGGTCTCCAGCTTCGCCCTCGGGCTGTTGTTCCCGCTCGTCGGGGCCCTGCTCGCGCTGCTCCGGCACGCCCGCCCGGGCGGTCCCGACGATCGTTGAAACAACGTCTGGCATGGCGCTTGACCATGCCGGGTTGATGGCTAGTTTCGCCGACGCTTCGGAACCTCACAACCAACCATCCGAAGGAGAGGGACACCACCATGGCCAAGGTAATTGGAATCGACCTCGGTACGACCAACAGCGTCGTCGCCGTGATGCAGGGCAAGGACGTCGAGGTCATCGTCAACGAGGAGGGCGCCCGCACGACACCGTCCGTCGTGGGCTGGGACGAGAAGGGCGAGGTGCTGGTCGGCCAGGTGGCCAAGCGCCAGTCGATCACCAACCCCGAGCACACGGTCTATTCGGCCAAGCGCTTCATGGGCCGCAAGGAAGCCGAGGTACAGGAGGAGGCACGGAGGGTCCCGTACAAGGTGACCAAGGCCCCCAACGGCGACGCGGCGTTCACCATCCGCGGCAAGACCGTGGCGCCGCCCGAGGTGAGCGCCCACGTGCTCCGCAAGCTCAAGCAGGCCGCCGAGGCCTACCTGGGCGAGACCGTCTCCGACGCGGTCATCACCGTCCC
>CBIHPK010000090.1:0-32942 GCA_966211675.1 uncultured Myxococcaceae bacterium
ACGGTCACGGTGGGCTGGGCACCGCGGTCGGCTACGGCCTGATCGCCGTGGCCGCCGGGGTCGCGACCGTGGCGGTGTACCTCGGCGACGCGGAGCCGACCCCGCCGGAGCCCGCGGTGGTCGCCGATGCGGAGGCCGCGCTCGCCTGGACCTTCGAGCACTTCTCGTCCTTCGACCTCGGCGAGGCGGGGCGCGCGGCGGCGGACGAGGTCCTCGGCGTGTCGTCGTCGAAGGGCGGCACGTCGCTCACGAGGCACGACCTCGCGGCGGCGTTCGCGTGGCTCGGCGAGCCCACCGACGGCGACGCCCCGCGCTACGTGGCGGCCGCGGCCGGGGAGCAGCTCGCCGAGAGCGCGCTCCGCGGCCTCTGGACCGTGGCCCGAGCAGCGCGCCTGCGCATGGACGCCAGCGAGGAGGTCGACACGCTGATGCCGCACGACCTGCTGAACGCGAGCCCGCTGATGCGCGCGCTCCACGCGGGCCTCGGGGCCGCGTGCTCGCCGCTGGAGGAGGCGAACCCCCTCGCGGTGGTGTGCCACCTGCGCAGGATCAAGGGAGAGGAGGGCGTCTCGTGGCCTTCTCCCGAGGGAGCCGAGCCGCCGTGGCCGCTGGCCGAGGCGCTCTGCCGGGCGGCGCCGCTCGTGAACCCGGAGGCGCCGAGGTCGTGCTCGGGCGTCGAGGCCGAGGTGGCGCGCGCCGCGGGGGCCGTGATCCTGGCCGGGCGCGACGGTCGCGTGGCGGTGGTCGACGACCGCGTGGTGCTGGTGCTCCCCGACGAGCCGAGCGCCGAGGTGCAGGTGTGCGCGCTGCGGACCGAGCGCGCGACGCTGGCTGACGGGGCGCGCGTCCTCGCCGGCGACGTCGTCGCGGAGGGCGACGGCGTGAAGGGCGGCGTGCTGGCCCTCGGCCGGCATGTCCGCGTGGCCTTCGCGGCGGAGCTCGCCGAAGGGGAGGCCCGCGTCTCGGAGCGGGTGGCGCGCGAGGGGTGGTTCGCGTCCCGCTCGCGCCCGACCTATACGATCAGCCTGCGCGACACGTCGCTCGGTCCCCAGCAGTTCACCGCGACGCCGCCCGGCGTGACGGGCCCCGAGGCGCGCCACCTCGATGCGTCGGGCGTGGTGGAGCTGGGCGCCACGCTGCGATCGGGCGACGTGCTGGTGGGGGCGCAGACGCCCTCGGCCGACGGCGGCTGGTGCGACGCCTCGCTGCGGGCGAGCGAGGACGCGGCGACGGTGCGCGACGTGGCGATCTTCGAGCGCCGGGGACGCGAGTTCTCGCCGCGCTCCGAGTCGCTGCGCGAGGCCGAGCGGGCGCTGTGGACGCGCGTCGAGGAGGTCGCCCGCGCGGCGCTGGCGCCCGAGGCCGCGGGCGCGCTGGAGACGCTCGACGAGCGGTGCCGGAGGCAGATCGAGCGGACGTACCGCGGCGACGACCTGCCGCCGGGGGTCATCGCGGTGGTGCGGGTCAGGCTGGATGTCGAGCGGGAGCTCAGGCTCGGCGACCGCCTCGCAGACCGCCACGGGCTCGTGGCCGAGGTGCGCGCGTTCATGCGCGACGACCAGATGCCGACGCTGCCGGACGGGAGCACGGCGGACGTGCTGCTCCCGGCGCGCGCCCTCCCCTCGGGCACTCTCGCGGAGGCCGCGGCGGGCGGGCTCTACCTCGTCCGGCTGCTCGCGGGCGCCTGAGTCACCCCGCGAGGTGCCGCCCGAAGGCGGTCATCACCAGCTTGTGAAACGGCGCCTGGCTGGCCGTGTACAGCGGCCACGGCAGCCGCGGCTCGAAGTCGTGGATCGCCGCCAGCAGCACGGACCCGTCGAGCACCTGCCGCAGCTCGAAGCGCGCCCGCTTCGTCTTCCGCGCGAGGCCTCCGCCGGTTACGTAGAACAGCTGCCGGTCGGGCGTCGACCGCGCCGGCGCGTGCGTCAGCTCCAGCAGCGTTCCCATCCCTCGCAGCACGAAGCGGCACGTGCGGTCGGCGTCGACCTCCACCCGCAGCCGCCCCCGCAGGAAGGTCGGCAGCCACCGCACGTACTCGTCCGCCGCCCACGCCGCGTCGCGCCCCGGCGGCAGGCCCATCCGCTGCACCGAGCGCACCCGCCGCGCCGCCTTCGTCGACGCCCTCCGGAACGCGATGGGCGTCCGCACCCTCGTCGCCGCCCGCTCCTCGTCGAGGGCCCGCTGCAGCGCCTCCCTCGCCGACATCCCGGGCAGCCCCGCCATCTCCTGGAGGCGACGGTCGCCCGCGACCATCTCGTGCTCCAGGCTCTGCACCAGCGGCCCCACCAGGTCGAGCGGAGCCCCCGTCACCAGCCGCACCCACCAGCGCGACAGCCCCACCGACAGGAACGGCACCGGCCACATCGGCCTCCGCAGCCCCAGCAGCTCGCCCGTGAGCTCGAGCAGCTCGCGGTAGCTCAGCACGTCGGGTGATCCCACGTCGTAGCCCTGCCGGTAGCACTCCTCGCGGCCCAGCACGTAGCGCAGGAGCGCCACCACGTCGGCCAGCGCGATGGGCTGCATCCGCGTCGCCGTCCACGCCGGGACCAGCATCGCCGGCAGCCGCTCGACGAGGCGCTTCAGCATCTCGAAGGACGATCCTCCCGCGCCGATGACCATCCCCGCGCGCAGCGCCGTCACCGGGACGCCGTAGCCGTTGAGCGCTCGCTCCACCTCCCGGCGGCTCTCGAGGTGCGCCGAGAGCGCGTCGCCCGCGGGAGTGAGCCCGCCCAGGTACACGATCTGCCGGACGCCGACCCTCTGCGCCGCGCGAGCGAAGTTGTCGGCGCACACCAGGTCGAAGTCTCGGAAGCTGCCCTGGGTGAGGTGCGCCGAGGGCATCATGCTGTGCACCAGGTAGACCGCGTAGTCGGCGCCCTCCAGGGCGCGCTCGGCGTCGAGCAGCGAGAACAGGTCGCAGGCGCGCCACTCGGCCACGTCCGCGGAGGGCTGCTTGGTGGCGCGGGACAGGCCCACCACGCGGTGCTCGCCGGCCAGAGCGCGCGCGAGGGCGCGGCCGACGAAGCCCGTCGCGCCCGCGATCACCACCGTCGGCCTTGGTGAACCATCACTCATCGCCACGAGCCTCTCCATGGGACCTGAGGGTCGACTCCGTCACTGTGCGACCGCCGTCGGGACCCATGCCTCGCGGGCGATTGACGTCGCCCACGGCGGGACCGAGAGGTCGTTGCATGGCCGACGACCAGGGCGCGGACGAGGTGTACTTCCGAAACGAGCTCTCGCAGGCCGAGACGGCCCTGCGGGCGATCGCGAAGCAGGCTCCGCTGCTCATCGCCATGGGCAACGCCGCCGAGCTGGAGGCCTTCATCGAGCAGTTCGTCGCGATGGCCGAGCGCACCGCGGCGGAGGCGAAGGGGCGCGGGGCCGACGACGTCGCCCGGCAGCTCGGGGAGCTGGTCGCCGCCGCGCGACAGATGCGCCACGCCGGGCAGGCCTGAGCGCGGGCCCGCGTGCGCCGTGACCCCCTCAGCGCTTCAAGTCCCCGTGGAAAGGTACTAAGCCTCCACCGGGCCGATGACCTCCCGCTCGCGCCACGACCACCGCCCGCCGCACCCGAACGGCCCCTACGGCGCCTCGCTCGCCCACGCGGTCGCCACCCTGCTCCGTCGCGGCGTCCCGATCGCCTACGAGCACCGCGACTACTGCGGCATGGGCCTCGTCTTCGAGGACGGCGCCTACGTCTACGGCAGCTTCTACGACGGCCACCTGCAGGAGGTCGTCGCGCGCTTCGACACCGAGCGGGACTTCGTCGCGTGGCTCGCGGCGCAGACCGACGACGCGCTCGCGGGCCACGACGCGCCGCCCTTCGAGCGGGACAACCAGCGCCTCACCCGGGCCCGCCTCGCCGCCGCCGTCAACGGGGACTGACGCGCCGTCCCGCGTCGGCCGAGGCGCGCACCACCCAGCCGCCGTCGCCCTCGGGTCGGGTCGTGATCGGCGGCGGCGCGGGGTGCGACGCGGCCAGGGCCGTCCCGAACCACGGCGCCAGGCCCTCCAGCGCGGGGCGCTCCAGCCCTCGGCGATCTACTCGGGGCCCGACCGGCTGCGGCTCTTCGCGGAGCGCGCCATGACCGGGCGTCTCGGGGCGGACGTGGGGCAGACGATGTTCAAGACGCGGCACTCGTTCCAGCGGTGGTCCGTCGACGCGCTCGAGCCCTTCATGTTCTTCATGCTGGTGAAGAACGTCTACGTCGGCGACCGCACCCTCCGCGCGATGTACGCCGAGGGCCTGACCGAGTACCGCGCGCTCAAGGCGGAACTCGACCCCGCGGGGCTGTTCAGCAGCCGCCTGCTCGACCGCCTGCTCGGCGAGCGCGTCAGCGACCCATAGAGCGCGCCATCACATCTCCATGCGGTTCCGCCGCGCCGGAGGCCCGGCTTATCGTGGGCGCTCCATCCAACCCCCAAGGAGATCGCCTGATGCCTTCGTCGACCTCATGGCTCCGCCCGATGTCCCTCCTCGCCCTCGCGGGCGCCCTCGGCTGTAGCGACCCCCCGGCCGCGCCCTCCGACGCCGCGGCGCCCTCCGACGCCGCCGCGCCCCTCGACGCGCCCGTGTCCACCGACGCGCCCGTGTCCACCGACGCGCCCGCGAGCTCGTCGATCGCGGCCGACATCCGGATGTGCCTCATGGTGCACGCCTGCGGCTACACCACCATCCGCTACCGAACCATCGCCGACACCTTCTGCCTCGCCGCGGTGCTCGGGCAGCGCGCCGCCGGCATCGAGATGGACTCCATCGAGCAGCGCGCCCTCTACGCCCGCATGCGCGCCTGCGCCGCCACGCAGACCACCTGCGACGCCTTCGCTCGCTGCGCCGACTTCGACACCCCCTGCTCGGGCTCGGCCACGGCCTCGTGCGTGGGCAACGTCGCCGTGCGCTGCTCGACCCCGGGCGGCAACTACCTCCCGCGCATCATCGACTGCGCCGCCGTGGGCGAGACCTGCCAGGCCGGCCTCTGCGCCGTGCCCGCCTCCGCCCCAGCCTGCGCCGCCGACCAGACCCCCGGCGGCGCGCGCTGCGACGGCAACACCCGCATCTGGTGCCGCCCCCGCGTCGGCGGCGGCAACGGCGAGCTGCGCGAGCCCTGCCCCGGCGGCACCGTCTGCCAGGCCGGCTCGGGCGACGCCGTGTGCATGCCCGCGATGTCCAGCTGCGCCGCCGAGGGGGCCCGCTGCGAGGGCGACACCGCCGTGCTCTGCGCCCGCGGCACCGCCCCGGACGGCTCACGCCCGCTCCTCGAGGTGCGCTCCGACTGCGCCTCCATCGGCGCCCGCTGCATGCCCGACGCCCGCGGCATCGCCCGCTGCGTGCCCACCGCGACCGAGTGCACCCCGGCGTCCTCCAGCGGTCCCACGACCGCCGCCTGCGAGGGCAACGTCCTCTCCGTGTGCCTGAACGGCACCCGCTCCCGCATCGACTGCACCGCCGTGGGCCGCGCCCGCTGCGGCACGGTCATGCCCCCGGCCGGCCTCGGGACCCCTTACCCGGGCTGCCTCAACTGATCCTCCCGGGCCGCGGGCCGACGCGCACGCACGCCCCATCCGAGGGGATTCCCCACACGACCTGAGGGCCGACCAGGGGGACGCCCGCGCCCGATCCGCGCGGCTCCGCGCAGTGGCCCGCATTCTGCTGATGGGTGAGTGCCCACCGCTCGGTCCCGAACAGAGATCGACGGGGGCGTCGAGTCGGTCGCGTGAGCGACGGAGAGCGAACCCACCCCTATGTCCTTCGGGCTCTACATGCTCGGTTTTCTGATGGTGATCGGCGGGCTGATCTACGCCGCCACGATGGCCCATGTGCCGACGGCCTTCATCGGCGTGGGATCTATCATCCTGATCGGCATCGCCATCCTCACCGGCGTGAAGGCCACACGGCAGAAGGACTCCGCGACCTGAGCCACTCGCCGCCCGGCGTCGGTCGGAGCGCCCTCTCCGCGCGCTACAGCCGCTCGGCGGCGCGGCGCAGGTGTCCGGAGCAGTCGTCGGTGATGGCGTCCCCGTGGCTCAGCGTGATGGCCTTCCAGGGCTCCGCGGCGAGGCCCTCGAGGAAGCCCCGCACCTTCTTCGCGTCGCCCACGAACATCATCCTCACGATGCGCGGAACGCCCAGGACGCCGCCGCTGCCGAGGAGGTTGAAGATCGCGCCCTTGAAGCCGGTGAGCTTGGGGCCGTTGCCCAGCAGGTCGTTGAAGATCAGGGCCTTGCCGCGCTCGACCGTGACCTCGTAGACGAGCTCGTGCCCGGGGGGCTTCGCGCCGTCGGGGTCGTGGCACACGATGCCGAGACCAGGGAGCACGTCCTCGCAGAGGCCCTCGACGGGGATCACCTCCTCGATCTTCGCCCGCGAGCCCGCCGGGGCCAGCACCTTGATCGAGGGATAGCGCTTCTTGTATCGGGGCGCGTCGGTGCGGTGCCCCTCGTTGGGGACGATCATGTACTTCGGCGTCCCCAGCGCCTCGAGGGCCGCCATGCGGGCGTCGTCGAGGCAGACCACGCTGTGCAATACGAGGTCGCCGGAGGGCAGCCGGTAGACGGCCATGTTGCGAGGCAGCGGCATCGCCGCCTGGGCGCTCTTGACCCACCAGAGGTTGCTCGCGACGGGCGTGAGGTCGCCGTGCGGAAAGACAGCGGAGTTCCAGTCGTCGGTCATGGCGCGGACGATCGGGGTACGGCCCGGGCGCGTCAACCTCCGGACCATCCCCTGGTACCCTGCGACCGCGGCGGGGCGTCGGGATCGGGCGCGCGGAGGCTGCCGCCCGGGCGCCCGGACGTGCTACCGAAAGGACCCGATGAAGCTCACCCGACGTACGTTCATCAAGCTGGCCGGCGCGGCCGGCGTCGCGGGCTCGGTCGGCTGCGGCGAGGCCGGCGAGGCGGAGCTCGACCCCACCGAGGAGTTCGACTCGCCGCCGGATGAGATGCTCGACGCCGGCACCGACGACCTCGACGCCGCGGTCGACGAGGACGCCGCGGTCGACGAGGACGCGGCAACAGCCACCGACGGCGGCTCGCCAGGCCTCGACGCGTCCACGGACGTCGGGCCCGACGTCCCCGTGAGTCCGCCGCGCGACGCGGGGGTCGAGCCTCCCCTCGACGTCCCGGTGACCCCTCCCCTCGACGTCCCGGTGACCCCTCCGCGCGACGTCCCGGTGACCCCTCCGCGCGACGTCCCGGTGACCCCTCCGCGCGTCGACGCCGGCCGGGACGCGGGCGCTCCCCCGCTCGCCCACCCGGACTTCCGCGACCTCCCCGAGCGGCGCACCCAGTTTCCGCTCGGCGTGATGGCGGGCGACGCGACCGACACCTCGGTGATGTTCTGGACCAAGTACTCGGGCGACGCGACGGTGGTGCTCCGCGTGCTGGAGATGGACGGCAACCGCATCGCGGCGGTGCGCTACAACGGCCGGGTCACGCCCTCGGACGCGGGCTTCGTCCGCGCGGTCGTCAGCGGGCTGCGCCCCAACAAGCAGCACCTCTACGCCTTCCTCCTGGGGGGCGCGACCTCGCCGTCCGGGCGCAGCCTGATCGGGCGCGTGCAGACCGCCATCGGCGCCGACTCGCTCGCCCCGATCGTGTTCGGCGGAACCTCGTGCAGCAGCCCTCGCGCCCACCCCTTCCCGGTGCTGGAGGACGCGGGCTCGCGCGACGACCTGGACTTCTTCATCCACGCCGGCGACCACATCTACGCCGACCTCCTCGGCCCCGCCGCGGTCTCCATCTCGCAGTACCGCGCGAGGTACAGCGACAGCTGGTCGTCCTCGGGGATGCGCACGCTCCACGGGTCGACGGGCCAGTACCTCACCTGGGACGACCACGAGGTCTTCAACAACTGGAACCCCGAGACCACCAGCCGGGCCCGCGTGGCCGCCGCGCGCCAGGCCTTCTTCGAGCACCGCGCCACGCGCCGAAGCGCCGACGACCGCGACCGCATCTGGCGCAGCTTCCGCTGGGGACGCACCGCGGAGGTCTTCATCCTCGACTGCCGCGGCGAGCGACGCCCCTCCACCCGCTCGGAGGACCCGTCGCGGCCGTCGACGTACATCTCCCGCCGGCAGATGGACTGGCTCAAGGCGGGGCTGCGCTCCTCGCCCTGCGTGTTCAAGTTCATCGTCAACTCGGTGCCCATCGTCGACCGGGGCGGCGCCGACAGCGACAACTGGAACGGCTACGCCTCGCAGCGCCGGGAGATCCTCAACCACATCGACAACAACCGCCTCCGCGGGGTGGTGTGGCTGTCGGGCGACGTGCACTTCGGCGGCGTGTGCCGCGTCGAGGCGGCGGGGCCCTGGAGCGACATCTGGGAGGTCGTGATGGGGCCGTCCGGCTCGAACCGCGACTCGCGCCCCGACGTGCGCCCCGCCCAGTGGCCGGTGCTCGTGCACGACATCCACAACTACGTGCTGTTCCACGCCGACCCGGCGAGCCGCACGCTCACGGTCGACTTCATCAACGGCGACGGCAACCGCATCGCCGACAGCCGCTGGACCCACACCTTCTGATCACCGGCGGGCGCGGCGAGCCTTGAGGGGGCTTGCCACGCTGCGGGGGTGGTTCCAGGAAGCGCGTCGCACACTCCGCATCGGTGTGCCTGGGCGTCCTGCATCTCGCGGACGACCAGCAGGGGAAACGGTGCGATGTCCGCGCTCATCAACGGGCGCGGGCAACATCCATAGGGGGTTCTCATGGCTACCGTACAGAAGACCAGCAGCACCAGCGTCGCTCGCGGCTCCACTCCGGAGACGAACAAGGAGATCATTCGCCAGCTCTACGCCGCCTTCAACAGCGGGGAGATGGACCGCGCCGCCGCGCTCGTCACCGACGACGTCGAAGTGACCACGATCGCCTTCGGTACGGTGGACCGGGGCAAGAGCGCGTACAAGGCCTGGCTGTCCAACTGGAAGAGCGCGATGCCCGACTGCACGGTGACGCTCAAGAACCAGTGCGCCGCGGGCGACCAGGTCTACAGCGAGTTCCACGCGGTCGGCACGCACCAGGGCACGCTGCGCACCCCCAACGGCGACCTGAAGGCCACGGGCAACAAGCTCGAGCTGGACGTGGTCGAGGCGTGGGAGGTGCGCGACGGCAAGCTCTGCCGGCTGCGCGCCTACTTCGACGGCCTGAAGATGATGCGGGCCTTCGGCGCCATCAAGTAGCCCGATCGGCCTGACGAGGGGGGCTCAGGATGCCCGCGTCGCGCAGTGCTGCGTCGGCGCGGGCATTCGCCGGTCAGTTGTCGGTGGCGTTGACGACCGTGACCTTGGCGTAGGTCTCGGTCTCGGACGCGCGGGCCGAGCAGAGCGCGTCTCCGTCGTCGACGGTGACGTTGAGGTTCTGGCTGTAGCAGAACGCGCTGTCGGCGGGGTTCCAGGCGAAGGAGTACTGCCCGTCACCGCCGCTGACGGTGGCGGTGTACGTGATGGCGTCGGTGGTCATCGACGGGCACGTGAGCGACCCGCTGCTGGGCGTGATGCGCACGGCGATCGGGAGGTACGGCGTCGCCGAGGCCGACGCGGTCACCGGCGGGCACGAGATGTCCGTGCGGCGGTCGGAGACCGGGACCGTGGCGTGGTACGCGACCCCGGCGGTGCCGACGACGACCTCGCCGCCCGGCGCGCTGGGGGCCGACGGGAGGTGGTGCCGCGGCCGGTGAAGGTCCACGCGTAGCTGAGGCCGGACGAGCTGCCGCCCGTGACGACGGAGTTGTAGGGCATCGACAGCGACGAGACGCAGGTCGCCGTGAGCGAGGCGGTGACCCCCAGCGCGGGCGCGGCGGTGATGGAGCCCGCGACGCCGGCGACGCCGGTGAGGCTCTCCTCCCAGAGCGTGGCGTCGTTGAAGTCGAGGACGTCGACCGCGTTGATACCGGTGCGGTTGGCCCGCGCGCGGAAGGCCCGGATGAGCTTCACGCCGTTGTTGGCGAAGTGCCCGGCGAGCAGCACGTCGCGGCTGGCGGTGGCAGAGGCCGGGCAGCGCGGCTGCAACGAGCGCACCCCCCGCCCTGTCCGCCGTCTACGTCGCGGGCGTGATCGCGAGGACGAGGGAGAACCCTCCGACCGGCGCGCGGTGGCTGCCGACCTCGAGGATCACGCGCCGCGGCGCGCTGGTGGGATTCGTGTAGTCGACGTATCGCGGGCCGCTGTCCTCCGTGGTCGAGGCCTCGGCGAGGCACGACGTCGAGGCGCAGTCCTGTCGCAGCCGGACGTGGTCGTACGAGCCCCGCAGCGTGACCCGGAGCGCGGCGCCGGCGGGGACGTCCACGGCGTAGTAGAGGACCTTCCACGAGCTGGGCGCGCCTTCGCAGGGGTGACCCGTGTCCGTCGCGTTCGCCGTGTCGCCGTCCAGCTCGAGGCGCTCCGGACCGATCGTGAGCAGCGTCGCGCCGTCGCAGCTCGCGTTGGACGCGGGCGCCGGGAGCGCCTGCGCGGCGGCGTCGATCGCGAAGACCCTGGCGCCCGTATCGGCGGCCGACGGGCTCGCGACGGTCACCACGAAGTCCCTCGCGTCGTCGGCGAGGTTCTCGAGGAGCACCGGCGTGGCCGAGACCGAGCCCGTGGGGCTTCGATCCATGGAGACGCACCGCGGGGCGTGGCACCCGTCGAGCACGCGGATCTGCGGCCGCCAGATCAGTCCGCTGTCGAGCACCGAGCGCGCCGTCACGAGCACGCGCGACCGCCCGGCCACCGTGACGCGGTAGTACCGCTGCGCCGCCTCGGACGACGGGCACGCGTCCGCGCCGGCCAGGCTGCTCGCGACGAACTGGTCATGGATCACCGCTCCGGGCTCGAGAGTCCGAGCGCTCCCGCACGCGCTCCCGTCGCCCGGAGGAGGGCCCTCGGGCAGGGGATCGTATCGAAGCGCCGCCACGAACCCGCCCTCCATTCCCGGGATGGCGGAGCTCACGGCGACGAGCTTGTGGCGCAGCTCGGTCGTGTCGTTGGAGTACCCGACCACCGCGGGCGCTCCCGGGATCGGCGAGGCATCGCTGTCGATGCACGCGTCGTCCTCGCAGGTGATCACCATCCGGGCCGCGAGGCGGAAGGTCCCCGAGAGCGGGACCGCCGTGAAGACCACTCGCTGCCCGGCCGGCGCGTCGAACTCGAAGAAGACCTGCGCGCTCGGCGAGGGCAGGCACGCCTGCACCACCGGATCGCCTCCGTCGCGCGTGCTCGCCGTGCGACCGGTCGTGCCGGTAGGTGACAGGTGGATCGGCGCGCCGCACGACATGGTCGGGGACGGCCGCTCGGCGGTGGTGCCCACGTCGGCGCGGGCGTCGTGCACCGCTTCGACATCGACGCGTGAGCCCCCGTCGTGTCCCGCCGGTACGTGGTCCGCGTTGGCCAACATGGGATGCGACCCCGGATCGCCGGAACATGCGAGCACGAGGGTGCAAGCACTGGCGACCAGAGAGGCCATGACGCTCCTGGTAGTTTCCATCGGTCCCTCCCTCGACGGGAGTTCGGCGTGCGGAGAGCGCACGTCCTCCCTCCCCGAGGGAAGGCCTGCAGGCACCATTCCGAACGCCTCCACCAGCGCGACGGTTCTGCATCCAATGACCAGAACGCCCCATGTGTGGCATCGAGCTTCCCGCCGTCCTCGCATCGCCGGGGAGCTGCGTCGTCATCCCCGACTCGGGTCCCTCGGAAGCCAGGCCCGCCGCCACGGGGCGCCCCCGGGCGGGTGCCACTCCAGCACCACCCACGCTCCCGCGACCTCCAGGCGATCGGGCGCCCCGAGGGCCGCCGGGAGGAGCGCGAGGCGCCGCCCGCCCGACCACACCGCCGTCTCGCCCGACCCGAGCGGGAGCGCCAGCACGAGGTCCCCGAGGGTCGCCCTCGCGGCGATCACGGGGCGCGTCGGGTGCAGCGACGAGGGCGGCGCGAGGCCCGCGAGGAGGTCGCGCGACGCCTCGGCGCGGGTAACAGGGTCGAGCGTCCAGAGGCGGGCGACGCCGGGCGCGCAGACCACCACCGCGAGGCCGCCGTCGTCGAGCTCATGGTCGCTCGCGGCGCTGCACGGGCGATCGAGGAGGTCGGTGTCCGGCGGGCGCCAGGTGAGCACCGAGCCGTCGCGGCGCACCCGGCGTAGCGCCATTGGGATGGTGCGGTACGGGGGCGGTCCGGTCGCCACGCCCACCACGCCGGAGAGGGTGTCCGGGTCCCACCAGGAGGCGGACCAGCCCTCGAGCGGCGCCGCCCACCGTCGAAGGGTCCCGAGCGGGTCCTCGGGGCGAAACGTGACCGGGTGGGTCCACGAGGCCTCGTCGAGGTCGCCCGGCGTCCACGGGCGCGGAGAGCGGTCGCTCACGTCACACAGGACCGCGAACTCCAGCCCGTCGGGAGAGGGCAGCCACCACGGGGTGAGCGCGGCGCCCGCGTCGTGGCGGCGAGCCTCCGCGGGGTCGACGGAGAGCAGGGCCGCGAGCGAGCGCCCGTCGACGAGCTCCGCGACGGTGCCGTGCGCCACGTGCACCCGCCACGCGATGGGCCCCGCCGTGGTGGGCTCGAAGGCGTCTCCGCCGGGCGCGAGGGTCAATCCCCCGTCCCCCGCGAGGACCACCTGCCCGGCCGCGACCGCGGTGATCCAGCGAGCGCCCGGAACCGCGAGGGCCCGGTCGCACCCGCCATCGGGGAGCGCGTGCACTCGCAGGACGCCGTCGTCGCCGAGGGCGCAGAGGGTGTCCGCGTCGAGGAGCTCGATCGAGCGCAGCCCCCCGGGCGCAGGCACGAAGGTCACCACGCGGGCCTGCGCGAGGTCGATCACCCAGGTGCCGAGGGGGCGGGCCTCCCCGCGGAAGGCGTCGCGCGCTGCGATCGCGACGGTCCCTCCATCCGGCGAGCGCACCGAGGCGTCGCTCGGCCGGTAGCCCGACGCGACCACGAGGTCGCCGACGCGCTCGACGCGGGGCGACGCGCTCACGCCGCTCAAATCACCTTCAGATACAGCTCGTCCAACCGGAGCACGCCTCCGAGCGCGTCGATCGGGGCCTCCTCGGACCCGCGATACTCCCGCAGGAGCCACCCCCCGCCCACCTGGCGGGTGAACACCTCGACGTGGCGCTCGGTCTGCGAGACCAGGACGTGGTGCTGGAGCGACGGGATCGCCCGGTAGCCCGACGCCTTCTCCCCGCGGTCCAAGCTCTCGGTGCCCTCGGAGAGCACCTCCAGCAGCAGGGTCGGGTTGGTGATGACGTCCCGGCTCCGCCCGTAGAACTCCAACGCGCCGCACACGACGCTCGCGTCGGGGTACACGAAGCCGTCGCGCAACGGGACGTAGACCTTCAGGTCCGAGGCGGCGACGCGGCAGGGCCCCCGGCGCGTCAGCTGGTGCAGCTCGGCGAGAGCGTTGGCCACGATGAAGTTGTGCTCGGGCAGCGCGCCCGCCATCGCGTAGACCTCGCCGTCCCACAGGATGCTCTTCTCTTCGGCGCCCGCCTCCCGCGCGAGGTACTCGTCCGACGACATCCGAAGCCGCGAGATCGCAGTCATGCCCTGATCGTATCGCATCGCCCGACCCCGCAGACCCGGCCCCGGGCCTCGGGGCCCCCTTCGCCGACGACGGCTTCGCCTGGGCGCTCCGTCGACCCGCGTGATCTCGTGCCCATCGGTCCTCACGGTTGGAATTCCCATTCCCCGGGTCGCCATCGGCATCGATCGGGGTTGAACGTCCGTGCGATCCTGAGGGCCATGAGCGTAGAGGAGATCGCCGAGGCCATCGCCGCGCTGTCGCTGGACGAGGCCCGCGCGCTGGTCCTGGCGCTGCGAACGCGCCTCGCAGTCCTGGACCCTCAGCCCGACTGGCGGTACGTCGCGGTGGTCTACGGCGCCCCGCCCTTGCCGCGGAACGACGAGAACTACGCGCCGCACGCGGTGCTACTTCGTGCCGTCGGCCCGAAGCGCGCGCTGGTGATCTCGCAGCTGCGCGTCGCGCTCTCGGCGACGATCATGGAGGCGAAGGCTGTCGCCGACGCCGCCCCGTGCCCGCTCGGCCCCTTCCCTGACGTCTTCACCGCGAACATGGCCGCCGACGCGCTGCGCGCGGTGGGCGCCACCGTGGACGTACAGGTCGTGACGCCGAGGCGCTCTGCGGAGTGACGCCCCCCGGAGAGCGCACGGCGGTGTTGCTCGGCCGGTAGCCCGACACGAGCACGAGGTCGCCGACGCGCTCGACGCGGGGCGACGCGCTCACCGCCGGACCGCCGGGTGGGAGGAGGGATCGACTGAAGTTGCGATCCCAATCCCTCGATCGTCCGCGCCCTGACCGTCCATGGGGTTCAGGCCGTCGGAGCGACCTCGGATGGAGACACGATGCGCGGTGTCGCCTGCGAAGGCCGGTGACACCCCGCAGCGCGCGACGGTGGCGTTTCCGCCGTGCGCGTGCCCTTCGCCGCGCCGGGAGGAGGACTGCTCATGGCCCACTCGATCGCCCGCGTCGACGCCTCGAACTACACCAGCGTTCCGCGGGTCAACGCCCGCAGCGGCGTGGCGCTCGCCCGCGCCCTGCTCGCCGCGCTCCCGAAGGACGCCCCGGTCTCCGTGAAGCACGCCGCCCGCCGGGTGCGCGCCGACGCCGTCGCCCTCCAGGCGGCCTCGCAGGCCGCGCGCTCGGAGCCTCCGGCCGACCCGAAGCGCACGCCCCGCGCCGTCGACAACGAGGCCGACGCCCTGCACGCCGCGGTGCTGCGCCGCCTCGCCGACCACGAGCTCCTCGGGTCGCACGACCCCGCGGCGGCGGCCTCCACGGCGGCGCTCCGGGCGGCGCTCTACCCCGCGGGCGGGGACTTCCTCCGCGGCGACATGCTCACGCAGTGGCAGTCGACGGAGGACTGGTTCGCCGCCCTCGCCGTCGACGGCCGCGAGGGCGCCCTGCGCGCGGTCGTGGGCGGCGGCTTCGTCGACGCCCTGCGCGCGGTGCACGTCGAGTACGGCGAGGCCGTCGGGACCACGCAGCCCCGCCCGCCCGCGGCGCCGAAGGCCGACGTCGCCACGCCCCTCGCGGCGCTCGCGCAGTCCACCCAGGACCTCGCCCTCCAGCTCGTCGCGCTCGCCAACGACCGCAGCGCCGACGACGCCGCGCGCGCCGCCGCCCGCGCCGCGCTGCGCCCGATCGACGACCACCGCGAGGGCAACGCCCGCCGCGTCGCCCAGCGCGCGGCCGCCCCGGAGCCCGCGCCCGCGGAGGGCGACGAGCCGCTGCCGGAGGTGTAGGCGCCGGCGGCGAGGTCGGTGCGGCCTCGATGCTTCGTGCGGCCCTCCGCCTCAGGCGACCTGCACCACCAGCTTGCCGAAGTTCTTCCCTTCGAGCAGTCCGATGAGGGCCTCGGGCGCTCGCTCCAGTCCCGGAACGACGTCCTCGCGGTACTTCACCTTCCCCTCCGCGACCCACGGCGTCATCGCCCGGAGAAACTCCGGCAGCCGCGGCCCGTAGTCGTCGAAGATGATGAACCCCTGCATCCGCAGGCGCTTCGAGAGCACGGCGCCCAGGATGAGCGGGCTCCGGTCGGGCCCCTCGGGGAGCCGATCGGCGTTGTAGCTCGCCACCAGCCCGCACACCGGGACCCTCGCGCGGGCGTTGAGCAGCGGCAGCACGGCGTCGAAGACCGCGCCGCCGACGTTCTCGAAGTACACGTCGATGCCCTTCGGGCAGCGCTCCGCCAGGGCCGCGGCGAGGCCGGGCGCGCGGTGATCGACGCACGCGTCGAAGCCGAGCTCCTCGACGGCGTAGCGGCACTTGTCCGCGCCGCCCGCGACCCCGACGACGCGGCACCCGTGGAGGCGCGCGACCTGCCCCACGACGGACCCCACGGCCCCCGTCGCCGCCGCCACCACCACGGTCTCCCCGGCCTTCGGCTGGCCGATGTCGAGCAGGCCCATGTAGGCCGTGAACCCGGGCATCCCGAGCACGCCGAGCGCGAGCGAGGGCCGCGTCATCGCCGGGTCGAGCGCCAGCAGCCCCGCGCCGTCGGAGACCGCGTAGTCCTGCCAGCCGGGCCAGGCCACCACGAGGTCGCCGTCGCGGAAGCGCGGGTGGCGCGAGGCCTCCACGCGGCAGACCGCGCCGCCGACCATCACCGCGCCGAGCGCCACCGGGGCGGCGTAGGAGCGGGCGTCGTTCATCCGGCCGCGCATGTACGGGTCGAGCGACAGCCAGAGCGTGCGCAGGCGCAGCTCGCCGTCGCCCGGCGCGGGAACCGGGGTCTCCTCCACGCGGAAGTTCTCGGGCGTCGGCGCGCCGCGGGGGCGCGAGGCCAGCACGATACGGCGGTTGCGATCGGGGCTCTGGGGCATCGGCGTGTCTCCTCGGTGGGTCCTTCGGGGCCGCCGCGTTGTGGGGCCGCGGGGGTCGGATCACCAGCGCCCGCGTAGGATGGGCGGGCCAATGACCGTCGAGGAGATCGCCTCGGGGTAGACGGAGAGCAGGGCCGCGAACGAGCGCCCGTCGACGAGCTCCGCGACGGTGCCGTGCGCCACGCGGGACCGTCCAATGGTTCAAGCCGTCGGGGCGACCTCGGATGGAGACACGATGCGCGGTGTCGCCTGCCCTTGAAGCCGCACGAAGTCGCTGAGATTGAACGTGAGCAACAGCTCTGCGCCCACGCGCTCCGCAGCGACGAGGTGCAGCGCGTCGAACACCACCCCCGAGGAGAACCCCCGGTCCGCGCACCGATCGATCGCGCCGCGGTAGTCGCTGGTGTCGAGCGGGACCACCGTGACGATGTCCTCGATCCTGCGAACCATGTCGCGCACTCGGGCGGGGCTCAGCCTGTTCGGGCCTGCAATCCGGCTCAGCACGGACCACGTCTCTGCCAGCGCGTGGGTGGTCACGAAGGCGACAGCGTCCTTGCGCATCGCGGCCTCCAACCAGGCGCGCGCGTCCTCGTGGTGCGGGTGAGCGCGGTGGAGCGCGGACACAAGGACCGAGGTATCGAGGGCAGCCTTCATGGGGCCCGCGAGAGGGCGCCGAGGCGCTCATCTCGTGCGACTCGATGATCGAGGGCGTCCGGCGCTAGCGGAGTACGGGCCGTTGCGACGAGCAGACCGCCCTCCTCGACGATGTCGGCGAAGCTGTCGGCCTCGGTCGCGGGCGGCGTGGCCTCCTCGGCGACGCTGCGCACCACGCGCTCGACCAGTCGCAATCGCTCGACCGGCGTCAGTGCTCGGATGGCGTCGAAGATCTGTTCGACGGTCTGCATCTCGAAACCGTACCATGCGGCCACCGCTCGGGAGGGATGGAGGATCGCGGGTCGTCGGAGAGGCCGTGTCCGCGACGACGGCGGCGGAGGGTGGAACGCCCGCGCGCTTCACGGCGACGCGCGACGGGTCGGTGACCGTGCGCGTGATGGAGCACCGGACTGGGGCGTCGAGGGCGCGTACAGCGCGCGGGCGGGCATCGATCAGCGGCAGCGCCGTGTGACGTGCCGGCGGGTCGCACGGCCACCTTCGCGGCGCCCCGTCAGGCGCCGCGCGGTGGGATCAGGATGGGATGGGGAAGGAGAGGAGAGGTGGGCTCCGCGCTGGCCGCTGGCCGCGCGACCGGCGGCCGACTGGAGGGCGCCCTTCTCGGACTCGGAGATCAGGCCCGCGGAGCGCATGGCGTTGGTCGAGTGCGCGACGCACGAGACGTACTGACCGTGGTTGCGCCACGCCACGGACGATCCTCGCGGGCGGTCGCAGGGGCAGAGCTGGTCGAGCGAGCAGCCGGTGGACGGATCGACCACGGCGCCCGCGGCGGTGCCCTCGCAGGCGTCGGCGGTGTCCGGCCGGCCGTCGCCGTCGTCGTCGGCGTCGCAGGCGTCGCCGAGGCCGTCATGGTCGAAGTCCGCCTGGGCGGTGTTGGCCACGACGCGGCAGTTGTCCGCCGTGTCCGCCACGCCGTCGTTGTCGTCGTCGGCGTCGCAGGCGTCACCCTGGCCGTCGCCGTCGTTGTTCGCCTGGTCGGCGTTCGCCACCGCGGCGCAGTTGTCGGCCTCGTTGAGGTCGCCGTCGCCGTCGAGGTCGGCGTCGCAGGCGTCGCCCAGGCCGTCGCCGTCGAGGTCGGACTGCGTGGCGTTCGCCGCGGCGGGGCAGTTGTCGAGGCCGTTGAGCACCGCGTCGCCGTCGAGGTCGCCGTCGCAGACGTCGCCCTGGCCGTCGCCGTCGAGGTCGGACTGATCGGCGTTGGCGGCCGAGGCGCAGTTGTCGACGACGTTCAGCACGCCGTCGCCGTCGAGGTCGGGGTCGCACGCGTCGCCGAGCGCGTCGCCGTCGGTGTTCGCCTGGTCGGCGTTGGCCGCGAGCGAGCAGTTGTCCGCCGCGTCGGCGACGGAGTCGTTGTCGTCGTCGTCGTCGCAGGCGTCGCCCTGCGCGTCGCCGTCGTGGTTCGCCTGGTCCGCGTTGGCCACGAGGGGGCAGCTGTCCGCGGCGTCGAGCACGCCGTCATTGTCGTCGTCGGCGTCGCAGGCGTCGCCCTCGTCGTCGCCGTCGGCGTTGGCCTGGTCGTTGTTGGAGACCAGTCGGCAGTTGTCGACCTTGTCGCCCACCGAGTCGTCGTCGTCGTCGGCGTCGCAGGCGTCGCCGAGGAAGTCGCCGTCCGTGTCGAGCTGGTCGACGTTGCTGATGGTCGGGCAGTTGTCGACCTTGTCGCGCACCGTGTCCGCGTCGTCGTCGACGTCGCAGGCGTCGCCCTGGCCGTCCGCGTCGCTGTCCTCCTGGTCGGCGTTGCTGATGGAGAGGCAGTTGTCGCTCGCGTCGGACACGCCGTCGTTGTCGTCGTCGCCGTCGCACACCTCGCCCTGGCCGTCGGCGTCGCTGTCCTCCTGGTCGGCGTTGGCGGCGTAGGGGCAGTTGTCCGACGTGTTGGCCACGCCGTCGTCGTCGATGTCGTCGTCACAGGCGTCGCCGAGCGCGTCGCCGTCCGCGTTGGCCTGGTCGGCGTTCGACGCGAGCGGGCAGTTGTCGCTCGGGTCGAGCGCGCCGTCGTTGTCGTCGTCGGCGTCGCAGGCGTCGCCCTGCCCGTCGCGGTCCGTGTCGAGCTGGCCCGGGTTGGCCACGGCGGGGCAGTTGTCGCTCCCGCCCACGCCGTCGCCGTCGGCGTCCTGCGACTCGCGGGTGCAGATGGACGAGCACCCGTCGCCGCCCGCGCGGTTGCCGTCGTCGCACTGCTCGGCGCCCTGCACGAGGCCGTTGCCACAGACGACGCCCTCGCAGACGTCGCCCTGGCCGTTGCCGTTGGCGTCGGTCTGCGCGGGGTTGTAGTTGTTGGGGCAGTTGTCGACGTCGGCGCAGCGGCCGTCGTGATCGCCGTCGTTGGCGGCGTCGAGCGGGCACGCGTCGACGGCGTTGCAGAGGCCGTCGAAGTCCGCGTCGGCGCAGGCGCCGCCGCCGAAGGTCAGCGCGGGGAAGGTGTCGATCGGGGTCTGCACCACGTTGGTGCTGGTGAACGAGATGGTGTGCGCCGCGAGCGCGAAGCCGCTGGTGAAGGTCTGGTAGTGCACCACCGACCCGGAGGGGACGCCGTCGGGGTTGCCCGCCGGACCCCACCCCGGGGCCGACCAGCAGTGCGCGTCGCGGGGCAGCGACGGCGGCAGGATGTACCCCGTGAAGGGGTAGGTGAAGCCGTCGACGATGATCCCCCCGATCGGGGAGGGGCCCTCGAGCTGGCTGTGGTAGGTGCCGGCGTAGAAGGTCGTGACGCCCCCCTGGTCGCGCCAGCAGATCTGGACCGTGTGGGCGCTCGCCACCGTCGGCGCCAGAACGGCCGCCGCGGCGAGCAGGGCGAAGAAGCGTTTGATGCCGGATGATGTCTTGTTCCAGGCCATGGGACTCCTCCTCCGATAGGGCATACGGGGCCGTCGCCGCCGCGTCGGATGCGCGCGCCGGTGGGCCTCTCGCGGGTGCTCGTTGGACCGTCGAATGACCGGGCCCGCCCCGGTGACGCACTCCATGGACCGGTGATGGATGTCCGGTCAGCCCCGACGGTACTTCGAAGAAGAATTCTTTATCAAGAGCCCTTCAGGCCATTAACGACTTCGATCACACGCGAATAACGGTGAACGATTTGCCTTACTTTCAAGGCGTCCAAATCGATTCACCGGAGAAGTCGCGATGCGGCCCATTACCGACTACGCGCCTTATCGGAAGAACAATGGCAGGTACACGGACAGGCCATGACCGGTCGTGCGCGGTCGTCCTGCGTGCGCAGAGCGAGGCGCCCTCCGCACGCACCACGACCTGTCGGGCGACGCTCCCCCCAGCGGCGCCCGACGGTCCCCCCCCTTCGGCCAACGTTGCCGCTCTCGCGGCCAACGTTGCCGGTGCTCTTCAGTCCCCGTCGTCGACGCTCAGCGTCGAGGTCAGCAGCTCCACCGGCGGGGCCGAGCGCAGCGCCGCGTCCAGCGCGAACACCAGCTCCCGCACGCCCTCACCGGTCACCGCCGACACGCCGCGCAGCTCGACGCCGCGCTCGGCGAAGAGCGGCTTGTACAGCTCCCACGCGGCCCTCGCGTCGGGCAGGTCGATCTGGCTCACGGCCACGATCTGCGCTCGCTTCGCGATGGACTCGTCGAAGAGCCGCACCTCCTTCATCAGCGCGTCGTAGCGGGAGAGCAGGTCGATGTCCTCGTCCTGCACCGTGATGAGGTGCAGCAGCACGCGAGTGCGCTCGACGTGCTTGAGAAACCTCACGCCGAGCCCGGCCCCGCTCGCCGCCCCGGGGATGAGCCCCGGGATGTCCGCCATGAGGAAGCTCCGGTCGTCGTCGACCTTCACCACCCCGAGGTTGGGCACCAGCGTCGTGAAGGGGTAGTCCGCGATCTTCGGCTTGGCGCGCGACACCGCCGCGATGAAGGTGCTCTTGCCCGCGTTGGGGAAGCCGAGGATGCCGACGTCCGCCAGCAGCTTCAGCTCGAAGCGCAGGTGCCTCCGCTCGCCGGGCTCTCCGGGCTGCGCCTTGCGGGGCGCCTGGTCCCACGGGGTCGCGAAGTTCATGTTGCCGAGTCCGCCGCGGCCGCCCTTGGCGACCACCACGGTCTGCCCCTTGGTGTGCAGGTCGGCGAGCACCTCGTGCGTCTCCATGTCGTAGACCACCGTGCCCACCGGGACCTTCAACAGCAGGTCCTCGCCGCTCTTGCCGTTGCAGTCCGTGCGGCCGCCCTTCTCGCCGTGCTCCGCCTGCCAGCGCGGCTTGAAGCGGAACTGCAACAGCGTCCCGACCTGCTCGTCGGCCGTGAGCACCACGCTCCCCCCGCGGGCGCCGTCGCCCCCGTTGGGGCCGCCGAAGGGCACGTGCGCCTCCCGGCGGAACGACACCGCCCCTGGGCCGCCATCTCCCGCCGACACGTCGATCTCTGCTTCGTCGATGAACTTCACTGCCGCGCTTCGCCTCTTTTCCGGGGCGCTCCCTTAGCATGTCCGCGCAGAACTTGGCCCGTCCCGTGCCTTTCGGCTAAGGCTGACGTCTACTTCCCCGTGCAAGCCCCCGACGAAGATCCACGCAGCGCGTTCGTCCGGCACCTGCCCCGGAAGATCGTCGAGATCAAGGCCACCCTCGGCGCGGTCCTCGCCGATCCCCGCCAGCTGCGCATGCGCGACGAGCTCCGCCGCCGCGTCGAGGCCGTGCTCACCATCGCCCGGGCGCACCACCTCCGCTCCCTCTGCGACGGGCTCCAGGCCACCTCCGACGCGCTCACCGAGTCGCGCAGCACCGCCGTCCTCGGCCGCCCTCAGCTCGACCGCCTCACCGCCCTCGTCGCCTCGCTCTCCGCGCGCGCTGAGCTCGACACCCGCGACCCCGGCGCGCCCGGCGTCCGCGCCATGGCCATCCCCTCCGCCTCGCGCAGCGACCAGGCCCCCACCCGCACGCTCATCCCCGGCGCCGCCCTCGCCCCCGGCGGCCCCCGCCTGCAGGACCTCGCCCGCGCCATCACCGGCCGCACCACGGACTCGCTCGTGCCCGCGCGCGCGCCCACCGCGCACGCCACGCAGGTGCTCTTCGTGGGCTCGTCCATCCGGGCGAGCGCCCTCCTCGACGCCCTCGGCCACGACGCCGACGTCGCCCTCGCGCAGACCGCCGACGAGGCCATCGCCCGCGCCCGCGACGCGGTGCCGGACATCATCGTCGCCGAGGACGACTCGCCCTACGACGGCGTCACCCTCGCCGCCGCCGTCGCCGCCGACCCGCTGGTGCGCTTCATCCCCGTGGTGGTCGTCGCCTGCGACGGAGAGCCCGCCGCCACCGTGCGCGCTCGCTGCCCCGAGGCCTTCGACGTGCTGGAGTCCGACGCCAGCGCCGAGGTGCTCCGAGGGCGCATCCACCGCGCGCTGCGGGGCTCCGCGTCGCAGCCCCCGGCCACCGCCCACGAGCTCGGCGAGCTCACCCTCGACGAGCTCATCCGCGCCCTGCAGGAGGAGCTTCGCCGCGGCCTCGGAGGCGCCGCCATCCCCACCAGCCGGAGCGCCCGAGTGGCCCTCGGCGCCGGCGACGAGGTGCTCGCCGCCACCTGGGAGGCCATCGCCCGCATCCGCTCCGTGGTCGAGCGCCGCTCCGGCGGAACGGTGCGCTTCGAGCTCCCGATCACCCCGCGAGGCCTCCACGGCGCGGAGGTCTTCTCTCCCGGCGCCGTCGCCGAGTCCGCCGGAGAGCCCTCGGACGACCCGCTGCCCGGCCGCCGCGCGCTGGTGGTCGACGACGACCCCGCGGTGGTGGCCCAGTTCGCCGACCTGCTGCGCGGCGCGGGGATGATCGTCAGCGCCCACACCGACGGCGCCGAGGCCCTCGCGGCCGCTCGCCTCGAGCGCCCCGACGTGGTGCTCGCGGACATCCTGATGCCCGGCCTCGACGGCTTCGCGCTCTGCCGGGCGATCCGCCGCGACGTCGCGCTGCGCCACACGCCGGTGATCCTTCTCTCGTGGCGCGACGACCTGCTGGTGCGGATGAGGGAGCTCGGCGCCCAGGCCTCCGGCTACCTCCGCAAGGAGGCCGAGGGGAGCGCGGCGCTGGCCCGGGTGCGCTCCACGCTGCGAGGCCGCGTGCGCACCCTGAAGCGCATCGCCGAGCTCGCCACCGGCGCGGAGGTGCGAGGCCGCCTGGAGCGCGTCGGCTCCGTGACGCTGATCGAGTCGACGGCGAAGACCCTGGGCGACGCCACGATCTCCCTGGCCGACTCCGGGAGCGTGACCGAGCTGGAGATCCGCCAGGGGGCCCTGCTCTCGGCGGTGCGCACCGCGCAGGACGGCGCCTTCGCGCGAGGCGAGGCGGCGCTGGCCCGGGCGCTGGGGCTCAACGCCGCGCGCTTCGTGGTGCGACGCGCCTCGCACCCGGTGCGGGAGAACCTCGCGGGCAAGCTGTCCGAGGTGCTGGAGCGCAGCGCCCGCAGCGTGACCGCCCTGGAGGAGGCCGTCTCCGGCGCGGCGCTGCTGGAGGTGCTGCGGGTGGAGTTCGACGCCGAGGCGGCGCTGGAGTACGCGCGCTCTCTGCCGACGCCGCTGCGGGTGGCCGTCGAGCGGCTGGTGCAGGGCGACGCGCCCCGCGAGATGGTGCTCCGCGACGGCCTCGCCCCGCGGGACCTGGAGCCCCTGCTCATCGAGCTCTCCCGCCGGGGCGCGATCCAGCGGGTGGTGGGGCGCAACCGCGAAGACCTCGCGGCCCCTCGGCCGCCGCGCCCCGTGGCGGCCTGGGAGCACGTCGTCGAGGAGCCGGCGCCCCCTCGCGCCGCGGTCCACGAGTCGGTCACCAAGGTCACCCGGCCGATGTCGCGCACCGCGACCGTCGACACGCTGGCCGACGCCGTCTGGCGCGAGCTGGCCGACACGGTGGACGAGCCCCCTCGCCCGGCGCGACCGACCGCCCCGGTGGTGGCGACCCAGGAGCCCGCTCCGCCCCCCGCCGAGGAGCCCTGGGAGCCCGTCGCCGCGGAGCATCGGGTGACGCGCTCGCTCGTCCCCATCGCTGCTCCGGAGAGCGCCCCGGAGTCCTCCCCGGAGATCACCGAGCAGCCGCCCGCGGAGGTCGAGGAGCTGTCCTCCTCGGCCCTGATGGTGGTGCGGCCGAGCGAGGTCCCGGAGATCCTCCCGGCGCTCTCGGGGGCGCACGCGCTCGAGACGACCCGGCCGACCGGCGACGAGGTCGAGGAGCCCGTCGCCCCGGTCGCGCCGCGCACGGAGACCCGCCCGGCCCCCTCGCCCGCGGCCCCTCCCGCGGAGCTGGAGGCGCCCGTCGAGGCCCCGACCGAGGCGGTCCCCGAGGCCGAGGAGCGCACCTCCGAGCCGGCATTCGACCTGGTGGTCCATCGGGCCAGCCGCCCCTCCGAGGCCCCCTCGGAGACGCCCGCGGCGGCGGTCGAGGAGCCCTCCGTCGAGCCCGCTCCCTCGAAGGCCCCGGAGCCCGTCGCCGAGCCCGAGGCCCTCGACCTGCCCGACATCAAGACCTCCACGACGCTCACCGCGAGCGGCCGCCCGGCGGCCATCGCGCCCGCGACGCCGGAGCCCGTCGCCACCAAGCGCGCGGCCACCAGCACCACCTCGCAGTCCACCTCGACCGCCGCGGAGGAGGCCTCCTGGACGCGCCCGCTGCTGCTGATGATCGGCGTCGCGGTGGCCCTCGCGATCAGCTACGCGGCGGTGCGCTGGTACCTCTCCGAGGACGCCCCGACCCCTCCGGGCGGCGCCCCCTCGGTCGAAGCGCGCGACGCCGGCGAGGCCCCCCACGAGCCCTCGCGCGTGGCCCGCTCGCTCTCCGCGGAGCTGGGCGCCCAGACCGACTCCATCCAGCCCGAGGGCGCCGTCCCCGGGGGCCCCGCGCCCATGGTCACCGTCAACGGACCCTACCGCGAGGCCTCGCGCTTCCTCGACGGGGCCGCGCTCCCGCCCGAGCGCGGCGTGCTGGTGATCCCCGGGCCTCGCCGCCCCGGATCGCCCGTCGAGGTCTCCATCGGCCACCACCCGGTGGGCACCGCGCCGCTGCACCGGGTGTTGCGCGAGGGCTTCTACTCGGTGCAGCTTCGCGCCGGCGACGCGACGGGCAACTACTTCATCGTGGTCCGTCGCGGCCTGGCCGCCGTGCTCGCCACGCCCTTCGACCGTTGACCCATCGACCCCCTCCGACCGCCCTCCTCCCGCTGCTCCTCGCGCTCGGCGCCTGCCACCGCGACGGCCCCGCCCCGCCCCGCCCCGGAACCCGCGAGGGACGCCCCGCCGCCTCCCTCTCCGCCCCGACGGGCCCGATGGTCGTCGACCTGCTCGACAGCTTCACCCGCGCCTCCATCGACACCGACGGCCCCGTCGTCGACCTGGGCGAAGCCCAGGCCGCGGCCTTCATCTACGGCGCCGCGCCCCTTCGCAACGAGACCCTCCAGGGCGACTCCTGGGCGGACATCGGCGCCCGCCTCTCGCTGCGCGTCCCCATCGACCGCGGCGGGGGCGTCGACGACCCGCTCGACCCGCCGGGCTTCATCCGCTTCCGGGTGCGCCGCGCCAACAGCCGCAGCGTCGCGGTCATCGTCGACGGGCTCCTGGTGCGCACCGCCGCGCTCCCGGCCAACAACGCCGCAGGGGTCGTGAGCGTCGCCATCCCTCGCGACCGCTTCACCCGCACGCCCGCGGAGGTCGAGCTGCGCTTCTCCACCTCTCGGCTCAAGCCCGGCATGACCCCTCGGGCGGCCCTGGAGGTCGACTGGGTGCACCTCGCCCGCACCGACGCCGCCCCCACGGTCGTCGCGGGCTTGCTCAGCGATGTAACCCTCCAGGGCCCTCCCCGCCGCGCGCTCACCTTCCACCCGCCCACGGCCCTGGGGCTCACCCGCGTGCTCCCACCGGGAGCGACCTTCCGCCTCGCGCTCGGGGCCGAGTGCCCCCGGGGATCGAGCCGCCCTCCGCCCCCGCTGATCGCCCGGGTGCGCGTCGAGTTCGACGGCGAGGCCCCCCTGGAGCGCCGCTTCGAGATCGCCCCCAACCGCGCCTGGACCGAAGGCTCGCTCGACCTCTCCCGCTTCGCCGGCCGCCCCGCTCGCATCAGCGTCCAGGCGGTGGAGGGCGCCGAGGCCCGGCTGGCGGTCGCCTCGCCCCGGCTGGAGTTTCCTCGCGCCTCGACCCCGCGGGGCGCTCCGCCGACGCAGGTGGTGCTGGTGGTGGTGCGGGGTCTACGGGCCGACCGCCTGTGGCCGCAGCTCTCTCCGCGGCTGACCCACGGGGGCTTCGCGAGGCTGCTGCGCGAGGGGTCGCACGCCCTGGTGACCTCCCCCGGCCCTCGGCCCTGGTCGGCCGTGATGAGCGCCACGACCGGGCTCCCGGTGGACGTGCACCGGGTGTTCGAGCCGACCGACCTGCTCTCCGAGGAGGCCCCGACGCTCACCTCGGAGATGGCCGCTCGGGGCGTCTCCGTGGCCTGCTACAGTGAGGACCCGCTCTGGTTCGGCAGCGGCGCCGACCGCGGCTGCGCGAGCCGCTGGAGCTGCGCCGACCACCCGGGCCCGTGCCGCGCGGACGCGTCGCTGGCGGCCGTGGCGGAGGACCTCGGGCGCCTCCGTTCGACGCAGCGGTTTACGCTGGTGGTGAGCCGCGGCGGGGCCTTTCCGCTCGACCCGGCGGCCGAGCACATCACCGCCATCGACCCCGCCCCCTACGAGGGCACCATGACCCCCGCGCAGACCGTCGCCCTCGCCGAGCGCGGCCACCGCGGCGACGTGCGCCTCGACCCCCGCGACCAGGACCGCCTCAACCTCCTCTACGACGCCTCGCTCCGCAGCGTCGACGAGGGCCTCGCGCTGCTGCTCGACCGCATCGCCGAGGCGCACCTCGAAGACCAGGTGATGGTGATGGTGGTGGGCGACCGGGGCGTCCCGCTGGGGGAGCAGCGCTCCGTGTGGGAGGGGCCGATGTCCCAGCGCGAGGTGAACACCACCGCCATGCTCTGGCGCGGACCGGGCGTGCCCGCGGGCGCCCTGCTCAGCGCTCCGCTGGGCGTGGTGGACGGCGCGGCGACGGCCCTGGCGGCCTTCGACGTCGAGGTCCCCGCGGAGATGGAGGGCCGCTCGGTGCGCGACGCGGACGCCCTGCACGACCGCGCGCTCACCGTGGAGGGCGACGCGCGCGGCGGCCTCGGGCTGCGCTTCGGCGCGCTGCTGGCGCTGCCCCGACCGATGGCGCTGGGCGGCGGGCTCTCGCTCCGCAGCGTCGACGACCCCGACGGGGAGGACCTCGCCTCCTCTCGTCCCATCGCTCGCGCGCTGGCCTGGCAGAGCCTCGCGCTCTCCTCCCCGGCCGCCGGGCGCCGGGTGTTTCGCGCGCCCACGCGGGTGATCGCGCCATAGCCGATCCCTTGCCTTCGGGGCCGATCGTGGGATCGTCTGCCGTCCTCCATGGCACCCCCTCCCCCTGCTCCCTCGCTCGTCGACCGCCTCCTCGCCGAGCGGGTGCTCTTCCCGCTGCTGGGCATCATCCTGCTGGGCTCGCTCCTGTTCATGGGCCTTCGCCCGAAGCACTACGGCGCCGCCGGGGACTTCGAGCTGCCCGTGGTGAGCGCCGCCGGCGAGCTCTCCAGCGAGCGGGTGCACCTCGCCGCCATGCGCCGCGGCCCGGTGCTGCTCGACTTCTGGGCCACCTGGTGCGCGCCCTGCCGGGTCGAGCTGCCCATCCTCGCCTCGCTGCACCGCCGCTACGCCGAGCGCGGGCTCCAGGTGGTCGGGGTCAACGTCGACGAGGGCGGCCCCTCGCTGGTGCCGCAGTTCCGCCAGCGCTTCGGGCTCGATTACGTGATGGTGTATGACGTCCAGGGTCAGGCGTCGCGGGCCTTCAACGTCCAGGGCCTGCCGACGCTGGTGCTCATCGACAAGAACGGCGAGGTCCGCCTCCGCCACGCGGGCACCTCCTCCGAGGAGGAGCTCGCTCGCGCCATCGAGTCGGTGCTGTAGATACGTCCCGCCCGATGATCGTGATGGATCAGCCGATGGACTGGGGCGGCGCCTTCAACCGCCGCTGGGGTCCGTCGGCGCACCTGATCTCCGACCTCGCGGGCGATGAGGGCTCGCGCGAGCTCGCGGGCTTCGTCGAGGCGATGGGCGTCTCCTGGGCCCCCGTCCAGCACCCCGGGACCTACCGCGAGCACCACGACCTCGCGGGCGAGTGGATCGACCGCGCCCGCGCCCTCGGAGCGGTCACGCTCGACCGCACGACCTTCGTGGGCATCCTCCGCCGCAAGCGCGAGGCGATGGACCCTTAGCGTCGGCGAAACACCATCGCGTCCAGCGAGTAGCGCCCCGGGCCCGCGAGCATCAGCAGCACAGCCGTCACCAGGTAGCCCAGCGCGGGCTCGAAGGACCCTCCCCCATGCGCCGCCACGAAGGGGTCCCCCTTGGAGACGTGCTTGAAGGTCGCGAAGGCCATGGTGCAGGCGATGCCGAAGGCCGCGAGCGGCGTGAGCAGCCCCACCATCAGCCCGAGCCCGCCGAAGAACTCCGACACCGCCGCCAGCGCCTGCAGCACCCCCGGCGGCGCTCCCGCCGCCCCGTCCATCCAGTGCATCGGCTTCTGGATCTTCCCCCACCCGTGGCTCATCAGCGCCGCGCCCGCGTAGAGCCGCAGCAGCAGCAATCCCGCCGAGGCCCGCGCGCTCGCCACCTCGGGCCACACCGTCGTCTTCCAGTCCTTCATCGTGCCTTCGCGTTAGCACGCCCGGGCTTCGCCCTCGCCTTCGGCGCCACCCTCGCCTCCGGCTCCGCGTCGTGCGCCGCCCACCACGCCGAGATGGTCGGCCAGAGCGTCGCCAGCGCCTTGCGCGAGATCACCGCCCCGACGTGCCCTCCCGGCAGGTGCACCCGCTGCTTGTCCGTCGAGCCGATGCGCTCGATGAGCGGAGCGGCGCTCTCCTCGGGGACGATGTTGTCGTGCGCGAAGGTCACCGCCAGCGTCGGGCAGGTGATGTTGCGCAGCAACACGGGCCGCCCGGAGAGCGTGAAGCTCTCCTTCATCAGCCCGTCGGCGCGGTAGAGCCCCTCGATGTACCGGCGGTACGCCTCGCCGGGGAAGCTCACGTTGTCGTTGCCCCACGCCTCCAGCGCGAAGAACCCGTCCAGGAACTCGTCGTCCCACGCCCGGTCGATCACGTGCGCCGCCTTGGAGAGCGGCAGCGTCGGCCGAAGCATCTGGAAGGCCCCCTGCATCAGCTGCCACGGGACGTTGCCCGTCGCGTCGATCATCGCTCCCAGGTCGAAGCTCGACGAGCGAGTCCAGAGCGAGAGCAGGCCCTCGTCGTGGAAGGACACCGGCGCCGCCAGCACCGTGAGCGACGCGATGCGCTCCGGCCGCACCGCGGCGTGCACCACCGCCAGCGTCCCGCCCAGGCAGTACCCGAGCACGTGCACCTTGCCGCGGTCCCCATGTTGCGCCGCAACACGGATGGCCCTCCCCAGGTAGCCGTCGGTGATCGCGTCGAAGGTGAGGTGCCGGTCCTCGGGACCGGGCGTGCCCCAATCGACGATGAACACGTCGTGGCCCCGCGCCACCAGCGCCTCCGCGACGCTCTTGCCCGGCTGCAGGTCGAGCACGTAGTGCCGGTTGATCAGCGACGGCACCAGCAGCACCGGCGTCCGGAACGCCACCCCCTCCGGCCTCGCGCGGTAGCGCAGCAGCGACCACTTGTTCTCGCGGTGCACCACGTCCGCCGGGGTCGCGCCCACCACCGGCTTCGGGCGCTTCACCATCCCCAGCAGGTTGCGCCAGCGCCGCGTCTCCTTCGCCGGGTCGGTCATCCCCTCGCCTCGTCGTAGAGCCCCTCGAAGGCCCCTCGGAAGGCCTCGTAGACCTTCTTGCGCCGCACCTTCAGCGAGGGGGTGAGCCAGCCCGCGTCCACCGTCAGCGCGGGCTCCATCACCGCCCAGCGCTTGATGGTCTCGTAGCTCGCGAGCTGCGCGTTCACCGCGTCCACGCGCTGCTGCACCCGGGCCTTCACGTCCTCTCCGCGCGCCCCCGCCGCCGCGGCCTGCGCCGGGTCGAGCCACACGCCCGCCACCAGGTACTTCTTGCCGTCGCCGTAGACCACCACGTGCGCGATCAGCGGGTCGCCCGCGAAGCGCAGCTCGATGTTCGCCGGCGGGACGTTCTTCCCCGCGGAGGTCACCAGGATGTCCTTCTTGCGGTCGACGATCTGCAGGAACCCGTCCTCCGTGAAGCGCCCCACGTCCCCGGTCTTGAACCACCCCTCCTCGTCGAAGGCCTCTCGCGTCGCGGCCTCGTCCTTGTGGTATCCGCGAAACACGCTCTCGCCCTTCGCCAGGATCTCCCCGTCCTCCGCGAGCCGCAGCGTGACGCTCGGCAACACCTTGCCCACCGAGTCGAAGCGGAAGGCGTCCGAGCGGTTGAGCGTGAGCGTGGGCGAGCACTCGGTGAGCCCGTAGCCCTCGATGATCAACAGACCGCAAGAGTGCAGCAGCTGCTTCACCTCCAGCTTGAGCCCCGCGCCGCCCGACAGGCAGAAGAGCAGCCGCCCCCCGGTCACGTCCGCGAGCCGCTTCTGTTGCAGCGCAACATCCGGTTCGCCGGCCACCGCCTGGGCGATCTTCTCCCAGTACGCCGGGACGCTCATGAACACGCTGGGGCGGATCTCCGGCAGCCGCGAGAGCACCGTCGCCGGGTCCACCAGGTAGGTGGTGAAGCCGAGGGTGTTGCCGAGGCACAGCTCGCCGAAGCCGAAGATGTGGCTCATGGGCAGCCACAGCGCGTCGACCGCGCCCTCGTCGATGAGCCCGCCGTTGAGCTGGAGCCAGTCGCGGCCGTTGACCCCGACGTTGCGGTGCGACAGCGGGACGCCCTTGGGGTTGCCCGTGGTCCCGGAGGTGTAGAGCATCACCGAGGGGGCATCGAGCTCGATGGCGTCGAGCATCGCGTCGAAGCGCAGCGGGTGGCTCTTGTGCACCGCAGCACCGGCCTCGCGCGCCGCCGCCCAGGGCACCAGCTTCGCCGCGACCTCCTCGTCCGTCGGCGCCGACGCGCCCTTCGCCCTCGCCGAGGCGAGCACCCGCGAGGCGTCGAGGCCCTCGTCGAGCAGCACCACGCGCTCGACCTTCGGGAGCTGCGACCACACCTCGAAGAGCCGCCCGAGCAGCGCGGGCGTGTCGACGAAGACCACCCTCGCGTCCGAGTGGTCGATCACGTAGGCCGCCTGCGACGCCGTGCTGGCCCCGTAGAGCGGCACCATCACCGCCCCGGCCGACTGGATCGCCAGCGCCGCCGCGCCCCACTCCACCCGGTTGGGCGCGAAGACCACCGCGCGGTCGCCCGGCGCCACCCCCACGGACTGCAGCCACAGCCCCAGGTCGCGGATCATCCCCGCGAAGCCGCCCCAGGTGACGCAGCGCCAGTCGCCGTCGGCGGTGGGGATCATGAAGCGCGCTCGCGCCCGGTGCGTGGGCAGCCGGTCGAACACCGCCCGCGGCGCGGGCTTCAACTCGAGGTACGGGGTGATGTCCATCGGGCGATGCTCCTTCGGGGCCTCTCAGGCCTTCGTCGCCGCCTGCTGCTTCTGCTGCGCGCGAATCTCCGCCAGCGTCTCCTCGAGGTCGATGAGCCGGCTCTGCATCTGGTTGAGCGCGTGCAGCGCCCGCTCCTGGTCGCGCCGCGTGGGCAGTCCCACCGCGGACCACCAGGCGTCCATCGCCCCGTCCACCGCGCTCTTCGAGCGCATCGCCGCGGTCAGCATCGCCCCGCCCGGACCCAGCACCAGGGGCGAGCGCATCCACGCCTCCAGGTACTTCGCGGTGGCGTTCTCCCAGGCGTCGAAGCCCTTCTTCCAGCTGTCCCAACCAAGCATCGTGGTCCTCCGGTGTGCGCGCCGCAGCATCGCCTGTCGCACCGCAGCAATTGCCGCCGTCTCCCGGCGGCCCGCTCGGGCGTCCGCGGATGCTTAGGTCAGGGCTTCCGGGGCTGTCAAGACGCCCCATGGTGCACTGCACAATGTCACCCCCTCCACGGGGCTCCTGGCATCGGGTATCATCCCGCGGCGCGACATCGCCGCGACGGAGCCCGACGCCCCTGAAGCCCACCATGAACAAGCGCCCCGCCCCCCCGAGGATCATCAAGAAGTACGGCAACCGGCGCCTGTACGACACGACCCTGAGCAGCTACGTCACCCTGGAGGAGCTCGCCGAGTCCATCCGCGCCGGCCACGACGCGCGCATCATCGACGCCCAGTCCGGCGAGGACCTCACGCAGACCACGCTCACCCAGATGATCCTGGAGGGCCGCGGGGCGGCGCAGTTCCTGTCGGTGCCGATCCTCACGCAGCTGCTGCGGATGAGCGACGACGCGCTCGGGGAGTTCCTCGGCCGCTACGTCAGCATGGCGCTGGAGTTCTACCAGCAGACCCGCACCGGGATGCAGTCCTTCGGGCCCTTCGCCCCCTTCGCGATGCCCTACGCCGCCACCAGCGCCTTCGCCCGCCTCGTGGGCAACGCCCTGCCCTTCGGCGCTGCTGCACCGCAACAAAACACCGCTCCCCCGGTGGCCTACGCCTCCGTGGCCCCGGCGCCCCCGGAGCCCGAGCCCGAGGCCCCCGCGCCCACCGCCGACTCCATCGCCCTCGACGACCTGCGCCGCCAGCTCGACGCCCTGGAAAAGACCGTGCGCGCCGCGCAGCACGAGGCCAGCGCCCCGAAGAAGAAGACCGCGGCCCCGAAGAAGAAGCCGAGCGCCGCCCCCGCGAAGAAGAAGCCCGCCCGCGCCCGCTGACCCTGAGCATCGGTCCCCTCTCCGCGGGGACGGCGCCCACTCCGCGGTTGCGGACGGCCCGCGAGCGGGCCTGCAACCGCTGAAGTGGGAGCCTGGAGCTGATCGTCCCGCCTTCGAGGGACTCTCTGCAGGCGCATCGAGCGCTGGGGCGCTCGATGAAGAGGACATCGGTGCCGACGCGGAGCAGCGAGACAAGCCGCAGAGCGTCCCATGGAGTTCCATCGCGGCGGT
>CBIHPK010000091.1:0-32757 GCA_966211675.1 uncultured Myxococcaceae bacterium
CCGTCAACTGCGAGCGCAGAAGGGCGAGCGAGAGATGTGACCAATGCTCAGGGCAAGGCCTTGGAGGGAGGGGCTCGACGCTGCTGCCAGGCACACGGTCGACCGACAGCATCCGGAGCCCCTCCCTCCAAGG
The DNA here is from genome assembly GCA_966211675.1 of uncultured Myxococcaceae bacterium. Lineage (GTDB taxonomy): Bacteria > Myxococcota_A > Polyangia > Polyangiales > SCUS01. The sequence goes on from CBIHPK010000091.1 coordinate 134, forward strand.
CCTTGCCTTGGGGGAGGGGTGCGCGGCAGCGCGGGTGGGGGCACGCACCCAACCCGTCACATCCCCTGCGACGAGGTACTAGCGGTCAGTCCATCGCGACCGGCAGGATGCGAGCGTCGCCGTCCCATGCGTTGGGGCCGATCACGTCGATGGACGCAGTGCGAATGAAGAGGAAGTTCCCCGTCCTCCACAACGGGAGGGTGTAGTGCACGAGGCCATCACGGATCTCACAGGTCGCAGCGAGTTCAGGTAGATCGTCCGTCGCCTTCGGCGGCGCGGGCGCGCCATCGCGGAACTCCGGACCGACGTAGAGAGCAGGGGCGCCGAGGTAGAGGTACCAGAAGGCCCACTCGAGCCCACGTACGGGCGGGTCGACCTCGCCGTCCGTGCACAGAAACCGCAGGCGGACGGGGGTCGCGGTCCCGCGCTCGACCAGGATGATCGTGCCGACGGTATCGGCACCGCAACGGCGGAGCGTGTCGTCGGTGAGCCGCTCGCGCGCGTCGGCCGTGAGTGGCTCGCCAGAGCGTGTGTCGACGACGAGCCAGTCGCCGTCGCGGTGTGTGAGGCGGGAGGTGTGGTAGGGCGCAGCCATCGTCGGAGGGTACAGCGCACCCGGCGGACCGCCATGCACTGATCGGAGAGCGAGCGGGAGCCGAGCAGGCGAACCCCGTTGTCCCTGAGCGCCGAGCGGAAGGTGTCGGCGTCGAAGCGGTCAGCGAGCGGGTGATCGAGCAGCCTGAGCCACACCGGATGCAGGATGAACCCCGCCATCACCTCCTCGACGTAGAACCTCTCCCCCGCCCGGGGTGTTTCTCCTCGATGCATGATGCTCTTTTCCATCGAGGCCCTGCTCGACGAGGAGCGGTGCTACCGGATGTTGTTGGACGCGCTGCACCCCGAGGGGTTGTGTTGTCCGAACGGGCACCCACTGCCGAGTGATCAGGCGCCCCACGACCGGCACCGAGCGCCGGTCATGGACTACCGATGTCGGCAATGCGGCAAGGTCTTCAACGTCTACACGGGCACCGCGTTACAGGGTGTGCGGCACCCACCGAGACGACTGGTGATGATCCTCCGCGGCTTCTGCCAGGGCGTCCCCACCCTCCACCTCGCGAAGGATCTGCACGCCAGTCGTCGTCATCTTCTCGACCGTCGTCATCACGTTCAGGGCCCTGGCCCTCGAACGCTTTTCCCCCCTCGCCGCTGGAAGACACCGTCGTCGAAGCGGACGAGATGTACCAGAACGCGGGCGAGAAGGGCGATCCGCACCGCGACCCTGACGACCCGCCGCGCCGACGGGCCAACAAGTTCAACGTTCAACGGGCACGGCACATACGACAACGACCGTACTCCCATTCTCGGCGTCATTGCGCGATCGTCCAGCGAAGTCTACTTGCAAGAGACTCATCGAAGTACCCGCAAGGCACTTCAGCCTGTCGTCGAGTCGGTCACACGAATCGATGCCACCGTCATGACCGACGAGTGGCATGCCTACACCTTCTGTCGACGACAGGACGGGGCCATTCCACGGTCTGTCATCTCGCCAAGGAGTGGGCACGAGATGACGACGGCGACGGCGTGCGCGAAGTCCACACCAACACCATCGAAGGGCACTGGACCGGCCTGCGGAACTTCCTTCGGATGTTCCGCGGCGCGCACAAGCGCTACCTGGGCCAGTACGTCGCCTTCTACCAGGGCATGCACAACTTCAAGAACGCCGCGATGCAGTTCCTCGGGAACCTGCCTGGGCCCATCACCTCGACGGGCCCATGAGCCGGACGCCCTATACGCCCAGTCGATCGAGCGCTCACTTGCGGCCAGGGCACGATGCCTCATGTTGCGGTTCGCTCGTCGGGAGGGTCGACGAGCTACCGAAAGGAAGAGCGGTCATGCCTCAATTCATGGACGTCCAGCCAGCGTCCGAGCCGACATCGCCACGGCTGGCATCCAGCATAGCTAGACGATTTCTACATAAGAGATAGCGATTTGGTGAAGCGCCACCGCGGGCGGGTGACCGCCGACCACGATGCCCCTGGCGCTTCGCCAAGGCTGACCCACAACCGGAATCGTCGCTTCGCGCGAGGCACCATGTACGAACTTTCTGCCGTGAGTCGTTCGAGTGCTGAGCGAGCCCGCTCGGCTTCGCTCCGCGTGCTCTGGGTCGCCCTGGCGCTCCTGGGAGCGTGCAAGCACACCGCGCGCGACCTGAACCCGGACGACACGTCGCTCGGCACGCTGCTTCGCGGGGGGCGCACCACCGCCGTCTCGATCGTTCCACGGTCGGGCGGCAGGAACCTGCTGACCCTCGCCGAGAACGGCGGGGTCTTCGGCAGCGTCGACGGCGGCCGTAGCTGGCGGAGCAACGTGCTTCCGGACGGGAGCCGAGGGCCGTTCGGCAACGGGTTCGCGCGCGGGCTCACGTCCTTCGAAGACCTCGTCGTCGACCCGTTCGACACCCGCAACGTGCTCGTGATGGTCGGGGACGACGCGCGCGTGCGCGACGGCGACACGCAGGACGGCGTCTGGCGCTCGACGGACGGCGGCGAGACGTGGGCGCGCACCACCAACGCCGCGCCGCCGTGCAGGATCTCGGGCGCGTATCTGAGCTGGGGAGGGGCCAACCACCACATCCGGTTCTCCCCCGACCGCGCGGGCGTCGTCTTCGCCACCACGGACTGTCGCCTCGGTGTCTCGATCGATCACGGCGCGACGTGGGACTGGATCTCGCCGTCTCCCGCCGCACCGGATGCGGGGCTCGACGGGATCGACGTGTGGCGCGCGCAGCGGCCGCGGGCGGGAATGGCCACGCAGAACACCATCGCGTTCTGCGCGAACGTCCGCACCCCCACGCCTCCGGGCTCCATCGCGGGCGCGCGAACGGTCTTCCTCTACGACCTCGGGGCGGGCACCTTCGAACAGTTCCCGTCGCCGCCGCTGGACGCCGGCCGCGGCGCGTGCAGCGTGGCGGTCGACCCGGACAACCTGAACCACATCTTCGTCGCGACGGGCGGGGCATACGGCACGACGTCCGACACGATCTCGAAGGTGTGGGACGGAATGATCATGGGAGCGCCCGGATCTTCCAGGAAGGTCGCGTGGACCGACCTGCTCCCGACGAGCGGCGACGCCGGAAACGGGCGCCCCGCGTTCGTGACCGTCCACCGCAACGCGGGCCGCCTGCGCGTGTATTTCCACAACACGACGTGGGTGTTCTACACCGACTGCCCGCTCGGCGGGCCTTGCACGGCGTCGACCACCACCCTGTACCCGGGCTGTGGCCTCGAAGAGACGCCGCCCTCCTCGGTCTGGACCTGCCTGGCTCGCCCCCTCCCGCACGCGGACGTGAGCGCCATCGCCTTCGACCCGGACCTGCCGAACCAGGCGTGCCCCACCGTCCTCGCGACCGACGGGGGGAACTTCCGCTCGGAGGACTGCGGGGGCACCTGGAGCACGAGCAACGTCGGCCTCCACGCCCTGCAACCGTGGCAGGCGGCGTTCGCGCGGAGCGGCATGCAGGAGCGCCTCTGGCTGGCGACGCAGGACAACGGCATGTTCCTGAGCGCTGACGACGGCTCGCACTGGGCGGTCGACTCTTGTGGCGACGCGTTCTGGGCGGACATCCTTCGCACCGACCCCGACCGCGGAGCGCGCAACTGCAACGGGTACCTCGGGTACGTGCCCGCCCTGGATACCGGGGCCGGCATGCTCATCGCCAACTACAACGACCCCGCGAGCGGCCCCGGCAGCCTCGCGGCCGTCGGCGAGTTCATCGGCCCGGACGCGTACGTCGTCCCTGTGTTCGTGACCGTTCGTCGGGTCGACCCCCCAAGCGCCCGGTTGAGCGTCCGGTTGAAGCGCTTCCGTGTGAGCGACAGCACGTGGCAGCCCTACGGCGACCCCGTGAGCAACGAGGTGCTCCCGCCCGGGGGGGGTGGCGGCTGGATGGCGATCGGCGGACGCGCGAACGCAGCGACCGACCGCGTCGTGTATCTGGCGCTCCCCGCCCTCGGCGGGCCCAACTACCTGCTGCATGGCCACGACACCGGCGCCGCGGACGGGAGCGGCCTCGAGTCGACCTGGACCAGAAGCCCGGAGCTGACCGATCCGATCCAGGTGTGGGCGAGCGACAACGATCCGAACTGGGCGATCGCCTACAACCGCGGCACGGGCGCGCGGGGCATCTTCGTGACGCGCGACGGCGGTGCACATTGGACGCGCGACGTCGCGGCCAGCTCGGCGATCACGGGAGGGGGCGCCTTCGCTTCGCTCAACACCGTCTACAGTCCGATCGATTCTCCCGTCACGACAGTCGCGTTCGACCCGGGTGTCGGGGGGCGGGTGGCGATCGGAACGACCCACAACGGCATCGTGATCAGCTCCGACCATGGAGCCTCCTGGGAGGTCAACCACACCATGCCCGAGCCCAACGGCGGCGCCGTCGCGATCGCGTTCGACGAGGACACGACCGAGCTTTCCGCGCACGTCGCCACCTGGGGGCGCGGCGTCTGGGCGGTCACGTTCTAGAGCGTTCGCCCGATCATCTTGGTACAGCGCAGTGGCTTCACGCTGGGGTTCGGCACGCGGCCATGGCTCCGGTGACGAGGCCGGGTGGCCCCGGAGGATCTCTCCCAGGGCGAGCGCCGCGGTCGCTCCCCACGAGCAGACCAACCCGCGGAGCCCCGCCTACAGACGTCTGTAGCCCCACCTACAGACGTCTGTAGCTCACACCCCGCTCGCGATCGCCCGCTCCGCCTGCTTGCGCGTCAGCACCACCCGCACCTCGTCGCCCTTCACGCTCACCGCCCCCGCGCCCATCCCTCCCGCCCGCAGCAGCGCGCGCACGCCCTTCACCAGCGCCGCGTCGGCCTTGTCCCGCTCCTTCGCAGCCGCCGTCTTCGGCCGCTTCGCGCGCTCGGCCTTCGCCGCCGCCGTGATCGCCCGCACGGGCGCCTTCGCCGCGGGCTGACCCGCCACCGTCCCGCTCGCGATGAGCTCGGCCGCGCTGTCGGGCTCTGGGGTCGCCTTCGCCAGCCCGATGAGCGCATACGAGCGCTCCGGACCCGCCGCCAGCGCCACCTCGCGAGGGACCTCCCTCACGATCGCGATGAGCTTCATCGCCTGCGCGATGCCGATGAGCTTCGTCGCCGTGAGGTACGCCTCCAGGCTGGTGTGCTCGCCCACCGCGTAGAGCTTCTTCTTCAGGATCTCCGTCAGCGCCTCGCCGATGTCGTAGAAGCTCTCGACCACCGTCGCCAGCCGTCGCCGGACGAGCCCCTCCAGGGTCTTCAGCCTCTTCCGACGGGACTCCAGCGCCAGCGCCTTCGTCGCCGTGATGAGCTTCGTCCCGCCGCCCTTCGCCTTCGCCATCGATGGTCCCTCCTCCGCTCGGTTGGTGGGGCCGGAGCCTATCATCGGGCGGCTGGCGACTGACGGGGACTGACGACGTGGGCGGTCGCCCCGTCGCTCCGCGACGGTGAGGCGTCGTCCGTGGGCGTGGGCGGTCGCCCCGTCGCTTCGCGACGGTGAGGCGCATCGGGGTGGCGTGGGCGGTCGCGCCCTCCGCTTCGCTCCCGGTGAGGCGTCGTCCGCGGGCGTGGGCGGTCGCTCCCGCTACGTCGCGCTGAACAGCTCCTCCAGCGCCCGCACGTCGTCGCGGGCGCGTCTCGCCTCGCTGTCGATCGCCGCGAAGCGGTCGGGCCAGATGCGCGAGCACTCGCTCCTCGCCCAGCGCCGCAGCGACTGCTCTCCCTCGCGGTCGAGCCACGACGCGTGCACCGTGCGAACGGCCTCCTCGTGGTACTTCTGCAAGCCCCGCGGGTGCTTCGCGAGGGCCTCCAGGAAGTTGCTGATGCGCTCCACGTCGGTGCGCACCCGGCCCAGCATCTTCGACCAGTCGCGGGGGATCGGCTGCGCCGCAGGCGGCCTCACCGCGGTCGCCGACGCCGAGGGCGCGTCGGGCTTCGGCTTGAAGCGGTCCATGAGGTTGGACACCGTGGAGGAGGGCTTCATCTCCGCGGGCTGCACCGGGAAGCTCGTGGCCGTCGGCGCGCTCATCGGCACGCTCGTCGCCGCCATCGCCGAGCCCAGCGGGTCGCTGCGCGTGGCCTTGTCGGCGATGTCCATCCCGAAGAACTGCTCCAGGCCCGCCAGCTCGCGGAGGCGAAGCTCTCGGTCCGCCGGGTCCGTCGCGTCGAGGATGTCGATGACCTGCCGCGCGAAGTACCGCGACAGCACCTCGAAGGCCACGTCGGCCTTGGCCAGCTCGCGGTTCTGGTAGCGCAGCACGCTCTCGCTCACCTGCCCCGCGCGGCCCATCGCGTCGATGCGCGCGAGCAGCGTCTGCCCCGGCGGCAGCAGCATCTCCAGCCGTCCGCCCTGGTACTCCGCGCGCACGAACATCTCCCCGAGCATCCGCTCGATGCTCTCCCTCGCCGAGTCGCGGAAGTCCTCGCCCATCCCCAGCACCCGCGCCGCGCAGCGCTCGCGCATCTGGTTGCGCACCTCGATCTCCACCGCGCTCTCGTTCATCAGCCCCGGCGAGGGCATCTGCCGGCGCTTGCTCTCGGCCTCCTCGGGCGTGAGCCGCGAGAGCAGGTCGCGGCGGATCTCCCCGATGCGAAGGTTGGCCCTCGCCGCCCTCGCCGCCCGCTGCTCGTCGCTCACCTCGTGGTCGAGGAAGTGCGAGAGGTTGGACTTGATCGTCGGGAGCAGGCCCCGCGCGTCCTCGCCCGCGACGATGTGCTCCCAGAGCTCGTCGAAGAGCTGCTCCTTCCTGCGCTCGAACTCCTGCTCGTTGAGCGTCTCCTTCACCGTCACCAGCGCGCCGCGCAGCGCCGTCTCCAGCTCGCCGAACTCCTTGCGGATGGCGGCCACGCTCTCCGCGTCGAGGCGCTCCAGCTCGTCGGACAGGTAGCGGCCGATGGCGCCCTGCAGCTGCTCGAGCCCGCTCACCGGCTGCGTCTGGTTGTAGTAGTCCTGCACCTGCCGGGCGACGGGGTGCTTCGGGTCCACGCCCTGGTGCGCCCACACCTTGCTGTACGGGAAGACCCGGTCGATCGCCTGGTCCTTGAAGTTCCGAACGGCGAGGGCCCAGTGCCAGTTGCCGTTCTCGTCCGGGTGGTCGAAGAGGTCGACCTTGGTGAGCACCACGAAGAGCCGGTCGTGCAGCTTGATCGAGCGGTCGGCCCGCTGCATCGCGCGCAATAGCTCCAGCTCCTGCTGCACCAGCGAGGGGCGCGTGACGTCCTTCACGAAGATGGTGACGTCCACCTCGCTGGCGAGCGCCTCCTCGGTGTCGCGGCGGGCCTTGTCGCTGGGCGCGTCGATGCCCGGCAGGTCCATCAGCACCACGCCCGGCATCGCGCCGCGCACGGGGATCACCACCGTCACCACCCGCACCGCCCGCACCCCCGCGTAGGGGCGGTTGCCCGCGCGCGTGTCCTTGAGCGCGATGAAGGGCCGGATGAGCTCCGCCAGCTCGTCGAGCGAGCTCGCCGTGAGCGTCTGCGGCCCTTGGCCGAGCCTCGCCTTGATCTCCCCGAGGGAGCTCGCGATGTCCTGCAGCTCCGCCCACGCCGCCACGTCGCGCCGCGACGAGCGGTCGTGGTCGTCCACCTCGTGGCCGGTGCGCGAGCGGTACGACCCTCGGAGGCGCGCGAGCTCCGCGCCGTTGAGGCCCTCCCAGCGCGTGGCGCTGCCCGGCTCCAGCGCGTCGAAGTAGCTCGCGATGCGCTGCTGGAACTCGTCCTTCGCGTAGTACTCGACCACGGCCTGGAAGGTCCCTTCGGGGCCGGGCTCGACGACGGTGGTCGACCAGGTGCAGCGCTCGGCCTCCGAGGGCAGCAGCCGCTCGCACTGCAGCCACGCCGAGAGGAAGGCGCTCTTGCCCTGCTTCTCCAGGCCTACGACCCCGATCTTCACCACGCCCTTGGCGAGCCTCCGCTGGCGGTGCGAGGCGCGCTCCTGCAGGTCCTCGAAGCGGTGGCGCAGCGTGGCGAGCTCGCGGGCGCGGTCGCTCTCCGCGGTGAAGTACGAGCCGAAGCGCTCGGTGAGCTGGCGGTACCGGGTGATCCGATCGCCGAGGGACTTCAGCTCCCCCGCGCGCTGCCGTCGTGAGTCAGGGCTCCACATCGCAATGCCTCCGTCGTTGGCCTTCGAGCGGCGGCGGTTCTAACACACCCCGGGGAGCGGGCGATTCAGCCGTCTCCGCCCGCGCTCGCGCTACCATCGCGCCCCTCCGATGAAGCCCACCTCCCTCCGCGCGCGCCGCCTCTCTCTCACCGCCCTCCTCTGCTCCGCCTGGGGCTGCGCCGACGAGCCCGCGGTCATCCCGACCCGCGACGCCTCGACGACGGATGTCCCGGCGCGCGACGTCCCCGCGATCGACGCCCCGCCCTCCGACCGACCGATGGACGCCCCCGCGATCGACCGCCCGGCGGACGTCGTCGCGCCGATCGATCGCCCCGACGCCTCGGCCGTCGACGTGCGACCGGTGGACGTGCCGGTCCTCGTCGACGTCGCGAGCGACCGCGGTCCCCCGATCGACGCGGGCTCCGTCACCGGCCGCCTCGCCTTCGACGCCCCGGAGGAGTGGACCCGCCTCGGCACCTCGTACTCCGTCGCCAGCGACCTCACCGGCGACGGCCTGCGCGAGGCGGTGCTCGTCGACACCTTCAGCCCCGTCGGCTCGGTGCGCGTCACCTTCGCCGTGGCGCAGCCGGGCGGCGACTACGTCCCGGCCGGGAGCTTCACCGTCACCGGCTACTCCGCCTCGCTCTCCTATGCCGACTTCGACGGCGACCGCCGCGTCGACGTGCTCGTGCGGGTGCAGTCCGCCTCGACGCCCAACTCCTACATCGCTCGCGGCCGCGGCGACGGGACCTTCGCGCCCATCGAGCCGCTGACCTTCACCGCGCAGCTGGCCGCCGACTTCGACCGCGACGGCCGCGCCGACCTGCTCGAGACCTCCCTCCGCTCGCCCGTCGTGCACCTGCGCACGGCGGCCGGAGGCTTCACCAGCGTGGCCTCCACGGTCACCTTCAGCGACGCCCCCACCGCCGTCGGCGACTTCGACGGCGACGGAACGGTCGACCTCGTCAACGGCACCGTCGTCTACCGCGGCCTCGGCGGAGGGCGCTTCGGCGCCGGGCTCCCGGCGACCTGCGCGGGATGCCCGTCGCCCACGCGCACGCTGGTGGCGCGCCTCGACGACGACGCGCGCGACGACCTCGTCCTCGCCGACACCATGCAGGTCACGGTGCTGCTCGGACAGGCCTCCGGCGCCCTCAACCGAGTGGCGGCCTACCCCATCGCTCGCCCGGTTCAGCTCGCCGCGGGCGACCTCGACGGCGACCATCACACCGACCTCGTGGTCATCGCCGAGCCCCTCGCCGTCACCAGCGACGACCTGCTGCAGCTCCTCTATGGCGACGGCAGCGGCAGCTTCCCCGACCGCCGCGACTACGAGAACACCCGCCCCAACAGCCGCCTCCCGGTGATCGTCGACGCCGACCGCGACGGCCGCAACGACGTCGTCCTCGACGGGCGCTTCGTCGCCTACAACCGCGGCGACCGACGCCTGCGAGCGCCCGAGCTCAGCGCCTTCACCCCGCAGAGCGCCTCCGGCAACCACCAGATCGCCGCGCTCGACGCCACCGGTCCCCTCAGCCTCGTCGTCGCTCGGGCGGGCGCCGAGATCGATCGCTGGCGCTTCCAGGCCGACCGGCGCCTCGGGGCGCGGAGCACCTGCTCGGGCCCGGGGACGACCGTCTACCGCGGCGTCTCGGACCTCACCGGCGACGGCCGACCGGACGTCTTCTCCTCGACCGGGGCGGTGCTCTCCGTGTGGCCTGGAACGGGCGGCTGCGCCTTCGGCGCGGAGCACCGATCGAACGTGACCATGTACAGCCGGGTCTTCGTGCGCGTGGACGCGGACGCGCTGCCGGACCTGGTGTTCTCGACCACCGGCGGCCTCGGCGTGGCGCTCGCGACGGCGCCCGGCGACTTCGGCCCGACGGTGACCAGCGCCTTCCGAGGTGAGGTCGAGTACCTCGCCGCCGGCGACTGGAACCGCGACGGCGCCATGGACGCCTTCGTCATCGACAACCAGGCCCACGCGATGACGGTGTTCAACGGCGACGCCGCGCGTCGGCTCACGGCGGGGCAGGTCTTCCCGGGCGCGACCGGCGACGAGCTCTGGTACCCGAAGGCGGGCGATGTGGACGGCGACGGCGACCTCGACCTCGTGCTCGCCAACAGCCGCGCCTCGCAGCTCGAGCTGCTGCGCAACAACGGCGCCGGGGTCTTCGCTCGCGAGGTGCTCGGCCCCATCGACCCGGTGGTGGAGCTCACCCTCGCGGACCTCGACAACGACGGCCGACTGGAGGTGCTCGCGGCCGACAACCAGCTCGCGACCTCCATCTACCGGATCGACGCGCGAGGGGCCACGCGGCTGCTGCGGCTGCAGATCCCTCGAGGGGCCTTCCCCTACGACGTGGACGGCGACGGCGACCTCGACCTCGTCTACTTCGCCACCTACGGCGGCTCCGCGGTCGTCGCCGTGACCAACAACCGCCTCGTCGACTGATCGCCCATGGGACGCGACGCGCGAGGCGAATCGTTGCCCGCAGTCGCCGAAGCCGAGCTCTAATGGGCGCTCGACACCCCCGCAGGCGAGGAGCGGCTCCCATCATGAAGCAACGAAGAACATCCTGTTCCAACCAGATGGCCGCGTGGCTGATCGGCGCCCTCCTCGGCGCGGGCTGTAGCAGCGACCCCGTCGTCGCCCCGAGCACCGACGCGGGCACCATGGACGCCGGGGACGTCGCTCCCAGCTGCGGCGCGGCGCAGGTGCTCTGCAACGGCGCGTGCATCAACGCCCAGACCGACAACGCCAACTGCGGCGCCTGCGGGCGCGCCTGCGCCGCGGGCCAGGTGTGCAGCCTCGGCGTCTGCGCGACCAGCTGCGCGGCCCCGCTCACCACCTGCGCGACCCCCGGCGACGCGGGCTCCACCGCCTCGTGCGCCGACCTCGCCAACGACCGGCTCAACTGCGGCGCGTGCGGCGCCGCCTGTCCCCCGGGGAACATCTGCGTCAACCGCTCCTGCCAGGTGACCTGCGCGTCGGGGCAGACCCAGTGCGGCGGCGCGTGCGTCGACCTGCGCACCAGCAACGCCCACTGCGGCGCGTGCGGCAACGCCTGCGCCCCGGGCACGGCCTGCGCCGCGGGCGCGTGCGCCATCTCCTGCGGCGCGGGGCTCACCCAGTGCGCCACCAGCTGCGTCAACCTCCAGAGCGACAACGCCAACTGCGGGACCTGCGGCGCACAGTGCCCCGCCGGCCAGGTGTGCGCTCGCGGGCAGTGCTCCACCACCTGCGCGGCCCCGCTGGTCTCGTGCTCCATGGCGGGCGGATCGTTCTGCGCCAACACCGCCGTCGACCCGGCGAACTGCGGCGCCTGCGGCAACGCCTGCTCGCTCCCCGGGGCGGCCGCGAGCGGCTGCGTCGCCGGGGGCTGCACGGTCTCGCGCTGCAACGCCTCGCTCGGCGACTGCGACGGCGCCGCGAGCAACGGCTGCGAGACGGACCTCGCGACCAGCGCGGCGAACTGCGGCGCCTGCGGTCGGGCGTGCGCCCTCCCCAACGCGACCTCGGCGTGCGCGGGCGGGGCGTGCTCGGTCACGGCGTGCGCCGCGGGCTTCCTCGACTGCGACCTGAGCGCGGCCAACGGCTGCGAGGTGCGCGGCCAGAGCGACAACGCCCACTGCGGCGCGTGCGGCCGCGCGTGCCCCGCCGGCCAGGTGTGCTCCGCGGGGTCCTGCGCGACGACCTGCGCCTCGCCGCTCTCCCTCTGCGGCGGCGCCTGCGTCCACACCGGCAACGACCCCACGCACTGCGGGTCGTGCGCGGTCTCCTGCTCCGCGGGAGCGAACGCCACCGCGGTCTGCGCCTCGGGCGCCTGCGCCTTCGTCTGCGCCGCGGGCTTCGCGGACTGCGACCGCAACCCCGCCAACGGCTGCGAGGTGAACCTCGCCACCAGCGTCACGAGCTGCGGCGCGTGCGGCCTCGCGTGCCCCACCCGACCCGGCGCGGCGACCGTCTGCGCGGCGGGCGCCTGCGGCTTCCTCTGCGCCAGCGGCACCGCCGACTGCGACGGCAACGCGGCCAACGGCTGCGAGGCGAGCACCACCAGCGTGAGCAACTGCGGCGGCTGCGGGGTGGTGTGCCCGGTGCGACCCGGGACCACGGCCTCCTGCGTGGCGGGGGCGTGCAGCGCGACCTGCAGCCCGGGCTTCGCGGACTGCGACGGCGACCCGAGCAACGGGTGCGGCAGCCTGCAGAGCGACCCGCTCAACTGCGGCGGCTGCGGGGTGGTGTGCCCCTCGGGGCGGGCCTGCACCGCGGGCGTCTGCCTCAACGCCACGAGCTGCCGCTCGATCAAGCAGACCAACCCCTCGGCGGTGAGCGGGGTGTACCTGATCGACCCGGACGGCGCGGGCAGCGGCGCTCCCTTCAACGTGTACTGCGAGATGAGCACCGACGGCGGCGGCTGGACCGTGATGGCCTACATCCGCTCGAACGCCCAGTGGGACATCGCGACCTTCGCGGACTCCGGGACCGTGGGCAACACCGCCGCTGGCTTCGCCCAGGGCGCCACGCTCTCGGCGAGCGCCGCGACCTTCACCGAGCGCATCCTGATCTACCGCCGGCTGATCGAGCAGGGCGCCGACCTCGGCACGCAGTGGATGGTCACCTACCGCCAGGACGGCGTCGCGACGCGCTACACCGGCTACAACGTGAGCTCCGGCTGGGGCTACCGGGACAGCTTCGGCTACGCCGACCCGACGGTGGGCAACGTCTGCACGCACGGGTGCGGGACCTTCCGTACGCTGGGGATGTTCCACGACTCGGAGGCGGGCTTCGGGTACGCCGGGACCCAGGGCGGCAACTACGGCTGCGTCGACGGCAACAACATCTGCTGGGTGCAGCGCAGCCTCGGGTGCAACGTCGGCTCGCAGCGCTGCTCGCTGCTCACGGGCACCAACGAGGGCGTCATCTACGCCGGTCGCTGACCGGGCTCAGAGCCCTTCACGTCGGATGGCCACGTAGTTCGATCCCACCGCGCGGAGGTTGTGCACGATGCCCGTGGCGCACCCGCGGGCCTCGAAGGCCCACACGCTGCCCCACGGGTCGGAGCCCGACTCGAACAGCAGGATGTGCCCCGCGCCGTTGGTGTTGTACGTGAGCGCGTCGCCCGGACGGAGCGTGGAGCGGTTGACCCTCGACCAGTGCGTGTGGTCGTTGACGAAGTTGTAGGTCGAGTACGGGTGGCGATCGACGGTCACCGGCGAGGCCGACGGGATCTGCCACACCTTCGCCACGAAGCCCGAGCAGTCGGCGCCGTAGCTCCCGGTGTGAGAGCAGCTCGGACAGCTCCCGGAGCACGACCCGTGGTTGGCGCCGTCGAGGCCCCAGGAGCCGTGGCCCCAGTAGTACGAGTAGCCCACCGCGGAGCGCGCCAGGGAGAACATCTGCGACACCTCCGGAGGGGTTCCGGGAGGCGTGGTGGTGGTCCCGGCGTCCATCGCAGGGGTCGGGACGCTGCCGCACACGCTCGGGTCGAAGCTCGCCTCGGCCACCAGGTACGCGCCCGAGGCCCAGCCGGTGAAGGTGCCGGAGCGGATGTTCCACCAGCCGGTGGTGGGCCCGCCCACGACCGTCACCCGAGCGCCGCACGACAGCACCGTGAGGATCGCGTTGGAGGTCCCGACGCCGCTGCGGAGGTTGAGCGAGGTGGCCGTCACCCGCATCGTGGCGCCCATGGTCGGAGCCACGGGCTCGGCGTCCAGCACCGGCGCCCCGCCGTCGGGAGTGAGGTCGGGCGTGGGGTCGTCGAGCACCACGCCGGAGTCCATGGCCACGGTCGGGACGTCCCTCGGCGGCACCCCTACGTCGCGCGCGACCACGGGCGCGTCGGGGATGCGAGGGACGTCCGCCGCGCGAGGGACGTCCGCCGCGCGAGGGACGTCCGCCGCGCGGGGACGGTCGACGGCGGCCGGGACGTCGGACTCGACGGTCTCGACGACCGGGCCCTGGTCGCCGCAGGCCGAGGCCGAGGCGAGCAGGAGCGCGAGGGCACCGACGCGGCGTGGGGTACGCATCGCGCGACGATAGCGCAGCGCGCGCGACAGAGGGTCAATCCGGGAAGGAGTATTCCACCAGCGAGAGCCCATCGGGGCCGGGCGACAGCGCGAACACGTGGCCCTCGTCGTCGATGGCCATCGGTCGGAAGAGCTCGTCGGCCTCTGGGGGAGCGGGGAGACGGAGCGTCCCGTCGGGGACGCCCGCGCGGTCGAAGCGCACGACGAGCGCGTGCGGGTCGGTGATGGCGCCGGAGAGCTCGCGGCCCACCACGGCGCCCAGGTACGCGCGGCCTCGCCGGTCGCCGTCGAGCAGCACGAGGTGCAGGACCATCCCGTCGAGGGTGACGGTGCGAGACCAGTCCATGGCGCCGGTGGCGCGAGACGCCGCGCTCACGGTGACCATCGCCCTCGAGCGGTCGGCGATGGCGGCGCGCAGCAGCGTCGCCCCGTCGCGCCCGGGCCTCCCCCAGAGGGTGCTGCGCGAGGGGTCGGGCTCGCCGCGAGCGTCCGTGAGGCGCACCAGCTCGCGGTGCTCCCGCTCGACGTAGAGGCCGTCGGCGGCGGCGAAGAGGCCGGTGACCGCGCCGCCCTCGGCGATGGGTCCACCCACCAGCGGGACCGTGCGCGCGGGGCGCCCGGCGGCGTCGAAGAGGGTGAGCGAGGGGTCGCCGAGGCGGTCGAGCACGGCCACGCGGCCGTCGACGGAGGTGGCGAGGTCCTGGGCGGCCTCGCCGGGGAGCGGGAGCGATCCGACGAAGCGCCCGTCGCGGAAGCGCTGCACGCGGCGGTTGACCTGGTCGAGCACGGCGACGTCGCCGGAGGCGTCGACGGAGAGCGAGGTGGGCGCCTCGGGGACCCCTTCGCTGGCGACGCGCCGGCCGAACTGACCGGGCCCGCTGCCCCATGGGCCGCGGAGGACGACGCGAGGGGCGCCCGCGTCGGCGTGGGCGACGAGCGGAGCGGCGACGGCGGGGACGTCCACGGCGACCGCGGGTGAGGGGGAGGGCGAGGGAGCGGGCGAAGGCGCGGCGCGGGGTGAGGGCGCGATGGAGGGGGCGGAGGGGCGCGGCGGCGGCGGCTCGGGGGGGAGCTTACGGGGCCAGGTAAGCCACGCGGCGAGCGCCGCGAGCGAGAGGGCGACCGGGAGCGCGACGTGGCGAAGACGTGGCGGCGTGGAGGGAGGAGCGGGAGCGGTCATGGGATGGGGAGGGTGCTCCTGTGGTGGCTGTGATGACGCCGCTCGTGGGGATTGCCAAGAGCACAACACGGGCGACGCGGCCCCTTGACGCCGGTCATCCTACGGTCGAGGTGAGCGGACCCCCAGCTGAGGGCCGGGCCGGGAATCTACGGGTGCGGCTCATTACAAGGGAAATACAAGCCTGGAGACAGGAGAGGGGACCTTGCCGCGGAGGGGCGGATGGACGTACCCATGGCCGGTTCGCGGGCATGTGACGAGGTCTCGCCAGGCGCCGTGGGTACACGGGGAGAACGCCTGCCGGGCGCGTTGGTGACCTCCGCGGACAATCAGGAGGCTTCATGAGTTCATCGTGGTTGAGGCAGACACCCTGGCTGGTGTGCACTGCCCTCCTCGCTGCCTGTAGCAGCGATCCCCCCGTCAATACGGGGACGGACGTCCCAGTGGTGGAAGACACCGGGATGACCGGAGACAGCGGGACGCCCACCGACAATGGGACGCCCACGGACAACGGGACGCCCACGGACAATGGGACGCCCACGGACAACGGGCCGTCCAGCGACAACGGCACCGTCGAGGACACGGGCACCGTGACCGACACCGGGACCAAGACCGACACCGGGACCACCACGGACACCGGCACCGTCGAGGACGTCGGCGTCGATGCGGGCAACCCCTGTCTCACAGGGCAGATCCAGTGCGGCGGTACCTGCGTCGACCCGATGACCAGCGCCGCCAACTGCGGCATGTGCGGCACCGCCTGCGGCGCGGCGCAGACCTGTACCGCCGGCGCCTGCGTCTGTCCGACGGGCCAGACCGCCTGCGGCACCGGCGCGGCCGCCACCTGCCAGGACACCCAGTCCGACCGCATGAACTGCGGCGGCTGCGGCCGGGCCTGCACCACGGGCCAGGCCTGCGTGGCCGGCGCCTGCGTGACCGAGTGCGCCGCGCCCAGCGTGCGCTGCGGCACCGGCGCCAGCGCCACCTGCGTCGACACGCAGACCAGCGCCGCCAACTGCGGCTCCTGCGGCACCGCCTGCGAGGCCGGCCAGGTCTGCACCGCGGGTCGCTGCGGCTGCGCGGGCGGCCAGCTCTCCTGCGCCGGCGCCTGCGTCGACGGGCAGACCAGCAACACCAACTGCGGCGACTGCGGCAACGCCTGCGTCGGCGGCTCGACCTGCACCGCGGGCCGCTGCGCCTGCGCGGGCACGCAGCAGCTCTGCGGCACCGGCGCCAGCGCCACCTGCATCGACACCCAGTCCAACGCCATGAACTGCGGCGCCTGCGGCAACGCGTGCGCCGCGGGCCAGACCTGCGCCGCGGGCGTGTGCGTGTGCCCGAGCGGGCAGACCGCGTGCGGCACCGGCGCCAGCGCCACCTGCGTCGACACGCAGACCAGCACCGCCAACTGCGGCTCCTGCGGCAACGCCTGCCCCTCGGGCCAGGTCTGCACCGCCGGTAGCTGCACCTGCCCGTCGGGCCAGTCGCTCTGCGGCGGCGCCTGCGTCAACACCGGCACCGACGCCGCCAACTGCGGCTCCTGCGGTCGCGCCTGCGGCGCCGCGCAGACCTGCGTCGCCGGCTCCTGCGCCTGCGCGGCGGGCCAGACCGCCTGCGGCACCTCCTGCGTGGACGCCCGCACGGACAACGCCAACTGCGGCATGTGCGGCCGCGCCTGCACCGGCGGCCAGACCTGCCAGGCCGGCGCCTGCGCCTGCCCGGCGGGCCAGACCTCGTGCGGCGGCACCTGCGTCGACACGCGCTCCAACAACGCCAACTGCGGCGCCTGCGGCACCGCGTGCCCGGCGGTCCAGACCTGCCAGGCCGGCGCGTGCAACTGCGCCGCGGGCCTGACCTTCTGCGGCGGCGCCTGCATCGACGCGCGCACCAGCAACACCAACTGCGGCATGTGCGGCCGCGTGTGCCCCGGCACCGCGCCCTGCACCGCGGGCGTCTGCACCGCGGGCCCGCCGCCCAACGACAACCGCACCGGCGCGATCGTCCTCAACACCAGCACCCCCACCGCGACGGTGGTGGTGAACACCTCGGCGGCCAACAGCGCCAGCACCACGGGCTCGTGCGGCTGCACCAGCGGCCACGACGTGTTCTACACGTTCACGCTGACCCAGCAGGAGATCGTCTACGCGGACACGACCTCCGCGGCGGGCATCGACCCGTCGCTGTTCATCCAGAGCAGCGCCGGCGCGAACATCGCCAACACCCTCCCGGGCGGCGCGACCTGCAACGACGACAGCGGCATCGCGGGCTGCTCCTTCGCCAACGGCAACGACGCGCAGATCGCGGCGCTGCTCCCGGCGGGCACCTACTACCTGGTCCTCTCGGGCTGCGGCGCGGGCGGTGAGTCCACCATCCGCTTCCAGCACCTCCCGGCCAACAACGTCCTGCAGCGCGTGAACGTCACCGCGGGCTCGACCTTCTCGACCGCGAACACCCTCGCCGGCGCCTCGGGCATCACCGGCGCGTGCTGCTCCAACGGCCCCGAGGTCACCTACTACGCCATCTCGTGCCCCAACGCGGCGGCCCTCCCGATGGCGGCGGTCGGTCGCAGCAACGGCCTGACCAACCTCACCCTCGACCAGCGGAGCGCCGCGCGCGCCCCGGTGGCGTCCTGCGCGGCCAACGCCAGCTGCGGCGCCAACACGACCCTCAACACCACCCTCTCCGCGGGCGCCGGCCTCCACGTGCTCTACGTGGACAGCTGCGCCGCGGGCGGCACCTTCAACCTCGACGTGACCTTCGGCGCCTGCGCCGCGGGCACCACGCTCTGCAACGGCGCCTGCGTCACCACGGCCACCGACGGCCGCAACTGCGGCGCCTGCGGCAACGTCTGCACCGGCGGCCGCTCCTGCGTCGGCGGCGCCTGCGCCTGCCCGGCGGGCACCACCCTCTGCGGCGGCACCTGCATCGCCACCACTGGCGACGTCAACAACTGCGGCGGCTGCGGCACCCGCTGCGCCGCGAACCAGACCTGCACGGGCGGCGCCTGCGCGGCGGCCATCACGGGCCTGTCGTTCCGCATCGACACGCTCTCCACCGCGGGCTGCGCGGCGATCGAGCACAACGTGGTCACCGGCGACGACCGCGGCGGCATCGCCGTCTCGAACTCGCAGGTGTTCTACACGGGTGACAGCGCCACCGGGCGCTTCGCCCTCACGAACCTCAGCGGCGGCACCCGCGTGGGCCGTCAGTTCGACGCGATGGTGAGCAACCTCCGCACGGGCAAGGTCTACACCTTTGGCACCAGCGCCACGGTCGCGATGAACTACGGCGGCGGCACCGCGACGCACCTCATCGAGATCAACGGCGACACCGGCGCGCTCACCACCACCGCGATCGCCCTCTCGACCCCGATCGTCATGGGCTTCGGCACCGGCATCTTCTCCGGCTACGACCGCATGGGCGTGCACACCGGGACGCGCTTCTTCCACATCTCGCCGACCGGCCTCGTGAACGACCTGGGCGGCATGCCCGGCCTCGCGCACACCGGCTGCGAGTCCTGGGCCTTCTGGGGAACGATGGAGTTCTTCGGCGGTCAGCTCTACGTCGACTACGTCTCCAACTCGACGACCATCTCCCGCGCGACCGTGCCCTCGGGCACCGTCAGCACCCTCGGCGCGTTCACCAACCTGAGCGACATGTGCTCGTTCACGGTGCAGCCGTCCAACAGCCGCTGGTACTTCCACCACGAGGGCACCTCGCAGTTCCGCTCCGGTGACGAGTCCATCGGGTACTGCACCGCGGCGTTCAGCTACCCCAACGACACGTTCCGCATCGGCGCGCTCAGCAGCTCGTCGTGCAGCGCGATCGACCACGTGGCGGTGACCGGCGACGACCGCGGCGGCATCGCCGTCTCGGCCTCGAACGTCTTCTACACGGGCGACGGCGCCACCGGCCGCTTCAGCACCGCCGACCTCGGCGGCGGCGCGGTCGCGGCGGCCTCCCCGGCGCAGCTCGACGCGGTCACGCAGAACCTCCGCACCGGCGCGATCTACTCGCTCGGCAGCAGCGCCACGACCTTCATCCCCGGCGGCTTCGGCACCGTGGGCGGCGTCGTGACGCACCTCATCGAGCTCGACGGCAACACGGGCGCCCGCACGGGCCGCGCCATCGCGCTGTCGACCCCGATCTCCACCGGCTCGGGCACCGGCATCTTCGCCGGCTGGGATCGCATCGTGATCCTCAACGGCACCCGCGCCTACGACATCGCGCTGCCCACCGGCAGCGTGGTCGACCTCGGCGCCCGCGCCGTCCCGGCGCACACCGCCTGCGAGAACTGGGCGTTCTGGGGCACCGCGGAGTTCTTCGGCGGTCAGCTCTACGTCGACTACGTGACCAACCAGAACACCATCTCGCGCATGCAGGTGTCCAACGGGGCGATCTCCACGCTGGCGGCGTTCCCGAACGTCGGCTCCGTGTCCGGCCTGAGCGACATGTGCTCGTTCACCTTCTCGCCGCAGCGCAACCGCTGGTACTGGCACCACGAGGGCAGCTCTTCCCTCCGCGGCAGCCTGTCCTGCTTCCCCGACGAGAACATCGGCTACTGCGCCGCCTCGTACACCAACCCCTGATCGCTCTCCCTCCGCGCCGTCGACCGCCGTTGCCTCGCGTGACCGGTCGACGGTGAGGAGACCCTCTCCCCACTCTCACAACCCCTCCTTCGAGACCCGCGACGCGGGCCGACGACCCGTCGCGTGGACAGCGGGGAAGGGGCATCGTCGCCCTCCTCTCTCCCCTTCTCAGACACCTCCTTCGAGACCCGCGACGCGGGTGACCTCCCGTCGCGTGGACAGCGCGCTGATCACCCGCAGGGAGGGCGCCGTGACCGGTCGCCCACCCCCCTCGCGAGCACGAAGCCCTGCCCGACGCGGTCGATGCGACGTCGGCACGGCCGGTGCTCGCCCGCGACTACCGATGAAGCCCGCCGCCCTGATGGTCGTGTTGTTCGTGGCGATGGGGTCGGGCTGCGCCCCGATCGACGGCGACCCCGGCTCCGACGAGGGGCAGAGCGTCGACGGGATCACCATCCCGGTGCTGGGCGACTGCCGCGAGTCGACCATCCGCGCCAACGCTCCGCCCGACGCCGACGCCATGCTCGACCGGGCCTTCAACTGGATCCACCGGGCGGTGCCGTACTGCCAGTGCGTGCGCTCATCGAGCGCGCCCTACCGCGCCGACTGCTCGGGCTTCGTCTCCATGGCCTGGAACCTCCACTCGCCCCCGCAGGGCCTCACCACCTACGCCTTCGCGGGTGGCCCCTGGGACACGCACCAGTCGGTGCGCCTCGCGTCGCGCAACCTGCTTCGCGTGGGCGACGCGCTCAACTACCCCGGCGACTTCCGCGCGGGCACCGGGCACATCGTCCTCTTCGGCGGCTGGCTCGACCGGGCCCACACCCGCTTCTGCTCGCTGGAAGAGTCGCACACCGGCACGCCCGCCCGCGTGATCGAGCGCCACGTCGACCCGGTGTACCTCCCCATCCGCCTCGCCACCCGCCACCCCGGCGCGCTCTGCTCCACGCGCTGCGACGGCCGCGTGCTCGTCGACTCGGACTGCGACCGCCACGACTGCCACGCCAACGGCGGACGCTGCGTCGACGACAGCCACGGCGCGCGCTGCGTCGACCCGGGCTGCCCCGCGTGGGGCCGGGACACCGTCTGCCTCGACGCGCGCACGGTCATCACCTGCGTCGACGGCGACCGCCGCGGCGCCACCGCCTGCACCGGCGCCAACGCCCGCTGCCTCGCCGAAGGTAGCGGCGTGCGCTGCGAGTCGCCCGCCTGCCCGGCCTCAGGCACCCGCTCCATCTGCCTCGCCTCGGGCCAGATCGCCTCGTGCTCCAGCGGGCGCATGGGCGCCGGGCGAGCGTGCCCCACCGGAACCTTCTGCTCCGAGGCCGGGGCCGGCGACGCGGCCTGCGTGGCGCGAGCCTGCGTGGCCTCGGCGACCGTCGCCCCGATGGCCCACGACGCCTGCCTGCCGGGCGGAGCGAGGCTCCGCTGCGACGCCCGCGGCGCCGCGACGACCATGGCCTGCCCCGCGGGTCAGTCGTGCTCCAGCGTGGACGGCTTTCAGTGCGTGGCGGTCGCGTGCCCGGCGGCCTCGGGGAGCGTGGCGCTCTGCGCGGCCTCGGGCGAGCGCGTGGTCTGCACCAACGGCGTGGTCACCGCGAGGGCCCGCTGCGCCGGGACCTGCGTCGCCGACGACGGCACCCCCGCCCGCTGCGTCGCCGCCGCCTGCGTGACCCGAGGCCCCGGCGGAGCGGCCACGGCGACGGCCCACGACGCCTGCCAGGACGAGCACACCATCCTGCGCTGCGACGGCGAGGGTCAGGCCTCGACGCAGCCCTGCGGAGCGGGCACACGCTGCGTGCTCGGCGCGACCGGGGCGTCCTGCGTGGGCGCTACGACGGGCGATGCGGGAGCGCCCTCGATCGCGGACGCCGGTCGCACCGGGCCGGTGGCTGACGCGGCGGCGAGCGAGGCGGGGGTCGAGGCCGACGGCGGCAGCGACGATCCGCCGGTCGAGGAGACCCCGACCGAGCCGGCGGACGAGCCCCCGGCGGATGAGCCGGCGGCGGACGATCCGGCCGGGACGATGACCGGTGGGTGCTCGGTCGGCGGCGCGACGGGGAGCGCGCACGGCGGGGCGCTCGGGCTGCTGCTCGCCGGGGCGGCGCTCTGGGGCGCTCGCAGGCGGCGCTCGTAGACGGCGAGCGAATCGCGGGCGTGCCTGGTCGCGCTGCGCTACGAGGGGCCGTCGTGTCCCCGCCGAGAACACCCCTCGACGCCCTGCGCTACGGGCTTCGCGCGCTGGAGGAGATGTCCCGCGCCGAGGCCAGCGTGGTCGCGCCCGCCCGCACCGACGACCTCGTCTTCGCCCCGCACCCGCTCGTTCGCCCGACGCTGCGCGACGGCGCCGCCCTGTCGCTTCGGCTCTTCTCCGACGGCGCGGACGACGCCACGGCCTTCGTGCTGCGCGAGGCCGACGCGCTCTCGCTCTCGCCCATCCCCGCCCGAGCGACGCCCTTCTTCGAAGCCCACGTCGCCGCCCTCGCTCGGGGCGATGACGACGAGCTGGTGGTGGGCTTCCCTCTGGTGTCCTTCGTCCAGTCGGGGCAGCGGCGCACGGCCCCTCTGCTCTTCTGGAGCGGCGCCCGGGCGGCGTGGCGCCTCGACGACGCCGACTGGCAGCTGCCGCGCGGAGCCCGCGTCGGAACCGCCGTCCCCATCCCCACCTCGCTGCAACTCCGAGCGCCCGAGGTCGGCGACGAGGAGGCCTCCTTCGGTCTTCACGCGGGGCTCTGGAGGCAGCTCCTCGACGTCGACGGTCCGGCGCTCGCGGCCCTCTCCCGCGCGGGGCGAGCGGGCGTCGGAGCGCTGGTGCGAGCGGCCCTTCTCACCCTCACCCGCGGCGTCGACGAGCCCCCCGAGGAGGCGCTCGACGGCGCTCCGCCCACCCGCGACGAGCTTCGGGCCCTGGTCGACGGGGTGCGCTCTCGGGCCTCCTCACGGCTCTCACTCCAGGCGCACCCCCACGCGCTGGCGATGCTGCTTCCGAGGGGCGATCCGACCAGCGGGCTGCGCTCGGAGCTGGCGAGCCTCCTCGATGAGCCGATGCCGAGGAGCGGACCGCTGGCGGTCTTCCTCGGGGCGACGGCCGCGACCGCGCACCGTGCGCCGCTCTGGACCCACGGGGCGTCGGTCCCGACGGCCTCGCAGGTCGAGGCCGCGAGGGCGCTGGAGGGGTCGAGCGACCTCGTAGCGCTCTGCGGTCCTCCCGGATGCGGCAAGACCACGCTGCTCCACCACCTGGCGGCGCAGGCCATCGTCGCCCGCGCGCTCGACGACACCTGGGTGAAGCCCCCCGCGCCGGGCACCCCGTGGGGCCTCGTGGTGACCAGCACCAACAACGCCGCCGTCGACCACGCGCTCGCTCCCTTCGTGGCCTCGCGCTCTCTCCCGGTGGGCCTTCGCCTCGGCAACCGCCGCGCCCTCGCGGAGCTCACCGCCCCGGCCCTCGCCGCCGCCCTCTCGGCCCTCTCCAGTGACGATGGACCCTCCCTGCCCGCCGCCCGCGCGGCCTTCGAGGAGCGGGCACGCGCGGCCCGGGAACACCTGTGCGCCATGGCCGCCCTCGGCCCCGCGAAGGAGCGCCGCAAGAAGGAGGTCGAGCGGCTGCGAGAGCGCCGGGAGGAGCTGCGCTCGCTGCTCGTTCCACCGCTGATGGAGGTGGACGACGAGTTGCTGCCCACCCGGGTGCACGACGCCCGGGAGTCGCTGCGCGCCCACGCCCACGCCTCGACGCTGTTGATGGAGCAGCTGTTGGACGACCCCGACGAGGGGCACTGGCGCGCCCAGAGGAAGTGGCGAACGGCCAACGAGCATCGGGGGAAGGTGACCCGCCCGGTGCTGGCGAAGCTGCGGGTCGACGTGCCCTTCGCGGACCTCGTCGACGACGAAGACATGGTGGCCGCCCTTGCCCGGCAGCACGAGGCGATGGAGCGCACGCTCACGCTCCTCGACGAGGCCGAGCGCTCGCTGCGCGCCCCGGCCCGTCAGAGGGAGCTCGACCGGGTGGAGTCCGAGCTCGCCACCGCGGAGCGGGGCGACGAGGAGGAGAGCGCTGCGCCGCCGCCTGATCCCTCGCTGGTGGAGGCGGCGCTGACGGTGCGCGACGCGTGGGCGAGGGCGCATCGCAAGGTGCTCACCCCGCGGCTGGAGGCGGCGCTCGACCTGCTCGGCGAGGAGCGCGTCGTGGCGCGGGGGAAGGCGCTGGCGGAGGTGCTGGCGTCGGTGTCGTCGCTCTTCCCGGTGGCGGGGTGCACGCTGCTCTCGCTGCGCGCGTCCTTCGCGCTCGACCCCGGGGTGATCGACCGGCTGGTGGTCGACGAGGCGGGGCAGTGCGCTCCGGTGTACACGGTGGCCGCGCTCGCCCGGGCGAGGCGGGCGCTGGTGACCGGCGACGTGGCGCAGCTCCCCCCAGTGTACACGCTCGACGACCGGGTGGATGCGCGCCTCGCGAGGGGGCTCGACGAGGCCGCCACGGAGCCCTTCCGCATGGGCGCGTCGGCGACGACCTCGGCGCAGTCGGTGGCCGAGGGGAGAGCGTCGGAGCCGCGCTCGCTCACCGAGCACTTCCGCTCACAGCCGGAGATCGTGACGCTGGCCTCGGCGTGGAGCGGCTACTCGCTGGACGTGCGAACGCCCCCGCGCTCGCTGGCGCAGGTCTCGCGGCGGCTCACCCGGCCGGTGGCGGTGCGCCATGTGGCGGGCGTGGGGGAGCGCGCGCCGGAGGGGATCGTCAACGAGGCGGAGGCCGCGAGGGTGATCGCGCTGGTGGAGGCGCTGGTGCTCGACGGGGTGTCGGCGCGCGACGTGGCGGTGCTCACGCCCTTCGTGGGACAGAGCGCGCGCATCGAGCGGGAGTTGCTGCGGCGGGGGCTGGTGCACGACGACGGGGTGCTGGTGCGCACGGTGCACAAGCTCCAAGGGGGCGAGCGGCGGGTGGTGGTGTTCTCGATGACGGCGACGGAGCCGAAGCACCTGCGCTGGCTGGCCTCGCGGCCGCACCTGCTGCACGTCGCGGCGAGCCGGGCGCAGGACCACCTGGTGGTGTTCATGGACGCCGAGCGGGCGAGGGGGGAGGCGCTGCTGCGCCCGCTGGTGGCGCTGGCGCGGTGAAGGGCGCGGGGCGGAGCGGGAGGAGGGCCGGGAGCGACCAGCGGTGGGGGGCGACCGACCACCTCACCCAGCGCGCCTCACCGGAGCGGAGCGACGGGGCGACCGCGACGTCACCAGTCGCCGCGGCTGGGCCGCAGAATGAATTCTGCGGCAGCGATGCTCCCGCTGGATAGGCCGATGGAAGTCCGAGAGACGGACTCTCCAATACAGTCCGCTTGCGGAGTCGACCGAGGACGTCGCGGTCGCCCCGTCGCTCCGCTCCGGTGAGGCGGCGACTGGTGACGTCGCGGTTGCCCCGTCGCTCTACTCAACCCATCGGTCCGCCGCTCTACGCGAGCCGCGGAGCCCGAACAGACGCATTGAAAAAATCTAGACACGCTTGACAGTGGGAGAGAGAGAGAGTCTAGGGTTGAACGGTCGAGACTCGACGTGCTTGGGGCGCGTCGAGCGTCTTCGCACTCGAAAGGGGGCATTCGATGTCACGACTGTTCAATGTCGAGGTGTTCAATCAATCCATCGGCGGTGTGTCCACCAGCGCGCCGACCTACGTCAGCGGGACGGAGTTCAACGCCCTGCTGGGCAGCGCCGAGAAGCTCAAGGTGCAGATCATCGTCGACGCGATCGCCGCGGCCAGCACGACGGTCAACGTGACCTTCGAGTACAACAACGCGGTTCAGGACAACACCTGGGCGACTGGCACCACGACCACGGTCGCAGTCGCAGCGATCGCCAACCTTCCCGCCTCGGGGTTCATGACGCTGTCGGCGCCGACAGACCTCGCGGCCTATGGTCGGTTCCGGGTGGGCGCCAACCAGAACGCGACCGTGCGGATCATCGTCTGCGGGTGGTCGGGCTGAGGGCGGAGTCGAGACCGGGAGCACGACGATGAAGGCCTACGAGATCCTGCCCGCGGGTATGATCGGCAGCGCGATGGACGGTGGCAGCGGCGCGAAGAAGCCGAAGCCGTATGAGATCCTGCCGGGGGTAGGAGTCGCGGCGCAGGGTCTCGGTGGTAAAGGCAGTGCATGCTGCGGGGGGGCGAAAGCGGGTGAATTCGGGTGCTCCTGTAGTGCGAGCGGACGATCGGGGACGCCACTTCCTGGGAGCAACGGTGGGATGGAATGGGACCCGATTCCAGGGGCGCGCCTCGATGTCAACCGTCTGCTTGCCCACATCGACGCTCGCGATATCAGTAGGGTTGATTGTCAGTGGCTGTTATCCGAAGTCGAGCCGTTGGTGATGCAGGGACACCCGTTGCGCGAAGCGGTTTCGCTGGCACGGTTGGACCCGATGCGCGCCCTGGATTCGGTGCTGTTGACCCAAGGAGCCAATATCCCCCCAGCGATTCGAGTGAGCGCAGAACAGCTAAGAAAGTTGTTGCGCGATTTTGATTCGGGGGGCGGTCCTGCCATGTCGAGCGGTCTCTCAGGTTGCCAGTCACTCTCGCAGGCAGTATCATCCGGGCAAGCGTTTCTTGATGGAGCAAGCTTCTTCGACCCTGCCCTTGACACGATTCGTGACCTTGCAGAGCGATGCATGGGATTGGCACCCGGGGGAAGGAGAACCGATCCGTGTGCCGCTGTCCATGCTGCTGCCAACGCCGATGGCCGATACCTGCGGGCGTTCCTCGACTGCTCAAATCTGGATGCCATGGGCCTCTTCGATGGCCGTCCTGGTGCTGATCCGAGCGAGTGTTTGAATCAAGTCCGTGAATACGCGCGGCAGAACGGCGGGGCGTTGGGAGTGGCGTTGGTTGATCTCGCCCGGGACTTGGGAGATGCTCGTGCATTGCTTAGAAATTGTGCAAACCCTTCCGGACCCGCGGGACCCACAGAATCCCTCAAAAGGATGAATCAGCAGGAGGATTGCGGCAGTCAAGTCATGGGACTTTTCAAGGTAGGTCTCGCGCTTCTCATCGTGGGCATTGTCCTCGCCTATTTTGCGCCGACCGCCGCCTACTACTTCCTGGGATTTGCAGGTATCTTTTTTCTGTCTGCATTGCTTCGGTTGTTGTCGTGCCATCTTCGGTACGGCTAGGCGCCTGACCTGTAGTTCTTATGAAATGAAGTCATCGGAATGCTAGCGCTAGTCTTGCGGATTGGGAGGCGGATATGAGCCGGTGGGTACCCATTTTCGCAGTGCTGAGTGGGGCTGTGTCATTCGGGTTAGTGCTTGTCCGGGCAGATCAGCACATTGTGAGGCCAGATCCGGTAGACGGAATTGTTGGCTTGGCGTGCGGGATTTTTATCGGAGGATGTGCTCTGGTCGTCGTTCAGGTCAGATGTGTGTCACGCGTTGGAACGCTTGTGGCGGCAACTCGGGAGGCACTGGATTCGGGCCATACAGATCTGGCCAAGAGTAGACTCGACGAGATCGATACCGCCGTGCGGAGCGAACTAGGTATGCGTCATGCCGACCTACCCAGGCGACGTTCGTGAGGGCGGACCATGGTACTCCGAACGGCGTCTTGGAACTGGGGCAACAACTCGGTCGTAGTAGCGATGCAGGAAGAGCAGATATCTCTGGGTTAGCCTCCAGGGCGCACAAACTGCTTGTTTGACGCTGGGTCCGCGGTCGCCGGCCTTCCCGATTCGGGGGTCATGACGCTGTCGGCACCGGCGGACCTCGCGGCGTATGGTCGGTTCCGGGTGGGCGCCAACCAGAACGCGACCGTGCGGATCATCGTTTGCGGGTGGTCGGGCTGAGGGCGTAGTCGAGGCACAGGAGGACGACGATGAAGGCCTACGAAATCCTGCCCGCGGGCATGACTGGCAGCGCGATGAACGGTGGCAGCGGCGCGAAGAAACCGAAGCCGTATGAGATCCTGCCGGAGGCGGGAATCGCAGCGCAGGGTCTCGTAGGATGGACGAAGGGCGCGTCATCGATCGCCCGTGGCGTGGCAACGCACGGGGCGTTCAGCAAACAGGCAATTGGGCTCCCATACGACCCCGCGGGGGCGTTGTCGGCTCATGGTGGCAATTCCGCCCCCTTGATGGGGAAGCAACCGAAGTCCTACGAGATCCTGCCGGGGTCGGAGACCACGGCGCAGGGGCACGGAGGGAAGAGCAGCGGGTGCGGCGGGAAGAGCGACGGATGCGGGTGTGGCGGGAGTTGCGGAGGGGAGAGTCCTGTCCCCTTCACCACTTCTACTAGAACCAAGATGGCTCCCGCTCCGATGGGCGGGATGGACCTCGGTTCTCTGCCTCAACCGATCTTCGGTCCTGGCGGCGGGGGGCAAGGTCCGGGCGCGTCTTTGTGTGGGTCGATCCGTCAAAGGATCCAGTGGCTGCGCGATGAGATCGACCGGCGCATGCAACTGCTTGGTCCTCGCGCGAGCGAGATCGCCGAGGCCTGGCGCCGGGCGCGTCAGATCTGTTCGACGGAGGATCCGCAAAGCCTGTGCACGTTGTTAGTGGCTGTGCAGGAGCAGGCCGGGCGCCGATTGCCGCCGCCTGGAGTCGACGACCCAGACGCAGTCCACGCATACAATGCGGCGTGGGGTGCGGCATTGGGCTGTAGGGACAATGAGAGCGGGATGGCTCTCGCTGGTCGGCGGTTTTTCGGATGCATGACCGCGATCGGTTTTGCTCAGGGGCTTGAGCGTCGCGCGGCAGGTGAAATGAAGATGTCACCTCCGGTGAGCTACCTGCATGACATCGAGCCGTTGGAGCGCGAGCTGGCCGACAGGAGAATCGAGTTGGCGGAATGCGAGCGGTCGCCCGGCTTGCCTTCGGACCCGGGACCGTCTCAATACTGCATGCACATCGGTGGAAGTGGCTGTATCAACGGGCGCATGCGGTGTGACTACAGGTGTCCAGATGGGACGGAAAAGAGCAAGAGAAACATCAGGTGTTACAGCCCCGAGGAGGAGTGTGCTCCTTTTCAGGATTTCTGATGAACGATCTTGATGTGGTGGCCTTGACCCTGCCCGACGTCGACCGGGCGCTGTTTCAAGTTCGGCGCCTGTCGAATGCTCCTCAGAAGGGCATCGGTGTGATATCGCCTAAATGCTCTCAAGTGATCTTGCCTGTTCTGGGTCCCGCTTCGGTCGACTGCTGGCATATGGCGGGATGGCCTCTTTCTGCCGCCCATGGTGGAGTCGGATTCGATCCGGGATTGTTGGGCTTCGCGGGTGATGCTGATCCTTCTGCGGTTGTACAGTATCTGGCGCTACTTCAGTCGTTCTCTCAGCCTTGTGCCCAAGAAGCCAACGTCATTCCATGGGTTGGAGTCACAGGACAGTGGCTTCAGTGTGCCGCAGCCCATCTGACTGGTTCGTGGACGCTGGAGTCGCTATCCTTGTCAATGCCCGCGGAAGAGATTGAAGCCTGGTCTGCACTGCGTCGATCCATTGGTCCGTTGCTCGATGCGTGGCTGGGTGCCGATGTGACTTCATGGCTGGACAGGGGCCGTAAATTTGAACTCGATGCCTTTCATGTGCGTAATTTCAAGCATGGATACGCGGCGTCACTCGCAAAAGTCATCTATTCGCTTCTGCCAATTCGTCAGTGATTGTGCTGCGGGTGCGGCTCGTGGGTGCGGCGCTTCTCGTGTAACGCGGCGATGAACGACTGTGCGTAGTCGGCGGGCTGCACGCTGCCCCCGCTGCCTTTTCCGCCGCCTGGGGATCGCGGTGGTTGCGGAAGCGCTCTCGTTCCAGATGAAAACGCAGGTACACACTCCCAGGGGTCGCTGATCTGGAGCGCACGCGGCCGCAGCACGGCTTCGGCCATCGGGAGGTCCTACCGCGCGCCGGTGATGTCCCACTCGAAGGGCCTCCCCGACCCTCCGCCATCCCCGGCTCCCTCTCTCACCCCTCCACACCCTTCCTCCATGATCGACCGACCCCTCCGAGGTACCCCCTTGGCGACCCCTCGCCATCCCCCATAGCCTGCACCCTTCCCCCTCCACCGACCCCGGCGGGTCGGTCCATCCCGGAGCAACACCCCATGGCCAACCCCAGGAAGTCCACCGCGAAGAAACCCGCCTCCAACCCCGCTTCCAAGCCCCTTCCCACCCAGCTCGACGTCGCGGCGGCCTACGACGCCCTGCTCCCCGCCGCGCTCGCCCTGCCGGCCTTTATTCCCCTCGCGGGCTCCGGCGTCGACCCGGCGGTCGTCCAGACCAACGTCGACGCCGGCCTCGCCGCCATCGCCCCCTTCCACGACCGCATCGCCCACGAACTCCCCAGGACCGCCCTCGCCGACGTCCTCCAGGCCGGCAACGCCGCGCGGGGATTGATCTTCGCGCTCACGCAGGTGGTCCCGACGAAGGTGACGGCCGAGGAGATCCAACGGGTAACCCGCGAGCTGATCGAGCTGCGCGAGCCCACCCTGAAGCAGCTCGAGGTGTTCGCCTCGCCGGCGCTCAAGCTGATCCCCCCGGCGATCCCCGAGCACATCCGCCCCGGCAGCGGGCCCCGCGACTGGGCCGCCGACGGCGTCGCCATCGCCGCCGTCTTCCGCGACCCCCAATGGAACCTCCAGGGCCGTCACCCCTTCACCGACGCCCACCTCGCCCGGATGGAGTCGCTCGCCAATTGGGTGCTCGAGAACGTGAAGGCCGACGGCGCCCCCACCCCGAGCGCCCGCCTCCCCGGCGACGCGCAGGAGCGCGCCGACCGCTTCTACACCCTCCTCAAGCACCGCCACACCGAGCTCCGCCGCATCGGCGCGTGGCTCTTCGGCGAGGACGAGGTCGACGCCCACGTCCCGAAGCTGGGCTCGCGCACGGCCGCCCCCCGCAGCGCGAAGGACGCCGCCCCGCAGCCCGCCACCCCGTAGCGTCCCTCTCCTTCTCCCCACCACCACCCGCTCGACCGCCCCGCCGCTCCTCGGCGACGATGCGCCCCATGCACGACGGATCCAACCCGCTGCTCCGCTTCGTCCACGCTCGCGGCCCGGAGCCCGCCCTCTGCCTCGACGAGCTCACCCTCTCCTTCGCCGCGCTCGACGAGCTCAGCGCCGGCGTCGCCTCCGCGCTCGCCCGCCGCGGGCTCCGCAAGGGCGACCGCGCCGCGCTGGTGGTGCGCTCCTCCATCGACGGCGTGCTCTCCCTCCTGGGCTGCCTGCGGCGCGGCGTGGTGGTGGTCCCGGTCAACCCCGGCTACCAGGAGCAGGAGCTCGCCCACGTGCTCGCCGACAGCGGCGCCTCGCTGGTGATCGCGGACGAGCCCTGCGCCGCGCTGAGCACCATGACCGCGCGCGCCCCGGTGGTGGGCTCCCGCGCGCTGGTGGAGGAGGGCAACGCGAGCCTCGACGCCGCGGACGTCGCGCTGCACGGCGACGACCTCGCGATGCTCATCTACACCTCCGGGACCACCGGTCGCTCCAAGGGCTGCGCCCATACCATCGCGGGCCTCTCCGCCGGCCTCGGCGCCCTCATGGACCTCTGGGCCATCGCTCCCTCCGACGTGGTGCTCGACGCGCTGCCGCTCTTCCATGTGCACGGGCTCTGCGTGTGCCTGCTGGGGGCCCTCTCCCGCGGGGCGTGCACCCGGCTGATCCCGCGCTTCTCCCCCGCGGCGGTGGTCGATGGAGCGAGGCGCGGGGGGACGGTGTTCATGAGCGTTCCGACGATGGTGCACCGGCTGCTGGGGGCGCTCGACGACGACGGGGCGGCGGCGCTCTCCTCGCTGCGGCTGGTGACCTGCGGCTCGGCGGCCCTCTCGGCGGATCACCTCCGCGCCTTCGAGGCCCGCACCGGCCTGACCATCCTGGAGCGCTACGGCATGAGCGAGACGCTGATCACCCTGTCCAACCCGCTGGTGGGGGAGCGGCGCCCCGGGGCCGTGGGCTGGGCGGTGCCCGGGACGAGGGTGCGCGTGGTCGACGACGAGCTCCAGGTGAGCTCACCGGGGGCCATGAAGGGCTACTGGAGGCGCCCCGACGCCGACGCCGAGAGCTTCGTGGTGGACGGTGAGGGCGTGCGCTGGTTTCGCACCGGCGACGTGGTGACGCTCGACGACGACGGCTGCGTGCGCATCGTCGGCCGGGCGAGCCAGGACATCCTGAAGGTCGGCGGGTACAAGCTCTCGACGCGCGAGATCGAGGAGCAGATCGAGGCCCACCCCGCGGTGCGCGAGGTCGCGGTGGTGGGCGTGGCCGACGAGGAGTGGGGCGAGCGGGTGTGCGCCGTGGTGGCGCTGCGCGAGGGCGCGTCGCTCACGCTGGCCGAGCTGCAGGAGCACGTGAAGCTGGCGGAGGTGAAGCGGCCGAGGGAGCTGGTGCTTGTGGAGGCGCTGCCGCGCAACGCGATGGGCAAGGTGATGAAGTCGGCGTTGAAGCAGCGGGGGTGATCGGGGGGGCGATGGGGCCTCCTCGTGGGGAGCGACCGCGACGTCAGCCCGATGCGCCTCACCGGCGCGAAGCGACGGGGCGACCGCGATGTCATCTCAATGCGACCTCGCCGAATCGGCGGCTCCACCCGACCGGGTTCAACCGGTCTGCGACTCGGAGCGCAGGACCGCTGGGACGCATCGGGCTGACGTCGCGGTCGCGCCGGGGGGTGGGGGAGGTGGGGGGGCTAGGGGGTGATGCCGGGGGGCGCCCCCGGGGGGCGGCGCGGGGGGGGGGCGGGGGGGG
>CBIHPK010000092.1:0-32711 GCA_966211675.1 uncultured Myxococcaceae bacterium
CCCGCCGCCCTCGCAGCCCGTCGCGGCGCAGGCCCCCGCGAGGCCGCCCGCGTCGCGTGAGGCGCAGGCCGCCCTGGGCAACACCGTCGCGCACGGCGCCACCACGCCCGCGACCACCACCACCACCCCGCGCGGTCCGGCGGGGCGCACCACCCCGACGACCCCGCCAGGGGGGACGCCCGGCAGCAACGCCAACGCGCCCGCCGTCGCCGAGGCGACGCCGCCCGCGCCGATGCTCATCTACACGGCCGCGGTCGACCTCTCGGTGCGCCGCGCGGAGATCACCGCCACGCTCGACCGGGTGATCGACCTCGCCTACGCGATGGGCGGCTACCTGGTGCAGCGCACCGACGCGCAGGTGCAGGTGAGGGTTCCGTCGTCGCGCTTCCGCGAGGGGGTGCGGCGGGTGGAGGAGCTCGCGGACGTGCTCCATCGCACCATCAACGCGCAGGACGTCTCCGAGGAGTTCAACGACCTGGAGGTGCGCCTCACCAACCTGCGGGCGGTGCGGCGTCGGCTGGAGGAGTTCCTCGCGCGCGCGGCCAACGTCGCCGAGGCGCTGCGGGTCGAGCAGGAGCTCGAGCGCGTGACCCAGGAGATGGACCGCATCGAGGGGCGCATGCGCTTCCTGCGGGCGAGGGCGACCTTCTCGCTGGTGACGGTGACGGCGCACCCGCGCTCCGAGGCGGTGGTGGCGCCCGACCCTCTGCCGGGATCGGCGGTGCGGCGTCCGCTCGACCTGCCCGTGGTGTGGCTCGACCGGCTCGGCCTCGGCCGGCTGCTCCAGCTGCGCTGAGATGTTCAACCGACAACCGATGACTGGTGACGCCATGACCACGCTCCGCCGCCTCCCGCTGCTCCTCGCGCTCTCGCTGCTCGCGCCGGCCTGCGCCAGCTTCCATGTGAACACCCCCAGCGGCTTCGCCGAGCTCGAGGACGACTCCCGCTACGACTACCGAGCCACCAACGCCGACGGCGTCGTCATCGCGGTGCGGGTGATGCGCAACGAGCCCGAGGCCAACCTGGAGTTCTGGGGGCGGGTGATCGACGAGCGCCTGCACCGCCAGGGCTACACGCCCGAGGGAAACCCCGAGCCCGTGCAGAGCGCCAACGGGGTGCCGGGGGTGATGTTCCGCTACGGGGCCACCGTCGGGGGGAGAGCCCACCGCTACCAGGTGGCCGTGTTCGTGCGAGGGAAGAAGGTCTTCGTGATGGAGGCGGGCGGAGACCGCGAGGTGTTCGACCCGGCCTCGCCCGCGGTGACGAGGGCGTTCCGGTCGTTTCGGACCTGAGCGGACCGCTCATACTGGTTTAGCTGTCGGCATTGCCGCTTTGATGGTTGGCAATGCGCCCGTCGCCGCGCCTTGAAGGGGTGATGCCA
Organism: uncultured Myxococcaceae bacterium; assembly: GCA_966211675.1. Lineage (GTDB taxonomy): Bacteria > Myxococcota_A > Polyangia > Polyangiales > SCUS01. The sequence continues at coordinate 1,382 of CBIHPK010000092.1, forward strand.
GCAACCCATGCGACCATGCTGACAAGCAGTTGGTATCACCCCCGCTCGGCGTAGAGCGCCCGCAGCCGCTCGCCCATCACGGACTCCACCGCGCCGGAGAGCGAGGCGGCGTCCGGGTGCTCTGCCGGGTCGATGGGCGCGCCGAACTCCACGGTGACCTTCGCGGGAAAGGGGATGTACGGCAGGTACGCGGCGGGCCCCACGCAGAGCCCCCACGGGAGGCTCAGCGTCACCGGGAAGGAGTGGAACCGCAGCCACCGGGTGACGCCCAGCCGTCGCGCGAGGCGGTGGCCCTGGCCCAGCACCATGAAGGACTCGTGCGCCCCCGCGGTCACCAGCGGGACGATCGGCGCTCCGGTCTCCATCGCCAGCCGCGCGTACCCCTGGCGTCCGGCGAAGCGCAGCTCTCGTCGCGCGCTCCACGGCCGCAGCGAGTCCGCGTCGCCGCCCGGGAACACCAGCACCTTCGCCCCCGACCGGAGCACCCGCGCGGCCTCCTCGGGGTTGGCTCGGATGATCCCGAGGCGCGCGAGCAGCGGGGTCAGCCGCAGCCGCTCGAAGAAGAACTCGTGCGCCAGCACGTACACCGGGTCGGTCATCGCCCGCTGGCGGTACCACTCGATCAGGAAGAGCCCGTCCACCGGGTTGGCGCCGCCGTTGTGGTTGCCCACCAGCAGCGCAGGGCCCGCGGGCACCCGCTCCATCCCCCGCAGCTCCAGTCGGTGCCAGGCCGCCTGCAGCGCCATCACCCGGCTCGCCCTCGCCACCCAGCGCGGGTCGTGCGCGTGCGCGGCCTCTGCTCCTCGTCGCTCCGTGGTCATCCTTGGCCTCTCGAAGATCAACGCCCCCGGCGATGGCCCGACTTGACCGCGGTCAAGAACGCCGACGCCCGGGTGACGTAGTGGCATCGTGCACGAGCATGTCACCTACCATCATCGAGCCCTTCCGGATCAAGAGCGTCGAGCCCATCCGCATGACCACCACCGAGGAGCGGGTCGGCCTCCTGGAGCGGGCGAAGCTCAACCCCTTCCTCCTCCACGCGGACGACGTCCTCCTCGATTTCCTCACGGACTCCGGCACCGGAGCGATGTCCGCGAAGCAGTGGGGCGCCATCATGGAGGGCGACGAGAGCTACGCCGGGAGCCGCTCGTTCTATCGCCTGGAGCGCACCGTGCGCGAGCTCACCGGGTACCAGCACCTGATCCCGACGCACCAGGGCCGGGCCGCCGAGCGCATCCTGTTCTCCGTGGCGTGCAAGGCCGGGGACATCGTGCCCAACAACACGCACTTCGACACCACGCGCGCCAACCTCGAACACCAGGGCGTGCAGCCGGTCGACCTGGTGATCCCCGAGGGGCTCATCCCCCACGTCGAGCACCCCTTCAAGGGCGACATCGACCTCGCTCGCGTCGAGGCGCTGCTCGCCCGCGACGCCGCCCGCGTGCCCTTCGGGATGATCACCGTCACCAACAACTCCGGCGGCGGTCAGCCGGTGAGCCTCGCCAACATCCGCGCCTACTCCGCGCTGCTCAAGCGCTACGGCAAGGCCCTCATCATCGACGCGTGCCGCTTCGCGGAGAACGCGATGTTCATCAAGCTGCGCGAGCCGGGCGAAGGGGAGCGGACCGTGCGCTCCATCGCCCAGGAGATCTTCTCGCTCGCCGACGGCTGCACCATGAGCGCGAAGAAGGACGGCCTGGTCAACATCGGCGGCTTCCTCGCCCTCAACGACGAGCGCTGGGTCGAGCAGGCCAAGAACCTGCTCATCCTCACCGAAGGGTTTCCGACCTACGGAGGCCTCGCGGGGCGCGACCTGGAGGCCATGGCCGTCGGCCTGGAGGAGGTGCTCGACGAGGCCTATCTCCGCTACCGGCTCCGCACCGCGGAGTACATGGGTGAGAAGCTCTCGCGAGCGGGCGTCCCCCACGTGCGGCCCACCGGCGGACACGCGGTGTACCTCGACGCCCGCGCCCTGCTGCCGCACCTGCAGAGCGAGGACTACCCGGCCTGGTCGCTCGCCTGCGCGCTCTACCTGGAGGCCGGCATCCGGGGCGTGGAGATCGGCTCCGTGATGTTCGGCAAGCGCCACGAGGACGGCACCGAGAGCTATCACCCGATGGAGCTGCTGCGCCTCGCGTTCCCCCGGCGGGTGTACACGCAGAGCCACTTCGACTTCGCCGCCGAGGCGATCCTCGCCGTCGCCGAGCGGGCGAGCTCCGTCCGCGGCGTGCGGATCACGAAGCAGAGCCGCTGGCTGCGCCACTTCACCGCCGAGTTCGGCTGGGCCCCGGCGTAGCGCCGCCCACTCTCGCTCCCTGCGATCAGGTAGCATCGCGCACCCCCACCGATGCGCACTCCCCGAAGCCTCCGCTGGTCCCTGCTCTCCGCTTCGTCGCTGCTGCTCGTCGCGTGCAGCGAGGACGCCGCGCGCCCCTCCGCCGACGCGGCGGTGTCCGCGGTCGCCGCCGACGCGCCCGCCGTCGACGTCACGAGCGACCTCGCTCCGGTCGACGCCCCGGACGCCGCCGCGAAGGACGCTCCCGACGCGAGCGGCGCCCGCTGCAACCCCCTCGCGATCACCGACGACTGCCTGCTCCCGTGGCCGTCCGACCTCCTCACGCGCCCCGACCCGTCGACCCCCACCGGGCGGCGCCTCGCCCTCCCGGAGAACGTGCTCCAGGTCCCCTCCGGGCGCGTCAACATCGACGTGGTGCCCTTCAACCGCGCCGACGGAGCGCCCAGCACCGCGCCCATCCTCGTGCACTTCGGCGACCTGGTCGCCCCGGAGTTTCTCGCGGACTACACCCAGACCGCGCGCTCTCTCGAGGCCACGAGCGCCATCGCCCTCTTCGACCTGACGCACATGCGCCGCGTGCCCTTCCTCGCGGAGATGGACGCCAACCGCCGCGACGGCGCCACCGACCGCGCCGCGCTCATCATCCGGCCCCTCGAGCCCCTGCCCTTCGGGGCGCGCGTCGTGGTCGCCATCCGCCGCGCGATCCGCACGCCCGGCGGCGCTCCCCTCCGCGCCTCACCGGGCTTCGTCGCCCTGCGCGACCGCTCCCCCTCCGCCGACCCCCGCATCGAGGCCGCTCGCCCCGAGTACGAGTCCCTCTTCACCTTCCTCGCCTCGCAGGGCTACGCGCGCGACGACCTGCACCTCGCCTTCGCGTACACCGTCGTCAGCGAGCGCCACGCGCTCGGCCCCATCATGGCGATGCGCAGCGAGGTCATCCGCCGGGCGGGCATCGCGGGCCAGATCCCCTTCACCATCGAGCGCGTGCAGGACGCCCCCAACCCCAACGTCGCCCGCATCGTCACCGGCACCTTCACCCCGCCCGGCTGGCTCGACGCGCGCAACACCATCACCTTCGCCGACGACGCCACCCCCACGCTCCAGCCCATGGCGCCGTCGTACCCCTTCACCATGGTGATCCCCGCGCGCGCGCTGCGGGAGCACACCCCGCTGCCGCTGGTGATCTTCGGCCACGGGGTCTTCGGAACGGGCCGCGACTACCTCACCGGCGACGCCGCGCGGGTGATCCACCCCCTCGCCGAGCAGGTCGGCGCCGTCATCGTCGCCACCGACTGGATCGGCCTCTCCGGCGGCGACCGCGACCTCATCATTCGCGACGTGGTCACCAACATCAACCGCATCAACCTGGTGACCGACCGGCTGCTGCAGTCCCTCGCCAACAACCTCGCGCTGGAGGAGATCTCCGTCGGCGCGCTCTCCGCCGACCCGCGGGTGCGCTTCGAGGGCTCCGCGCTCATCGACCCCACGCGGGTCTACTACTACGGCGTCAGCCTCGGCGGCATCCAGGGGTCGTCCTTCGTCTCCGTGTCCCGCCGCGTCTCCCGCGCGGTGCTCGCGGTGCCCGGAGCGTCGTGGTCCAACCTGCTGCCGCGCTCGATCGTGTACGCGCCCATCCGCAGCTTCGTCGACGCGATCTACCCCGACCCCCTGGTGCAGGCGGAGTTCATCTCGCTGCTGCAGTACCGCTTCGACTACTCCGACCCGGCCAACGTCACCCGCCTCTTCCGCGCGCCGCCAGACCCGTCGGCCTCGCGCACCGTGCTGGTGCAGGAGGCCGTCGGCGACTGCCTCGTCCCCAACGTCACCACCGACATCCTGGCGCGCGGCTTCGGCCTCCCGGTGATCACCCCCGCGGACGCGCCCGCCTTCGGTCTGCGCACCGCGACCTCGCCCTCCTCCGAGAGCGCCCTGGTGCAGTACGCGATCACCCCCAGCCTCGCGCGCTACTCGCCGCCGAGGGACAACACCGTCCCCTCGATGGACAACAACGTCCACTCGGACCTCGTGTACCTGCCCAACACGGGCCAGCAGGTGGTGACCTTCCTGGGCACCGGGCGCATCGAGCAGACCTGCACCGGGAGCTGCGACCCGGACTGAGCGTGTCGCCCCCGGAGCACTTCCGCGAGGCCAGCCGGCTGCTCGCCTCCGCGCGCGACATCGTCGACGAGCGCCCCCTCGGCGCGGCGCCCCCCGCGTGGTGCGAGCGCCGGGGCTGGACGGGCTTCCTCCTGGCGATGCCCGACGAGGCGGTGACCGCGGCCTCGCGCGACGGGCTGGCGGCGCACCTCGAGACGCTCCACGGCGCTCCCGGCGACCTGGTCGCGCTGGCCCGCGAGGTGAGCCGATGGAGCTCGCTGCCCGCGCTCCCGAAGGCCTCGTCCGAGGCGGTCGACCCTCGCCGAGCCTCGCCCCGGAAGCGCGCCCAGGTCGCCTCCTTCGCGGCGCTGGTGGAGCGCGTCGGCGCCACAGCCTCTCGGGTGGTGGACGTCGGATCGGGCCACGGTCACCTCACCCGCCACCTGGCCAGAGCCCTCGGCGTCGAGGCGGAGGGGTGGGAGCGCGACCCCGACCGGGTGGCGGTGGCCTCGTCGCTCTCGGGCGATGGCGGCGCTCGCTTCGTGGCGATGGACGCTCGCGACCCGGCCGCGGCGCTGCGCCCGACGGACCTGGTGGTGGGCCTGCACGCGTGCGGGGCGCTGGGCGACTACGCGGTGCGCGCGGCGGGTACGGCGGGCGCGGCGGTGGCGATCGTCGGGTGCTGCCTGCAGAAGCGCGAGGGCGATCGGGAGGCGCTGGTGGTCCCGGAGGGGATGCGCGCGGAGGCGCTCACCATCGGGCGATCGGTGCTGGGCCTGGGCAACGCGCGCGACGGCGAGGAGGGCGTCGAGGAGGGCCTCGCGGTGCGCGCGGCGTCGAGGGTGCACCGCATGGCGCTGCGCGCGGCGCTCGTCGCGGCGGGGCAGCGCGTGGAGCGCGGCGAGGAGATGCGAGGGGTCAACCGCCGCCGGGCGACGGGGGAGTTCGCCGAGCTGGTGGAGCGGGCCTTCGCGGCGCGCGGCCTCGCGGCCCCATCGGGAGAGGCGATCGAGGCGGCCGTCCGCAGCGCCTCGGCGGAGTACGAGCGCGCCCGCCGGTGGGAGCTGCCGAGGGCGATGCTGGCGCGGCTGGTGGAGGTCTGGGTCGCGCTCGACCGCGCGGCGTGGCTGCGCTCGATGGGCTACGAGACGGAGGTGCTCACGGCCTTCGAGGCGAGCGTGAGCCCCCGCAACGTGGCGGTGCTCGGGTGGCGCAGAGCCTACGGGTGCGAGAGCCCGCGCTGAACGCTCTGGCCCACGAGCCCCAGCGCCGCGCGCGGCACCGTGAGGTCGGCGCTGACGTGGGTGAGGCCCTCGCTCTCGGTCATCCGAAGCCGGCCGAGGCTCGGCGCGTTGGAGGCTTCGCCGCCGTGGGCGAGCGCCTCGCGGATCATCCGCAGCAGCGAGGTGTCGTTGCGGAAGGCCTCGGTGAGCATCGCCGGCAGCAGCGCCACGACGCTGCTGGTCCCCGCCGCGGTGGCGTCCTCGATGGCGGGCGGCGCCGCGTGCGCCGCGGTCGCCGCCTGGAACTGCGTGCGCGCGTTGGCCCCCAGCACCACCCAGACGTGGTCGCCCTCGGGCACCAGCAGCAGCTCGGACAGCGCGGGCCTCGCGGCGGGCGCCGGCCGGGCGGGCGTCGCGCGGGTGGCGGGCGTCGTCGCCGCAGCGGGGCCTCGCACCGCGGAGGAGAGCTCGGCCAGCGAGGGCATCGGGCCTCGCATCAGCAGCGATCCCGCCGGGAGCCCGGTGACGGGCGGGAGCGTCCAGGCCATCGGGTCGATGTGCAGGTCGGCCCTCATGGCGCGCGCCACGCCCGGCCGGCGCAGCGTGCCCACCAGCGTGCGCACGTTGGCGACGAACTGCGGCGACGGGGTGGAGAGGCGCAGCAGCGCGGTGGCGGTGTAGCGCTCCTGCGGGTCGCGGCTGGTGGTGGAGGCGACGGCGACGCGGTCCTGCGCGACGAGGGCGCCGAGGGCGGTGCGAAGCGCGGTGGCGTCGGCCTCGAGCAGGCGAGAGCGGGGGGTGATCATCCGCGCGGCGGCGTTGGCGCCCAGGTTGAGCGTCGCGCGCAGCGGCTCGGCGTGCAGCGCCCACGCGCTGTAGGCCCATCCCCCGGGCGGGAGCCGCTCGTAGAGGTCCATCGGGGCGGCGCTGTCGCGGAGCGCGGAGAGCGCCTGCTGCGCGAGCTGGGCGCTCGGGCTCTGCACCGCCACGTCGAAGCGCAGGGTCGCGCCCGGGTCGCCGAGCGCGAGCGAGAGCCTCGCGCCGCGGGCCTCGGTGATGCTGCTGCGCAGGGCGCCGAAGGCGTCGCGCACCCACGCTCGGGCCGCGTCGGCGAAGAGGGGGTTGTTCGGGTCCGGGCCCGGGGAGGCCTGCTCGACGAGCTCGCCCATCAGCCGGTCGAGGTCCGCGCGCATGGACTCCTCGATCATCTGCGGGTGCAGCTCGACCACCGCCGCGCCGTCGTCCGCCGTGAGGGGCTGCGCGGCGAGGGTGCGAGAGAGGTACGGGGCGTAGCGGTTGACGAAGCCCTCGTAGCCGCTGCGGCGGTGGACGATCAGCAGGCGCCCCGCGCCGCCCTGGGCCACGGGCACCAGCAGCAGGTCGTCGCGCGAGCGGTCGTTGCCCTCGGAGCGCACCCGCTGGATGCGCAGCGACGGGTCGCCGAAGACCTCCAGCGTGTGGCCGTCGGCGAGCTGCTCCCTCGCGGTGGCGAGCGAGCGGATGGGGAGCGACGCGATGCCCTCGACGTCGTTGTCGTGGAAGGCCACCACCAGGTCGAGCGGGCCGTCGATGTCGATGACGCGCGCGGCCGCCTCGTCGCCGAGGATGTCCGGCAGCGCGGAGGTGAGGCCCTCCTCGACGAAGTCCCGCAGGCCGAGCATCTCGCCGAGGCGTCGCGCGGTGCCCCGCACGCTGCCGACGCGCACGGAGAGCACGGCGTCGTTGGGTCGGGGCACGGGGGAGCTGTCGACGGCGAGCTCGACCGGCGCGGCGACCCGGGACGGCGCGGCGGCGGGCGGGGCGGCGCTCGGGGCGCTGGCGCACTGCGGGAGGGAGGCGGCGAGGACGAGGGCGAGCGCTGCGTGGAGCGTGCGGGGGGAGGGCGACATGGCGGCGGAGGATACCCGAAGGTCTCCGCCGCGCGATGCGTCAGAACTTGTAGGTGATGCCGAGGCGGAGGTTGATCGGCAGCGCGGCGTCCCAGAACGAGGTGGTGATGGGGCGGCGCGACACGTTGGAGCCCGCGTTGGTGAACGCGTTGAGGCTGTCGTACTGGAGGTCCTCGGGGAAGGGCAGGTAGAGCGTGGCGCCCGCGACGAAGGAGAGGTGCCGCATGAGCCCGAGCTCGGCGACGAGGCCGGCGAAGCCGCGCGCGGTGTTGGCGACCTCGCAGGTGGTGCCGGTGAAGCTCGAGTTGTCGACGTTGCGGTTGTCGCAGAGGGTGTACGGCGTCGAGCGGTTGCCGGAGAGGGTGAGGTTGTACCCGCCGGGGTTGTCGAGGTTGAGCTCGACGCCGCCGTTGAGGGAGATGGTGAAGGCCCCGACGCCGCCGACCGGCGCCTGGCCGTTGGCCGTCTGCGCGTCGCTGCCCATGTTGAAGTGGAACGACAGGTTGCCCTGCAGCACCATCCCGAAGCCGCGCGACGAGCGGAAGCCCAGCGCGCCGTAGGCCCGCACCTCGCCGCCGACGGCGATGAGGTCGTTGGCGAAGCGCCAGCCGGCGCGAGAGCGCAGCTCGACCTCGTACCAGTTGAAGGCCGTGCGCACGGCGATGCCGCCGTCGATGGTGAAGTTACCGAAGCCGGGGAAGCTGTTGTAGGGCACGAAGCCCATGGTGGCGCGCAGCTCCAGGGGCAGCGCGCCGTAGCTCACGATGGCGTCGAAGGCCCCGTCGCCGCGGGTGAGGGGCGCCGCGCCGAAGGTGCTGATGCCCGCGCGCCGGCGGGCGATGTCGACCTCGTTCGGTCCCGTGCGCCGCGGCGTGGCGACGATGGCGTCGGGGTTGTCGCCCTCGCGCACGGTCACCTCGCGCACCCAGGGCTCGTAGTCCGGGGCGCGAACGGTCACGCGCACGTTGCCCACGGGCACGCGTCCGAGGTCGCCGAGGGGGCGGCCCTGGGTCTCGTCGTTGAGGAAGACCTGCGCGTTGGAGAGGCCCGGCGCGGTGACGTGGAGGGTGCCGAACTGCGCCGCGCGGGTGAGCGCCGCGTTGACCTCGCAGGGCTGCGTCGCGGTGACGTTGCAGCGCTGGGTGAAGTCCTCGAAGCCGGGGGCGCGCACCAGCACCACGAGCTCGCCGTCGGAGACGTTGTCGCGGCTGAACGAGCCGTGGCCCACGCTCTGGCTGTTGACGAAGATCTCCGCCTCGGGGTTGTTGGCGACGACCACCCGAAGGCGCCCGCGGCCCGTGGCCGCCGGCAGGTCGCCGTCGGCGAACTCGAGCACTCGCTGCTGGCCCGCGACGATGGCGACCTCGCGCACGACCGGATCGCGACCCGGCGCCGTGACGCGCACGGTGTGCTGCCCCGGCGAGACGCTGGCCTGGTCCACGCGGCCGCCGGTGAGGGTCAGCGCCTCGCCGTCGAGGAAGGCTTGAGCGCCCGCGACGGGGACGATCACCCGGAGGCTGCCGGCGGTGGCGGCGGCGACCTCGAGGTCGATGGCGACGGCCTGGGACTGGCCCGCGGTGACGGTGATCTCGCGGCGCATGCTGCGAAAGCCGCCCGCGGCGACCTGGATGATGTGCGTTCCGGGCTGGACGGCGTCGCTGGAGGGGGGCGTGCCGGTGAGGGGCGTGCCGTCGAGGGTGACCTGCAGGTCGGCGGGGACGGGGCCGCTGGGGTTGGCCACGATCACTCGCACGGAGCCGGTGGGGGCGACGCGCGGGCGCAGGGTGACGTTGACGGTGGCGAGGGTGCCGGAGGTGACGTTGACGGTCTCGCGCAGGGGCTCGCGGCCCTCCATGCGGAGCTCGATGATGTGCGCGCCGGGCGGGACGTTGTTGAGCCGGCCGGGGGTGACGCCCACCTGGGTGCCGTCGAGGAAGATCGGGGCGCCGTCGACGTCGGCGGCGACGTAGACGTTGCCGCCCTGGACGAGGGAGAGGGCGAAGGGGCGGGGGTTGCGCGCGGCGACGGAGACGTCGAGCGTGCCCTGCACATAACCCGGGAGGTCGAAGAAGAGCCGGTGCGGACCCTGGGCGATCATCGCGCGAGTGAGCGGCGTCTGGCCGAGCGGCGGCGCGGTGGCGTTGTCGACGCGCACCGTGGCGCCGGGCGGGGTCGACTGGATGCGCACCGCGCGGCGGGTCTGCGACCAGGCCGGCATGGACGCGATGCAGATGGCGACGGCGCCGACGGACGAGACGAGCTTCGAGCGAACTTGCATGGGTTCTGTTTCCTCCCGTGGGGAATATCCGGGCGGTTCCGGAATAACGCTCTCACGGGAGAAACGGAAGGCACGAATACCGGCGCGAGGGAGCGCCCGGGCCCGGCGGTCACCAGGGACGAGGAGCTTCGCGAGAGGGATTCGAGGAAAGGACGGAGGCGGAGGGGGGGAGCGATCGAGCGGGGCGTCAGCGCCGTGGAGGGCCTCTGGCGCCCCGCCGATCAGCGGGGAGCGATCAGCGGATCATGCCGTAGCCGAGGATGCGCGAGATGTTACGCGTGGCGTCGATGAGGCCGACGTAGTTGCGGAACGTCGCGAGGCGGCGGGCCTGGCGCTGCGGCGAGGTGCTCGCCGGCTGGAGGGCGCCGGAGGCGCTGCGGATGAGCCGCGGGCGGCCGTCGGCGTCGAGCACCGGGCGGCCCATGTTGGCCGGGTCGCGCTCCACCAGGTAGGTGTCCGCGAGCAGCGCGTTGGCGTGCTGGATCATGCGCGACGAGATGCCGCGGTCGATCGCGCGGCCGCCGGCGAGGGCGGTGAGGCCCGCGTCGGTGCCGTAGCGGCGCGCCACGTAGATGATGCCGGTGTCCGGGTTGAAGAACCGGATGCGCTCGGCCTCGGGGATGTCCACCGCCTCGGCGCCGCCCTCGGTGAAGACCCGCATCTTGTTGATGAGGGTGAGGTCGGTGTTGAGCGAGGAGAACAGCATCGAGTAGATGACCGCCGGGAGCTGCTGGCGGTACCCGATGTTCGGGAACAGCAGCGACGAGCCCGCGGGGCGAGCCGGGATGGAGTCGCTGTAGAGCGACAGCATCTGCGGGGTGACCTCGTCGCCCGGCGCGCGGGGCGCGGGGGCGTGCATCGCGACGGTGGCCCAGTCCTCGGAGAGGATGCCGCCCAGGAGGCGGTCGAGCGCGTTCGGGATGTCGGTCGCGAAGTTCACCTGGAACTCACGGCCGTCGAGGTAGAGGTTGCGCGTGATCGACGAGAAGGTCGGGCGCGTGTCCGTCAGCATGATGGCCGCGAAGTTCTTCTCGATCGAGGCGCCCTCGCGGTTGGCGTACGACTGGTAATCCAGCGAGCCGCCCTGGCCGTTGTCGAAGTCGTCCGCGATGAAGCGGCCGTCCACGATGCCGACGCTGAAGCGCGGCGCGGTGGCGCCGTCGTCGGCGTCGAAGATGGTCGTCCCGGCGGCGCGAAGCTCCGGGGTGCTGCGGTCGGCGTCCGCGGCCGACTGCTCGTTGGAGGCGACGAAGGAGCCGGGCTCCGGCATCAGCATCACGCGGGCGAAGAAGTCGAACATCTCCGTCTGCGCGCCGAGCGTCGGCCCGAGGGCGTTGTCGCTGCGGGCGTAGACCGCGAAGCTCGCGTCGTTGAGGGCGCCGCGGTAGTAGGAGTAGTCGCGCGCGACGTTCCAGTGGTAGCCGCGCACCAGGCGGAACATCCGCGACGAGACCGCCGAGGAGACGTTCCACGAGGCCCACTCGCGGTTGCCGCGGCGGAAGTACATGGCCGGGTACGTGAGGTCGTACTTCCGGGTGATCGAGCGGGAGACCTCGTAGATGTCCGCGCCCTGGTCGAAGTACTGGATGTGGGGGTAGCCCACGCCGCGGTCCCAGGACACGCGGTAGCGCCAGCGGAGCGAACCCTCACCGTTGGTGATGGTGTGGCCGGCGTCCGGCGTGCCGTTGCGGACGCGCCACGACGGCGCGGCCTGGTCCTGATCGCCGCCGCCCTCGGGCTCGGGGTCGTTGGAGTCGTAGGTCTGCGACGTCTCCATGTCCGTGAGCGCGGCGTGGTCGCGCGGGGCGAAGCGGCAGATCTTGCCGTCGACCAGGCGCCAGCGGTAGCGGGCCTTCTCCTCTTCCGTCGCGTCGCGGCAGAAGCTGGGGTCGAAGACGTGGAGCTGGCGCGCCATCTCGGTGTAGTGCGCGAGGCCCAGCGGGGCGTCGTTCGCCTCGGGGGGCGTCGAGCCGGGGGCGGAGAACGCCGGGTCGGTGAAGTTCGCGAGGTACTTCTCCGAGAGCTGCGACCGGAGGTTCCAGGCGAAGCGGCGCTGCGACTGCGCGCTCTGGCCGCCGCGGGCGGTGTCCGACTCCATCGTCTCGACCACGCGGCCGTAGAGGATGCCCATCGCGTAGATGTCGTACGACCCGAGGCCCACGGTCTCGCCGAAGCGCTCCCACTGGTACTCCATCGTCGAGGTGTTGCCGAAGTAGGTGATGCCCGCGTGGTGGTTGCCCGCCGCGAGGTCACGGATGCCCATCTCCTCGTCCGACTCGGGATCGAGGTAGCGCGGGCCCATGCAGTTGTCCGCGTTGCGGTCCGCGGCGCGGATCACCGGGCACGCGGTCTGGTTGCAGGTCTCCGCGCGGCAGCTCGCCTGGGCGGTGCCGTTGCGGGTACGCAGCTGCCAGTACTGCGGGTTGTAGTTCATCGAGTCGTAGCTCGACACGGGCAGGTGGTAGAGCCCGATGCTGTGCCCGACCTCGTGCAGCGCGATGCCCTTGTAGGCGTCGATGCGGAGGTCCTGCATGATGCGGGCGGCGCGGGCTTCCTTGGTCAGGTTGCGGTAGCGCTGCGCGAACCAGCGGGCGACGCCCTGGATGTCGGTCGAGCCGACGAGGGCCGGCGCGCCGGCGTCCTGGAAGCAGAAGCCGCGGTTCTCGAGGCGAGCCATCAGGCGGCTGCGCATGTCCGTCGCCCACTCCGGATCCATCCGGCGAAGGGGTGAGGCCTGGTTGAGGGCGTTGTTGTCGAGCGAGCTGAGGGCGGCCGTCGGGTTGAGGCCCGCGGCGCGCAGCCACTGCTGGTCGATCATGTCGGTCTCGTAGCGGGTCCCGCGGAGCAGGGCGGCCTGCTGCTGGAACGCCACCGCGGTCTGCGACACGCCGTTGTTCACCGGCGCGGTGTCCGTCTGCTGGTTGAACTGGCGGATCGCGGCGGCCTCGAAGTCGGTGCCCTCGACGGACGCGGTGTTGAGGGCGGCGGCCGCGTGCTCGGCGTCGTCGCTCACCGCGCGCTCGTTGATGCGCTCGACGTTGGTGCGGTCGTTGCCGCTGCCGATGGTGGCGGCCGCGGGGTTGCGGATGTACTGCGCCAGGCTCTGCGACGCGGCGTTGCTCGTGTAGGCCTCGACGGTGAGGTCATCGAGCGCCGGGTCGAGGTAGTGCATGATCATCCGGATGTAGTCGCGCTGCTGACCAGCGGCGAACTCCACCGAGCGACCCATGTTGAAGCCGCCGTTGGAGACGACCTCGCCGGTGAGCGGGTCGAAGCCCCAGTGGGCGATGCCGCCGAAGGGCGCGCGGGAGTTGCCCGGCCAGTAGCTCACGTGGTTGTAGCGGACGTCGCCGAGGCGGACCCGGTAGCCGGGCTCGCGGCAGGCGGTGCTGTCATCCGCGCGCACGGGGTTGTGGCAGAGCACGACCGCGCGGGCGATGGCCGGCGCGCCCGAGGGGGCGACCTTGGGGTTGTCGCCGAGGAAGGCGCCGAGGTGCTGCGAGACCAGGTCGGCCTCGAAGAAGCGGCTGTGGCAGGTGTCGCGGTCGCCGCCGACGCCGCCGGGGGCGCTGGGCCCGAGCTTGCGGCACTCGACCTCGCGGGCGCTGGCGGCCGCGCGGCGGATGGCGATGTCCCAGGTGTTGATGATCTCCTCGGTGGCGCCGGTGACGAAGGTCGCGCCCGCGCCGGAGGCGGCGCGGTTGCGGGCCTCGTCGGCGGTCGGGAAGCGGTACGTCAGCGTGCCGTCCGCGGCCTCGATCTCGACGTGGTCCTGGAACTCCGAGGGCATCTCGGGGTTGGTGTAGTAGGCGATCGGGCGGATCTCACGCTCGCGGTACGGGAGCGTGCAGCGGCCCATGACCGTGTCGCACTGCGAGCCCGGGTGGTTGGCGGCCTCGCACGCGTCGGCGGTGCCGTTGGAGTTGGCGTCGAGGTTGCCGTCGATGACGCCGTCGCTGTTCGCGTCGACCGTCGAGCAGGTGTACTGCCGGTCGAGGTGCGAGCGCATCCAGATGTTGTGGACCATCTGGTAGCGGTGGAAGTTGCGGTCGACGGTGCCGTAGTTGGGGTCGTAGCCGTTGCGGGTCGCGCGCGGGCCGCCGACGAGGTCGTAGGGCTGGCGGGTCATCTCCAGCGGCTGGAAGTCGCGGTCTTCGACGCGCCGGAAGGAGGTGCGGATGGTCGCCTCCTGCGGGTTGCAGTCATAGACGTCGCTGCCGGTGAAGAAGTTGATGACGAGGCAGGTCGGGAGCGTGCCGCCGAAGGCGTCGCTGGACTCCGGGTTGACCAGCCACTTGGAGGTGACGTCGAAGTACCCGCCGTTGTTGTTACGGGAGTTGGGGCCCTGGACGCACTGCCCGGTGGTGGTGTCGCGCACCATGCCGGCTTCCATCTCGCAGAAGTTCGGCGCGTTGGGCGACGTGGGGTTCTGCTCGTAGTAGCGCACCGGCTGGAACGAGATCGACCCGAAGAGCGAGCCGTAGAACAGGCCCGACCAGTCGGGGTTGTCGACCATGTTGTTGGACCAGTCGACGCGCATGAACTCGCGCTCGTACCAGGGCCGGTCGACCACGTTCTCCTCGACGACGTTGATCTCCTCGCCGGTGGACGAGTTGTACGCGCGCCGCACGTCGAAGTGGCTCTCGATGCGGTAGGCCGCCACGATGATGCCCGTCTCCGTGGGGCCGCGAACGCCGCGGCCGTCGGAGCCGGTGACGTACTCGTACGCCTTGCGGGCGAGGAGCACGTCCTCCTGGATCTCCCACCGGATGCGGTCGACGTCGTCGTAGGTGCCGACCGGCAGCAGCGACTGCGACGCCGGGGCATCGACGACGAAGTTGTTCATGTAGAACTCGGGATTATCCCGGGCGTCCTGGATGTTCTGTCCGACGAAGAAGGTCTTGCTGACCCTCGCCGGGCGGGTGCGATCGATCGGATCGCGCTCCTGGGCGCAGTCGGCGTTGCCGACCGCGAGACCGCCGAGCAGCAGCGCGCCGAGCGCCCTGCTCCGCCAGAGACGGCGAGCAGGGTTCATTCCCCTGCGAGCGCCCGGATATTCCTGTTCATCAGACATCGTCTCGAACCTCCCATCATGAACGGAGAGAATTGCACCACCACAAGGCAGCAAGGCCGATGCCATACACAAGGGTGCTGGAATACAGGCCCTTCGCAGAGGTGGCAGGTCGCGCGTTAGAAACCTGACCGTGCGAGCGCGCGGAACCTACCGGACCGACCGGGGGGTTGTCACCTCAGGGTGACCCCCCGGTAGGAAGTCAGCGGCGGGAGCACACCGGGGCCGTCGGGCAGGACGCGCAGATTCCCTCTGACAGCGACCAGCTCTCGTGGCAGATGCGCAATCCCGCGGGTGTCCTGCGGAGGCGGAGCAGGTAGCGGCCCTCCAGGCGAGGACACCCGATGGAGGCGTGACGGTCGGCGCGGTACTCGTCGCTCCACGCGCGAACCTTCACCACGTCCCCGGTGGCGCCGGGGACGGCGCGGCAGGCACCCGGGACGTCGGCGCTCGTGAGGGCCTCGTGCTCCCAGGTGCTGCGGGTCCAGTCGAACGAGTTGGTGCCACCGGAGAGGACGGCGCGCTCGAGCTGGGACCCGATCCCCGCCGCGTCCATGGACTGCGCGTTCCACCAGACCCGGGGGGCATAGAAGCGATCGAGGCCAGGGGCCCCGGGCTGGAGACGTACGGCGGAGTCCCAGCGTCGGAGGAGATCCATCAGTTCGGGGTCGTTGCCGACCAGGCCCGGCAGGCCTGAGGGCCGGGGCACATTGGAAGCCGCCGGGCGGCTGGTCAAGGACGCACCGGCGGCCGACGGGTGCGCGTCACGCCAGACCAGCAGCGCGACGATGCCGGCCGCGAGGAGCGCCGCCACCAGGGAGACCATCGCGAAGAGCCACGCCCAGCGGAGCGGGGGGGCGGAGGGCGCGAGCTCCGTCGGGGCGTGGGCCACGCCGAGCTCCTCGTCGCGGTCCGTGGGGGTGCGGTCGAATACCGGGCTCGGTAAGCGATCGGGCGCCGTGGGGACCGCCGGCAGCGGCGATGGGGTCGCCGGCCAAGGCGGGCGCGACAGGGCCCCGGCGCCGAGCAGCCCCGAGGCGACGTCTCGCACCGCCACGCGCAGCGCGCCCGCGTCGACGAAGCGGTCGGTCCCCTCGGTCTGGAGGCACTGGACCACCACGTCCCAGAGCGCGTCGGGCACGTCCGGGCGGCGGGGCGGGAGCATCGCTCGGAGCTCGTTCGGGCGGCGCACGGCGACGACCCACCAGCTGTCGTCGTCGGTGGCCTGGGCGTCGAGGGTGAGGAGCTCGATCAGCACCACGCCGAGGGTGAAGACGTCGGTCCAGGGGCCGATGCTGCCGGAGTGACCGAAGGCCTGCTCGGGGGCCATGTACAGGGGCGTGCCCATGGTGACGCCGGAGCGCGTGGCGGTGCGCCGGCCGAGCTGCGCGATGCCGAAGTCGACGACCTTCACGATCATCTCGCCGCGGGCCGAGGCGCGCAGGAGGATGTTGTCGGGCTTGAGGTCGCGGTGGACGATGGGCCCCGGGGTGCGCACCGCGTGGGCGGCCTCGAGGCCCGCGCAGAGCTGGTCGAAGAGGGAGAACACCACCGGCAGCGGCGGGCGCTCGCTCTGGCGGCGGTGGTCCGCGAGCCAGCCGGAGAGCCCTCGGCCCTCGACGAACTCCATCACGATGTAGCGCTGACCGCTCCAGACGCCGCGGTCGAGGACGCCGACGATGTTGGGGTGGCTGATCTGTGCGAGCGCGTCGGCCTCGGCGTCGAAGCGCCGCACCGCCGACTCGTGCTCCAGGAACTCGGACTTCAGCAGCTTGACGGCGACCGCGCGGTTGGACAGCCGCTGGTCCTGCGCTCGCCACACGGCGCCGAAGGAGCCCTCTCCGAGGAGGCTCCCGAGCACGTAGCGGTGATCGATGATCGTCCCGGCGCGAGGGACCGAGGCAGCTGCGGGCATTGGCGCGCGCAGTATCTCACAGCCCCTCAGCGGGGGCGCGGGTTGCGGTACACCGAGACGATGGGCACGCCGTCATAGGTCACGACATACGCCGTGGCCGGGGACTGGAAGGCGGTCCAGATCTGGTAGTCGACCTCGTTCATGTGCAGCTCGTGGTGCACGATGGCGAGCTCGCCCTCGCCGACCTGCCACACGGGGTGCAGGTCCGGGCGGAGGCGGCCGTCGCGCTGGAGCATGTTCCACGACTCGAAGGTGGTGTCGTGGATGTACACGCCCGCGTTGGGAGAGCCGTGCTCGTTGAGCCAGGGCACCGCGGAGCCGGTGGTGAAGCCCCAGAACTGGCGGTTGAGGCCGAGGTCCGCCGCGCCCGGAGCGCCGCCCGCGATGGGGGTGTAGTTGCTGAGGCCGAAGGGGTGCGAGTGCGCGCTCTGCGCGATGGGGGGCAGCACCACGAGCAGGCCCAGCGCCGCGGTGACGATGCCCGCGCGGCGCACGCGGTCGCGGAGGAGGTCTTCGAGCAGGGCCGCGACGCGCGCGAAGCCGACGCCGGCGAGGAGCGCGAGGAAGGGGTAGGCGGGAAACCAGTGCTTGGTGCCGCCGAAGATGGGCGTGTTGCGCGAGAGCCACGGCGCCATCGGCACCATGAAGCCCAGGAACATCAGGGTCCAGGTGCCGCGAAGGTCGTCGCTGCGGTGGGCCTCGACCCAGTCGCGGAGGCGCTTGAGGGGCAGGAGACCGAGCAGCCCGGAGGACTCCCGCACCATCGTCGGGAGCATGAGCGCGAGGCCGATCACGAAGAGCAGGAGCGTGATGCCCGGCACCGTGAAGAGCACCATCCCCCACGAGTAGAGCCTCGGAAACGGCGGGTGGAACCAGTTATATCCGAGCCACTCCATGTTGTAGTACGCGTGGTTGAGGTGGAACCCCGCGTACTCCTGGAAGCGTCCGGGCGCGTGCGTCGGCGTGGAGAGGGTGTCGAACCACATCCACGGCCAGAGCCCGATGAAGATGAGCGGGCCGAGCACGGCCATCGCCACGAGCGAGAGGGGCACCGGGAAGTTGCCGCGGGAGGCGTCGCGCCGCAGGTCGCCCGCGCGGGTGAGCACGAAGTGCGTCACCACCAGGAAGGGCACGAACCACGCGTTGTGCTTGGTCTCGAGCGCGAGGCCCCAGGCGACGCCCGTGGCGAGGGCCCACCCGACGCCCCCGGCGAGGGAGCGCCAGTAGGCGTAGAGCACGACGACCCACATGGTCATGACGGGCACGTCGAAGCAGTCGAGGTGCGAGTTGTAGAAGATGCGCGGCATGAAGGCGAGCGACACCGCCGCCACGAGGCCGACGCGGGTCGAGTGCGCGCGGTGCCCGAAGAGGAAGGTCACCCAGAGGCCGAGCGCCGCCATGATCATCCCCGGGAGGCGGAAGCTCAGGCCCTCGGAGGCGATCCAGCGCCACTTCTCGTGGAGGAAGAGCCACGAGAGCGCGAAGAGCGACTTCATCAGCGCGGGGTGCTCGTGGTTGGTCGCCCAGGCCGCGTCGATGGCCCCTCGGGTGAGCGCCGCGCGCCGGTCGTGCAGCAGCAGGTCGAACCAGCGCGCGTAGTCCGTGGCCGCGTGGAAGTAGAAGCCCTCGTCGCGCGCGTAGCCCAGCGTCGGGGCGGTGCGGATGAGCACCACCAGGTAGACGAGGGCGAGGACGGCGCCGATGGCGTGCGGCTTGAGCGCCGTGGCGACCCGCTGGAGCCGCGTCATCGGACGTCTCCTTCGTAGCAGTAGTGGCGCATCCCGGGCGCCTCGGCGCGCACCTCGATGGTGAGCTGTCGCGTGGTGTTGGCCCACGCGCGGGTGTCGATCTCGAAGCCCTTCCAGCCTTCGCCGTCGCGGTGGATCGAGCGGCCCGCCTCGGCGCCGTCGATGAGCACCCGCAGCTCGACGGGCCCTCCCTGGTTGCCGAGGTCGTCGCCGCGCTCGGCCTCGTAGGCGATGCCGTGGTGCCCGTGGAAGACCGTCCCGATGGGCACGTCGCGGAAGCGGGTGACCATCGCGCCGCCTTGGATCGGGTGCGACCAGATGCACTGCCGGCCGCGGTGCTCCATGTCCTCGATGGTGGTCGCGCCGATGTAGTTCCAGGCCTCGGGGGAGCAGAAGAAGCGGTCGGGTCCGGCGAGCGCGCCCTGCCCGAGGCCGCCGCCCGCGACGAAGGCCCCGGTGCGCCACTCGCACGGGGTGGGGTTGTCCCCGGCGACGCGGAAGGCCTCCGCGTCCGGCGGGTGCAGGTGCTCGAGGAGGTCGTAGCGCACCGTCGCGGGCGCGGGGTTCTCCAGCGTGCGCACGGTGATGGGACCGAAGTCGCGGTGGGCCGTCTCTCGCCAGCCGCGCAGGTCGGGGTTCTCTCGGCCGCGGATGGTGGCGACCAGCGCGCGGCGATAGCGGGTCGCGTCGGGCCTGGCCGCGTCGCGCAGCGGGATCATGTCGGCGAAGTACTGCCGCGCGAGCGGATCGGTCCAGAGCGGGGCGGAGGTGACGAGGTCGCCCGGGTGGCGGATGCCGCGGAGGTACGCGGCCGCGGCGCGCCAGTGCGAGGCCTTCGGGACGCGGGCCGTGATCACGGCCTGCGCGGTGAGCTCCACCAGGGCGACCAGCGGGACCAGCAGCGCCGCGAAGCGCCAGCGGGAGTGAGCGGGAGAGGGCTGTTCCACGGGTGAGGGGGGCGGACTCTAGTCGCTACGCCGCGGGTAGCACAACCGCTACACCGGCGGGAGGAAGCCCGCCATGCGGGCGGCCCACACCGCCACGAAGGCGACGCCGAAGGCGGTGAGCGAGGCGCGGACGAAGCGCGCCCAGAGCGGGTGCTGCGGAGGGAGGGTGAGCGCGAGCGCGACCGCGGCGCCCAGCGCGAGGGCCGATGGGAGCGCGAGGGGGTGGAGCGCGAGGCTGCCGTGGAGGTCGCCGTGGAGCAGCCGCAGCGACGCGCGGGTCATGCCGCACGCGGGGCAGGGGCGGCCCGTGACGATCTTCACGATGCAGGTGGAGAAGGGGACGAGCGCGAGGAGCGAGCAGATCAGGGCGGGCGGGACGATGGGGCCGAGGCGTTCGCGGATGACCGGCCAGGGCGCCATCGAAGGGGAGCGATCAGCCGATGTGCTTGGCTTCCCAATCCCACTGATTGGAGATCGCCCACGGCGTGTAGATGAAGCAGGTGCAGATCATCAGCACCGTGTTGAGCAGCCACATGCCGAAGAACCCGCCGGGGTCCTTCTGGAAGCGGAAGCCGCGGCCCGAGATGGTGGTGTTGTTCCACTCATATTCGAGCATGTTGTTGTGATACCAGGGGAAGTAGATCCCGAAGGTGAGGCTGGTGAGGATCGACCCGAGCAGCCAGATGCCGAGCAGCGATCCGCCGTCGCCGTTGTAGGCGAGGCGCTCGCCGCTGACGTCGACCTGCGAGTAGATCCAGCTCTTCATCCTGGTGATGTACCAGGGCGTGTAGATGCCCATGGTGCACGCGGTCAGGATCATCGGGACGATCATGGCGCTGATGAGGCCGCCCGCGGTGCCGTGGTAGGCGCAGCGCTTCCCCTCGATCGTGATGTTGTCCCAGTAGTACTTGAGGAGCTTGTTCATCCCCGCGATGACCACGAAGAACAGCGCGACGTAGGTCAGCAGCATGAGCAGCCCGCCGAGGGCCGAGCCCGCGCTGGAGGGCTGGTTGGTCACGCTGTCACGGGTCGCCGCCATGATGCCGCCCGCGGAGCCGAAGCCCAGCAGCTCGACCCCGAGCACGGGGAGGAAGACGCCGAGCAGGTACACGGAGAAGAGCGAGCCGCCCGCGCCGGCGTAGTTCACCCGACCGCCGCCGCCGCCCATCATCATCCCACCGCCCGCGGGGGGATAGCCGCCGCCCGGAGGCGCGCCGTAGCCGCCGCCGCCCTGAGGGGGGCCGAAACCGCCGCCCGGAGGCGCGCCGTAGCCACCGCCCGGAGGAGCGCCGAAGCCGCCACCCGGAGGCGCGCCGAAACCACCACCCGGAGGAGCGCCGTAGCCGCCGCCAGGAGGGGCGCCGAAGCCGCCGCCGGGCGGAGCGCCGAAGCCACCACCGCCACCCGGGGGATAGCCCCCCGCCGCGTGGATCGGACCAAGCCCATTGCTACCTGGAATCTGCATCATTCCGAGAAACCCTCCGTATTTGGTGCGGCAGCGGGACCATCGATCGACGGCCGCGCGGCCCTTATACAGCATGGTACGCCGAGGCATGGAAGCCCCTCCCCGGGCGTGGGACGTTTCCTGTCAGTCGGGGAGGAAGGGCCCGGCGAGGCGCGCGACCTGTGGTACCGATCACCCCTCGAATGGCGACGATGGACCGAGAGCAACGGCGCGCGCAGATCCTCGGCATCGCGGCGCAGGTCTTCGCGGAGAAGGGCTACCACGACGCCAAGATCGAGGACATCGTGGCGCGGGCGAGGGTCGCGCGGGGCACCTTCTACCTGTACTTCGAGGACAAGCGCGCGATCTTCGAGGAGCTCGTCTCGGGCTTCGTCCGCCAGCTCGCGGAGACCATCGAGCCCATCGAGACGGTGCCCGACTCGGACCCGACGCGGGTCATGTTCGAGCTGCGCAGCAACCTGCTCCGGCTGGTCGAGCGCTTCATGGCCGAGCCCGCGATGGCGAAGGTGCTCTTCTCCGCGGCGGTGGGCCTCGACGCGGACTTCGACCAGCGGCTGCTCGCCTTCTACGAGGAGATCGCGGGGTTGATCGAGCGCTCGCTGGAGCAGGGCGAGGAGGCCGGGCTCGTGCGCCCCGGGCACCGTCGCATCCGGGCGTTCTGCCTCACGGGGATCATCAAGGAGCTGCTCTATCAGCTCATCCTGCGGCGCGCGGTGTCCGAGCCCGCGGAGCTCGTGGACGCCATGCTCGACCTGGTGACCGACGGGCTCTTCACCGATCCGGCGCGGGCGGCGGTGCGGGCTTCGAGCGCCCCACGCGCCACGCGATGATCGTGGCGACGAGGGCGAGCACGCCCACCGCGAGGCCCGCTCGGCCGTCGATGAGGGCGACGGCGACGGTGACCGCGGCCGCGACGGCGGTGACGGCGACGCGGTCGACGAGGCGCACCCGGTCGCGCGTGGCGATGGCCAGCTGCACCTCCGCGAGCTGCTTCTGGAACGACGCGTTGGACGCGTCGCGCGCCCGGCACTGGGCGAGGAGCTGGGCGGCCTCGTCGAGGGCCCCGCGCTCTCGCAGCGCGACCACGAGGTTGGTCATCGCCGACTGGAGCCCCGGCCGGATGCGCAGCGCCTCGCGGCTGGCGGACTCGGCCTCGCGGTAGAGGTGCAGCTCGAGCGCGGCGTAGCCGAGGTTGGCCCACGCGGCGTAGTGGTTGGGGTCGAGGCGGATGGCCTCGCGCGCGGCCTCCGCGGCCTCGGGGAAGCGGCGGCGCTCGGTGAGCAGCCACGCGAGGCGGCCGAAGCCCGCGGCGTTGTCGGGCTCGAGCTTGATGAGCTCGCGGGTGAGGGTCTCGGCGCGGTCGTAGTCCTTGAGGGTGCCGAGCACGCGGGCGGACATCTCCAGCACCACGCCGTCGTTGGGGTCGAGCGAGAGGGCGCGGTCGATGGCGGCCATCGCGTCCTGCGGGCGGGCGAGCTCCGCCAGGCTGAGCGCGCGGCGCACCTGGTAGCGGGCGTAGTCGGGCTCGTAGACGAGCGCGCGGTCGATGTGGCCGAGGGCCTCCTCGAAGCGGCCCATACACTGGAGGGTAAAGCCGGCCAGGTAGTGGGCGTACCCGCGCTCGGGCGCGGCGCGGACCGCCGCCTGGGCGGCCTCCCACGCGGGCTCGTAGCGGCCGGCGCCGAGGCGAGCGCGGGTGAGCAGCACCAGCGAGTCGGCGTCCGTCGGCATGGAGCCGAGGGCGGCGCGGGCTTCCCGTTCGGCGGCCTCGTAGCGGCCCAGGTCGAGGGCGACCCGGGCGCGCTTGCGGTGCCTCTCTGCGACCTCCGCTGGCGTCATGGTTCAGGGGTCTAGCAAGAAAAGCCGACCCTAGCGAGGGCGCGTCTCCGATGAGGGCGGCGTTGCGGGCCTCGAGGGTTCTGTGAGAACACCCGTCGCCATGTTCAAGAAGGTGCTGGTGGCCAACCGGGGAGAGATCGCCGTACGGGTGATCCGCACGCTGCATGAGATGGGCATCGCCGCGGTGGCGGTGTACTCCGAGGCCGACCGCGCGGCGCTCCACGTGCGCATGGCCGACGAGGCGTGGCCCATCGGGCCGGCGCCCGCGCGCGAGTCGTACCTCGACATCGAGCGGGTCATCCGCGCGGCGAAGCGGTCCGGCGCGGAGGCGATCCACCCGGGCTACGGCTTCCTCTCGGAGAACCCGGAGTTCGCCGACGCCTGCGCCCGCGCGGGGATCGTGTTCATCGGTCCTCCGGCGAGCGCGATGCGGGCCATGGGGAGCAAGCCCGCGGCGCGCGCCCTGATGAGCGCGGCGGGCGTCCCGGTGGTCCCCGGCGCCCAGCCCGGCACCATCGACGAGCTCCGCGTGGCGGCCGAGCGCGTGGGCTACCCCGTGATGCTGAAGGCCGCGTCGGGCGGCGGCGGCAAGGGCATGCGCTTCGTCGATCGCCCGGAGGACCTCGCGTCCTCGTACGAGCGCGCGCAGAGCGAGGCGCTCAAGAGCTTCGGCGACGCGACGGTGTACCTGGAGAAGGCCGTGGTGCGGCCGCGGCACGTCGAGATCCAGGTGCTGGGCGACCAGCACGGCAACCTGCTGCACGTGTTCGACCGCGACTGCTCGGTGCAGCGGCGGCACCAGAAGGTCGTCGAGGAGGCGCCGTCGCCCGCGGTGTCCGCCGAGCTGGTGAAGCGCATGGGCGAGGTCGCGGTGCGCGGCGCCAAGGCGGTGGGGTACTTCTCCGCGGGGACCTTCGAGTTCCTGCTCGGCGAGAACGGGGAGTTCTACTTCCTGGAGATGAACACCCGGCTCCAGGTGGAGCACCCGGTGACGGAGCTCATCACGGGCCTCGACCTGGTGCGCGAGATGGTGCGAGTCGCCCACGGCGAGGCCCTCGGCTTCGGCCAGGACGACATCGTCCGCCGCGGCGCGGCCATCGAGTGCCGCGTGTACGCGGAGGACCCGTCGAGCGGCTTCCTCCCTTCGCCCGGTCGCATCGAGAAGCTGCGCGTCCCGGGAGGTCCGGGCGTGCGCGACGACGGCGGCGCGTACCCCGGCTGCGAGATCAGCAGCTACTACGACCCGCTCATCTCCAAGCTCAGCGTGTGGGCGCCGGACCGGCCTCGCGCGGTCGCCCGGATGGCCCGCGCCCTGCGCGAGTACGTGGTCACGGGCATCCGCACCAACCTGTCGTTCCATCAGCGGCTGATGGCGCACCCGGCGTTCATCAAGGGCGACTACGACACCGGCTTCATCGACCGCTTCCGCGACGAGCTGGTGGACTACCCCGAGGTGGCCGAGGACGACGCCGAGGCCTGGGCCATCGCCACCGCCCTCGCGGCCTCGAAGCTCGAGGGCTCCGCCGCGGCGGCCCGAGAGCAGGGCGGACCGTCGGGTCCGTCGCCGTGGGTGATGGCGCAGCGGGGCCGCTGGTCGTGAAGCTGCGGCGGCTCGACGTCGAGGGCTTCCGCTCGATCGAGACGCTGTCCTGGAGCCCCGGCGACCTCACGGTGCTCAGCGGGCCTCGGGCCGAGGACCTCCTCGCCGTGGCGCTGCACGTCTCCAACACCGCCCGCGGCTGGAGCAGCTTCGCGGAGGCCTTCGCCCTGGAGCCGCCGCACCCGCCGGAGCGCTTCACCGATGGCTTCGCGGAGACCCGGTGGTTCGCTCGCCTCGGCGCCCCGGAGGAGGGCTCGCTCGACCTCGGCTACGAGCTCGTCCTCGAGCGCATCGAGCAGAACAATGGCTGGGCGATCGTATACGAGCGCTTCACTCAAGAAGACGACTTCGACCTGAAGGAGATGCTCGAGCGGCGGGGCTCTCGCGCGGTGTTCACGCCGGCGCACAAGGGCCCCGTGCTCGCCGGGACGCGCCCGCCGAAGGAGCAGGTCGCCACCCTCGCGGACGACATGACCGCGCTCGGAGCGCTCCCGGCCTTCTACAACGACAAGCGGGTGCAGCCCTACACGGAGCGCCTCGCGGGCTGGCGTCGCCACGGGCGCATCGACCCCTCGGCGGAGGGCGCGCCGAGGCGCTTCGCGGCGGAGCGGGTGTTCCACGACCGGCTCTCGGAGGACGGGCGCAACCTGGTGAACGCGCTCTACAGCCTGTGGGATTTCGAGCCGCTGAGGGCGCCGGTGCTCGCGGGCCTGCGGGCGCTCGACCCGACGGTGACGGGCCTGACCTTCCCGGCGGTGGGCGAGGAGGGGATCACCGTGGCGCTCTCGCACGAGGGCGGCGGCGCGACGGCGCTCTCGGCGATGAGCGACGAGGCGGTGGCGTGGCTGCTGCGCGGGGCGATGCTCTGCGCGGTGTCGCCCGCTCCGCTGCTGGTGCTCGACGCGGTGGAGGAGGGGCTGCCCGAGGCGCTCATCGCCCCGCTCGCGGCGATGCTGCGCGCGTGCTCGGCGCGCGCCCAGGTGGTGCTGCTGGAGGTGTCCGAGGCGCTCGACGCGGCGCTGACGGAGGCCTTCGAGGGAGCCGGGGACGAGCCCCGGCTGGCGCGCATCGAGGTGTGATTGGGGAGGGGTCGCCCGCGCCGCTGATCAGAGCGGGCGGGGGCAGAGGCGGTGGGCGATCTCGCAGGCCATCGGGTCGCGGGCGAGGGTGCGGCACTCGGTGCCCGAGCACGAGCAGCCGCTCACGCCCACGCACTGCGATCCGTCCCAGGCGTAGCCGAAGAAGGCCGCGCAGGCTCCGACGCCGCGGGCGTCCTGCGGGGGGCAGTAGGGCGGGGGCTCGACGCCGCCGTCCATGGCGCAGCCCGGGGTCGAGCCGCACGAGACGCTGTCCCCGCTGCAGGTGCAGGTGGTGCACTCGTCGATGCGACACGGGACGCCCTGGCGGCACGTCACCCCGTTGATGGTGCAGTAGCCGGGGCCGGCGTCGTCGGGCGGAGGGGGAACGATCCCGCAGGCGCCGCGGCGGAGGTACGGTCGACCGGGGCAGGTCGAGCTGGCCATGAAGGTGGTGCCGTCGCAGGCGCAGTAGCTGGTCAGGTCGCGGGTGCAGGGAGGCGCGGGCTGGCAGGTCCACGGGATGCCGCAGCCCTCGGGGCCGGAGCACATGGAGCCCGCCGGGCAGTCGACGTTGCCGCGGCAGACGCGAGGCGGCGGACCGGCGTCGACGCAGCCGCCGGTGCAGCGGAGCATCCCCGGCGCGGAGCAGAAGCAGGTGGTGCACTCGCCGGCGCGGCAGGTCTGACCGACGGCGCAGACGCTGCCATCGGGCATGGCGCAGCCGGCCGGGCCGGCGTCGATGGCGCCGCAGGGGCCGCGGTGGAGGAAGGGGCGCGGGGGACAGGACGAGCTGCCCCCGAAGGTGACCCCGTCGCAGCCGCAGAAGGGAGAGAAGTCGGCGGTGCAGGGGCGGCCGAGGGCGGGCTGGCAGGTCCACGGGGTGCCGCAGCCCTCTCCGCCGAGGCACTCGAGGCCGGGGCCGCAGTCCGCGGTGGAGGTGCAGGTCCGCGGCACGTCGACGGGCAGCGGCCGGTCGGTCGGCGGGAGCGGCGCGTCGCCCGGGGAGGGGCGATCGTTCGCCGGGGGCACATCGGACGCGCCGCCCCCGTCGGGGTCGGCCTGGATGACCACCGAGCCGCAGCCCGTGAGCGCGAGCAGGAGGGAGAGGGAAAGCAGTGTTGTAAGGATTCTCATGGAGCACCTCCGGTGTGTGACTGCCTCGCCCGGTGAGTGGCCCAGGCAGGCACAGAACCCACGGTTTCGTGGGTCACGGCGGACATAGAACAAGGTTCGCGCCAACCCTCGTGAGGCGAGGGCGCCGCTGCACGAGCTCGAAGGGGCGCCGGGAAGGCCCGACATCCTTTTCCAAACGGGAGGTGGGGTTTGGTGTACGGTCCGCGCCGTCGCGTCCGGTCGCGCGTTGCAGGGTGATTGACACCCCAAAGCGACGCCGCTAGACCCTCGCGCACGGAGCGCCTGTGCAGCAAGGACTCACCCAATCCTACGGTCCCGTCTTCCTGGTCGTCGGGTTCTCGCTCTTCATCGCGGTGACCATGTTCACCCTCGCGACGGTGATGGGCCCGAAGAACCTGAAGCGCCCGCCGTCGCAGAGCGAGCCCTTCGAGTCGGGCAACCCCAGCTCCGGCACGCAGCACGTCAAGCTGTCGGTGAAGTTCTACCTGACCGCGATCCTCTTCGTGGTCTTCGATATCGAGGCGATCTTCCTCTACCCCTGGGCGGTGCTCTTCCAGCGCCTGGGCTGGGTCGGCCTCGCCGAGATGCTGGTGTTCATCGCCGTCCTCTCCGCGGGCCTCGTCTATTGCTGGAAGAAGGGAGCCCTCGAATGGCAGACGTGACCCACCTCGAAACCCGCACGCTCGGCGGCGGGGAGTCCGGCTTCGCCACCACGAAGTTCGAAGCCCTGCTCGGCTGGGCCCGGAAGTATTCGCTGTTCCAGTACCCCTTCGCGACGGCGTGCTGCGGGATGGAGTTCTTCTCCACCGCCTCGCCCCGCTATGACATCGCCCGCTTCGGCGCCGAGGCCCCGCGCTTCTCGCCTCGCCAGAGCGACGTGCTCTGGGTCGTGGGCACCATCTCGCAGCGGCAGGCCCCGGTGCTGCGCCGCGTGTACGAGCAGATGACCGAGCCCAAGTGGGTCATCGCCTTCGGCACCTGCGCCTCCTGCGGCGGCTTCTACGACAACTACGCGACCGTCCCAGGGATCGACAAGATCATCCCCGTGGACGTGTTCATCCCCGGGTGCCCGCCGCGACCGGAGGCCGTGCTCGACGGCCTGATGCTCCTCCAGGACAAGATCGGCCGCTGCGACCGCACCCCCGAGACGGTGAAGAACACCGCGCTCCCCGAAGGGGCCGAAGAGGCCCTCGAGAAGCTCTACCAGATCCGGATGAAGCCCTAGAACGATGTCCAAGCTCATTCTCGAGCGCCTCAAGGCGCAGTTCGGTGACGACATCGTCGAGGTCAGCAGCTTCCGCGGGGACGACGTCGCCGTGGTGAAGCCCTCGCGCTGGCTCGACGTCGCGCGCTTCGTCCACGACGACCCGCGCTGCGACTGCACCTACTTCGTCGACCTGTCGGCCATCGACCGTTGCGACCCGCGCACCGACGAGCTCGACATGGACGACCGCTTCGAGGTGTACGTGATCGCGTACTCCGTCGCGAAGAAGCACCGCGTGCGCATCAAGACCCGCCTCCCGGGCGACGAGCCGCGCGTGGCCTCGGTGATCCCGGTGTGGAGCGGCGCCAACTGGATGGAGCGCGAGGTGTTCGACATGTACGGCGTGCACTTCGACGGGCACCCGGACGAGCGGCGCATCCTCACGTACGACGAGTTCAAGGGGCACCCGCTGCGCAAGGACTACCCGGCCAACCGCACGCAGCCGCTGGTCGAGTACCGCGAGGGGACCTTCAACAAGCTCGGCCCCTTCCTGCAGGACGAGGGCATGCCCCTCAACCGCTCCGCGCTCCCCGACGAACGCAACTGAGTCCCGTCATCCCTACGTCCCAAACACCGCTGGAGCGAACGCTTTCATGGAGCCCGTAGACCTCGACTTCGAAGAGGCTGACCTCGAACTTCCGAGCGAGCCCATGACCCTGCTCATGGGCCCGTCGCACCCCGCGATGCACGGCACCATCCGGATGATCCTGAAGCTGGACGGCGAGACCGTGCAGGACGTGGACATCCAGCCGGGGTACCTGCACCGGGCCTTCGAGAAGATGTCCGAGCGCGGCACCTGGTCGCAGGTGTTCCCGTACACCGACCGGCTCAACTACGTGTCGCCGCTGCTCAACAACGTCGGGTACGCGCTCGCCGTGGAGAAGCTCCTCGGCGTCGAGGTGCCCCGCAAGGGCCAGCTCTTCCGCGTGATCCTCGGCGAGATGTCCCGCATCAGCGACCACCTCACCTGCAACGGCGCCATGGCCATGGAGCTCGGCGCCTTCACGCCCTTCCTGTGGTTCCTCAAGGCCAGGGAGTGGATCTGGGAGGCCTGCGAGGAGCAGACCGGCGCGCGGCTCACGCACTCGTTCTTCCGCATCGGCGGCGCGGCCTTCCCCCCGACGGAGAAGCTCCAGTCGCAGATCCGCTCGATCCTACCGCGGGTGCTGGAGGTGGTGGCCGAGGGCGAGTCGCTGCTGCTCAAGAACCGCATCTTCCTCGACCGCACGCAGGGCGTCGGCATCCTCACCAAGGAGCACGCGCTGGGCATGGGCGCTTCGGGTCCGGTGCTGCGCTCCGCGGGCATCGACTACGACGTCCGCAAGGACAAGCCCTACCTCACCTACGCCGAGTGCGACTTCGACGTGCCGGTCGGCGAGGACGGCGACACCTACGACCGCTTCATGGTGCGCTCCGAGGAGATCCGTCAGAGCTGCCGCATCATCGAGCAGTCGCTCGACCTGATGAAGAAGATCGCGCCGGGCTCGCCCGAGGACGCGGTGAGCATCGTCGACCCGCGCATCGTGCTGCCCCCGAAGGACAAGGTCTACACGACCATCGAGGGCACCATCGCGCACTTCAAGCTCATCATGGAGGGCATCGACGTGCCGCCCGGTGAGGTCTACGGGTACACCGAGGCGGGCAACGGGGAGCTCGGGTTCCTGCTGGTGTCGCGCGGCGGCGGCAACCCGTGGCGCGTGCGCGTGCGCGGGCCGTGCTTCTTCTCCCTCCAGGCGGCGCACGACATGATCCGCGGCAAGATGCTCGCGGACATCATCCCCACCTTCGGCTCGATCAACATGATCGGCGGCGAGTGCGACCGGTAACCGCCCGCAAGACGAACCTCTAGAGAGTCGATCGATGCCTACTTTCAAGCTTGATGACATCGAGATCCCCTTCGAGAAGGGCGAGACCATCATCCAGGCGGCCTTCCGCCAGGGGATCGAGATCCCGCACTACTGCTGGCACCCGGGGCTCTCCATCGCGGCCAACTGCCGCATGTGCCTCGTGGAGATCGAGCCCGGCCCCGGCCAGCGCGCGATGATGCTCGACGTCCTCAAGTGGGACGCCGCCAAGAACGACTACGTCGTCGACCGCAAGCCCAAGCTCCAGCCCGCCTGCCAGCAGACGGCCGCCGAGGGCATGGTGGTCCGCTCGGAGAGCTCGCACTTCGTCCGCGACGCGCGCGCCCACGTGCAGGAGTTCCTCCTGCTCAACCACCCGGTCGACTGCCCCATCTGCGACCAGGCCGGCGAGTGCAAGCTCCAGGACTACTACATGACCGAGCAGCGCACGCCCAAGCGCATGCTCGAAGAGCCCGTGCACAAGCCCAAGGCCGTGCCCTTCGGCGACACCATCGTCTACGACGCCGAGCGCTGCATCGCCTGCACGCGCTGCATCCGCGTCTGCGACGAGCTCGTCGGCGACCACATGCTCGACCTGCGCGAGCGCGGCAACCGCAACGAGGTGGTCACCGCGCCGGGCCGCAAGCTCGAGGGGGACTACACCCTGATGACCGAGCACGTGTGCCCGGTGGGCGCTCTCACCAGCAGCCACTTCCGCTTCAAGGCGCGGGTGTGGACGCTCACGCAGGTGCCGTCCATCTGCCCGGGCTGCGCCACGGGCTGCAACATGTTCATCGACGTCGACATGCGCGAGCTGCGGGCCTACCGCAACCGGCCGCGCGAGAACGAGGCCGTCAACAAGTTCTGGATGTGCGACGACGGCATGATGACGTACCTGCGCGAGCACGAGCACCGGGTGCTCAAGGCCTCGGTGCGCAAGGACGGGACGCGCGAGGAGACCACCGTCGAGGCCGCGCTCGAGCGCGCCGCCGCGGGGCTGAAGGGCGTGCAGAAGGGCTGGCTCGCGGTGCTGCTCTCGGCGCAGGCGAGCACGGAGGACAACTTCGTGATGGTGGAGTTCGCGCGGCAGCTCGGCGCGCCGCTCTACCTGTCCGCGAAGGGCCCGTGGAAGGGCGACGAGATCCTCCGCAACGTCGACCAGAACCCCAACCGCGCGGGCGCCGTGGCGGTCGCCAACAACGCCAAGGTCGGCTCGCTCAAGGACCTGCTGCACGCCATCAGCGCGGGCCAGGTGCAGGCCGTGGTGGGCATCGGCACGGACATCGACGCGGACCCGGAGTCGCTCGCGGTGCTGAGCCGCGTGTCCGAGGTGGTGCTCATCGCGGCGCACGACGGTCCGCTCGCGGCGCGCGCGTCGG
The DNA here is from genome assembly GCA_966211675.1 of uncultured Myxococcaceae bacterium. Classification (GTDB taxonomy): domain Bacteria; phylum Myxococcota_A; class Polyangia; order Polyangiales; genus SCUS01. The sequence goes on from CBIHPK010000092.1 coordinate 32,450, forward strand.
TGCTGCTGCCCGCGGCGAGCACCTTCGAGGCGACCGGCAGCTTCATGAACGTGAAGGGCATCGCGCAGGAGTTCCGCAAGGCGCTGCCGCCGAAGGGCGACGCGGTGCCCGCGTGGGACCTCGTGGCGCGGCTCGGCCGGGCGATGGAGCTCGACCTGAAGTACCGGAAGTTCAAGGAGGTGCGCGCGGCGCTGGCGGTGCTCACCCCGACGGCCAACCCGGAGCGCGCTCCGTTGGTCGACGTGCAGACCCCGCCCATCAC
>CBIHPK010000093.1:0-32138 GCA_966211675.1 uncultured Myxococcaceae bacterium
CGCGGAGACGTCGCCGACGTCGGCGGTGACCGCGCCCCCGAGCGCCGTCGAGCGTGAGAGGAAGCCGTACATGTCCAGCGGGTTGGCGCGTGCCCCGGAGGGAGCCAGGGCGAGGGCGAGGGCGGCGAGGGCGGCGGCGTGGGCGCGCATGGCTCAGAAGGTCACCGACGCGCTGGCGCCGATGTGGAGGAGGGCGCCGCCGTGGGAGACGGATCCGGTGGCGGTGGCCGCGTCGCGGGGCGCGAGCCAGTGGGTCTGCGAGAAGAGGTCGACGGTGTAGCGGGTTCCGGCCGCGGTCGCTCCGACGCTGAGCCCGGCGGCGAAGACGTGCCGGTCGTTGTCGAGGTAGGCGCGCGCCGCGGTGGCGGGAGGCGCGGGGGAGGGCTCGTAGAAGTACCCGCCGCGCAGCGCGACGTGCGTGCCGTCGTCCCAGGTCCATCGGCGCTCCACGCCGAGGCGAGCGACCAGCGTGTCGCTGAACTCCGGCGCCGGAGGAGACGGGCTGTTGTCCGTCGTCGCGGAGGCGGGGCCGGGGTACGCGCTCCACTGCTTGCCCGTGACGCCGAGCGCGGCGGTCCATCCCCGGTGCTGCCAGGCGGCCTCCAGCTGGAGCTGCGCGGGGTCGTACTGGGCGACGCCGGAGATGTTGAAGATCGGGAGGTTGATGCCGAGGTCGCGGGCCTCGATGCTCACCAGGAAGTTGGCTACCAGCGAGCCGCGGTACGTCGCCCCGACGCGCCAGTCGCCGCGCTCCCACTGGGCGCCGAGCACGGGCGCGTAGGTCGCCACGAGCTGGTCGTCGATGCGAGAGCTCGATCGCCCCGAGGCGTCCGCCGCGACCAGCACGGTGCCGGTGAGCCCGGCCATCGCCATCACGCCGCCGCCGAGGCGGAAGCCCGCGGGGAGCGAGACCCCGAGGCCGATCTGCAGCGCCACGGTCTGCACCCGGTCGGGCAGGATCACGAACTGCGGCGTAGTCGGGCGGATGATGCGCCCGCGCACGATGACGTTGGTGGGCGTGAAGAACCCGAGGCCCAGCGCGACGCGATCGCGGAGCACGCCCCCGAAGGGGATGGGCAGCCCGAGGCCGATCATGGTGGCCGAGCCGGTGTCCGCGGCGAAGTGCCGGCCGTCCAGGTCCAGCCAGAAGGCGGTGCCCACGTAGCCGAGGGTGAGCGAGCGCTCGCGCAGCCGGGAGAGCCCCGCGGGGTTGGCGTGCGCCGCGCTGAAGTCATCGGCGAAGGACGCGCCGGTGCCGCCCATGGAGACGAGCCGAGGGCCGAAGCCGAAGAGGTCCTGCGGCGACGCCGAGGCGCGAGCGCCCGCGAGGCCGAGGGCGAGGAGGAGGGCGAGCGTGGCCGGAGCGCGGGACACCGACGCCGACGCTACACCGGCTCGCGGCTCCGCAGGAATCTCTCCTTGCGCGCCGCGAAGCGTTGCCCGTAGCGTGCTCGTCCCCTGTCATGAGCCGACGCGTCCTCGTCATCACCCCGACGTACAACGAGCGGGAGAACCTCCACGCCTTCCTCGACGCGCTCTTCGCGGTCGCCCCGCAGGTGGACGTGCTCATCGTGGATGACAACTCCCCCGACGGCACCGGCGCGCTCGCGGACGAGGTCGCGGCCCGTGACCCGCGGGTGCACGTGCGCCACCGCGCGGGCAAGCTGGGCCTGGGCACCGCCTACCTGGAGGGCTTCCAGTGGGCCCTCGACCAGGGCTACGACGTGGTCTTCGAGATGGACACGGACCTCTCGCACGACCCGAGGTACGTGCCCGAGTTCATCCGCGCCATCGAGGCCGGCGCCGACGTGGTGGTCGGGTCGCGCAACATCCCCGGCGGAGGGGTCGAGGGCTGGGGCCCCGGGCGGCACTTCGTGTCCAAGGGCGGCAGCGTGTACGCCCGCACGATCCTCGGCCTCGACGTGCGCGACCTGACCTCGGGCTACAAGGCCTTCACCCGCGACGCGCTCCAGCGCATCGACCTGGGCGGGGTGAAGAGCAACGGGTACTCGTTCCAGATCGAGCTCACCTACCGCGCGGTGCTTCGGGGCATGCGCGTGGCCGAGGTGCCGATCCTCTTCGTCGACCGGCGAGCGGGGGCCTCGAAGATGTCCCGGAAGATCTTCGCCGAGGCCGTGGTGATGGTCTGGAAGCTCCGCCTAGACGCGATGCGCGGGCGGATGTAGCCCCGTCGCCGTCCCCCCGATCGGGTCGACGGCTCAGGTGGTGATGGTCACCCGGATGGCGCCGGCGACGGCCTTGCTGCGGCCGCGCCCGAAGAGCACCTCGTAGTGCCTCACGCTCGCGTCGGACCCGCTCTCGTCCTGCTTGAGCGTCACCACCCGCAGGCCGGTCTCGCGGCGGATGCGGCGCAGCACCGAGTCGATGGGCGTCTCGCCCTTGGGGAGCTGCACCCGCCCACAGGTCATGCCCTTCACCAGCTCGCTCCCGCTGGTCACGATGAATCGGGCGCCCATCAGTGCCCCCCCTGCGGCCTGGCCGCTCGCGTCCAACCCGATCGATGCCCTGGCGCCTTCGCGTAGATGGTCGTGTTCACAGTGCCTGCTCCTCGTCGGAGAGGCACCTGTGCAGCACTCGTTCCAGGCCTGTATTTTCGGGAGAAACAGGGAATTCCCGCCGATGGTGCGGCTCACAGGATCGTCGTGCGGCTTCGTTGTCCCCTTGTTGCGCGACCCGTGTGCGCAAGCATCGTACAGGCGCCCCCTCAGCTCACCGCGGGATTGGGGTGGTTGGCCGGGGCAGGGCGCTCGCCCGGGTCCTCGTCGGGGATCAGCCCGACGCGGGGCGGCGGGATCGTGTCGCCGAACCACGCGAAGAACTCCACCAGCTGGCGCTTGCGCGCCGCGGGGATGAAGTCGAAGTTGGTCCCCCGGTCGGTGACCTCCCAGAACTCCGGAGAGGTGACCGAGAGGATCTCGTCGCGGATGGACGCGAGCCTCGCCGGGCTCTCGTAGCGCATGTCGCGGAAGACCTCGCGCGCGGAGGCCTCGTCGTGGTGCAGCAGGTACCAGGTGGCGAGCTTCACCTGCGCCTTGCGCACGCCCTTGAGCGAGGCCTCGCGGGTGCCGCCGTCGCCCTCCTTGTCGACCTGCAGGAAGATGTGCAGCAGCTCCGGCCGCTCGGGCGAGCGGAGGTTGAAGGCGATCTCGTTGAGGGTGCAGAGGTCGTAGGCCGAGGTCTCGAGGATGAACCCCAGGTCGACGTTGAACGCGAGCTGGCCGTAGTACTTGAAGTACCGCGCGATCTCGACGGCGAAGCGGCCCTGGTTGCGCTGGAGCGCGGCGTCCGCGAGCAGCCGGTACTGGTGGAAGACGTTGTAGGCCGTGCGCACGTCGCGGCTGTTGACGGTGCTGCGCAGGTACGTGTTGAAGAACTTGATGCAGAGCGAGACCACGCGGGGCTCGGCGCGGTCCATCGCGCTCTCGGCGAGCTCGCGGGTCTTGATGGCGACGACGTAGCAGAGCTCGCGGCTGCCCCCGAGGCCGCCCTGGTAGATGGTCTGGAACTGCCGCAGCAGCTTGAACTCGAACCACTCTCGCTCGCGCCCGATGGACTCGAGCACGTCCGGCGACATGGAGACGAAGTCCGGGTTCTCCGCGACGGCGTCGGTGATGACGAACCAGTCGAGGGGCAGGGCGCCCTTCACGGCGAGGTAGTCCTGCCCGAGGTCGCCGAGCGCGGTGACGCTGGCGATGGCGATGGCCCCGTCGTGGTTGGCCATCGCGTTGAGCACGACGTCCGAGAGCTGCTCGGTGCCGTCGGCGGCGTGCTGCTGGACGGCCTCCGCGCTGCTCCGCGCGGTGCCGATGACCGCGGGCGCGCTGCGGATGATCGAGAGCGTCTCCGAGCGGATGCGAGCGACGATGTTGAGGGGGTTGAGGAAGTCGAAGACGAAGGCGAAGTACGGCAGCAACAGCAGCATGCTCATGGTCATGAGCGCCATCGCGACGAGCGTCCCCCACACGGGCGCGAAGTCGTCGCGGAAGGTGAACGACACCCAGATGGAGTCGATGGCCGCGATGACGAAGAAGCCCATCACGGTGAAGTTCACCTTCGAGCGGAAGAAGAGCTCGGTGATCTTGTGCGTGTACCGGTTGGCCGCGAGCTCGACGATGATCGCGACCACCGAGATGGCCACGCCCAGCAGCGCCGTGACCAGCTGGCTCACGTCGCGCAGCAGGTCGGCCATCGGGGCGCCGTTGTAGTGGGTGAGGTTCCAGGAGAGCGGCTGGGCCTTCGGGAGGCGCACCGTGTCGAGCCAGTGCGCGCCGAGGAAGATCAGCGCCGAGGCGCCCAGCAGGAAGAGGAAGGGGAAGAGCCAGACCTGCAGCGGCACGCGCCGCTCCTGGCGCATGCGGCCCTCGCCGGGGGCCGAGCGCTCCTCCGGGGCGGGCGGCGGCGTGGTGGGGTCCCCCGAAGGCAGGGTGGCGTCTGCGCTCACGCCGGGGAGTATCGCCCCGTTCGCGCCGCGGAGGGAGTGCGACCGATCAACGCTGCACGATCAACACGCGGTTCTCGTCCGTGTAGGAGACGGCGCCGTGCTCGCCGCCGCAGTTCCAGCACGACGACCAGACGACTTCGCGGCGCGCCTCGCCGAAGGCCAGCGCGATGGCGACCGCGTCGCCCTGGAGCAGGAAGCTCGACGCGTGGCGGTAGCGCCCGTCGGGCAGCACCCAGAGCGCGGCGACCCAGCTCCCCACGCGAGAGCGCGCGGCCAGCACCAGCAGGTCCTCGCCGAAGGTCGGGCTCCAGCGCACCGGCTGGACCGTGAAGGAGTACTCCGGGTGCAGCTCCACCGAGGTCGCCCCGTGGTTCATCACCTCGTTGAGCGCCTGCGGCAGGAACATCGCCAGCCCGTCGCGCAGGTGCAGCCGCTCCAGCTCCGGCACGCTCGCGATGAGGGCCGACACCTGCGCCGCGGTCATGGGCTCCTCGCGAAACGGCCGACGAGAGACCTCCCTGGGGTAGGTCGCCGCCGGGGGAGGCGCCCCCCCGCAGCAGCGGAAGGTGAGCTCCAGCCCCGCCTGCGTGGGCAGCGCGGTGCGTCGCGAGGCGCAGCGGTGCAGCGGCGCCGCGGCGGACCCGGAGGCGCCCCGGATGATCGCCCTCGCGTCGATGTCATCGCGGGTCCACTCGGCGAGGCGAGTGCCCATCGCGAGGACGCCCTCCGGCGAGGCGCAGCGACCCAGCTCACCCTGAGCGCAGAGCGCCCCGCCCCACGCGATCCCGCCTGGGAAGATCGCCCCGCCGGGGCCCTTGCATGCGCGCTCCCACTCGAGTTCCGAGCAGAGCCGGCGGCCCCGCTCTCCGCATGCGCGCTCCGCGGCCTCGCGGGTGAGGCCGCTCGTCGCGGGCTGCGCCGGGTCGTCGGGGAAGGGCAGCGCGTCGATGGTGAAGGCCGGCAGCTGCACCCGCGCGAGGTCGGCCTCGACGGAGGGGTCGCGGCCCGGGTCGCCGGGCGTGCTGCCGAGCGCGAAGGAGCCCGCGGGGATGGTGACGACCGCGCCCGCGGAGGGGACCGGGCGCGTGGCGAGGCTCGTCGAGGGGCCCGCGTCGACGCTCGGGGCGCGCAGGGGAATGGGCTCCCTCGGCGGATCGACGCGCGGCCGCCGGGGCGCCGCTCCGGTGGCGGCGTCGGGCGACGCCGTGCGGGAGGAATGGCAGGAGACGCCCGCGAGGGTGGTCAGCACTGCCGCTGCGATTGCCGTACGCCGACGCACGGACGCGGCGCTAGCACGCCATCGCCCGGGGCGACCACTTCCCGACCCAATCCCGTTGCCTCGGTGCTCCCCCCGGGGATACTCCCTGCGCCTCCGGCGCTGAACGGCGTCGCGCGTCAGAGCAACCCATTGGCCAACTTCGTGATGACCCCACAGCTCCGCCGTCTACTGCTCGCCGCCGTCGCCCTCACGGCGATGTCGACCGCGTGTCGCCGCCCGGTCGGCTCGCCCCTCCCTCCGCGCACCACCTGCCGCAACACCGTCATCGGGCTCGGGCCCCGCGACGTGCTCACGGTGACCGTCTTCAACGAGGCCAACCTCACCGGCGAGTACCGCGTCGGCGAGGACGGGACCATCACCTTCCCGTACCTGGGCCGGGTGCGCGTCACCGGGATGCAGGCCGGCGAGCTCTCGGACCTCTTCCGCAGCCGCCTCGGAGAGCGCACCCCGGAGAACCCCGAAGGCGGCAACATCCTCCGCGACCCGACCGTGCGCGTGGAGGTGCGGGAGATCAACAGTCGGCGCATCTCCATCTTCGGCCAGGTGCAGCACCCCGGGGTGTTTCCGCACCAGCAGTGCATCACCCTCACGCAGGCGATCTCCCTCGCCGGGGGCTTCACCGCCCTCGCCGACAAGAACTCCGTGCGCGTCACCCGCATCGACCAGAACGGCCAGCGCCGCACCTACGTCCTTCGCGCGGAGGACATCGCCGAGGGGCGCGCCCCGGACTTCGACCTCCTCCCCGATGACGTGATCTTCGTCACCGAGAGCCTCACCTGACCGGAGCCCCGTGCCGCGAGCCCGCTGGTCCGCCGCGTTCGTCGACGCCCCGTGGGCGCAGGCGCTGCACCCCGCCGCGCAGCATCTGCGAGACCTCCGCGACTGGCCCTCGCTCGACGAGCTCAACGAGCGCCTCGGGCCGCTGGTCAACCCCGCGGGGCTCTCCCCGGTGCGCTTCGCCGCGTCGACGCCCCGCAGCCGGCGAGCGAAGCCCCGCAGCGTGGAAGGCCTCTACGACGTGCGCATCCACCGCGACGGAGAGGTGTCCACCCGCCTCGCCAACGCCCACGACCTCTTCAACGCCCTGATCTGGGCGATGTTCCCGCGGGCCAAGCGGGCCGTGGCGAGGCGCCAGCACGACGCCCACCTCCGCCGCCTGGGACCCGGCGTGGGAGCGCTCCCCAACGCCCGCTCTCGCGAGCAGGACACGCTCGCCATGATCGACGAGGGGGGCGTCCTCCAGGGGCCCTCCGGCAGCGCCCTCTTCGGGCACGCCCTTTACGAGCACCTGTATGTCGGCGACCCCGGGGTGCGCGGCTACCCCGTGCGGCTCGACTCGGGGCCCTCGGACGAGGCGCTGGCGGAGGCCCTCTCCGACGGGCTCCGCTTCGTCGAGCCGGGGGCCTCGGCGGCGGTCCCCCTGCTGGAGGCGCTTCGACCTGCCGGGTAGGTGGGGTTACTCTCCGCGGCAATTGAACATGGCTGACGCGATCCGATTCTCCCTCAATGGCAGGCCCGTCACCGTGACCGGGGCCTCTACCCAGACCACGCTCCTCGACTGGCTCCGCGCCAACGGCACCACCGGCCCGAAGGAGGGCTGCGCCGAGGGCGACTGCGGCGCCTGCTCGCTCGTCATGCGCGACCGGGACGCCTCCGGCGCCGTCGCCTGGAGGTCCTTCTGCAGCTGCATCACGCTGCTGCCGATGGTCGACGGGCGCGACCTGCTCACCCCCGAGGGCCTCGCCGAGGGCGGTCCGCACCCGGTGCAGTCCGCGATGGCCGACCGGTACGGATCGCAGTGCGGCTACTGCACCCCCGGCTTCGTGATGTCGATGTTCGAGGGCTACCACCGCGCCGACAGCGGCGAGGCCCACCGCGTGGCCGACCAGCTCTGCGGCAACCTCTGCCGCTGCACCGGCTACCGGCCCATCCGCGACGCCATGGGCGACGCCCTCTCGCAGCGCGACACGGGCGATCGCTTCCACCTGAAGCTGCTCGAGCCCATGCCCGCGCTCCCCGAGCTCGCGCTCGAAGGGCGCGGCGGAGAGCGCTTCGACCGGCCGCAGACGCTCGACGCGCTGCTGGCGCTGCGGGCGGAGTTCCCCGACGCGGTGCTGGTCGCCGGAGCGACCGAGGTGGGCGTCGAGCTCAACAAGAAGCCGCGGGCCTTTCCCCACCTGATCTCGACCGAGGCGGTGGAGGAGCTGCACGTCGTCCACACCGGCAAGGCCGTCTATCGCATCGGCGGCGCGGCCACGCTCACCGCCATCGAGGAGAAGCTCGGCCGGGCGCTGCCGCCGCTGGCCAAGATGCTGTCGGTCTTCGCGTCGCGGCAGATCCGCAACCGCGCCACGCTCGCGGGCAACCTCGTGACCGCGTCGCCCATCGGCGACCTCGCGCCGCTGCTCATGGCCTACGACGCCTCGGTGGTGCTGGCCTCCGTGCGCGGCCGTCGCACCGTCGCCATCGAGGACTTCTTCCTCGCCTACCGCAAGACCGCCATGGCCGCCGACGAGGTGATGGTGGCGGTGGAGATCCCCACGGACCCGCTGCCCGAGGTGCCCTACCGCCGCTCCGACAGCTTCAAGGTCAGCAAGCGCCGCGAGATGGACATCTCCATCGTGGCGGGCGCCTTCGTGGTCGACCTCGACCCGGACCGCACCATCACCCGAGCGCGCCTCGCCTTCGGAGGCGTCGCGGCCACGCCGGTGCGGGCGAGGGCCACCGAGGCCGCGCTCCTCGGTCGGCTCTTTACCGTGGACGGTATTCGTGACGCGCTCTCCGTGCTCGCCGACGAGTTCACGCCCATCACCGACGCGCGCGGCGGCGCCGACTACCGGCGGCAGCTCATCCCCAACCTCTTCGAGAAGTTCGTCTCCGGCGACCGCTCGCTCTCGCAGGACCTGCCCCTCGACTACGTGCCCACCGCGGCCGTCGAGACCCCCGACGCCACCCGCTCGCTGCGCCACGAGAGCGGCCTGCTGCACGCCACCGGCGCCGCCCGCTACGTGGACGACGACGCCCAGCGCCGCGGCATGCTGACGCTCTGGCCGGTCACCTCGCCGCACGCCCACGCCCGCATCCTGCGCCGCGACGCCGGCGCCGCTCGCGCGCTCCCGGGCGTGGCCGCGGTGCTCTTCGCAGAGGACATCCCCGGCACCAACGACGTGGGCGCCGTGCGCCAGGACGAGACGCTGCTCGCCGCCACGGAGGCGTGCTTCCACGGTCACATCGTCGCGGTGGTGGTGGCCGAGGACGAGCTCACCGCTCGCCGCGCCGCCGCGCTGGTGGAGGTCGAGTACGAGCCGCTGCCCGCGGTGCTCGGGGCGGAGGCCGCCATCGCGGGCGACAGCTTCCACACGGCGGGCCATCGCATCCGCCGGGCGGACCCCGACGAGGCCCTCGCCCGCTCGCCCCGCCGGCTCGAGGGGACCTTCTCCATCGGCGGCCAGGAGCACTTCTACCTGGAGACGCAGGCCGCCTCCGCCGAGCCCGGCGAGGACGGCGAGGTCGTGGTGCGCTCCTCCACGCAGCACCCGTCGGAGGTCCAGGCCGTGATCTCCCATGTGCTGCACCTCCCGCGAAACAAGGTCGTGGTGGAGTCACCGCGCATGGGCGGCGGCTTCGGCGGCAAGGAGACGCAGGGCAACACGTGGGGCGCGCTCGTGGCGCTCGCCGCGGTCAAGACCGGGCGCCCGGTTCGGGTGCAGGTCGAGCGCGACCTCGACCTCGCGCTCACGGGCAAGCGCCACCCCTTCTTCGCTCGCTGGGAGGTGGGCTTCGACGACCAGGGGATGCTGCTCGCCGCGAAGGTCGACCTCACCGCGGACGGCGGCTGGGCGCTCGACCTCTCCGAGTCGATCTGCGACCGCGCGGTCTTCCACCTCGACAACGCGTACTACATCCCCGCGGTGGACTTCTTCGGTCGCGTGGCGAAGACCAACGTCTGCTCGCACACCGCCTTCCGGGGCTTCGGCGGCCCGCAGGGGATGCTCGTCATCGAGGAGGTGCTCGACCGCGTGGCGCGCACCCTCGGGCTCCCGGCGCACGTCGTCCGAGAGCGCAACCTCTACCGGGGCGAAGGGGAGAGCTGCACCACCCACTACGGCGAGCTGATCGAGGACAACCGCCTCGGGCGCATCTGGCCGACGCTCATGGCCACCTCGGAGTTCGCCTCGCGCCGCGCCGCCATCGAGGCCTTCAACGCGAAGAGCGCGCGCATCAAGCGGGGCATCGCGATCACCCCGGTGAAGTTCGGCATCTCCTTCACGGCCACCTTCCTCAACCAGGCCGGGGCGCTGCTGCACCTCTACCGCGACGGATCGCTGCAGGTGAACCACGGCGGCACCGAGATGGGGCAGGGGCTGCACACCAAGATCGTGGGCATCGCCATGCGTGAGCTCGGACTCGGGCGCGACTCGGTGCGGGTAATGCGCACGGCGACGGACAAGGTGCCCAACACCTCGGCCACGGCGGCGAGCGCGGGGGCGGACCTCAACGGCGCGGCGGTGCGCGACGCGTGCCTGACGCTGCGCGAGCGGCTTCGTCCCATCGCGGCGATCCTGCTCGAAGTGCCCGTCGACGAGGTGCGCTGGGAGGACGGCGCCTTCGTGGCCAGTGGCAGGTCCGTGGTGATCAATCACAAGCTCACGGAGCTGGCCTATCTCAAGCAGACCCCGCTCTCGGCCACCGGCTTCTATCGGACGCCCGGCGTGCACTATGACAAGAGCGCAGGGCGCGGAAAGCCCTTCCACTACTTCGCATTCGGCGCCGCGGTGACCGAGGTGGAGGTCGATGGATACACCGGGATGAAGCGCCTGCTCAGGACGGACATCCTCCACGACGTGGGCGACTCGCTGAACCCCGGCGTCGACCGCGGCCAGGTGGAGGGCGGCTATGTCCAGGGCGTGGGCTGGCTCACCGGGGAGGAGCTGCTCTGGGACGACAAGGGCCGACTGCTCACGCACTCCGCGAGCACCTATCAGATCCCCTCCTTCAGCGACGCCCCCCGGGACTTCCGGGTGACGCTGCTGCCCGACGCCGCGCAGTCCAACACCATCCACGGCAGCAAGGCCGTGGGCGAGCCCCCGCTGATGCTGGCGATCAGCGCGCGAGAGGCCATTCGCGAGGCCGTCGCGGCCTTCTCCCACAAGCCCGGCCCGGTGCCGCTGGCCTCCCCCGCGACGCACGAGGCCATCCTGGCCGCCATCGCGTCGCGCCGCGCCTGAACCCTCCACCACCGACCCGCATCGCGATGTCCGTCGAACCGCCCTGGAAGAGGAGCCCCTATCACCGCGAGGGGAGCGCGCTGGCCTTTCCCCGCGACGAGGGCTGGCACCAGTTTCTCCGCACGCCGCCTGAGGGAGAGCGCGCCCGCACCTGGCCCGGCCCCGGTCGGATGGAGTGGGTCTACCTCAACAGCCACCTTCGGGAGGTGGGCGGACTCGGCCGCTCCTTCGTGGTCTTCGCCGCGTATTTCTCGCAGAACCTGCGCTTCCTGGTGGTGCGCGCGTGGGACTCCGAGGAGCGCTACCTGGGCGCCTGGACGGGCAGCGCGCTCGGCACCCTGAGGGCGATGCCGGGGCGCTTCGACGTCGCCTTCACGCACGACGGCGGAGAGGACCGCTGGTACTCCACCGGCCACGATTTCTCCTCCCGGCTGGAGGCGACGGACGACGCGGGGCGCTTCGCGGTGGCGCTCGACCTGGCCAACCAGAAGGTGCCCTACGAGGCGGGCGGCATCGGGTATCTGCCCTTCGCGGACAGCGGGTGGTTCTCGTATTACTCGCTCACCCGGATGGCGGCCTCCGGGACGCTGCGATTCGGGGCGGAGATGGTGTCGGTGGAGGGCCTCGGGTGGTTCGATCACCAGTGGGGAGACTTCTTCGTCACGCCCTTCCGGAATCGAGTGTTGGAAGAGTACGAGTGGATGAGCATCCAGCTCGACTCCGGCGACGAGCTCATGCTCACCACGGTGTGGAACCCCGATGAGAGCTCGCCCTCTGTCGAGGCCTTCGGGGGCGCCGGGCTCATCACCAGCGAAGGCCGCTTCGAGCGGATCATCGGCAACAACGGCTTCACCCGCACCCGCTTCTGGCGCTCGCTCTCGCAGAACGCGGTGTACTCCGCGGGCTGGCGCTTTCACGCGGAGGCCTGGGACACGGAGCTGGAGATCACCCCTCGGCACCCGGACCAGCTCACGCCCCTGCTCGACGAGACGAGCTCGCTCCTGGGCAGGGCGCTCTCCGAGCTCACTGGCGGAGTGGTCAATCGACTCGGGTCCTTCTGGGAGGGCTCCTGTCGGGTGAGCGGGCGGTGCCGGGGGAGGGCGGTCACCGGCGTGGCCTTCGCCGAGCTCATCAAGCGCTACGACGACCCGGAGCTCACCCTGGAGGTCGGCCGCAACGAGCTCGACCTCACGGTGTTCTCCTGGAGGGTGAAGCGGCGCGACCCGCACGTGCCGCTGCGCTTCCGCTTCCTGCTGGAGCGCCCTTCGGGGGCGGTGCTGCTGCGCCGCGACGGTCTCGACGTCGGGGTGGTGGTGATCGACGACCCGGCGCTGCCGCGAGGCGAGCGACTGCGGGCTCGGGTGATCGCGACGAGCGTCGACGGGACGCTCCGCGGCGAGGCGACGGCGTACGTGGTGCTGGGCGATCCGGCGATCTGAGGGAGCCAATGGCGAAGAAGCGCGTGCTGATCCTGGGCGGCGGGCTGGCGGGCCTGTCCGCGGGCCTGGAGATCCTCGACCGGGCGGCGGAGCGGTACGACGTGACGCTGGTCTGCATGGAGGGCCGCCTCGGGGGCAAGGCCGCGAGCTGGCGGCTCTCCGACGGGCGCTACATGGAGACCGGGTTCCACTCGCTCTTCGGGTACTACACGGCGGTCCCGGCGCTGCTGGCGCGCTGCGGTCGGCGGGTGTCCGATGAGCGCTGGTTCACCACCAACCAGGGAGTGCATCGCATCTACGACGCGGGCGCCAACGCGGTGAACACCCTGCGGGTGCCGGGCGGCTTCTTCGATGTGAGGGCGCTGCTGGAGTCCGACCTGCTGGGCTATCGGGGAATGAACCTCTCGCAGAAGCTCCGCACGGGGCGCTTCCTGGCGAGGCTGGTGGCGGAGTTCGCGAAGGGCGAGCCGCCTCCCTCCATGGACGAAGACGGGTTCACCCCGTGGTGCGTGGCGCACGGGCTGGACCTCGACCTCACGAGGGCGCCGTGGTTCCGGTACATCTTCGACCTCACCTACAACTATCCCCACGAGGGATCGGCCTATGTCGGGGTGAAGGGCTTCCGGGACATGTTCGGGTTCCAGAAGTCTTCGGTGATCTACTTCAACGGACCGATGTCCGAGGTGCTCATCGCCCCCATCGCCGAGGCCTTCGTGAAGGCCGGCGGGAAGATCGAGTTCTGCACCAAGGGCACGAGGCTCACGCTCGACCGCGCGGGCGGCGCGATCACCGAGGTGGCGCTCTCCACCATGGCGCGCGCGGTGCCCCTCGACGGGGTCTTCGACCACGTCGGCGTGGACCCGGGGCCCGGCGTCGACCCGCTGGCCGAGGCGCCCTATCCGAAGGGCGATCCGCGGCCGCCCGACGGCTCCGTCGAGCGGGTGCTGCGGGCCGGGGCCGACTTCGACGCGGTGGTCTCCGCGCTGCCCATCGACAGCCTCCGAGCGCTCCTGAGGACCACGGCCGACTTCGAGCGCGCGGTGCTCGACCACGCGGCCCTGGGGAGCATGTGGAAGCTGCGCACCGTCGCGTCCATCAGCCTGCGCGCGTGGCTCAAGGAGCAGGTGTTCCCGTCGGACTACGACACGGTGGTGCTGGGCACGCCGCAGCCCGCGGCGACGGTGATCGACTACGCCAACCGAGTGGCCTCGCTGCGAGGTGGTCGAGGGAGCGTCGTCGAGATGCTCGGCCAGGAGGGCCTCGACGGCGAGCTCACGGACGACGAGCTCGTGCGAAGGATGCTCACCAACCTCGCGGGCCTGCCCTTCGTCGACGGGTCGCGCTTCGACCCGGCGAAGGTCTTCGCGCAGGCCGACGGCAACCGCTGGGTGTTTCGCCGCAACACGGCCCACCACATGCGCTACGTGCTCGCCGAGCCGGGCCACTGGAAGCACCGCCTCGACGCGACGGTCCGCGGCTACGGCAACCTGTTCTTCGCGGGCGACTGGGTGAAGTCGTCGCAGCCGACGCCGAGCACGGAGGCCGCCGTGCGGGCCGGGGTGGCCGCCGCCGAGGCGCTCGTGGCCGCGGTCTAGGCCTCTCGGGCGAGGTGGCGGGCGAGCGCGGCGATGCGGGAGAGGCGCTCTCCCGCGCGACCGTGGCCGAGGACCGAGAGTCCCTCGAGCGAGCCGCCCAGGCGGAGCAGGTACTCGCCGGCCGAGCCGACGTTGCCGTTGGCCTCGGCGCGAGCGATGCGACGCAGGTCGACGCGCTCGGCGGGGAGATACCCTCCGGCGGCTTCGAGCAGCCCGGTGCCGAAGACGCCCCACGAGCAGACCACGTCGGCGTCGCGCACGAAGGCCCTCCAGCGGGCGAGCGCCTGGGCGCGGGGCTCCCCGTGGAGCAGGTCGTCCGGAGAGAGCCCGGTCTGCGCCGCGGTGCCGGGCGCCAGCGGGTGCTCCGGGGCGATGAGGGCCTCGAAGGTCTCTCCCGTGGAGGGGCGGTGCGCCACCCACTGGATGAGCTCCTCGGGCCACGCGGGGGCGTCCTGGTCGCGAGAGCGGGGCCACGCGCTGGCCTCGCCGATGACGCACACCACGTCCTCCGAGCGGTCGTGCAGGGGCGAGAGGGCGCGCGGTCGCGGCGGCTTCGGGGGGCGAGGACGACGTCCCCGGTGGTTGCGCTGCGTGGCCTCGCAGGCGATCTGCGCGTCGATCATGGCCCGGAAGGGCGCGAGCATCGCGCGGAAGCGCTCCGGGTCGGACTCCAGCGCGCCCAGCACATGGACGAGCGCCTCCAGGGTCGAGACGAAGGTCTCCGAGGGCTCGCGGCGGATGCGGTACTCGCTCGGCGACGGAGGGCGGAAGGCGTAGCGGGGGAGCTTCGCGAGCACGGGGTTACGGGCCACGAGCTTGCGGGTGAGGCTCCAGGTGCCGTCGACGACCACCAGGGTGATGGGCCCGTCGGGGGGGTGCTCGACGACGTCGATGGCCCCTTCGCCGGGGTAGAGCAGCGCCGCCGGGCGGGCCGGATCGGAGAGCGCCCGGGCGAGCGCGGCGGAGGAGCTCCAGTCGATGCCGACGTGGAGCTCGGAGTTGGGGAGGCAGAGGCTCGCCATGCGCGCGGTGCCGATGGCGACCTCGCGCTCTCGCGGGTGCTGCAGCAGCACCACGCGGGTGCGGGTGTCGAGCGAGACGAGGTGGGGGCACCAGCAGTAGGCGACCGGGCGAAGGCATCGGGCGCAGGTCGCTCGGGGCGTGAAGGCAGCGGCCGGGGGGCGGAGGGGGTCCATCGGAAGGGGCGCGGATGGTACGCGCTCCGAAGCGAGCGCGCCGCGGGAAGGAGCGGGCCCGCGAGCCGTGGTACGGTTCGTCGCGCGGTCGCGTCGGGGTGATCTCACCCCAGGACGAGGGCGCCGTTGGAGGTGGCTGGTGCTGCGACGGGATCCATCGATGTGGGTCGATTTCGAGCGCGCCCGTCTCGAGCTCGCGCGACTGAAGGTCTCTGGCAGCGGCTCGGTCCCGGCGCTCCACGCCCGCACGGCGGAGATCTGCTCGCGCTGGCTCAAGGTCGATCGCGTCGGCATCTGGTCGCTCGAACCCTCCCTGCCGGGGCTCCGCTGCGTCCACCTGCTCGACCGTCAGCGGCCGGAAGCGTCCGCGGGGACGCTGCTCCGTCACGCCGACCTCGGGCGCTACTCCCGCGCGCTCGTCGAGCGGCGCTACATCGCCTCGACGGACGTCCGCAGCGACCCGCAGACCGCCGACCTGGTGGCGGAGTACTTCGCCCCGCTCGGCATCGTGTCGACGCTCGACGTGCCGCTCTACCGCGACGGCGAGGTGACCGGCGTCCTCTGCCACGAGCACCGAGGCGAACCCCGCGTCTGGACCGAGGAGGAGGGTAGCTTCGCCATCTCCGTGGCGGACATGCTCGCTCACGCGCTCACCACCGCCGAGCTCGCGGAGGCGCTGGAGACGGTCACGGAGCTGGAGCAAGCCCGCCAGGACGCCCTCCGCGCCGAGGCCCTCGCGAGGGTGGCGCGCGGCCTCGCCCACGACCTCGGCAACTCGCTGCAGTCGATCCTCTCGCAGGCGGAGTTCCTGATGCGCGTGTCGGACGATCCGGCGCAGGTGCGCGAGGCCGCCCGGAGCATCCGCGACCTCGGGGCGCACGCGGGCCGCATCACCGCGGGCATGAGGGAGTTCGCTCGAGGCGTCGACGCGGCGCCGAAGGTGGTGGAGCTCGACGGGCTGGTGCGCTCGTCGGTCGAGGCGCTGCGAGCCCTGGCGGGCGTCGACCGTCGCTTCGAGGCCTCGCTGGGCGCGGGCGGCGAGCGGGTGCGCCTCGACCCCACGGACTTCGAGCGGGTGCTCGCCAACCTGGTGGTCAACGCGCGCGAGGCCACCGAGGTCGGCGGGTCGATTACGCTCTCCACCCGCGCCCTCGACGGCGAGGTCCTGGTCGAGGTGCGCGACGACGGACGCGGCATGGACCAGGCGACGCGCTCGCGGGTGTTCGATCCCTTCTTCACCACGCACGAGGAGTTTCCCAATCGGGGCTTCGGCCTCGCCATCGTCGCCGCGGCGGTGCACGCCGCCGGAGGCGAGGTGAGCGTCGAGAGCCAGCCGGGGCAGGGGGCGTGCTTCCGGGTCCGCCTGCCGAGCGTGGGAGCGGACGTCGGGGCGTCAGGTCCAGGCGACGCGGAAGCGGTGCCGACCGGCGCCTAGCGGCGTGACCACGGTGGGCGTCGGCCGTCGGCGCAGCATCATCACCACGCGGTCGCTCCAGCCGGCCATGACGAGCGGGAGCTTCGTCGGCGCGGTGGGGTCGTCGAGCTCGCCCTCGAGGTGATCGTCCGCGGCGTGCACCACGCGGAAGCGCCCCGCGGTGGTCTGCTTGTCCCAGATGGACTCGGCCCGCTGGAACACCAGCGCCGGCGTCGCGAAGGCCAGGAAGACCCTGTAGATCCGTCCGATCTGGAACTCCGCCGCCCTCGCTCCCAACCCTCGGAACTCGTCGTCCCCGTCGCCCACCACCGAGGTCATCGCGTCGAAGAGCGAGTGCATCTCCGCCCTCGGGTACCACTGGTTGGCGTAGACCTCGCCCGCGAAGAACCGATGGCTCTCCGGCCGCCGCGCCTCGAGCTCGCGCATCACCCGGCCCGAGAGCGTGGGCCTCGCCCTGAGCGCCTCGACGTAGGACATCAGCGCGTAGCCCTTCACCATCGCGCGGTCGTCCTCGGCCCTCATCGGCGCGGAGGCTACCAGCATCGCCGAGACCGCGCTGTCGATCAGCGAGGAGACGGCGTCGAGAGCACCCGCACGGTGACCGCCACCACGCCCGCTCGGATCATCGCGATCGCCTCGGCGGCGGCGCGGGAGAGGTCGATGATGCGCTGCGTGCCGGCGTAGGGTCCGCGGTCGTTGATGCGCACCTCGACGCTCGCCCCGGTGTCGACGCGGCGCACCTCGACGCGGGTGCCGAAGGGCAGCGAGCGGTGCGCGGCGGTGAGCTGCGACGGGTCGTAGGCCTCGCCGTTGGCGGTGGAGTGACCCGCGAGGCGGTCGCTGTAGAACGACGCGTAGCCCTGCTGCACGCTGCCTCTCGTGGGGCGGAGCGTGTCGCGCGCCGCGAGCGAGGTGCCGCAGCCGGCGAGGCCGACGATCGCCGCGGTGAGCAGGGGGGTCGCTCGCATGGCCGGAGCGTTTCCCGGATCGGGCCCGCAGGCCAAGTTTCAGGGGTGCATCGCGGCGGCCGGGGGAGCGGCCGCGGCGGCGACGGGCATCGGCTGGCCGTGGCCCGGGCCGAGGATGCGAGGGAGGTAGGTGCCGTAGTCGAAGTGGTCCGAGTGCTCGGGCGTGTGGCACCCGGCGCAGACGTCGGCGGTCGCGTTGCGGCGGATGGTGGCGCGCTGGGCCACGGCGCCGTGCGCCTCGACGTGGGCGCTGCCCGGGCCGTGGCAGGTCTCGCACTGCACGTCGCGCAGCCCATGGTTCTGCACCACCTCGCTGCCGCCCGGCTGGCGGTAGCCGGTGACGTGGCAGCCCACGCAGGAGAGGTTGAAGTTCTTCGAGGCGTCCTCGAGGGTCTGGTAGGCGTGGCCGTGGGGCGTGCGCTGCCAGACGTCGTAGGCCTCGGCGTGGCACGCGCGGCAGGCCTCGACGCCGACGTAGGAGGGCGAGCCCGGCGGCGGGGGCGGCGGCCGGAGCGAGGCGTACTCGACGCGGTTGCGCTCGTTGATGGCGCGGAAGTAGGTGGCGATCTGCGACTGCACCGCGGGCGCGCGAGGCACGTCCGGGGAGATCTCGAAGGACCTCGCCTCGAAGACCCGCCCGGTGGTGGGCGCGGGGCGGCGGTCGAGCGCGGCCCGCTGCTCGGTCATCTCGCGCAGTCGGGCGCGCTGCGCGGCGATGGCCTCGCGGTCGACGGAGCGGTCCTGCTCCCAGGCGGCGATGCGGCTGGCGAGGGTGTGCAGTCGCTCGTCGAGGCGCGACCGCTCGGCGGAGGCGCTCGCGTCGGAGGCGTCGTGGAAGGACCCCTCGCCGCGGAGGTAGAGGTCCACCGCGCCGAGGCCCTTGCCCTGGTCGACGGCGGTGAGCAGGTGCGCCTGGCCGATGCGCTCGGGCGGCGGCGGCGTGGCGGACGACTCGCGCGCGGCGATGACGAAGTCGACCCCCGCGACCTCGCCCGCGATGGTGCGCGCCACCCGCCGAGGGACCGAGGCCAGCACCACCACCACGTCGGCTCGTCCGCGCAGCGACGCGACCGCCGCTCGGGCGGCCTCCACCGGGTCCGTGGTCGCAGGAGCTCCCGCGGGGCGGGCGCCGTCCGCGTCGGCGAAATCGCTCACCCCGACGAGGCCCACGCGCACGCCTCCGACCACGCGCACCGTGCTCCCCTCCCGGCCCGGGGCGTTGGCGACGAGGGCCGGGGCGCGCACCGTGCGGGCGGCCGCCTGGAAGCCCTCCGCGCCGAGCGCGTAGTCCGACGGCCCGGGCGCCCAGGCCGCGAGCTGCAGCCGGTCGAGGATGGGTCCGAGGGAGGCCGCGCGGGCCCGCTCCTGGAAGACCATCTGGGCCTCGAGCGTGGGGTGCTCGTAGAAGAGGTTGCCCGTGGCCACGAGCAGGCTGTCGGGGTGCGCGGCGCGCTCTCGCTCGATGAGCGTCGCGACGCGGTCGATGCCGCCGAGGGGCCTCGCCTGGCAGCCGCAGGGCTCGAGGTAGCCGTCGAGGTCGGCCAGGAAATACAGCCGGATGGGCGCCCTCGGGGTGACCGCGGCGCTGGCGGGGGGAGGGGTGCGCCGGCACGACGCGCCGAGGCCGAAGGACCCGCAGAGCGAGAGCATCAGGAGGGCGCAGACGCGGGAGCGGCGGGACGCGGTCGAGGGCATCGCGGAGTTGGATTGCGGGGTGCGCGCGATCCCGTCAAGCGCGACGGGGAGGGGTTTAGGGGCCCGACGATCGACCTGGGGGAGGTGCTTGACGAGGTGGAGGTCGCGACGGTAGTTTGCGCGCCCCTGACGCCCATCGTAGGGCCGTCGTTGATCCGTCCCGGTATTAGGAAGGTCTCGCAATCATGGTCAAGATTCGTCTGGCGCGCGTTGGTACCAAGAAGACTCCGATCTACCGCGTGGTGGTGACGGACTCGCGCGCTCCCCGTGACGGCAAGCACATCGAGCTCATCGGGCTGTACGACCCGCGCGCGAAGGATGCCGCCAAGACCCTCGTTCTCGATCGCGACCGGCTGAGCCACTGGCAGAAGGTCGGCGCGCAGCTCTCCGAGGAGGTCACCAACCTCGTGAAGCGCAACCCGGCCGTCGCCGCCGCGTCCTGATCGTCGCGACCGCGTCGTCATGGTCGACCCCTTCCTGATCGTTCGTCACCTCGCCCGCTCGCTGGTCGACAAGCCCGACGCCGTGAAGGTGTCCGAGTCGTCCCGCGACGGGGCCGTGGTCATCGAGCTCCGCGTCGCGCCCGACGACCTCGGGAAGATCATCGGCCGCCGGGGCCAGACCGCCCGCGCCTTGCGCACCGTGCTCTCCGCCGCGACCGCGGTGTCCGGGCAGCGCGTGCTCCTCAACATCGTCGAAGACTGAAAGTCGCCGGAGCGGACATGTCGCGCATCGACCCCGCGCGCTGGATCCCCGTGGGCGTGCTCGGCCGCCCGAAGGGACTCCAGGGCGCCATCTGGCTGCGTCCCTACAACGAGGACATCGCCTCGCTGCGCGTCGGGCTCCCGGTGCGCCTGAAGCGCGAGGGCCTCGGCGAGAAGAACCTCTCCATCGCCACCCTCTCGCAGGACGGCAAGGGCATCACCGTGACCTTCACCGGCGAGCGCTCCCGCGAGGCCGCGGAGGCCCTGGTGCTCGCGGAGGTGTCCGTGCGCCGCGGCGACCTCGCCCCGCTGGGCGAAGGCGAGTTCTACCACTGCGACATGCCCGGTGCGGCGGTGGTCAGCGCCTCCGGCGAGGCCCTCGGCGAGGTGGTGGAGATCATCGCCTATCCCTCCGTCGACGCGCTGGTCGTGCGCACCCCGAAGGGCGACCGAGAGGTGCCGATGACGGACACCTACCTGGTCTCCGTCGACGCCGTGGCCGGCGTGGTGGTGCTCGCGGACGGCGCCCTCGACGACGAGGCCTGAGCGGTGGACGTCTACCTCGTGGCCCTCTTCCCCGAGGTGCTCGACGGCTTTACCCGGTCGAGTATTGTCGGCCGCGCCGTGACGCAGGGGCTGGTGCGCTTCCACGGCGTGCAGATCCGCGACTTCTCCACCAACAAGCACCACACCGTCGACGACTCGCCCTACGGCGGCGGCAGCGGGATGGTGATGACCGCTCCCGCGGTGGTGGGCGCCATCGAGTCGCTGCCCGTCTCTCCGGAGACGGGCGAAGGCCCGTACCGCATCCTGATGAGCCCGACGGGCCGCCCCTTCACGCAGGCCATCGCGCGAGAGCTGAGCGCCCGACCCGCGCTGGCCTTCGTGTGCGGCCGCTACGAGGGCGTCGACGAGCGGGTGCGCGCCTACGTCGACGACGAGATCTCCCTCGGCGACTTCGTGCTCACCGGCGGCGAGCCCGCGGCGCTGGCGATGATCGACGCGGTGGTGCGGCTGCTGCCCGGGGCGCTGGGCAACGCGGAGAGCGCCTCGACGGAGTCGCACGGCGACGACGGGATGCTGGAGTACCCGCAGTACACGCGCCCGCTGGATTTCCGCGGCGCTCTGGTGCCCGAGGTGCTGCGCTGCGGCGACCACGCGCGCGTCGCCCGCTGGCGTCGCTGGCACTCGCTCCGGCGCACCCGCGAGCGCCGGCCCGACCTGTTCAACCGGGCGAAGCTGGGGCGCGAGGACCAGAAGCTCATCGACGGAGAAGAGCCGTGAAGCACCTCTACCTGGCGCTGGTGCACCACCCGGTGCGCGGCCGCAGCGGCAACGAGATCACCACCTCGGTGACCAATCTGGACGTGCACGACATCGCGCGCACCGCCCGCACCTACGGCGTGGCGCGCTACTACGTGGTCACGCCCATCACGGCGCAGCGCGACCTGGTGCACCACATCCTCGGCTACTGGAGAGAGGGCAAGGGGGGCGACCGCGTTCCCGAGCGCACCGAGGCGCTCTCCATCGTCGAGGACGTCGACTCCATCGAGGCGGCCATCGCGGCGATCACGGCGAAGGAGGGCGTCGCGCCCCGGGTCGTGACCACGGCGGCGAAGGCCCGCGCGGAGGTGACCAGCTTCGAGGCGCTGCGCGCGGAGATGTCGACGGACGACCGGCCGTGGCTGTTGATGTTCGGGACGGGCTACGGGCTCGCCGACCGGGTGCTCGACCGCGCGGACGTGCACCTCGCGCCGGTGCGACCCGGCGGGTACAACCACCTGCCGGTGCGCTGCGCGGTGGCGATCATCCTCGACCGGCTACTGGGCGACGGCTGATCCCGCCGGCGCGATCGGCGCCACCCGCGACTGCAGGAACGCGATGACCGCCGCCTCGTCGCGCACGGGCGCGCCGGGCAGCTGCACGAAGCGCTTCGCGAGCGACTTCCACTGTCCCGCCATCAGCAGCGCCCACACCTGGAAGAAGTCGATGCCGTCGAAGACGATGGCGTCCTGGCGGCCGTACTCGTCCTTGTTGCTCTCGAACTCGGTGGGGTACTCGGTCCAGTGGCAGCGGGGCTTCACGTGGTGGTGGATGTGATAGCCGTCGTTGAAGCACCGGCGGTTGTAGCGGGTGTTGATGCAGGTGAGGCTGTTCTTGTAGGGGTTGGCCGGGTCGCTCGCGTCGACGAAGGCGTGCTGCGCCCAGTTGCCGGCCATCATCAGCGTGCGGACGACGAGCACCGGGATGACGAAGACCACCAGCGTCGCGCGCCAGTTGCAGGCCAGCAGCACCGCCACCGCCGCGTAGAAGCTGAGCTCCCCGGCGAGCATGCGCTGGAGCATCTTCTTGTTGTGCTTGCGCCAGTGGTAGACGGCGAGCAGGGCGGGGCCCACGGAGAGGAAGCTGAAGAGGTAGTGCAGCCAGTGCGAGAGCCGGTCGCGGCGGTAGCGCATCGTCGAGGAGAGGTCGTCGGCGAGGTTGTTCTCGGGGTGGTGCATCCCCATGTGGTGGACGAAGTAGGTCTCCGGGGTCTCGCCGAAGAAGGGGCCGATCACCCACGGAATGACGTGGTTGAGTCGGCGGTGCTCGGGGCGGAAGAGCTGCCGGTGCGAGGTGCAGTGCAGCATGAGGATGAAGCGGTCCTCGAAGCCGAGGAAGACCACCGCCCAGTAGAGCGGGGCGAGGTACCAGACCCACGGTCCGCTGAAGAAGAGCCCGACGCCGAGGGTGGCCACCGCCAGGCACCCGAGGATCAGGTGCAGGAAGGGCAGGTCGCGCGGGTCGAGGATCAGCCCCGCCAGACGGCGATCGAGGGCGGTCTGCGGCTGCGGCAGGGGCTGCGAGAGGTCGGCGTTGAGGGAGGTCGTCACGGCTTAGGGGGGGTATCTACACGCCCGGTCATGGTGCCAGCAAGCGCGGGCCCCCCGTCGGTCGAGCCCGCTCAGGCCAGCGGCGACTGACCGGCCTCGGCCGCGAGCAGGTAGAGCACCGCCATGCGCACCGCGACGCCCGCCTCGACCTGGTCGAGGATCACCGAGCGCGCCCCGTCGGCGACGTCGGCGTCGATCTCGACCCCGCGGTTCATGGGTCCGGGGTGCATCACGATGGCGTCGGGTTTGGCGCGGGCGAGCATCGCGCGGTTGAGGCCGAAGGTGCGCGCGTACTCGCGCGTCGAAGGAATGAGCGCCTCGGTGAGCCGCTCGTGCTGGATGCGCAGCATCATCACCACGTCGGCGCCCTCCACCGCGGGGCCGAGGGAGTCGAAGACCTCGACGCCGTACTGCTCCATGTCCGCCGGGAGCAGCGTGCGCGGGGCGCAGACCCTCACCTTCGCCCCGAGGCGGGTGAGCAGCAGCGCGTTGGAGCGGGCGACGCGAGAGTGGGCGATGTCGCCGGAGATGGTCACGACCAGGTCGGCGAGGTGCCCCTTGGCGCGGCGGATGGTGAACGCGTCGAGCAGCGCCTGCGTGGGGTGCTCGTGCATCCCGTCGCCCGCGTTGACGACCCCGGCGCGGGTGTGTCGGGCGATGAAGTGCGGAGCGCCGGAGGCCGCGTGGCGCACCACGATGACGTCCGGGTGCATGGCCTCGAGGGTCTTCACCGTGTCGAGGAGCGTCTCGCCCTTGCTGACGCTCGACGTGGAGACGGAGATGTTGACCACGTCGGCGGAGAGGCGCTTGCCGGCGAGCTCGAAGCTGGTGCGGGTGCGGGTGCTGGCCTCGAAGAAGAGGTTGATCACGGTCTTGCCGCGCAGCGTGGGCACCTTGCGCACGCGCCTCGTGGAGACCCCGAAGAACACCTCCGCGGTGTCGAGGAACTGCACGATGTCGCGGGCCGGGAGGTCTTCGATGCCGAGGAGGTGTCGGACGGAGCCGTTCATCGACGGGGGAGGATAGAGCTCAAGCGCCGGGGGCGGGGGTGATTTCGGCGGCGCCGAGCACCTCGACGAGGGCGGCGCGCTCGTCGACCGGGTCGACCCGCACCTCGACGCGCTCGCGCCGCGAGGTGTCGATGCGGAGCCCGACGTAGTCGGCCTGGATGGGGAGCTCGCGGTGGCCGCGGTCGACCAGCACCGCGAGCTCGATCGCCCTCGGACGGCCGTAGTCCATCACCGCGTCGATGGCCGCCCGCGTGGTGCGGCCGGTGTAGAGCACGTCGTCCACGAGGATCACCACGCGCCCCTCGACCTCGAAGGGGATCTCGCTGCGACCGATCTGGGGGTTGGGCAGCGCCGTCGCGGCGTCGTCGCGGTAGAGGGTGATGTCCACGGTGCCGACGAGCACCCCGGTGCGCCCCGCGGCCGCCAGGAGCGCGTGCAGCCGGGCCGCGAGCGGCGCCCCTCCGCGGAGCACGCCCACCAGCGCGAGCGCGCCCTCGCGGTGCCTCTCCGCGATCTCGTCCGCCATGCGCTGGAGCGCGGCGGCGACCGCGGACTCGTCCATCACCACGCGGGTCGGCTGCCTCGATGCCGTCGTCATCGCGCGACGATAGTCGCCGACCGCGCGCCCGGGCAACGCCGCACGCGCGCCTTGACCCGCGCTGGTCCCGCGGGTGATATCGGCCTCCACGCCCCATCCGCACGGTACCTCCCACGTCACGTTGGCCCGATGACCGCACGGATCCTAGTTGTCGAAGACAGCGCGACGGTGCGCCACCTGGTCGAGGCGGTGCTACGCGGCGCCGGGTACTCGGTCGAGACCGCGGTCGACGGCGTCGACGGGCTCGAGCGCGTGCACCGCTCGGCCTTCGACCTGGCGCTGGTGGACTTCGTGATGCCGCGCCTCAACGGCTACCAGTTCGCCCAGGCGCTGCGCGGAATCCCCGGCGGGGCCGAGGTGCCGGTGGTGCTGATGTCCGCGAGGGCGGAGTCCATCGGCGCGCGCTTCGGCCTGCAGACCGGGGCCGTCGCGACGCTGGTGAAGCCCTTCACGCCGGCCGCGCTGCTCGAGCTGGTGCGCGTCACCCTCGAGCGGGCGCGCGTCGAGTCGAGCGCCTTCACCAGCGTCGTGGCGGCGCCCACGGAGCCGCCGGGGGCCCTCTCCCAGCGCGGCGTGCGGATCGCCCAGTGGGTCGCCGGTCCGGAGGCGGCGCGCGACCGGCTGCTCGACCTGCTGGTGCGCCACGTCGGCCCGGTGGTGCGGGAGATCGTCGAGGCCGGCGTCGACGCGCACGACGACCTGCTCTCGCAGGCCTTCCGGCACCACGTCAGCCTGGACGCGGCGAGGGAGCTCGCGAGGGAGGCCCGCGCCCTCGACCCCTCGCTGCGCGGCCCTGCGGGCCTCGAAGGGGTCCTCGGGGTGGTGTCGCTCGCGCAGGTCGTGCGGCTCGTCGAGGCCGCGGGGCTGCACGGCGTGCTGCGGGTCGAGCGCGCCGCGAAGGTCGGGGCCGCGGCGATGGAGATGCGCCTGCGCCCGGGGCTCATCGACCAGGTCGTCGGGCTAGGGGTCGGCGCCGAGCACCGGCTGGGGCGGCACCTCGTGGGGGCCGGAGCGCTCCCGAGGTCGGCGCTCGACGCCTTCATCGCCTCGGGCGCGTCCCGAGGGGCCCCGCTGGGTCGCGCCCTGGTCGCCGCGCGGCGCATCTCCGAGGAGCACCTGCGCGCGGCCCTCGCCTCGCAGACCCTGGAGCTGTTCGGCGAGGCGTCGCGCTGGTCCGGCGGGCGGTTTCGCTTCGCGCCCGGCGAGGGGCTCGCGGTGGGCGACGCGGCGCTGGGCATCGGGGCCGAGGACTGCATCGCCGACGCCGAGCGGCGGACCTCGGAGTGGGAGAGCATCGAGGCGCTCGTCCCAATGGAGCGCGCGGTCGCGCTGCGGGAGACCGGCGTCGGCGCGGCCCACGACCCCGACTCTCGCCGGGTGCTGGCGGCGGTCGACGGAGAGCGGAGCGTGCGGGAGATCGCGCGCGAGCTGGAGCTGAGCCCGATGGCCGTGGGCCGGGCGCTCGTGAGCCTGCTGCGCGCGCGGGCCATCTCGGTCGTGCCCCCGATGTCCGCCTCTTCGTGACGAGTTGTAGCGGCGCGAATGCCGCTGGGATTAGTATCCCGGCCCACCGCGGATGTCCTCTGACCTGAAGGCCGATGGAGTTGAGAGCCCTGCACCGCGTAGCCTCCCGCCGAACGCGCCCCCCGAACGTTCGCCCTTCCCGGTAGAGCCCGCGACCGCCGAGGCGTGGGCCGAGGTGCTGCGGGTGCTCCGCGCGGAGGCCGAGGTCGTCACCGACCGGGCGCAGCGATCGGCGATCCTCTACGGCATCGCGGAGCTCGAGGAGTCGCTCATCGGCGACCAGCCGGCCGCGGCGCGCAGCCACCTCGCGTCCTACAACGCGCGGTCGACCTTTCGACCGCCGCTCGACGCGCTGGTGCGGCTCTACCGCCGTCGCGCGAGCTTCTCCAACCTCGGCAAGCTGCTCGAGGCGCAGGCGCGCACGGCGCCCACCGCGCGCGACCGGGCCGACGCGCTGGTGCTGCGGGGAGAGCTCGCGGAGGACGCACTGGGCGATCGCGACGCCGCCGTCGCGTCGTACCAGGCCGCCGTCGCCGCCGACCCGACGCACGCGCTGGGGTGGGCCAACCTCGAGCGCGCCGCCCTGGTCCGCGGCGAGGCCTCGGAGCGCGCCGTCGCGGTGTCGCAGCTCGCGAGGCTCACCGCCGACCCGGCGCGTCGGGCGGCGCTGCTGTTCGAGCTGGTGGAGATCCACACCTCGCGCGCGACCCCGGAGGCGCTGACCGAGGCGCTGCGGTGCCTGCACGAGGCCGCCACCATCGAGTCGGTGCGGTGGCGCGCGCTCGTGGGCGTGGAGCGCCTCGCGCTGCGCCTGGGCCGCCTCGACGACGCGGCGAGGGCGATGGAGTCCCGCGCCAACCTCGCGGCGGCGGTCGCGGCCGGCGAGATCACCGCGGCCAGGATCGGCGGTCCGGTGCAGGAGCTCGGAGACCCTCAGGTCGCGCGGCGGCTGGCGGCGCGGCTGCACCTCTCGTCGGCGCGCGTTCACCTGTCCTTCGCGGCGGAGTCGGCGACGGTCACGCACCGCATCGAGCAGGCGCTCTCGCTCGACGACGATGTGCGGTCGCGCTTCGGGTCGATGATCCTGGCGGACCTCGCGGGCGAGATCGAGGAGTCGGCGCAGCACGCGGAGTGGCTGCTGGGCAAGGGCTTCGGCGACGACGCGATGCGAGCCTCGCTGCACTTCCGCTGCGCCGAGCGCGCGGCGATGGAGGGCCGCGTGCCGGAGGCCGGGGAGTTCCTGCGGGCTGCCCTTCGGAGCGACCCGGCGAGCGGGGCGGCGAGGGCGGCGCTCATCGAGCAGTCGTCGATCTCCGGCGACCTGCACACGCTGCTCGCGCAGTTCGACCGGCTGGGCGCCCAGTCCACCGACCCCATGGACCGCGCGGCGCTCCTGCGCGCCAGCGCGCTGGTGGTGCTGCTCGTCCGGCGCGACGGCCGCGAGGCGCTGCGGCGGGTGCGCGAGGCGCTCGAGCTCCAGCCCGGCGACGTGGTCGCGCGGCGGATCCATCTGTTCCTGCTGCGTCGGCCGGACCTGGCCGTGGGCTTCGACGAACCGCACGCCGTCGCCCGCGAGCGGGTGGCCGCGGTGGAGGCGCTGCTGCCCCACGTCGCGGACCCGGACGAGCGCTCGGCGCTCCTGCTGGAGCAGCTCTTCGACGAGCTCATCGACCTGCAGGACGCGAAGGCCGCGGCCATCACCGCCGAGCAGCTCGTCGAGGCCACCGGGGACGCCGCCTGGACCAAGGAGGTCGCGGCCATCCTCTGGGCCTCCGTCGGGTCCATGGCCTTCGCGTCGCGCTGGGCGGCGTCGCTGCACGAGGCCCTGCTCTCGACCGGCGGCGACGGCGGCGCGTGGGCCTCGCTGGCGGCGCGCTGGGCGTGGGCCGCGGGCGACGAGGCCAGGGCCCGCGAGCTCGCCGTCGCGGCGCACCGCATCGAGCCGGAGAACCGCTACCTCACCGCGCTGCTGATGCGCCTCGCGTCGGCCGGGCGCGAGGGCGCGCTGCTGCTGGAGACCGCGGAGCGAGCGGCGGACGCGGACCCGGACGGGGGCGTGCGCTGGCTGGTCCTCGCGGCGGCGTGGCTGCGGACGCTCGGCGCCCTCGACCTGGCCCGGCGCGCCCTGGCGGACGCGAGCGAGCGGGCGCCCTCGGACCCCGCGGTGCAGGCGGTGGTCTTCGGGGCCTCGTCGTGGCTGGAGGAGCCCTCGCTGCGCACCGCGCTGCTGGCGCGCGACGACCTGCCGGGCGAGGGCAGCGCCGAGCTGGTCGCGCTGCGCGTCGAGGAGGTGCTCTTCCGGCTCTTCATCGACCGCGATCGCGCGGAGGCCTCGGCCGCGATGGATCGCCTCGCGGCGAGGGGAGGCCGCGACGCCGTGGCCGCGACGCTGCTCGAGCTGGTGCTGCGCGGCGCGGAGTCGGGTCCCGACAGCCCGGCGACGGCCGAGGCGCTGCGCGCGCTGCTGGCGCTGGTCGACGGCGACGACCCGCTGCGGGCGGGCCTGGAGCTGGAGCTGGCGCGCGTGCTGGGCGGCTCCGCGGCGACGCAGGACGAGGCCGCGGTGGCGCGCGAGCTCATCGACAGCGAGCAGCCGACCACCGGGGCGACGAGGCTGCTGAGCCTGCTCGACGCGATCCAGCGGGACGCCTTCGAGCTGGTGCCGAGCGCCCTGCTGCGGCTGGCGGACATCGAGGAGGGCGACGCGCAGGAGAGGCTTCGCGCCGTCGCGCTGCTGGGGCTCTGGTCGAGGGGCCGCTCGCGCGAGGCGCTGTCGCTGGCGGAGCTGATCCCGGGGCGGGTGGCCTCGTCGCTGGTGCGCAGCGAGGTGCCGCCGGGCGGGGTCGAGGGCGCCGCGGTCTTCGCGAGGGCGCTCTCGGAGCGGGCTCGCATCGCGGGTCGGGACGCGCAGCTCGGATGGCGCGCGGCGGCGGCGAACTGGCACTCGGTGGGCGGCGATCCGTCGTCGGCGCTGGCCGAGGCCGAGGCGGTGCTGGCGAGCCGCCCGGACGACGTCCTCGCGAGGGACGTCCAGCGGGTGGCCTCTCGTCGGCTCGGTCGATGGGAGGGCGTCGCCGAGGCCTGCGAGGCGCTCGGGCGCTCGGTGCGCGACGGCGAGCGATCGGCGAGGTTCTGGGAAGAGGCCGGGGTGGTCGCGCTCGAACGGCTGATGCAGCCCTCGAGGGCCGAAGGGGCGCTGCGAGAGGCGCTCGAGCGCTCGCCCGGACGCGCGGTCTCGTACCGCCTCCTCCGGCGCCTGCTCGAAGCGAGGAAGGACTCCGCGGGCCTGGAGGCGCTGGTCTCGCGGCGTCTGGGCGCCGAGCGCGACCCGGCCGCGAAGGTCGCCCTGCGCTGGGAGCAGGCCCGACTGCGCCGCGCGTTGGGCCTCCGAGAAGGGGCGCTGGAGAGCGCCGAGGCGGTGGTCGCAGCGGAGCCCCACCACGTCGCGGCGCTGGCGCTGATCGCGGAGATCCACGCCGGGTCCGGCCGACTGCGAAACGCCGCCGAGGCGCTCGCGGCGCTGGGCGCGGCGCCGTCGGCCCCGGAGGGTCAGCGGCGAGCGGCGCTGCTGGGCGCGCTGGAGATCCTGCAGTCCCGGCTCGGCGACGCCCCCGGGGCGCTGGACCTCCTCGCGAGGCTCGAGGCCCTCGGCTGGCTCGATCGCCCGCTCGCCCTGCGAGCGCTCGCCCTCGCCCAGGGGTCCGGCGATCCCGCGGCCTCGCTCCGCTTCGCGCGGGCCTCGCTCCGCCTCGCGGACACCGACGAGGCACGGCTCGCGGCGCACCTGGTCCTGGTGGAGATCCAGGCCTCCGGGCTCGGCGACCGGGCGGCGGCGTGGCGCTCGGCGGCGGCGGCGCATGAGCAGTTCCCGGGCTCGCTGGCGGTGCTGCGCGCGGCGGCCGCGCAAGGCTCCCCGGCGGACGTGGGGCCGCTGGCCCGTCGCACCATCGAGACCCTCCGCGAGCGACTTCCGCTCTCGGCCGACGCGGCCGCCGTGGCGCTCGACCTCTCCGCGGCCGCGGTCCTCGCCGGCGAGCCGGTGCTCTCGCGCGCCGCCGACCGCCTCGGCCGCTGGGCCGGCGCCGAGGTGGCCGTGACCGCGCCGGGGCTCCCCTCGAAGGGCAGCCTGCGCGATCCGGCGACGCAGCTCAGGGTCCGCGCGGCCTCGGACAAGGGCCGCGCGACGTCCATCGTGGAGCTGATCGAGCCCGAGCTGCTGCCGCTCCGCGCCCTGACCCTCGACGCGCTCCACCTCGGACGGGCCGAGCGGGTGCGCGGCGCCTCGCCGGTCCGAGAAGCCGTCGCGCCCTTCGCCGCGGCGTGCGGCGTGAGCGAGTTCGAACTCTACGTGGGCGCCGGGGACGACCGCATCCTGGCGCTGCCCGGAGACCCGATGGTGCTGGTGATCGGTCCTCGCGTGGACGTCGTCCGCGACCTGGGCCATCGCTTCCGCCTGGTCGCCGAGCTGCTCTTCGCCTCCCGCTCCCTCGGCGGCTGGACCGCCGACGAGCCCTCGCACGCCGCCGCTCGCGGCCTGGCCTCGCTGGTCGCCGCGGGGGTCGAGGTTCCGTCCCCGCAGCCCGACGCCGCGCTGGTGAAGGCCGTCGGGAAGCTCCAGTCGCGCCGCGTTCGAAAGGCCCTGCTGGAGTTCGGCAAGAGCCTCCCCCCGGGCGAGGCCCAGCGCGAGCTGCTCGCCGCCGCGGCGGGCATCCGAGCGACCGTCCGTCGCAGCGCCCTCGCCGTGAGCGGAGCGATCGCCGACGCGATGGCCGACGCGAGGCGCTCCGACGGCCCCGGCGTGTCGCCCTCCGCCGCGGGCTCCGCGCAGAGGGACACGCTCCAGTTCGCCGTCAGCGACGCGCTCGCCGGTGTGGCCCTCGACCTTGGGATCGATCATGTCTGACCGCGACGACCGCAGTGTGAAGGTCCCGAGGGCGCCCCGGGCCGGGGCGGTGACGCCGGTGCCGAAGGAGGAGCCGCCCCCCGAGACACGCGAGCTGGTGCTCGACGTGGACGAAATGGAGATCGAGATCGAAGCCGAGGGGTCGGCGCCCCCCGCGGTCGCCCCGACGGCGACGGTGCGGCGATCGCTCTTCGGCGACCTCGCGCTCGGCGACGACGAGATCGACGACATGTTCGGGGCCCTCGGCGCCGGTGGCACCAGTGACGCTCCGCCCTCGCTCGACACGGTGGCGCTGGTCGAGCCGTCGCTGTCGTCCGAGGCGGTGCGGGTGGTCGAGCCGCCTCCGGCGACGGCGCCCGAGGCGGAGGCCGTGGCCGCGGCGGACGAGGAGATCGAGGTGCTCGTCGACGAGCCCGACGAGCAGGCCGTCCTGGAGGTCGACGACGACTCCGAAGAGGCCGACCTGACCATCGAGGCCGACGAGGACTTCGTGGAGGTCGAGGCCCCCGTGGAGCTCGATCGCGGCGCGGCGCTCGCGGCCGCCGTGACGAGCCGACGGCGGGACGACGAGGACCTCGACGCGGCCTTCGCGGTCGATCCCGTCGCCGAGGTGCGCGCTCGCGTCGACCTGCTCATCGGCGAGGCCGCGGTGGCGGAGAGCTTCGTCCGCGCCGCGGAGTGGTACGCGCACGCGGCCGACCTGCTCGACGGAGCGCTGGGCGAGTCGGCCCGCGCAGAGCAGGTGGCCGAGCGGGCGAGGGCGCTGGCGCCGGAGGTCCCGCTCGGGCTGCGGGTGCAGCGGCGATTGATGCTGGGCTCGGCCCGCATGGCGGACGCGGCGCGGCTCAGCGCCGAGGAGATCGCCGCGTCGACCTCGCCGGAGGAGCGCGACGCGCTGCGATGGCTCCACGCGTTCAGCGCGCAGGCCGAGGACATCGACGCCGCGCGCGAATCGTGGAGGGAGATCGCGTCCCGCGCTCCCGGCGTGGAGTCCGCCGTGGCCTCGCTGCTCGACGGCGCCTCGCGTCGCGACCCGGACGCCATCGAGGCCGCGCTCGACGCCTGGGCCGCGTGCGCCTCGGGCTCGCTCGGGGCGAGCATCCGCGTGGCCCGCGCCCGGATGGCCGAGGGCCACGACACCGCCGCGGCGCTGGAGGCGGGGCGCGCCGCGACCCCGAGCGACCCGGGGGACCTCGGGGCCTGGTTCACGCTCGCTCGCCTCGCGGCGT
>CBIHPK010000094.1:0-31767 GCA_966211675.1 uncultured Myxococcaceae bacterium
CGGTTGCGCCAGCAACCGGCGCTCCTTCAGGAAGTCCCGCGCAGGCGGGACGCTCAGTTCCAGGCTCCCACTTCAGCGGTTGCAGGCCCGCTCGCGGGCCGTCCGCAACCGCGGAGTGGGCGGCACTCCAGGGGACTCGCACGTTGATGCTCATCACGTGGGTCGTGTGATTGCCTGGGCTCAGGCGCCGAACGCCGTACCCCAGGCCTCCCGCTGTCGACTTGACACCATCGGTGTCAGGTTGCATGGTGGGCCTCGTGATGGACGAACGGCCCTCCCCACGGTTGAAGCTCGACGAGCTCGCGGAGCGGGCCGGGGTCTCTCCCCGCACGGTGCGCTACTACGTGCAGCGGGGACTGCTCCCGGCGCCGGAATTCCGCGGCCCCGATACGGCCTACGGCGAGGAGCACCTGCAGCGGCTGCGGGCCATCCGGGCCCTTCAGGAGCGGCACATGCCGCTCGACGCCATCGAGGCGGCGCTCGCGGGCAAGTCGCTCGCCGAGATCGCCCGCGTCGCCCGGGGGAAGGCCCCCGCGGCGGTCGATGCGACACCGGTGGTGTCACGTTCGGCGGTGGAGCGCATCACCCGTCACACGCTCGCTCCGGGTCTCGAACTGCACGTCTCCGATCAGGCGTCGCCCGAGGTGCGGGCGCTCGCCGACACCCTCCTGCGCGAGGCCGCGCACACCAAAGGAACACGATGAACACAGGGCTCTGTTCGAAGCGCGGCGACTCCATTCCGCTGAAGGGCGTCGAGGTCGACGGCGAGGTGCTGGGCGCGCACGCGAGGGTGCGGGTGCGACAGCGCTACTGCAACGAGTCGGGGCGCGCGGTGGAGGCGGTGTACACCTTCCCGTTGCCCGCGGACGCCACGCTCACGGCCTTCGCGATGACCTGCGCCGGGCGTCGCCTGGAGGGCTCGGTGAAGGAGCGCGAGGCGGCCTTCCACGCCTACGACGACGCGGTGGTCGCGGGCCACGGCGCGGCGCTGCTGGAGCAGGAGCGCAGCAACGTGTTCACGGCCACGGTGGGCAACCTGCTGCCCGGCGAGGAGACCCTGGTGGAGGTCGAGTACGTCCAGCGGGTGACGGCGGACGAGGGATCGCTGCGCTGGATGATCCCCACGCTGGTGGCCCCGCGGTACATCCCGGGCTCGGCCGGGGGCGACCGCACGGCGCACGGCGAGCACCCTCCGACGGACCGGGTGCCGGACGCCGACCGCATCACGCCGCCTCGCGCGGCGGAGGTGGGCTACGGGCTGAAGCTCGACCTGCTCTTCGACCTCGGGCGAGAGGTGAAGGTGGAGTCTCCCTCGCACGCGATCACCGCGGTCACCGAGGGCGCGAGGGTGAGGGTGCGCTTCGCCCAGGCGGAGGTGGCGCTCGACCGGGACGTGGTGCTCACCGCGCGGGGTCTCGGGTCGCTGGCCTCGCAGGCCGCGGGCGTGGTCGCTCACCGTGCGCCGGGGAGCGACGGGTACCTGGCGCTGTCGGTGGTTCCGGACCTCGCGGGCCAGGGGGGCGCGGCGGGGGGCGTGACGGCGGTCTTCGTGGTGGACGTCTCCGGCTCGATGGCGGGCGACTCGCTGCGAGAGGCGCGCGCGGCGCTGCGGCTGTGCCTGCGCCACCTGAGGGCGGGCGATCGCTTCAACGTGATCGCGTTCTCGAACTCGCACGTGGCCTTCGAGCGCGAGCCGGTGCCCTTCACGCAGTCCTCCATGGCGAGCGCCGACGTGTGGATCAACGGCCTCTCGGCCAACGGCGGCACCGAGATGCTGGAGCCGCTGGTGCTGGCGACGGCGATGGCGGGCAGCGGCGGCGTGGTGATGCTGCTGACCGACGGGGAGGTGGGCAACGAGGACGAGATCCTGCAGGCGGTGTTGAAGCGCCGGGGGGAGTCGAAGGCGAGGGTGTACTCCTTCGGCATCGGCACCAACGTGAGCGACGCGCTGCTGCGCGACCTGGCGAGGGAGACCGGCGCGGCGGTGGAGTTCATCCATCCGGGAGAGCGCATCGACGAGAAGGTGGTCGCGCAGTTCTCGAGGGCGGTGGCGCCGAGGGTGACGGACGTGACGGTGCGCTTCGTGGGCGTGGACGTGGGCGAGGTGGCCCCGTCGCGCACGCCCGACCTGGTGGACGGCGAGCCGTGGTCGCTGCTGGCGCGCTATACCCGCGGCGGCGGAGGGACGGCGGAGATCGGCGGTCGCTGGCAGGGGGAGGCGTTTGCGCTGAGGGTTCCGCTGGACCTGCCGGAGGAGGTGTCGCGGCCGGTGGTGGCGAAGCTCTGGGCGGCGGAGCGCATCCGCGACCTGGAGGACGCCCGGGTGGAGGGGCGTCGCGCGGAGTCGATGAAGGCACGCATCACGGCGCTGGCGGTCGAGCACGGGATCGCCTCCCGGTACACGTCCTTCGTGGTGATCGAGCAGCGCAGCGGCGACCGACGGGTGAGCGGGATGCCCGACACGGTGGTGGTCCCGGTGGGCCTGCCCGCGGGCTGGGAGATGTTCGATCGGGAGCGCGCGGCGACCGAGAAGGTAAGGCGAGGGTTCGGCGGGCAGAACGTGAACAAGACCAGCCCGATGCGGCCGGGAGCGCCGGCGCCGAT
Source organism: uncultured Myxococcaceae bacterium (assembly GCA_966211675.1). Lineage (GTDB taxonomy): Bacteria > Myxococcota_A > Polyangia > Polyangiales > SCUS01. Next base: position 2,605 of record CBIHPK010000094.1, read on the forward strand.
GGCCGGAGGGATCGCCCCGAGCGCGAAGAAGCGGGCGATGCCGCCGAAGGACATGGCCGCGTCCGCGCCGAGGGCGAGCGCCATGGCGCCGCCGCCTGCGCCTGCGGCGATGATGGCGGTGCTGGGGCGAGCGAGGAAGTTCGCGTTCGACGCGATGGAGTCGGAGGCCGCGCCCATGATGAAGGAGCCGATCGACGAGCTCGGGGCGCTCTTCGGGAGGCAGCTGGCCTCGGGGCTCTGGGACGACGCGACGCTCGGAGCGGAGGGAGAGCTGCGCCGGCTGAGGGCGACCGCGAAGGTGCTGAAGACCCTGGTGGAGCAGGGGGTGGACACGACGCACCCGCTCTATGGGGTTCCGCTGAGGAAGGCGCTGGAGGCGGTGGTCGCGGCGGTGGCGACGCTGGCGACGGAGGACCGGGCGGCGTGCGAGCGGGCGCTGGGCGCGGCGTGGCTGCTGGCGATGGGTCCGCGCACGAGGGCGGCCATCGAGGCGGCCATCGCGAGCGGGGCGTACCCCACGCTGGGCCCGATGGTGGGCGACGCGGCGAAGGTGCGCGCCTGGCTGGGGTGACCGATACTCGCGCGATGCCAGCGCACCGACTGACCGCCGCCACGATCGAGACCGAGGCCGCCCTCCGAGAGCTCATCGGCGAGCCGATCGCCATCGTGCAGGCGAAGGTGTCCGACCGCCTCAACGCCCTCACCCGGCGCTTCATCGAGCGCTCGCCCTTCGTGTGCCTCGCCACCTCCGACGCCGCGGGTCGCTGCGACGTGAGCCCTCGAGGCGACCCCCGAGGCTTCGTGCGCATCCTCGACGACGCCACGCTCCTCATCCCCGAGCGCCCGGGCAACCGCATCGCCGACTCGCTCTGCAACATCCTCCAGAACCCCCACGTCGGGCTGCTCTTCGTGATCCCCGGCGTGGGCGACTCGTTTCGCGTCAACGGCCGCGCGACGCTCACCACCGACGCCGCGCTGCTCGCCCCCTGCGCCGTCGAGGAGCGGGTGCCCCGGCTCGGCATCCTCGTGGACATCGAGAGCGCCTTCACCCAGTGCTCCAAGGCCTTCCTTCGCTCGCAGCTCTGGGACCCGTCGGCGTACATCGACCGCGCCGAGCTCCCCACCAACGGGGAGATCCATCGGGCGCTCCAGGGCGACGGCTTCGACGCGGCGAAGTACGACGCCGAGCGCGCCGAGCGCTACGCCCGGCGCGAGGGCTTCTACTGATCAGCGCTCCCGGTCGGACTCCAGGCTGAGCGCCCGGCAGACGCCCTGGAGGTCGGCGCCCTGCGCCCAGGCGAGGCCGTCGAGCTCGCGCCGTCCGTCGAGGCGCACCGTCGCGCCGAGGTCGCCGTCGTCGCAGCGGTGGTTGTTGTTGCGGTCGATCACCAGCGCCAGGCGCTCCGTCGGCCACTGGCGACCGGGCATGATCCAGTCGAGCGAGAGCGCGCCGCCCTCGACGCGGCTGCCGATGACCTGCGCGGCCACCGGGCGCTCGTCGGCGACCAGGCCCGCGAAGGCGTTGCCTCCCTCCGCCATCGCGTCGAGGCCCCGCACCCGCAGCTCGCTCGTCCGGTCGGTGAGCGCCGCGACCGCCGCCTCGACCTCCGGCGCCGACGGAACCTCGTTGAGCGCGAAGCCCACGTCCTCGTCGCCCAGCGTGGCGTAGCGCTGGCTGAACATCGCCCTCGCCACGTCGCGGCTGGTCTCTCCGGTGGTCCCTGGGGTGAACACCACCGCGGCGACCTGGGGGTAGCCCGACGCGCCCTGGGGCATGCACACGCAGGCCTCGAAGGCGCCGCCCCGCACCTCGGCCGCCGCCACCACCACGCCGTGCGCGACGTCGAGCCCGTTGCCCGGCTGGCGGACATAGCGCATCGCGAAGCGCACCCGCGCGCCGTCGAGCCCCGTCAGCCCCGTGGCGTGGCCCCGCACGAGCTGCTGCGGCGCCGGACCGCAGGCCGCGCGCACCTCCTCGCAGGACGCGGTGGAGGCCGTCGGGGTCGGGGCGGGGACGTCCACCGCGACGCTCCCGGCGTCCCCGAGGACGGGCGACGGGGCGGGCGTCACGACGGCGCCGCAGCCCGAGACGAGCAGCGTCAGCGCAAGGAGGCGGAGGGCGGTGGGCGACGGGTTCATGAGAGCCGTTGTAGCGCCGCCTACGGTCTATAGAGAATCGATATGTCGTGAACGGTATCGTCAACGAGCGCGATACAATGGGCTCGTCAGGTCGCGCGCCGCCAGAGCGCCCGGAGCGCGTCGGGGAGGGCGTGCAGGTCCGGCGCGGTGGTCATGGCCCCGGCCGCGGTGAGCACCTCCGGGGCCTCGCCGGTGGTGACGCCGCAAGCGACCATCCCCGCGGCCACGGCGGCCTGCACGCCGAGGTGGGCGTCCTCGAAGACGAGCACCTCGCGGGGGTCGATGCCGAGGCGCGAGGCCCCGAGGAGGAAGAGGTCCGGAGCGGGCTTGCCGCGGGTGACCTCCTCGGCGCCGACCACGGTGCGGAAGCGCGCTCGCAGCCCGAGGCGCTCCAGCACGAAGTCGCGGTTGGGCTTCGGCGCGGCGCTCGCGATGCCGCAGAGGACGCCGTGGGCGCCGAGCTCGTCGAGCAGGGCGAGGGTGCCTCGCACCGCGGCCACGTGGGGGCCGAAGAGCTCGCGGTAGCGGGCCTCCTTGGCGTCGGCGATGGCGGCGATCTCCGACGGGGACATCGTGCGTCCGAGGAGGGCGGGGAGGATCTCCTCGTTGCGACGCCCGGCGAAGTCGCGCATCACCGTGGCGGCGGTGATCTCGCGGCCGAGCGAGCGGGCGGTCTCGATCCAGGCCTCGATGTGGAAGGGCATGTTGTCGACGAGGGTGCCGTCGAGGTCGAAGAGCACGGCGCGGATGGTGGGGCTCACCATCGCGCCCCCTCGGCGGTGAGCAGCGACAGCGGGTACACCGCCCCGCCCGCGAGCACGTGCTCGAAGGCCGCGCGCACCTCGTCGCCCCGCAGCGGGAGCGCGTCGAGCTCTTCCAGCGTGAACCACCGCGCCTCCAGCGTGTGCTCGTCGGCCACCGTCTTGGGCGCTGCGTCGTCGTCCGGGCGCGCCACGAAGAACACCCGCATCCGGGCGTCCTCGGGCGTGGGTGAGTGCTCCACCCGGAGCACCCCTTCGAGCGTCACCCGGACCCCGCCCTCTTCCAGCGTCTCCCGCACCGCCGCCGCGGCGAAGGTCTCCCCGGGGTCGACGCGCCCGGCGGGCAGGTACCACGACCGGCCGAACTTGCGCTCGTGCACCAGCAGGATCCGCCGACCGAGGCGCACCACCACCAGGGCGATGTTCCAGGTGCTGACGGCCTCGTGACGCTTCTCGGCCTGGGGCGGGGCGTGAGGGTCCATGGACATAGTCTTCCCATGAATGTCACGCCGGTGGCGGCGCGAACACGGCCGCGGTAGGAGACTCGCCACGTGAGCGACGGCCGAGGGAGATGGTTCGCGTTCGAACGAAACACCGTCGTGCGCGCGGGCGCCGGGACGGGCAAGACCGAGGCGCTGGCCACGGTGTACCTGCACCTCGTCGGCGGCCTCGCCTCCGCGGAGGTCTGGGGCAAAGGGGGCGTCACCCCGGAGCGCATCGTGGCGCTCACCTTCACCGAGAAGGCCGCGCGGGAGATGCGGGAGCGCATCACCGAGGCCGTGACGCTCCTGGCGACGGAGCGCTTTCCTCGCGCCCTGGAGTCCCTCGACGCGGTCGAGCGGCGCGAGGCGGCGGAGCGCTGGGGGCGGCTGCGAGGGGCCTCGCAGGCTGTGGTCGCGAGGGTGCTCGCGCTCGCGGACGGAGCGGCCCGCAACGGCCGTCCGCTGCCGGGACCGGAGACCTGGCAGCGCATCGCGTGGAGCCTCGGCAGCGCGCACATCGGCACCTTCCACGGCTTCGCGGCGGGGGTGCTGCTCCGGGCCGCGGGGGACCTCGGGCTCGACCCGGCCTTCGCGGTGCTGGAGCAGGAGGAGGCCGACCAGCTGCTGCGGGGCGCGTCGCTGCAGGCGCTGTCGGCGTCGGCGCAGCGGGACGTGACCGCGGTGGTCGAGCTGATGGCCACCGCGGGGGGCCTCGGGGAGACCGCCGAGCGGGGGCTGGTGACCCTGATCGCGGGCCTCGCGAGGCGCTTCGACGAGGAGGGCGTGTCGCCCGCGCAGTCGGGCGTGGCGAGCGCCGCGGAGCGCACCGAGGCGCGCGTGGCCATCGTGGCGGACGCGCTGCGGGAGTTCGCGGAGGCGTGCTCGACGGTGCCCGCGCTGCACGAGGACGGCAGCGACCGGAGGGTGTTCGCGCTGGCCGAGGCGGTGGCGGAGCTCGGGCCCATGACCTCGCCCAAGAGCGCCCTGGAGCGGATGCGGCTGCTCCGCGGGCTCGGCGCGCTGCCGTCGAGGGCGCGCACCCGTCGCATCGAGGCCGCGGCGGAGCGGGCGAGGGCGCAGTGGGCGGCGCTGTCGCAAGACGCGACGGCGATGGTGTCGCTGCACCTGGGCGAGGTGATGCGGTCCGTGGTGACGGCCGCGCACGCGAACTACACCCGGGCCAAGACGAAGCGCGCGGCGCTCGACTACGGCGACCTGATGCGGCGGCTGCGGGACGCGCTGCGGGACCAGACCTCGCTGCGGCGAGAGTGGAAGCAGCGCTACGACGCGGTGCTGGTGGACGAGTTCCAGGACACCAACCGGGTGCAGCGGGACCTGCTGTATCTCCTGCGAGAGCGGCGGGACGTGGAGCACCCGCTGGCCCCGGGGCAGTCGCTGACGGCCATGGAGCTGGAGCCCACCGGGCTGCTGGTGGTGGGCGACGCCAAGCAGTCGATCTACGCGTTCCGCGGGGCGGACGTGGCGGTGTTCCTGGAGACCGAGCGGGAGGTGCTGGCGGCGGGCGGAGAGCGGCTCGACCTCACGGAGAGCCACCGCGCCCTCGGCTCGATGCTGGAGGCCATCAACCCCGTGACCGCGGCGCTGCTGGGCGGCTCCGGCGGCCGGCTGGAGGGGCTCTATGACCCGGAGCGCGACGCGCTGAGGGCGAGGCCCGGAGAGGGCACGACGGACCCGCGGGTGGAGCTGCTCCTCGTGGCCGACGGTCGCGCGGAGGACCAGCGTCGCGCCGAGGCGGAGGCCATCGCGCGGCGCATCGCGGCGCTCTCCCGAGCGGCCGATCACCCCGCCGGGTGGCGCGCTCCGAGGATGGACGACGTGGCGATCCTGGTGCCGACGTGGTCGCACCTGGAGCCCATCAAGCGGGCCCTGCAGGCGCGAGGGATTCCCTATGCGCTGCGCGGCGGCCCGGGCTTCTGGGATCGCCGCGAGGTGGACGACCTCCTGACCCTGCTGCGCTTCGTGGCCGACCCGAGCGACCGCCTCGCGCTGGCCTCGCTGCTGCGCGGTCCGCTGGTGGGTCTGTCCGACGCGGGCCTGGCCAACCTGTTCTCCCGCGCTTCGGGCCTGGAGGAGATCCTCGACCCATCCCCCTCGCTGCGCGCGGCGCTCGCCCCGGAGGACCTCACCCGGCTCGACGAGGCGCGCACCTCGCTGCGACGGATGGTGCGCTTCGGTCCGACGCTCGGGCCCGCGGGGCTGCTGCGGCAGGCGCTCGCCGAGCGGCACTTCGCGGCGGTGATGGCGCAGCTCTCCTTCGGGGCGCAGCGCGTGGCCAACGTCGACAAGCTCCTCGGGCTCGCCGCGGCGGCGGAGCAGCGCGGGGGCGAGGGGTCCGACCTGCCGGGCTTCGTGCGCTGGGTCGACCGGATGCGCGCGGCGTCGCAGCGGGAGAGCGAGGCCGACGTCGAGGAGGTGCACGGCTCGGTGCAGGTGCTGTCCATCCACGCCGCCAAGGGCCTGGAGTGGCCGGTGGTGTTCGTGGCGCAGACCGCGCGGCGGCCGCCCGCGCGCACCGAGCGGGTGCTGCTCGACCCGGCGCTGCGCTTCGTGGTGATGCCCGGCGGGGAGGAGTCCTCCGAGCGCTTCAAGGCGCTACGGAAGGAGGCCCACGCGACGGAGGAGGACGACGCGCGGCGGATGCTCTACGTGGCCCTCACGAGGGCGCGCGACCTGCTGGTGGTGAGCGGCCCGGCGGAGGGCGGAGACGGCGACTGGGGCCGGCTGCGAGAGGCGTTGAAGGGAGAGGCGCCCTTCCGGGTGCGGGTGTGGGAGCCCGGCGAGGAGGGCGACGCGGTGGCCGTGCGCGCCCGCAAGGAGCCCGAGGACGACGACGCGGGACCGAAGCCCGCGGAGGCCGTGTCGTCGATCGGCGGGCGGCGGAGGCTGGCGCTGCTGGGCGGAGCGATGCAGGACCTCGCGTGGTGCTCGCGGAGGTTTCACGCGCGGCACGAGCTGGGGCTGCGGGAGCACGGCGCGACGCAGGGGGTGTCCGAGGAGGCGGGCGCGCTGGCGAAGCGGGTGCTGCTGACGCTGCCGTGGGAGCGGGTGGTGCGCGACCCGGAGGAGGCCCTTCGGAGGGTGTGCGCGGCGGGGGGGCTGCATGCGTCGGGCGTCGGGGCGGCCGGGGCGCTGGCGATGCTGAAGCGCTTTGCGAAGACGGAGCTCGCCCGCGCGGTGGCGGCGGACGAGGGGCTGGTGGTGGGGAAGATGGTCCCGTGGGGCTTGCGGGTGATGGACGGGGAGACGGAGCTGAGCGTGACCGGCGAGCTCGACCTGGTGCTGAGGGGCGACGCGATGGGTCGTCCGGAGGTGCTGGTGGCGCGCGTCGCGACGGGGGTGGACCTCGACGAGGGCGACCTGCCCGGCGGGGTCGGTCCGCTCGACGCGGCGCTCGACCTGGCGCTGGGCGGGCGGGCCCTGGGGCAGCGGCTCCGCGAGGGGGACTCCGGTGGAGCGAGCGCCGTGCGGGGCGTGGTGGTGGTGCTGAGCGAGGAGGGCGACGCGGGCACGGTGCTGCTGCCCCGCTGGGACGACGCGGTGATCGAGGCCCGCGCGCTGGAGCTGGCGCGGGGGCTGGTGGTCTCGCGGGCGAGCGGGCGCTGGGAGGGCAGGGCCCGGCACGTCTGCGAGGGGCTGCGCTGCGGGTTCATCGGGCGCTGCCACGGCTGAGCGGGCTGCGGGGCGCCCCGTCGATCACTGGGTGACGACGAAGCTGGCGATGAAGGCGAGCGAGCCGTGGCGGTTGAGCGGGGTGATCTCGTCGGAGCGGAGGGTGCGCACCCCGACGCCGGGCCACGGGTCGAAGACGGTGGCCTCCACGATGGTGGTCGCGCCGTCGCACTCGCGGTAGGTGGCGGCGATCAGGAGCATCGCGTGGCTGGTGGTGCCGAGGACCAGCGGCCGGCCCGAGCGCAGCGCGGTGACCACGGCGCGGCTGTCGAAGGTGGTGCGCCCGGCGGTGGGATCGAAGAGGTCGATGAGCCGAGCGCGGAAGGCCCCGCCGGCGTCGTCGACCCACTCGCGGTCGAGCAGCGCGGTGACGTTGGAGTTGGGGCCGCTGCGCATGTTGACCACGTCGCCGTAGACCTCGCGGACGATGCGCTCCTGCGACACGGCGTGGCCCGAGGTGCGAAACGCGTTGGCCACGGTGGCGGCCCAGCACCAGTGCGTCGCCTGCTGGTGGGCGAAGGGGCTCTGCGGGATCTCGACGGAGGCTGTGTGGAGCTCAGGGGCCTGATCCGCCAGGACCTCCGCCCGGGCCTCGCGCGCGGAGGTGGCGAACTGGCTGCTGAGGGATGCGACGAGGGTCGCGATCAGGAGGGCCCGTCGACGCATTGGATGCATGCGATTAGCGGAGTTTCGGAGGCTGTCGAGCCGAGGGCCTGCGGCTGATCATGGGGAATGGTCGCAGCCTCCGGGGGCATGTCGGTAGGCCCGGGTGCTTGTGGCATCGACGTACAACAGAGGCAGAACGCTGCGCCCAGGGGGCCCGGGAGCGAGGTCCGGAGGGGCTCGGTTTCGCCCAGATAACAAGGGAGAACCGTGGCGAGGCACGGCTCCTGCTGACCTTTGGGGACTGTCCGCTGCGGGAGTACGGCCATGAACTCGAAGGCCCATTCCAGGGATCGAGCAGACAGTCCGCTCAGCGAACAACAGGAGGTTTCGACCATGAACACTCGAACTCGTCTGGCTTCCGTTCTGCTGGTGACGGGTGCCCTCGCGGGCATGGCGGCGTGCGGCACGAGCGAGCCCGCCACCGCCTATCCGCCGATGAACCGCCCCTATCAAGCGCAGACCATCTCCTCGGGCGGCACGGGGATGGGCTCCTATGGGACGCCCCCGGTCAGCTCGACGGCCCCCGCGCCCGCCACGACCTACGTGCCCAGCACGCCCTACTCGCCCGCCACGATGGGCACCGCGCCCGGCATGACCAACCCGCCCGGCACGACCGGCACCATGCCCGGGATGACCAACACCACGCCGAACTCCACGAGCTCGACCACCGGCACCACCGGACCGGGCGTGGTCCCGAACAGCACGGGCACCGGCATGGGCGGCTATGACACCCCGCCCGTCGACACCACGACCCCGGGCGCCGCGAGCTCCCTGGGCGACGGTCCGGGCGTCGTGCCGGGCACCAACCCCGCGGGCACCGGGACCCCGGGCACCACCACCGGCACGAGCAACCGCCCCAGGACCACCACCCCTCGCGCCAACACCACCACCACGCCGCGCGGAACCACCAACCGCTGACTCCCTTCGAGCCGCCCGCTGGCGCGCACGGCGTGCCTGAGCGGCGCACATCCCATCCCCTCCATCGCCCGTTCCTTCATGTCGCCATGACGCCGCGACGCCCGGCACGAGAGGCATGGGCCTTCGTGCATGTGGATTGCTTTGCTCGGCGAGCATGAAGCCATGGCCAACGCAGAGGGGTGGGATGTTGCCCGTGCTCATGGCGCTGGCGTTGTCCGCGTGCGGAAGCGACCCGGCGACGGCCATCGCTCCCATGGACGGAGCCGCGCAGGACCAGGGCCTCACGCGACCGCCCGTGGACGCGGGCGAGGTCCGAGCGCCGATGGAAGACCTCGGCCCCAGCGACGCGCCGCGCACCGACCAGGGATCGGCCGCGGAGGACCACGTCCCGAGCGACGTTGAAGACATCGATGTCCCCGAGGAGATGGACGCGGGCTCACCCGTGGACGTGGGCTCCCCCGTGGACGTGGGCTCCCCCGTGGACGCGGGCTCCCCCGTGGACGCGGGCTCCCCCGTGGACCGGGGCGCTGACGTCGCCACGCCGAGGGACAGCGGGCCGATGGTGGACGTGGTGGCTCCACGCGATGCGGGGACGCCCGCGGTGGACGCGGGGACGCTGCCGGCGGTGACGGGGGTTCCGCGCATCGACGCGACGCTGAAGGCGGCGATGCGGGCGGTGTATCTGCGCGGCGTGGCGGCGGGCAACCGCGCCGCCGTGTTCGCCAAGATCGGCGACAGCATCACCGAGTCGCAGAGCTTCCTCACGGACTTCGGCCCCGCCTCGGGCACGCCCAGCTGGAACCTCGGGAGCTACACCGCGCTCGAGCCCGCGAGGGCGTACTTCAACGCCACCCTCGTCGACGAGACGCACTCCAGCTTCGATCGGGCGAGCCTCGCCGCGATCACCGGCTGGACCTCGGGCAACGCCCTCGAGGACGGCGCGATGCTGCTGCGCCAGGAGCTCACCGCGATCCGCCCCTCGGTCGCGATCGTGATGTTCGGGAGCGCGGACATCGACGTCACCGAGGTCGCGGCCTATCGAAGCAACCTCACCCGCGTGGTGCAGATCATCCTCGCGGCCAACGTCATCCCGGTGCTGAGCACGATCCCCAACCGGACCGACTCGCCCAGCACGGCGGCGCTGACTCCGTCCTACATCGCGGTCATCCGCGAGGTGGCCGCCGCGCAGCGCATTCCCCTGCAGGACTTCTGGGCCGCGCTGGAGCCCTTGCCCCACCACGGCGTCAGCGACGACGGGGTGCACCCGAGCCTCTACCGGGTCCCCGGGGGCGGACCGGAGGCGGCGTACTTCGTCCCCGAGGCGCTGGCCTATGGGTACAACGTCCGCAACCTGCAGACGCTCGCCACGCTGGCCCACGTGCGCGCCGTGGTCTTCAACGACGGCCCCGCGGACCCTTAGAGCGCCGGGCGCTCCGATCAGGGCCGATGACATCGGCCCGCGGTGCCCCCTACACTCGCGCGCATGATGGAATACCGACGCATGGGCCGCAGCGGCCTCAAGCTCTCCGCGCTCTCCTTCGGGTCGTGGGTGACCTTCTCCAACCAGCTCGACGAGGACCTCGCGACGGAGTGCATGAAGGCCGCTCGCGAGGGAGGCGTGAACTTCTTCGACAACGCCGAGATCTACGCCCGCGGGGAGTCCGAGCGGGTGATGGGTCAGTCGCTGCGAAAGCTGGGCTGGCGCCGCGGGTCCTACGTGGTGTCGACGAAGTTCTTCTGGGGGCTCAACCGCGGCCCCAACGAGCAGAACACCCTCAACCGCAAATACCTCCTCGAAGCCATGGGGGCCTCGCTGGAGCGCTTCGGGCTCTCGCACGTGGACATCGTGTTCTGCCACCGGCCCGACCCCGAGACGCCCATCGACGAGACGGTGCTCGCGATGCACGAGATGATCGCGCGAGGACAGACCCACTACTGGGGCACCAGCGAGTGGAGCGCCGCGGAGTTTCGCGAGGCGTGGGACTTCGCCGACCGCTGGCGGCTGCACCGCCCGGTGGTCGAGCAGCCGCAGTACAACCTGCTGCACCGAGAGCGCGTGGAGGACGAGTACGGTCCGCTCTACCGGGACCTCGGCATGGGCACCACGACCTGGTCGCCGCTGGCCTCCGGGGTGCTCACCGGCAAGTACCTCGACGGCATCCCTCAGGGCTCGCGCGGAACCCTCAAGGGCTACGAGTGGCTCCAGAAGGATCTGCTGAACCCGGACCACACGGAGAAGGTGCGCCGGCTGCTGCCGGTGGCGGAGTCGCTGGGCTGCACCCTGGCTCAGCTCTCCATCGCGTGGTGCGTGAAGAACCCGAGCGTGAGCACCGTGATCACCGGCGCGAGCCGCCCCTCGCAGGTGACCGAGAACCTCCGCGCCATGGACGTGCTCCCCAAGCTCACCGACGAGGTCATGGCCCGCATCGACGCGGCGCTCGCGGGCTGAGCGGGGCGCCGCCTGCGACGAGCGCGGCGGTGAGCCCGACCGGCTGCGGGGCCTGCATCCAGTGCATCACGCCGACCGCGAGGACGGCCCCGCTGAAGAGGGTGAGGGCGAAGTTCACCGCGGGCCCGAGGCGCCGCGACCGGACCAGGGCCCGGCCGGGGGATCGCCCGGCGCCGATCGCCTCCTCGCGGCTCACGGCGTCGGGGTCGGGCTGCGTGGTGATCATCACCGGGAGCCCGTTGCAGGGCTCGGAGCCCGATCGCGGAAGGAGGCCCTGGGCGATCTCCGGGGTGACGCCGCGCCAGAGGTCGCACGCGGCGAGCGCGTCGCGAAAGTCCGCCATCGTCGCATGGCGCTTCTCGAGGTCGTGCTCCAGGGCCTTGTGGATCACCGCCTCGAGGTCCGCGGGGACGTCCGGCCAGTGGTAGTGCAGCGGCGTCGGGCGGCCGTGGATGATCTGCGCCATCACGATGCTGGGGTTGCTGCCGCGGAAGGGCGGCTCGCCGCAGAGCATCTCGTAGAGCATCGCGCCGACGCTCCAGACGTCCGTGCGCGCGTCGATGGCGCTGTCGCCGAGGGCCTGCTCGGGGGACATGTACCAGGGCGTTCCGAAGACCATGCCGGACACGGTGCGCACCCTGCGACCGAGCGTGCCGGTCACCTTGGCGATGCCGAAGTCGATGACCTTCGGCACGACGCGCCCGTCGTCCGTCTCATGCAGGAACACGTTCTCCGGCTTGATGTCCCGATGGACGATGCCCGCGGCGTGCGCGGCGATGAGGGCGTCCATGACGGGCAGCGCGATCGCGAGGGCCGAGGGCGCCGGGAGGATGCCTCGCTCCTCGAGGCAGCCCGCCACGTCGGTGCCCCGGAGCTCCTCCTCGACGATGAAGCGAGCGCGCAGCGCCGGGTCGCAGCCGAGCGCGTGGACGCCGACGATGCTGGGGTGGCTGATGCGCGCCGCGGCCCGGGCCTCGCGCTCGAAGCGCGTCACCAGGTCTTCCCGGTCGTACCGGTCGGAGCGGAGCGTCTTGAGGGCGACCCTCGTCGAGGTGCGGGTGTCCTCGGCCTGGTAGACCGCCCCCATGCCGCCCCGGCCGAGCACCTTCTGGATCCGGTAGCGCCTGGCCACCATGGTCCCGGTCTCCAGCGTCGTGAACTCTTCCATGAAGGTATTCGCCCCTATCGCTCGATCCGACTGGATTCAACCCGACATCCCGGCGAGTGCTCCCCGGTTGTGGGTAATGGATGTCCCGTGTGTCCTGTCGTTCTATCGGCGGTCCCGGGGAAGATAGGAGGGTCGATCCGCGATTCTCCGTCGTTTTCGTCGAGGCATCGGGCGCGCCGAGGGGGTCCGAACCGACATCCGTCGGGATATCGATTGAGACTGGTGATGTGGAGTGAAGGGAGAGCGGGGGCGGGAGAGAGCGCTCAGGCCGAGAGGATCGAGCGGAGGTTCTGGATCGCATGCGTGTGGAGCTGGGAGACGCGCGACTCGGAGACATTGAAGCGAATGCCGATCTCGCGGAAGGTCTGGCCCTCCTCGTAGTGGAGCCGAAGCAGCTCGCGCTCGCGGGGCCGGAGGCTCCCGGTCGCACTGGCGAGGATCCGGTGCTCCTGCCGGCCGGCGACCTCCTCGTCGGGGCCGACGGCCTCGTCCGCGATGCGCTCCTCGCAGCCGCTGCCCTGGATCGTCACCGCGACCTGGATATGGGCCACGCGAGACCGGAACTCCGCGAGGCTCAGCCCAAGGGTCCTGGCGAGCGACTCGTCGCCGGCGCCAGGGTCGTTGGCGGCCTGAGCGGCGCGGCCCAGCTGCCGGGCAAATCCGCGCTGGCCGCGGGTGAGCGGGTCGGCCCGGCGGAGCTCGTCGAGGATCGCGCCGCGAATGTAATGATCGAGGTAGGCCTCGAGGGTCTCGGAGCGATCGGGATCGAAGCGTAGGAAGCCCTCGACCACGCCCAGCAGGCCCGCGCTGATGAGGTCATTGAGGGCGATGTGCGCGGGGAGCCGGCGGGCCATCCGCCGGGCGTGCACGATCACACGGGCAAGGTAACGGCGCGCTAGTTCATCGGTCATGTGAGCGCCCGATCGTGGAGTCAGGGAAGCTGGGATGGTCGATGGATTGAGCATCTGGAATCACTCCGTCTGGATCGCAAAGGTGTGGAGGGTTTGGTGAATGGTTCGACACCCCACTGCGCCCTCAATGCCGGGTGAATCAACCCGCACTGGTTCCCTATGGAAGTTCGGTGCCACGATTCGCCCCGAATCGCGTCAATATCCCGACTGTGGCGAAAAGGTACTTGTCAGCATTCCGACTCTGCCCCAAGCGGCCTTGTCAGCATTCCGACTGCCGTGAAGCGGACCGTGGAGTCGCCTGTTCGACCACCGGGCGGTGGCCAGGTCCGGTACCTCCCAGAAGCCTGACTGGCCGCCGTCATTTTCCGTCTTTGCGCAGGTCCGAGGCGAGCGGGCGGCCCTCCTCCGCGCCGCTCGACCGGAGCCCCAGGAGCGCGACAGGCGTCACCTACATCGTCTCCGCGGCTCTCAGAGCACAGGCACGCGCCTTCGACTCCCGCGAGGGGCCTCGCGCAGATGCTGCGGTCACCTCAACCGTGGTCGCAGCTTCTGCGCGCTCTGCGGAAGGGGCCCGGTGAGCCCTGCCGCTCGCGCGGGCCAACATGGTTTGTCCAAGCAGCTCTGGCGATATCGGTCCATCGCTGAGGTCTATATCGATATCGCCAATAGGAGAGGGGCTCTCCATGGCCGTCATCGCTCAACGCGACGCCGCGGCCAGTCGGGGCAGCACCTCGCCCGCGGGAGCGTCCACCCGCACCGTCGCGTGCTCGTCGCCGCGGCTCTCGCCCAGGTTCACGATGGCTACCGGGATGCCCCGAGCCACCGCCCGCAGCACGAAGCGGTAGCCCGAGAAGACCGCCAGGGAGGACCCCGCCACCAGCAGCGCGTCGGCCGCGTCGAGGCGAGCGAAGGCCTCCTCCACCCGCGGCTTCGGGACGTTGTCGCCGAAGAACACCACGTCGGGCTTCAGCACCCCGCCGCACTCCAGGCAGCCCGGAACCACGAAGCCCGCCACCGTCGCCGCGTCGAGGTCCGCGTCGCCGTCGGGCGCCAGCGTGTGGGCCCGCTCGTCGGCGCCGGGGTTGAGCGCCAGCAGCCGCCCTTGCAGGGCGTCGCGGTCCTCGATGGCTCCGCACGCGAGGCAGCGGGCCTCGGCGAGGGCTCCGTGGAGCTCGATCACGTCGCGGCTGCCGGCCTTGCGGTGGAGCCGGTCGACGTTCTGCGTGAGCAGGCCCGTGAGCCGGCCCGCTCGCTCCAGGGCCGTGAAGGCGTGGTGCGCCGCGTTGGGCTCGAAGGCGCGGAAGCGGGGCCACCCGAGCGCGCTGCGAGCCCAGTAGCGGGCCCGGGTCGCGGGGTCGGTCACGAAGGCCCGGTGCTGGATCGGGTTGCGCGCCTTGGCCCGGGTGAGCGGACCGCGGTAGTCGGGGATGCCCGAGTCGGTGGAGATGCCCGCGCCGGTGAGCGCGCACACGCGGCGACCGTCGAGCAGACGAAGGAGGTCCTCGGGGCGATGGCTCATGCGGACGAGAGAGGGTGAGCGAAGGCCTCGTCGACGTCGAGGCTCGCCTCGATGAGGTCGTCGAGGGGCCATGGTCCCTCGCCGGGCCACGCGCTCTCCTCCATCGCCTCCGCGCGCCGAAGGAACCCGTCCGCCTCGGCCCTCCGCCCCTGCCGGTCGTGGCAGCGCACCAGCCCCGCGAGCACCCCGCGCAGCAGCCCCGGCTTCGCGTCGGGGGAGAGCAGCCCGAGGGCCTCGGTGTCGTGCACCACCGCCTCGTCGATCTCGCCCAGACGCTCGGCGCACCACGCCAGCGCCGCCAGCAGCTGGGCCCGTACGCCGTGCAGGCCGCGCACCCGGGCGAAGACCAGCGCCGACCCGAGGCTGCTGCGCGCCGGACCCAGCTCGCCCGCCGCGAGGTGGGCCTCGGCGAGCGCGCCTCGGACGGCGAGCTGGAGCCCCACCGGGTGGCCGTGCTCGGCGGAGCGCTGCGCCTCCTCCAGGTGGTCGATGGCCGCCTCGGCGTCGCTGAGCGCGGTGTAGCAGCGGCCCAGCTCCAGGAGGTGGGCGGCGTGCGCGTGCGGGCCCTCTCGGGGGATGCGCTCGATGGCCAGGGTGAGCAGCTCGACGCCGCGCGCGGGGTGGCCCGTGCGACGGTGCGCCCGCCCGGCCGCGGCCATCATCCGCGCGATGGGCAGCGCCGCCTCCGGGTCGCGGAGCTCGAGCGCCCGGAGGAAGAGCGCGAGCACGGCCGCGTCGTCGCGGAGCGCCGCGCGGTGGCCCACGAGGGCGAGCATCGCGGGCGCCGGTTCGCCGACGCGGGGCAGCAGCCGCTCCAGCCGGGCGGCGACCTCGACGGTCTCGGGGGTCGCTCGGCGGCGCGCGGGGGCGGACAGGAGCGCGGAGCACGCGGCCTCGTAGGCGCCGCTGTCGATGAGCTGGTCGACCAGGGCCAGCGGGATGTCGAAGGGCTCCAGGGAGGGCGGTCGGTCGGGCACCTCGGCCTCCGCGAGCAGCGCGTCGGCGAGGGCGAGGTTGTGCCAGTCGGCGGAGACGCAGGGCCCCCGTCGGGCGAGGTCGAGGGTGAGCCGGCGCATCCCGAGCACGATGACCTCGTCGTCGAAGAGTCCGAGCGCGGCGTCGCCGCCGACGGCGCTCAGCACCACCTCGATGTCGCCGTCGGAGCGGGTGCGGAGGTCGGCCACGGAGAGCCCGGCGCGCGTGGCGAAGCGAGGCAGGTCGAGCGGGTTGAGCCCCAGCCGGAAGGAGAAGGAGAGCGTGTCGTCGGCGGTGACGGTGCACACCTCGCCGTCGCCCACGTCGACCCTCGCCAGCACCACCGAGTCGTCCGACTCGGGCAGGCAGGCGCAGCTCCAGTAGGCCCGCTCGCTGCGCCTCGGCGCGGGGATGGCCGAGCGGACATAGCGCCGGAGCACGGCTTCGACCTCGTTCCAGACCTTCATGGCGCGGAGCTGCTCGAAGCGGGGGGCGAAGCGCCCTCGCAGGTCGGGGTCGTCGGCGCGGAGCCCGTCGCGGTCGCGCCAGGTCACCTCCGAGACCCAGCGGGCCTGGTGCGCCGGGGACATCACCCGGTCGAAGTCACACAGCAGCGTCGATGCCTCGGCCATGGAGAGCGCCTCGAATGGTGGAATCATGGCGTCTGTGGCCACGGCCCGCGGGCGTCAAGCGGACTCAGCGATCCCGCGGCAGCCAGACGTGCACGGGCCCGAAGCTCGCCGCCTCGGCGTAGCGGGTGAGCACCCACTCCGCGAGCGCCGGGGCGTGGCGCTGCAGGTCGGCGAGCGCCGTGGGCTCGGTCATCCAGGGCGAGCGGTCGATGAGCACGCACGCCGCCGCGCCGTCGCGACGAAGCCGCTGGAGGTCGTCGTCGATGTTGTGCCGTTGCATCGCCTCCAGGCCCCGCACCCTCCGCCCGGGGAGGCGCTCCCGCTGCGGCGGGATCAGCAGCCCCGCGAGGTCGATGCCCGCGCTCCCGAGGGTGGCGGCGGCGGGCCGGCGGCGGGCGTAGAGCAGCACCGCCACGTCGTGGCCGTAGACGTAGACCCGCGCGTCCGGGGGCGTGTGCGCGCGCAGCCACGAGGCGCCCAGGCGCAGCTCGCGGGGGAAGTAGTCGGGGATGCGGAGGCCGGGGCCGGGCGGCAGCGAGGCGAGGTCGCCGTCGGCGATGCGCTCGTACTCCAGGCACTCGGGCAGCAGCAGCGCGCTGCTCCGGAGGAGGCTCGCGGACCAGAGCGCGAGCGACGCCCCGGCGAGGCCCACCGCGAGCGAGGGCAGCACCCTCGGCGGCGTGCGCTCGAGCGCGGTGAGCAGCAGGTGCACCCAGAGCAGCAGCGTGGCGCCGGTGACGAGGTGCACGTGGTAGGCGAAGCCCTTGTGCTGGATGAGCACCACCGCCACGGCCACCGAGGGGGCGAGGAGGAGAGGGAGGTCGCGCCGGGGCAGCGCGCCGAGCCCGAGGAGACCGAGGCCGAGCGCCGTGGAGACCGCGCCCGCGCGGAGCCAGTGGAAGGGCTCCATCGGGTCCTGGAAGATGTCGCGAAGGGGTCGGTCGTAGATGCCCTGGTAGAAGAGCGGGCCGGAGACGAAGGCCTCGCGGAGGTAGTCCGGGAGGCTGCCCAGGAGGAGGGTGAAGAGCAGGGCGGGGAGGGTCCCGGCGAGGCCGCCGAGGAGGAGGGCGAGGGCGCCGCGCAGGCGCTGCCCACGAGGGAGCACGGCGAGCGCTCCGACCATCAACGGCACGCCCATCAGGCCGAAGAAGGGCTTGAGCGTGGTGGCCAGGCCGATGAGCGCGCCGGCCGCGAGGAGGGCGCGTCGACGACGGGCGACGGGCGCGTCGTCGTCGAGCGCGGAGGCCCCGAGGGCGGTCGCCGGGAGCACGAACCACAGGGCCATCCCGTCGCGCTGGGAGAGGTGCCAGGGGAAGGTCCGGAGGTACTCGGCGATCACCACGGCGACGACGCCGAGCGAGGCGACGAGGCGCAGGGCGACGGAGCGAGCGCGGCGAGGGAGCCACCAGCCCGCGAGGCCCATGGTGACGGCGAGGGTGCCCAGCTCGAGGCGGCGGAATCGGCCCTCGTCGAGGCCACCCAGGTGCATGAAGAGCCAGTGGATGGCGTGCGAGAGGGGGGCGTTCATGTCGCGCAGGTCGCGGTAGTCGACGGAGCCCCGGGAGATCGCCCACGCGATGAACTGGAACTGCGCCGGGTCGCGCGCGAGCGGAGAGCGCAGGAAGTGCGAGCCGAGCTCGGAGAGGCTCACCACGAGCAGCGCCAGCGCCGAGAGGGCGACGATCACCGGGGCGAGGCATGGGGTCGCCGCGGCGAGCGCGGCGCGGAGGCGTGGCGGCAGAGGGGTCACAGGGCCGCGCAGCATAAGCCGAGAGGCCCGGCGCGCTCTCAGTCGATGATCGGCGCCCCGTTGAAGCCTCGGGTGCCCAGCGCCGAGGGAGCCCTCGCCGGAGCCCGCTGCCCCCGACGGATCACCGGGTTCACCCGCCGCACGTCGCGCGGCAGCGAGGGCCTCGCGGCCACCGTCGGGGCCTCCTCGCTCGCGGCCGCTGCGTCCGCCGTGTCGGTCTCCGTCGCCGTCGCCGTCGTCGCCGTCGCCGTCGCCGTCGTCGCCGTCGTCTCGCGCTCCACGCTCGCGCTCCACGCTCGCGCCGCGACCCTCGTCTCCGCGGGCCTCGACATCACCGAAGGGCCCCTCGGCCAGAGCGCCACCGCGCCCACGAGCGCCATCGCGGCCATCGCCGCCATCGGCTTCCAGCGCCCGCCCCGCCTCGGCGCGACGGGCTCCTCCTCGACCGCGGGGGGCTCCTCGCTCTGCGCCGCGGGCGCCGGGTCGGCCGTCTCGCCTCGCGCGTTCACCACCCAGCGCTGCGCTCGCTCCGCGTCGACGCCCTGCCAGAGAGCGCACCCTCGCAGCGCCGCGGCGAACTCCTCCATCGAGCGCCAGCGCCGCTCGCGCTCCGGCTCCACGGCCCTCTCGATCACCGCGGCCAGGTCCGCCGGGAGCGCCTCCGTGGGCGGCAGGCACTGGGAGAGCACCCGGCCCATGGAGCGGACGTCCTCCCGCTCGTCGAGGTCGCGCTCGTCCTCCAGGCCCTCGATCTTCGCGAGGCCGAAGTCGATCACCTTCGGCGTCACGCCCCACGAGCCCGCGTGCAGGAAGATCCGCGAGGGCTCCACGGCCCCGTGCACCACCGCCCTCGCGTGCGCCGCCGCGAGGCCCTCCATCACCGGGAGCAGCGTCGCCAGCGCCACCTGCGGCGGGAGCGCCCCCACGGTCTGCAGGCACTGCCCCAGGTCGCCGCCCGACAGCAGCTCGTGGACGATGAAGCTCACCCCTCGCTCCGGGTCGTCGCCCAGGTCGAGCACGTCGATCAGGTGGGGGTGACGCAGCTGCTCCGCGACCCGCGCCTCGCGCTCGAAGCGAGCCAGCGCCTCCGCGTGCCCTGCCTCGGAGCGCACCATCCGAAGCGACACCCAGCGCCGCGTGCGGAGGTTCTCGGCCTCGAAGACGGCGCCCGTCGCGCTGCGCTCGAGCTCGCGGATCAGCCGGTACCGGCCGCCGATGACGTCGCCCGGGGCACCGATCGCCGTCATCGACACCTGGTCGTCCACTGCCCGCCGAGTCTGAACAGCGCGGCGCTCGGAGTCCAAGAGAGCCCTGCAATCCGGGGGGTTCATGTCCGCGGAGGTGGTCGGGGCGCCCCCATCGCCCCCCTCGTCGAGGCGATCAGTACGAGAAGAGCTGGAGCGTCTTCAGCAGGTCGAGACGGAGCCCGAGGTTGACGTCGTGCGAGACGCCCCACTCGGCCTCCGAGCGCTGCCGGGCGAAGAGGTCGTAGGAGATGGTCACCGCGAGCGGGGCGAAGATCGGCACGCTCAGCCGGGCGTTGAGCCGCACCAGGGTCTCCGTGGTCGTCGCCCACGGCTCGCGAAAGGCCACCTCGGTGAAGAACTGCCCCTCCACGTCGCGGTCCTGGATGTGGAAGAGCGTGGTCGCCGGAAGCTCGCCGCGGATCACCGCCACCGGCTGCGGGTGCGCCCCCGGCTCCAGCGACTCCCAGTCCATGCCGGCGCCCGCGTTGAGGTTGGCGCGCAGCGGGAGCTCGAGCCGCAGCCCCACCGTGGGACGCCACTGCAGGTGGTGCCACTCGCGGTTGAGCATCGACGGATCGGGCGGAGAGAACTCCGACTCCAGGTAGCTCTCGACGTAGGGGAGCGGCGTGTACCAGCGGCGGTGACGCCAGAGGCCGCGCCACGCGAGGTGGTCCCGCAGCGCGATGAGGTCGGCGATCTTGAGCAGCCCCGTGTCGCCCGTGGCGTCGATGGTCTGCTGGTAGCCGAGGCGCATGCGCAGCGTGTTCTCGAAGGTGTACCGCGGCTGCTCGGCGTCGACGTGGCCCTCCGCGTCCACCTGGATCGCCGTGCCCTGCGAGCGCACCAGCTGCGGGTCCTGGTAGTTGGCGATGTTGCCGATGGTGGTGTTGGAGAGGCTCGCGTCGATGAAGCCGCGGAAGGTCCACCGGGTGCGCTGCGCCGGGTCGATGGGGGCGCGGGTGATGTCCCCGCTGCGAGGCGTCGCCAGCCACGCGAGCAGCGTCTCCCGCGGTGCGCCCGCCGGGTCGCGCTCGTACTCCACCTCGCCCTCCTCGGCGAAGCCGCCGTCGCCGCCGTCCGCGACGAAGCCGCTGGTGACCACGCGGTAGTACTGGTCGTCCGCCAGCGGGCGTCCGTTGACCAGCAGCGAGTCTCCGTCGGCGGTCACGCCGCGCACCCGGAAGCGCGCGATGCGGCCCGAGCGCATGAAGGTCGCCAGCGCGTCGCCCTTGATGCGCCCGACGCGCAGCACGTCGTCGAAGGGCAGCGCGCCCAGCACGTCGACGCGGGAGATGCGGCCGCGCAGGGGGAAGTTGGCGATCGGGCGCACGGCGCCGCGGTTGATCACCGCGACCTCCGCGCGCGCCGACTCGCGCGCCACGTCGAGCAGCAGCGAGGTGAAGCCCTCGCGGTCGAGCGGGGCGGTGAGCGCGGCGCCCGGGAGCACCTCCGTGGCGATGCGGCAGAGCTGCTCCCCGATGGCGTCGCCCAGCGTCGCCACCGCGGGGGGAACCTCCCCCACGGGCTCGACCAGCGTCGGCGTGACCGGCGCCGGGAGGCTCGTCTCCACCACGCGGCCGGGCTCCGTCGCGAAGACCCGCAGCGCCGCGCCGCGCTCGATCTCCATGGTGGCCATGTCGCGGTCGAGGTCCTGCGCGAAGACCACGTCGGGCCGCTGGTCGCGAGGGAGCGCCCGCACCATGCGCACCGTGTCCGTGAGCATCCCCGGGTACTCCGGGTCGTAGAAGGCCACCACGAAGCGCGCCCCCGCCACGCGCGCCGCGAGCACCGCGCGCCCGAGCGCCTCCTCTGGGGACGAGAGGGAGATCCCCTCGGCGCGGTCGTGCGCGATGGCCGTGAGCGACCCGGGCGCCATCAGCGCCACCACGCCGACGCCCCCGGCGGGCGTCGCCAGCACCAGCGGCTCGTCGCCGCCGTCGACCAGGGCGTCGCAGAGGTCCTGCCCGGCGGGCTCGCAGCTCAGGTTGCTCAGCACCGTGCGGACGCCCCGCGCGGAGAGCGCGCGCGCCCTCGCGATGACGTCCGCGCGAGGGCCCGCCAGGTCGCGGTGGCCGATGGAGAGGGCGCGCAGCCCGGTGGCCAGCACCGCGTCGACGAGCGCCGCGAGGTGGTCCTGCGTGGCGAGGTGCGCCACCGCCGAGGAGCCGAAGAGGTCGCCCGCGTCGAGGCGCAGCACGTCGTCGCCGGTCGGGTGGTTGAGCGAGCGCGCCAGCGAGTAGAGCCCCGCGGAGCGCTCGGCGGAAGGCACGCACGCGAGGCGAGCGACGTCGCCCTGGAGCCCGGACGAGACCACCAGTCGCAGCGGCGGGGTCTGGGCGCGGGCCGCGCCGGTCGCGAGGAGCCCGGCGAGGCAGAGGCAGGCGAGGCGCAGGGAGTGGCGCATGGTCAGCGTGGGCGGATATCCGAAGGACCCTGCGCCGCGCAAGCGCCAGTGAATCAACGATGCCCGGGCTGCACCCGCATCATCCCTTCGAGCGTGCGCGCCTCGCCGAGGAGCCGGGTCAGCGCGTCGGTGCGAGAGAGCGAGAGGTCGTCGAGCTCCTGCGGGTCGACCGAGAGGTCGTAGAAGAGCGTGGGCTCGTCGTCGCGAGTGATGACCTTCATCGAGCCCACGACCAGCGCCACGCTTCGGTGGCCGTTGGTCTCCTCCGGCTGGCAGAGGCGCACCGGGAGGGGCGGCGCCTCCATGCCCACGAGGTCGGCGCCGAGGCTGCGGGCGCTCAGCGAGTCGGCCGCCTCGGGCGCCGGGTGCGCGAGGCCCAGCAGGTCGAGCACCGTCGGCACGAGGGAGAGCGTGCTGCGCGGCTCGCGGATCACCCTGGGCTCGAGGCCCGGCACGCGGATCATCAGGGGCACCCGCACCGCGGGCTCGAGCAGGTCCCGGGCGTGGCCCACGGTGCCGTGCTCCCCGAGCGACTCTCCGTGGTCGGCGGTGAGCACCACGACGGTGCGGGCGCCGACGTCGCCGGGGAGGGCCGCGAGGGCCTCCAGCACGCGGCCGATCGCGCGGTCGGTGAGGGCGACCTCGGCGGCGTAGTCGCGGCGCAGGTCGCGGTGGGCGAGGGCCCCGCGCGAGGCCATCGGGTGGGGCTCGTGGGGGTCGTAGAAATGGCCCCAGAGGAAGAAGGGCGACGACCCCGCGGAGGCGCCGCGGAGGGTCTCGATCACCTCGTCGGCCAGCAGGTCGTCGTGCTCGCCCTCGGTGGACTCCATGGGCGTCGCCGCCGAGCGCACCACGTCGACGCCCTGCATCAGGTTGCCGCCGTGGGTGATGTAGTCCACCGCCGAGAGCGCGTAGGTGCGGTAGCCCGCGCCGCGAAGCCGCTCGGCCAGCAGCAGGTTGGCGTCGTCGTACTCGATGAAGTACCGGGAGCGGCGGGGGCACTCCTCGGCGAAGCGACCGATCATCACGGGACCGAGCGACGCGGCGGTGGAGTTGCTGGGCGAGTAGGCGTGGGTGAAGGTCGCGGACGAGGCCGCGAGCCCGTCGAGGGCGGGCAGCGCGTCGTGGCCGCCGGGGCTGCGGCCGAGGTCGGCGCGCAGCGCGTCCACCGTCAGCAGGAGCACGTTGAGCCTCGGGGGGACGCGCTTGCGCAGGTCCGCGAGGGCGGCCGCGGGCGCCCCGCTGGCAAGGCGAGGAGCGCGGGGGAGGTCGGCGCCGTCGCAGTCCTGGTCGACGCCGTCGCCGGCGACCTCCTCGGCCTCCGGGTGCCGACGCGGGTCGCGGTCGTCGCAGTCCCGCGCGCCGAAGGCCGTCGAGGCGCCGTCGCGGTCGCGGTCGAAGGGAGCGCGCAGCGCGGCGAGCGACCAGGCCGCGAGGGGCGGTCCTCGCAGCGCCGGGCCGAGGGCGCGCGACGGGTCGCGGTCGAAGCCGAGCACGGTCACCGCCGCGAGCGCCGCCACCACCAGCGGGGCGACCACGAGCAGGCGCGCACGGCGCCCGGCCCTCGCCGCGAGCACGGTCACCGCCGCGAGGGCGGGCAGCAGCCAGAGGCCCGTGTCGAGCAGCGGCGGCAGCACGTGGCCGAGCGGCGTGAAGGGGGCCGCCCAGCGAGGGGCGAGCGGTCCCAGCGCCTGCCCGAGCGCCGCCAGCAGCAGCACCGCCGCGGCGCCCAGCGCGCCCAGCACCAGCGTCGCCAGCGAGGCCACGCGCGGGCTCAGGGAGCGCTCGATCCAGGGCCCCACCCGCAGCGCCGCGAGGCTCAGCGCGAGGGAGGTGCCGAGGCCGATCGCGCTGGTGGCCGCGAGCACCCCGAGGGTGCGCAGGTCGGCGCGGTGCACCGAGCCCTCCAGCGCCCGCGACGCCCCCAGCAGCGCGTCGAGCGCGAGCAGGGTGGCCGTCGGCGCGAGCACGATGAGCGTGCCCCGGTGGCCCCACGACAGGATGGTGCGCGCCCCCATCGACGACAGGTGCTGGTCCAGCCGCGCGAAGGCGCGCGCGAGCGCCGCGAGGCCCACGCCGCCCAGCGCTCCGAGCACCGCGTAGAGCGCGTAGATGCGCCACAGCGCCCCGGGGGTCACGACCGCGGGACCGAACGCGAAGTGCAGCGCCGTCAGCAGCGCGGAGCCCGCGACGCCGCCCATGGTCCATCGGGACCAGGACTGCTGCGGACGTGGGAGCGTGCCGAAGTTGCCATCCATGGAGCGATGTCTCGAGACCGAGTGATTCACTACCTGATCGTTCCCCCGAAAGACACCAGTGCACGATCGCGAGCACCGCGAAATCATGGAGTCTTTGTCGCAGGACCAGCGTCAGCGCACACACGGCGGAGTGGGCTCCACGGAACTTGACAGCGAGCCGGGAAACCCGCTCTCCAAGAGGGGTCAGACCACCGCGCCGCGTGGCTCCAAAGCCCTACGAGAGACGACCTCCGCCCAGTGCCCTCCACCCCTGCTGGATCCGATCGCGTGGCTCCGAGGCCCTCCGGGGCCGTGCGCTGGTTGCACCGCCTCGCGGGGGGAGCGCTCGCGGGTGCTCCGATGGCCGCGCTGCACCTCGCGGCGCTGCCGACCGCGCCCGACGAGGCCGCGCTCTGGCGCCTGCTCGCGCTCTACGCCTTCGCGGGCGTCCTCGTCGGCGCCGCGCTCTCCGCGGTCTCCCTCGTGGCCGCGCCGGTCGCCCGCTACGCCTCCGACGGAGGCGCTCGGCCGGCGCTCTCTCGCGGTCCCCGCGCGGTGCTGCTCGCGCTCTCGCCGGGCGTCGCCCTCGTGGCGCTCGACGCCCTCCTCGGGCTCTCGGAGTCCCTCGCCGTGTCCGTCCCTCGCGAGGACCTCCGCGCGCTCGCCCTGGTCGTCGCGGCGCTCGTCGCAGCGCCGGTCGTGTCGCTCGGCGTGCTCGCCTCCGCGCTGCTCGCGGGACCGCTGGTGGAGCGCCACCTCGGCGCCCGCGCGTCGGCGCTCGCCTCGGCGCTGCTGGGCCTCGGCGGCGTCGTCGTGCCCGTCGGCCTCGCGGCCCTCTCCCTCGCCCTCGGACCGCTCTCCCCCTCGCTGGCGGCGGCCTTCGCCCCGCTCGGCCACGCGCTGCCGGCGGTCGCCTCCGCGGGCCTCTGGATGCTCCCCGCGGCGGTGCTCCTCACCCTCGCCGGCGGCGCCCTGTGCGCCCTCGGCGGGCGCTACCTCACCCTCCCCCCGCTGGCCGTCGCGCTCGCCCTGCTCGTGGCGCTCGGCCTCGACCGCGACCCCGCGCGCACCCTCGCCCCGGCCCTCGCCGGTCCGACCCTCGCGGCCTGGTCGCTCGACGCGCTGCGCGCTCCCTTCGACCGCGACGGCGACGGCGCCGCGGCGCGCTTCTCGGCCTACGACTGCGACGACCGCGACCCGCGTCGGCACCCGCACGCCGCGGAGATCGCCGGCGACGGCGTCGACCAGGACTGCGACGGCGCCGACCTCGCTCGCGCTCCTCGCCTTCCCAGCGGAGCGCCCGCGGCGGTGCGCGAGGCGCTGCGAGCGCGCGTCCCCCCGAGGCTCAACGTGCTCTTCCTGACCGTGGACACGCTGCGCGCCGACCTCGGTCGCAGCCCCCTCTCCTGGGAGCCCCGGCCCGCGCTCGACCGGCTCGCGGCCTCGTCCGCGACCTTCACCCGCGCCTATGCTCCGGCCGACTACACGGCCCCTTCGCTCGGCGGGCTGATGATCGGTCGCTACGGCGAGGAGTGCCCCCGCCGCGCCCGGTACTTCATGCGCTACGACGACGCCAACGTGCTGCTCGCCGAGCGGCTTCGCGACGCGGGCTACCGCACCGCCGCGGTCTCGGCGCTCGGCTACGTCACCTCCGACGGCAACCTGATGCAGGGCGTCGAAGAAGTGCGGCCGGTGCATGGTCCCGGGCTCAACACGGAGAACGACGAGCTCGTCGCCGACGAGGTGATCGCCTCGCTGGGTCGCGCGGCCGCCGACCCGCGGCCCTTCTTCCTCTGGGGCCATTTCTTCGACCCCCACGAGCCGCACCCGAGGTCCGCCGGGGGCTCGCTCGCGCAGAGCGACCTGCGCCGCGACTACGCCGCCGAGGTCGCTCGCACCGACCGCGCGATCGGTCGCGTGCTGGAGGCCCTCGCGGCCCTCCCCGGCGACGTCGGCGCCCGCACCGTCGTGGTGCTCACCGCCGACCACGGAGAGTCGCTCGGGGAGCACGGCACCGTGGGCCACGCCCGGGACCTCACCGAGCCGGTGGTGCGCATCCCGCTGCTGATCCACGTGCCGGGCCTGGAGCCCACGGTGATCCAGCGGCCGCGCACCACGCTGAGCGTCCTGCCGACGCTGCTGGACGTGCTCGGGCTCCCGCAGCCTGCGCCCGAGGCCGACGACTCGCTGAGCGCTCGCAGCCTCGCGGGCGACCTGCTCGGCGCCGACGCCGCGGACCGGCCGATCCGCATCTGCCAGCCCCCGGACGGCAACGGCCGACGACGGGTCTCGCTGGTGCTGGGCACGCTGAAGCTCGACACCCGCGACGACGGCCCATCGACCCTCTACGACCTCGCGGCCGATCCGGGCGAGACCGTCGACCTGTCCTCCTCGCCGGGGAGCCGGCTGGACGAGGCGCTGGCCGAGCTGCGCAAGGTCGAGAGCACCCTGCGCGTAGGCCCCGGGCACCGGTAGCGGCGCTACGAGGCGAGCCCGCGCCGCAGCAGGGTCACGCGGTTGCGCGTGGCGAGGAGCTGCTGGCGAAGGGCGTCGGCCTGGCGCGCCACGTCGACGAAGTCCGCGGCGGTGGCGTCGCGGGCGACCTCGAGCGCGCGGGCGACGGCGGCGTCCATGCGCTCGCCGATCTCCTCCAGCGCCCCGATGAGCTCCGCGAGGCGCTCGGGGGAGCTGGGCACCACGCCGCCGGCGGTCGCGCCCTGCGCCCTCGCGTTGATGCCCCGGGCCTCCTCGCCGAGCTCGCCCAGGCGACGCTCCAGCGCGGCGTGGGCGGCGGTGCGCGCGTCGATCTCCGCCACGCGGTCGTTGATGGTGGTCGCCGCGACGCGCTGCCGCTCGCCGGTGCTGCCCACCATCGCCACGAGGGCCTGGAGCCGCTGGGCGTAGCGCCCCTGCGCCTCGGAGGCGTCGCGGGTGAG
Source organism: uncultured Myxococcaceae bacterium (assembly GCA_966211675.1). Classification (GTDB taxonomy): domain Bacteria; phylum Myxococcota_A; class Polyangia; order Polyangiales; genus SCUS01. Next base: position 29,489 of record CBIHPK010000094.1, read on the forward strand.
CCTCGCGGCGTGCTCGATGGCCTTCTGCGAGGTGAGCGGCGCCCGGGCCACGGAGGCCGCGATGCCCTCGAAGCGCTCGAGCTCCGCCTCCAGCGCGGCCGCGGCCGCGGCGAAGGAGGAGAGTCTGCCTGCGTTGCGATCGTCCCGGCTCACGGGCGGGGATGGAAGTCCTGCGCGGGGCAGGGCGTCAAGCCGAAGAGTCGAGGCGCTCCCAAAGCCCGCGGAGGCCGTGCACAATGGGCCGCGATGAGCGACTGCGAGGTGGTCACCTTGAAGGAGACGGTGCTCGTCGAGTGCTGCTCCGCCCGCGGAGCCGTCACCCGGGGGGAGCTCTTCCTTCGCCCGATCGACGCCGACGGGCGGGGTGAGCGGCTCCTCGACGTGCTCGCGGCCAGGGCCTTCGTGCCGATGCGCACGGGGGCGGAGGCGGTGGTGTTCCTGGCGCCGAGGCACCTCGCGTGGGTGCGGCTCGACCTGCTGGCGGCGCTCGACGAGCTCGACCCGGAGGCCGAGGACGACGTGTCGAGCGCGGTCGCCCGCGTGCTGGTGGAGCTAGCGCACGGCGCCGCCATCGAGGGCACGCTGCGCTACTCGCTCCCCGCGATGACCCGCCGGCTGGGCGACTACCTGGAGCGCGTCCCGGCCTTCTTCCCGCTGCAGACCCCCGACTGGATCTACCTGGTGAACGCCTCGCAGGTCGCGTCGATCACCCCGCTCTCGGAGAGGCGCTGATGGTACGGCACATCGACCGATTCATCGCCGCGATGCGCCGCGAGGAGGCCGAGGAGCTCATCTTCGCGACCGGCGAGCCGGTGCGCGTGCGCCACGGCGAGCACGTCCGGGTGGTGCTGTCGCAGCCCGTGCGCTCCGACCAGATCCTGGCCATCGCCGGGGAGTTCGCGCCGCCGGGCCTCTCGGCGGGGCTCACCGCGGAGGGCGAGTCGGCCTTCGAGCTGGACGCCCCGGGCGGCGCCGTCGCCGTGCGCTGCAGCCGCCGCCGCGACCTGATCGAGGTCGTGCTGCGGGAGCACCGTGCGGCCCCCACGCAGCGGCCCCCGGCGCTGGAGACCGTCCGCCCCGCGGGGCCCGAGGAGAGCGCCGCGCCGGCCACGGACCCGACCCCGTCGACCAGGGCGGCGAGGCCCCGCATCGACGCGCTGCTGCGCTCGCTCATCGAGCTCGGCGCCTCGGACCTGCACCTGACCGCGGGGATGCAGCCGAGGGTGCGCGTGGACGGCGACATGCGACTGCTCCCCGGGAGCGACGGGGAGGCGCTCGGCGGCGACGCGATCCGCTCGCTGCTGCTGGAGATCGCGACGGACGAGGGGAGGGAGCGCTTCGCGGAGACGAGGGACGCGGACTTCGCGTACGAGATCGCCGGGGTGGCGCGCTTCCGGGTCAACATGTTCCGCGACCGGAGGGGCGTGAGCGGGGTGCTGCGGGTGATCCCGTCGCGCATCCTCTCGGCGGACGAGCTGGGGCTGCCGCCGGTGGTGCGCGACCTGTGCAGCCTCCCGAAGGGCCTGGTGCTGGTCACCGGCCCGACGGGCTCGGGCAAGAGCACCACGCTCGCGGCGATGATCGACCTCATCAACCAGACGCGCCCGGATCACATCATCACCATCGAAGACCCGGTGGAGTTCGTCCACGAGTCCAAGAGCTGCCTCGTGAACCAGCGCGAGGTGCACGCGGACACGCGCAGCTTCGCCGCCGCGCTCCGTGCGGCGCTGCGGGAGGACCCGGACATCGTGCTGGTGGGCGAGCTGCGCGACCTGGAGACGACCTCCATCGCCATCGAGACCGCGGAGACCGGTCACCTGGTCTTCGGCACGCTGCACACCAACACGGCGATCAGCACCGTCGACCGGATCATCGACCAGTTTCCCGCCGACCGTCAGGCGCAGATCCGGGCGATGCTCGCGGTGTCGCTGCGGGGGGTCATCGCGCAGACGCTCTGCAAGCGCGTCGGCGGCGGTAGGGTCGCGGCGCTGGAGGTGCTGGTGTCCTCGCACGCGGTGGCCAACCTCATCCGCGAGGGCAAGACCTACCAGCTCACCTCGGTGATGCAGACCCAGCGGCAGGCGGGCAACCAGACCATGAACGACGCGCTGCTCCAGCTGGTGCAGTCGGGGACGGTCTCTCCCGAGGAGGCCCTCGCCAAGGCCATCGACCGCCACACGCTGCGAGGGATGATCGACCGGGACAGCGCGCTGGAGAGCTGAGACTCATTCACGCGGCCGATGATCTTGTCCTCTACGGTACTCGCCGGTCCGCTGTCC
>CBIHPK010000095.1:0-31198 GCA_966211675.1 uncultured Myxococcaceae bacterium
CGTCGCCCGGCTCGGCCGCCACGCGCCTCCGCTGCTCCCTCGTCCCGTCGCCGTCTTGATCGCCGCAGGTCGCTGAGCACCGCGCCGGTCACGAGTGCCCGAGACAGACCGGGCCGTGCTTGTGGTCGTCCTCGGAGCAGATCGCGAAGGCGGGGATCAGGAAGACTTCGCATGCGAAGAGACCGAGCACGGTGAGCCCGAGCGTCTCCCCGTGGCGCCCGTTGCCGCCTCTCCATTCACCAGCGCGAGGACTCTCCGCGTTGGACACGGCATGCACCATGCTCACCCAGCGGGCATGAGCGACCAGCATGGCGACGGTTGGCGCCGGCGGGATCGGGGACGACGTCTGCGGTGGTGGGCACTCGGGCTCGCCGCGATGGCGGCCGCGTGCACCCTCGAACCCACGGAGATGCTTCGTTGCGAGTCGGTCGACACGCAGGGCTGCAACGCCGGGAGGGGCCCTGGCATCCGGACCTGCACCGCCGACCGGACCTGGTCGGCCTGCGTCGGCCCCGAGTCATGCGTGAGGGACACCACGCGCCCGTGCGCCTGCGACGGTGGCACCGGGCTCCAGACCTGCCACTCCCCATCGCCCTACGACAGGGGCACCTGGGGAGAGTGCGACTGCTTCACGAGGCCGACGCGCGTGGACGCGTCGGACTGCGCCTGCGAGAGCGGATGCTGTCAGGGGCGCGCCTGCGCGTCCGGCAACCACGCCGAGTCCTGCGCGCCCGAGGGCCAGGCCTGTCGCGCTTGCGGCGAGGAGCAGGCGTGCGTTCGTCGGCGCTGCGTGCCCGCACCCGCCGGGACCTTCTCCCTCGTCGTGCTCACCGCCACGCTGCCCGCGCTCGACCCGTCGGGGCGCGGCTGCCCAACCTGGGATTGCGACAGTACTCCCTACAGCAACCCCGACCCCTTCGTCGTCAGCACCTTCCAGGCGATACGGACCGTCACCGTCGCGGACACCATCTCGCCCGCCTGGAGCGAGGTCGTCGCGAGCGGGCTCACCCGCGAGCAGCTTGAGCATACGTTCCTGGTCTCGGTCGTGGACGACGACGGCGGCGACTCGGGCTTCGACGAGGACGACCCCATCGTCTCGTTCGCGGTCGCGTTCCCTCCTGAGACCTTCGGCGCCGGACCGGTGCGCTTCCAGGCCTCCAACGGCTCCTCCCTGACCATGGAGATCCGATGAACACCCCGACCCCTTGGTGGCCAGTCCCATCGCCACACCGGCTCTGGCGGTCGCCACTCCGCGCCGCCGCGCTCCTCCTCCGCGGGGCGCTCCTCGCCGCGCTCGCCCTTCCGACCGCCTGCCTCGATGGGAGCGCGAGCGGCGGAGAGTGCACGCCCGGCCAGCACACGGACTGCGGTTGCAGTCAGGCCGCCGGCGTTCGCGTGTGCGAGCAGAACGGGATGTGGAGCGCCTGCCTGTGCAACGCCCCGCCCGGGTGCAGGCTCGGCGAGTCGAGGGTCTGCACCTGCGAGCGGCAGTGGGGGCGGCAGAGCTGCGTCGGGGTGGGTTCCTGGGGGGCGTGCGCGTGCCCCATCTCGCTGCCCCGCGGGGACGGCGGCACGGACTGCCCCTGCGCGGACGGGTGCTGCGGCGACGGGGTCTGCCGGGTGGGATCCTCGCCCGACGCCTGCGGCCCGATCGGCCAGGTCTGCGCGTCGTGCGCCGCGGGCGAGGTCTGTCTCGGCCAGCGCTGCCGCCCAGCGTCCCCGTCGGGGCTCTCGCTCGTCATCGTGTCGGCCTCGCTCCCGTCGTACGACCCGACCAAGCGAGGCTGCTCGAACTGGGACTGCTTCACCGGGACCGACTCCGCGCCCGACGCGTTCGTGCGGTCCACCGACGGGCGCTTCCGCTCGGCGACCGCGTCGAACGACTACGAGCCCGTGTGGGACGAGGTCGTGGCGACGGGCCTCACGCCCGAGGAGCTCGCCGCGCCCATCGAGCTCGACCTGCTCGACGACGATGCCTGGCCGGCCTCCACCGGTCTCACCGACGAGTCCGACCTCATCGCGCACTTCCGACTGCAGCTGCGGCCCGAACAGATCGCGCCCGGTCGCTTCGAGCTCACCGCCGGCCAGCCCGGTCCGACGTGGGTGTCGCTCCTCATCGAGCTGCGACCGGCGCGCTGAGGGCCGTGGAGACGAAGCTCTCGACGACGCTGGCGAGGTGAGCCTCCGTCGGGCCTCGTGCGCGTCGCCATGTTGCGCATCCACCAGGCGTAGAGGGGGCGGGTCTGGCCGCCCGTCGCTTGCAGCCGGTCGGGGGAGAGGCCCGCGTGGGCCGTCCGCCGCAACGGGGCGATCCTCCGCACGGCCGAGAATGTGAGGGCAGAGCGGCGGTGAACCGCACGGCGGTGCCAGCGGGGAGGCCGACGGTCAAAGTGGGGTGGAGAGCATCGTGCGCATGTGTTCCTGCATGGTCTGGCTATCATCCGCCGACAGCCCTACCTGAAAGGGCATGCCACCGAACTCCGTGCGAAACGCACGAAGTGGCGCGGTCGCGAAGCGCTCGGCCTGCTCGCGAGTCAACGACACGGCGAGCTTCCACTGCGTAAAGACGCCAGCGTAGCGATTGGCACTCATGACCGGAGGCGTCTCCGCCGCGGTGGGCAGCGACACGGTCTGGTCGCCCAGACGGAACTCGACGACGGTTCCCGCGGGTGCCGGCGCGTGCACCGCGCCCTGCTGTACAAGCAGGACCTCAAGCTTCAGTGCGGTGCGCGTCTGGGTCGCGCTCACTGCAGTGAAGTGGCCGCTGTCCAGGTAGATCGCAAAGGCCCGCGTCGGCCCCGCGAAGGCGTCGTTGGCGTAGAGCATACCGGTGTTGCGGGACGGACAGCCCGCTCCGAAGGCCATGAAGGCGAGCAACACAAGGGTTCGAACGACGTGACGCATCGGCGCCGGTACCATGCGCCGTCGCCCGGCCGCAAGCGTGGCTGTCGAGCCAGGCGCGAGGCGGTCTGCGCACCGAGGTGCGCGATGTCGATTCGCTCGCGGCCCTGCTCCAGCGGTGGCCGAGGGGATCGGGCTCCCGCGCCGTTGCCGTCTGCGCTCATCGGACACCCGTCGATATGCGAAAGCGCCTTGCCACGGCCCGTGAGGCGCTCGGCAAGGGCGGCGCGGGCGTGGTCCGTCCCGTCGCAGGCCCAAGCCGGTTACGGGGGAGGGGAGGGATAGGGGAAGTCGGCGGTCGGTGACGTCGGGGTCAGATGGTGGAAGCGCTCGAGGTCGAGCACGAGGCACCCGTCGCCCCGCACGCTCAGCACGTCGGCGAGGCGCGCGCCCCACGCGATGTCGCTGTCGACGTACCGCCGGCGCGCGTGGACAGGCTGGAGCGAGGTGTCGTCGGTGCCGACCACGGTGACGATGATCTCGACCTCGTCGCGGGCGAGAGACTCCGGCGTGCAGCCGTGGAGCAGGCTGCCGGGCGCGACGACGTGCATGGCGGTCCAGGAGCGCGACAGGGCCGGGGAGCGCTCGCGCACCAGCGGGAGGTCATACATCCGGTAGAAGATCCCGCCCTCGAGGGTGGGCTCGCTGCGCACCACCACGACCCGCACCGTGGCCTCGAGGATGCGGTTGCCGCGCTCGTTGCCCACCCGGAACGCCAGCGTGGGGACGCCGTTCATGGGGCCGAGGGCGATCCGGTCGCTGAAGACGATGCGCGCCGTGGGCTGCGAGAACTTCGCGAACGCGAGGCCCGTGACGAGCGCCGTCAGGAGCAGGCCGACGATGGCCTCGACGATGACCAGGACGTGCGCCCCGGTCGACGCGGGGTGCATCTCGCCGTATCCGATGGTGGCCATGGTCTCGACGCTGAAGGCGTAGGCGTCGAAGAGGCTGCCGGGCCGCGCGCCCGCGACGCCGCCGACGGCCACGAAGGCCGCCGCGAACAGGGCGTTCATCACCAGGAACACCGCGACCGCCGCCGCCAGAGCCGCCCACCATGGGGCCCTCAAGAACTGGTGATAGAGGTCGCCGAAGGGCCTCGCCCGCTGGCCGCGGACGACGATCTCCTCGCCGTCGTCGGTGCGCTCGAGGCGTTCGGGTGGGGGGGAGGGGCGGTCGTTCACGGCGGTCACGTCGGGGACGCGAGGAGTACCCCACCGCGACCCGCGCCGACCAGGCGGCGTCGCGCTCGCCGCAGACCGACTCCAGCAGCGGGGCCTGGTCCATGAGCAGGAAGCACTCCTGGTGCAGCGGCGCGTCGCGCAGCGCCCGCAAGACGTCCGCGGCGGACTCGGGCATCACCGGGAGCAGGACGTTGACGTACTCGCGCGGGAGGTCCATGGCGCCCGCGACGGCGACCGCGCGGTCCCAGGCGCGGAGGAGGGCGACGAGCAGCCGGTCACCTCGAAGGTCACGCCCGCCGGGGCGGGGGGGGTCGGGCTGGGTGTGGGGCGCCCGCCCCCGGCCCGCCAGGGGGGGCCGCGCGGGGGCGCGTGCCCGCGAGCCCGATCCTGCGGTCGCTCCCGCCGCGGCCATACGCTGATGGTTGACCTCATCGTCGGTGCTGATGATTGGCCTCGCCTGCGTGGGCGCCTGAGCGGGGTCGGGAGACAGAGGGATGCTCTCCCCCGGCGGGCCCATCGACCAGGGGGTCTATCGCGGGAGTAGGAGCATGCGCTCAGCGACGCGAGTCCTCGCACGCCGGGAGGGTGTCGCTGCACACCGGCTCCGGCGTCCCTGCGGTGCGGGCGTCGAGGTAGGCTGTGACCAGGGGCGCGCTTCGGCCGAGCACGTCGAGGTGGTCCATCTCGGGCGGCGCGCACGCTCGCACCGCCACGCCGTCGCGGGAGAGTCGGTCGAGCGTGCACCGCGTCGCCGAGGGCGTGACGAGGCGATCCCGGAGCCCCTGGACGAGCAGCACCGGGGCGCCTCTCGGGTCGAGCGGTGGCCGGTCGGCGGCGGCGCGGGCGAGCCACGACGCACCCGGCTCGGTGCAGGGACCGTCGCCGAGGCAGCCCCTGACGCTCGCCGTCAAGGCGGGGTCGTAGAGGTCGCCGAAGGTCGGGGCGAGGCGCGAGAGAGCCGGCCCGAGCGTGAGGATGCAGTGCCGGTCCATCGCCGCGCGCACGGCCGCGCGCACCGAAGGAGCGAAAGGCTCCGTCGCCGAGGCGTCGCCCTCGTAGACCGCGTGATGCGAGAAGAACCACATCGCCGCGAACGCTCCGGGCAGCTCGTAGGGCCCCCGCGTCGAGGCCGTCGCACTGGTGATCAGCCGTCCGAAGATCCGGGCGTCGTACCAGCCGGGGGCGATGGCGACGACGCCCGCGATCCCGACGTCGGCCCCGTAGCTCGACGCGAGGGACTGCGCGGCGAGCGCGGCCCCACCGCCCTGCGAGTGGCCGACGAACGCGCCCCGCTCGGCGAGGGAGCCCCGCGGGACCAGGGCGCTCAGGGCCCGCGCGGCGTCGAGCACCGAGTGGGCCTGGTCCTCGGCGACGCCCCACCCCTGGTGCCCGGAGACCGCGCCGGTGCCGAGGCCCGCGTAGTCGGTGGCGATCACGGCGAAGCCCTGGCCGACCATGGCGAGGGCGATGTCGTCGACGCCGGCGCCGTGGTTGCGCGAGGGGGCGCAGCGGTCCGCGAGGCCCACGGTCCCGTGCGCGAAGACCGCCCACGGGGTCGGTCGACGTCGCGGGGCCGTCGGGAGGTAGACCAGCGCGCTCGATGCCCCGGCCTGCCCGGCGAGCCGCTCGGTCTGGTAGGTCACGCGCAGCATCGTGGCCCCCGAGACGAGCGGCGGTCCCGAGTAGCCGCGGAGCGCGGCGCGGGTCGCGACGTCCGCGGGGGAGAGCTCGTCACCGCGTGAGCAGCGCAGGACCCGTCCACGGTTCGCGGGCGTGGCATCGCCGAGCGTCGGTGGGCGATAGACCGCTTCGAGCGAGTCGTCGCAGGCGACGGAGAGGGTGACCGGCGGCACGGTGTGGCGAGCCGGTGCGCGGCGGGCCCCGGCGCACGAGGAGACGAGCAGCGCCGCGGCCACCACGACGACGATGCGCTCCAGAAGCGTGGCGGTGGCGAGCAGAACTCGGGTCATGGGCGAGCGGGACGTCGATCAGGGGTCGCCGCTTCATCGAGCAGTCGACGCGGCGCGCTGCGACCTGGGACGCTCGCCGACCCTGGCGCAGTTCGAGAGCGAGAACGAGCGGTCCCCCGCGGCGTCGGAGCTGGCGGGGTGCGACGGCCTACTGTTTCGCGGCGCCCTGCTCGGGCCCTGTCCCTGGCGGGACCCATGGGCCGATGGTCGCACGCGCTGCCCTCGACCTCCAAGGCTGCGGCGGCCGCTCGTCCGCGCCTTCCAACGAGGTAGCGCAGTGAGGGGCCTACGACCGCACCGGCCCTCCCACCGGCGATAGGCGCGGCGCTACAGCTCGATGAAGCGCCAGTCGCGGGTGGCGGTGACCAGCTCGATGAAGGCGCGCACCTTCGCGGAGAGCAGCCGCGTGCTCGGGTACACCAGGTGGATCGGCACCGGCGCCGGCTCGCAGCCCGCGAGCACCACCCGGAGCGCGCCCGCGCGGACGGAGTCGACCACCTGGTAGGCGAGCACCCGCGCGAGGCCGCCGGAGAGCGTCGCGTGGCCGATCGCCGCGTCGGCGCTGTTGGTCACGAACGCGGCCCTGAACTCCACGCGCCGCTCGTCGCCGCCCACGCGGAGGTGCCACGCGGGGGTCGGGTCGAGCGCGGTGCACTGCACGACGTCGTGGCCGGCGAGGTCGTCAGGGCTGCGGGGTTCGCCGCGGCGCGCGAGGTAGTCGGGCGAGGCCACGACGACCCGGCGCGTGGCGCCGACGGTGCGGGCGACGAGGCCCGAGTCGTCGAGCGAGCCGATGCGCACGGCGAGGTCGACGCCGTCCTCGACGAGGTTGACCACGCGGTCGGCGAGGGTGAGCTCGCCGCGCACGGCGGGGTGGCGAGCCAGGAAGGCGCTGAGCGCGGGAGCGACGTGGAGGCGACCGAAGACGTTGGGCGCGGCCACGACGAGGCGGCCGGTGGGCGCGGCGCGCTCGGCCTGCGCGGCGGACTCGGCCTCGGCGAGGTCGGCCAGGATGCGGCGGGCGCGCTCGAGGTAGCGCGCCCCGGAGTCGGTGAGGGCGACCGAGCGCGTGGTGCGCTGGAGCAGGCGGGCGCCGAGGTGCTCCTCGAGCGAGGCGACGGCGCGGGTGACCGCGGAGGCGGAGAGGCGGAGGCGGCGCGCGGCCGGGGCGAAGCCGCGCAGGTCGGCGACGGCGACGAAGGCGGCCATGGCGTCGAGGCGGTCCATCGGATCATTGCGACAGACGCAATGGTGAACTGTCAACGGGGCGGATTGTTGGGACGGTCGAGGGGGTGCAGGGTGGACCGACGGCGAGAGAGGAGGTGCCCGATGGCACAGGCGAGGTCGGTACCGAGCGACGTGGCGTTCACCGGGTCGGTGAAGGCCGTGCAGGCGCGCAAGGGCTCGCGCAAGGCCTACGCGCGCATGGAGCAGGGGGAGGGCTGGGAGACCCGCGTGACCGAGGGATTGGCGGCGTTCATCGCCGAGCGGGACAGCTTCTTCCTGGCGACGGCCAACGCGGAGGGGCAGCCGTACATCCAGCACCGGGGCGGCCCGAAGGGCTTCCTGCGGGTGGTGGACGGGTCGACGCTGGGCTTCGCGGACTTCAGCGGAAACCGCCAGTACATCTCGCTGGGCAACCTCGCGGAGAACCCGAAGGTGCACGTCTTCCTCATCGACTACGAGCACCGCCGGAGGGTGAAGGTCTGGGGCGAGGCAGAGGTCGTCGAGGACGACCCGGCGCTGCTCGCACGGCTCACGCCCGAAGGCTACGCGGCGAGGCCCGAGCGGGTGATCCTCATCCGCGTCGCGGCGTGGGACGCCAACTGCCCGCAGCACATCCCGGTGAAGGTGGACGCGGCCGATGTGGCCGAGGCGCTGGCCGCGCGCGACCGGAAAATCGAGGAGCTCGAAGCGCAGCTGCGGCGGATGGAAGCCGAGCGCCCAGGGAGGGAATCGGGCGCGTAGCACTCGTGCGTCCGTGGCCGCGAACAATTGCTGACGCTCCATCGCGAGCGGCGACGCGGGGGCATCGGTAGGAGGCGCCACGGCATCCGACCTTGACGACCCCGCGCTCCAGGTGACCCCATCCGCCCCGGAGGCGCGCATGCGAACACTGGGCAACCTTCTCTGGTTCATCCTCGGCGGACTCTTCCTCGGCCTCGGCTGGTACATCGCCGGCGTCTTGATGATCTGCACCATCGTCGGCATCCCCTGGGCGCGTGCGTGCTTCGTGATGGGCGGCTTCGCGCTCTGGCCCTTCGGCCGCGAGGCCATCGACCGGCGCCAGCTCACCGGGCAGGCCGATGCGGGCACCGGGGCCCTCGGCGTCGTCGGCAACGTCCTCTGGTTCGTCCTGGCGGGCCTCTGGCTGGCCATCGGACACCTCGTCTCCGCCGTCGCGTGCTTCGTGACCATCATCGGCATCCCCTTCGCGCTCCAGCACCTGAAGCTCGCCGGCATCTCGCTCGCCCCCATCGGCAAGGTGGTCGTCACCGCCGAAGAGGCCATCGCCGCCCGTGCCCGCAACCCCAGCTACGGCCGGTAGCGGGAGCAGGCGTCTCAACCGGGCAGCGCGCTGGCACGCCCGGGCCGAAGGCGTGACCGGGGAACCTCACCGGGCGTTGCCGTTTCGCGCGTCGCCGCCGGTGAGGGGCCACGCCGACGGGGCCGCGCCGGCGGATTCGGTCGCCACGACCAGCAGCCGGTCGTCGTCGGTGTGCAGGGCGAGGTCGCCGCTGGGCGAGAGCACCGGCGCCGAGGCGTTGGCGCCCTGCGGGATCGCGAGCGTCCAGCGCCCGCGGCCGTCCTCCCCGACGGCGTAGAGCGCCCGGCCCACCGCGAGGTAGATCACCCCCGCGCGCCCGACGGCGTGCGTGGCGTAGCGCTGGTAGTCGGTGCGCGTGGCGTCGGCCCCGAAGCCCCAGGCGCGGGTGCCGTCGCGGCGTACGGCCACCAGCTCGCCGCTCGCGCCGCCGCCCCCGCGGTGGACGTTCACGTAGACGTAGACCGTGCCGTCGGCGCCGACCACGGGCGCGCCCATGAGGAGATCGACCTGGCCGCGCGTCGAGCGGGCGAGGTTCACCCGCCAGATGGTCCGGCCCGTGCGCAGCTCGCGGGCGACGAGCACGTAGGAGCTCAGGCCGAAGAACGCGACGTAGATGCGGTCGCCGTCGATCGCGGGCGGGAGCGCGTGGCGCAGCGTCCCGTCGATAATCTCGTAGGGCTCGGACCAGAGCCGGCGGCCCGTGGCGAGGTCGAGCGCGGTGTCGAGGCAGCCGACGGTCGTGCCCGAGATGGCGCACTCGTGGACGTTGGACCAGTCGGGCGCGTCGAGGGTCTGGTGGCCCGCGAGGTCGAAGCCCGCGAGGCGCCCCACGGTCGTCATGGCCCCCTGGGTCACCAGCACGGGCCCGCGCCCCGGAGGCAGGCCGACGAAGCGCACCACGGCATCGACCGTGGGGTACGGCGGTCGGGCCGCGCCATCGCGCCCGAAGCGCCAGATCCCGCGCGCGGCGGTGTCGCCGTACATGCTCGTGAGCAGGACGTCGCCCCTCGTGGAGAGGCGCACCTCGCCCCCGAGCACGCGCCCGCCCGGGGTGGGCCGCACGGCCGGCGCACGCCAACGCTCCCGGCCGCAGGCGTCGAGGGCGACCACGCCTCGGCCGCGGTCGGCGGTCTCGTAGGGCGCGTAGATCGTCCCGTCGGCGTCGATGGCCGCGTGCCCGGTCACGCCGTCGACGGCGAAGCGGACGCTGCCGACGGGCGTCTGCCGACCGCAAGACGGGGGCTGGAGTGGGACGTCCTCGGGGTCGGCATCGGGCGGCGCAGCGACGTCCGGGGCAGCCTCGACCGCCGCGTCGGGAGGGCCCTCCAGGCCGGTCCGAGCGCCGCACGCCGACGCCGACCACAGCACGAAGAGCACGCGTCGGAGGAGGGGGCCGGACACCCGCCGAGGGTAGGGCGAACCCTGCGCCCGCGCGTCGATATTCTCTTTCCTCGATTGTATCGTCCTGGTGAACAGTGTGGGGACTACGGGACGAGGGCTCGCACGACGTACTCGCGCCTGCGCCGGGGAGGGGAGAGCGACGGCGGCGAGAGGGCTACGCGGACGTCACGCCCGCCCGCTCTCGATGCGCACGAGGTGGTCGTAGCCGTCCTCGTTGGGCGGGATGCGCAGCAGCGTCTCACCCCGGACGTGCGCCATCACGCACATCAGGGTCTTGAGCGTGAGAGTCCGCTCGCGCTGGCGGGGCCCGCCGCCCTCGCCGACGAGCCGACGCAAGGCGAGCGCCGGCGAGCCCTCCGGGAGCCCGGCTCCGCTCGCGTAGCCGCGGATGAACGGCTCGACCTCGGCGCCGAGGACGTGGTGCGCGTAGATCAGCCCCGCGACCACCGGCGCCATGCAGAACGGCCGGGCGCGCGGGCCGTGGGCGAGCAACCAGTCGACGGAGGCACGGTAGCGGGCGAGCTCCTCGCGCGCAGCGTGCGTCGAGAGGTGACTGTCCGCGCGGCCGTGCAGGCACACGAGCGAGCGGATCCAGGGGACGACCTTCGGCCCGTGGGCCTCGCCGTCGAACATCTGGAGGACGTTGCCCACGCTCCGGGTGCGCCCGCGGTCGATGGTCGCGCGCGCCGCCTCGTCGAGGCCGCCGACCACGAGCATCCTCACCGTCACTCCGGCGTGCAGGACCGCCATCAAGCGGTGCTGGCCGTCGTAGAGCAGGCCATCTTCGCCGATGCCGAGTCCCTGGTTGTTCACGGGCCACGCGCCGGCCGCCATGTCGCCGGCCAGCTTCTGGATCTCGCGCGCGGTCACCGAGCGGTTCTTCCGGTTGCGCAGCAGGAGCGCTGCCGCGAGCGCGGGGCTGACCGGGTGGACCAGGGCCTGACGCTCCTTCAGGAGGCGCAGGAGGTCCGCGACGCCCGCGCGTGGTCGGGATCGCCACGACGGTCCGCGGACGTAGAGTGAGGGTCATGGACGGAGAGTTCGACGAAGACGCCTTGCGCGCGAGTCTCTCTCGCGGATCGAACGCCCACGCGTGGCACGTGGGCGCGCTGATCGCGGGCATCTCGAGCTTCGCCGCCGTGATCTTCACGGGCTACTCGCTGCTGCTCTTTCCGGCAGGCGTCTGCTTCGTCCTCGCGGGGTGCTGCGCCATCGCGGGAGGGCAGGCGCTGCTCCAACCGCGGGGCCATGGGCTGATCGAGCACCTCACGCCGGAGGCCAGGCGGCCGGCGCTGGCTCGGGGCTCCGCCGTGCTCATGGGGGCGCTGCTGATGATGTTCGGACTCGGGGTCCTCTGGATGGCGGTCTCCATCCGGCTCGGGGATCCTCGGCGGGGTCGCGCGGTAGCACCATCGGACGATTCCAGCGCGCCATCGCGGGCTCCGGCCACCACCCGCCAGCCCGCAGCGTCCGCCGGATCGGCAACGTGACGTTCACGGCACCGGGGTCGTCCCTCCAGCACCGCAGCCCTGTGGGAGCGTGAAGGCCCGCACGCTGTCGGCACCGTCCGCCACGACCCCGCGTCCGCCGCGCGCAGCGCGCTGTTGAGCGCGAGAGCGCGCGTCTTCGAGCCGAGGCCCGCGCGGGCGGTGCGTCGAGACGTTCATGCCTCACGGCACGCCCTCGTGAACGGGATCTACCCAGCAGCGTCCGACAGCACGATGCGCCATTGCCCGCACGCGGGCGCGACGCCCGATCCGCTGACCTCGAGCTCGAGCCGATCTCCGCGGGCGAGGTTCACGTCACGTCGGCAGCAGAGCACGCCCTGCACGAAGGCTGCGACGCGGACCGCGCCCGTCGGCGTCGGAGAGGCCTCGTTCAACGACGCGTCTCGCCACTCACCCGCGACGAAGACCCGCGGCCCGTGCGGCAACGCTGCCGACCCGCGCACGAGGACGCTGGCGCCCTCGCCGCTGCTGGTCTCCCGAACGATTCGTTCGCAGGTCTCCCGTGGTTCGCGCCGGAGCCGCAGCGCGGCATCGGCCTCGACCTCTCGGACGCACAGCGCCGCGTTGCGCCCATGCCTCCCTGAGCAAGCCGAGGCGCTGCTGTTCCCGCGCGATGAACGCGCGCAAGGACGGCCCCATGCGCATCGGACCGACGCGTTCGGCCAGGCGGAGGGCGCGGCAGTGATCGCGCAGGTCGCTCGCCTGCCTCATCTCCTGCGCAACGGTCTCGATCGGCGAGACGCCCTCGTCGGCTGGGCTCTCGGGGCAGATCGTTCGTCGCGGGTCGGGGGGCGCGCAGTCGCTCTCGCTGCCGAGACCGGGCGGCAGAGGGATCGCGAGCGGGTACGGTCCGCCGCTCTCGAAACGCGTTGCACCACCCGCACACGACGCCACGATCAGCGCCCATGGGAGGATCACCCCGCGAACCCTGCCGAGACGGTCTCTCCCGCTACACCCCAACGAACAACCCCGCCCCCACCGCGACGTGGAACTGCCGCGCCAGATCCTCCGCGAAGCCCCGTCCAGACCAGCGATACCGATGGCCGTCGCGCCGAAGAGGAAGGCCCCTCCAAGGCGGTCGGCGCGCACCTCAGGAAGGAAGATCCCGCCGATGCGGAGGTGCAGTCGGCCTCGCGACCACGGCTCGGCCGAGAGCTCGGCCACGAAGGAGGCGCCGGGGGCGCACCGGACCGTCGCGCCTCGTCCGTGGCGCTCGGCCATCCACGGGATGCGGTACGCCGCCCCCTCCATGGGCTCGGTCCGGCGTGTGCTGTAGCGCTGTCGGAGAGAGTGGAGTTCGATGGGGCGATCACCGGCGAAACAGCGCAGCGGGCACAAGTTGGAGTCGGCGAGGCGTGTGCCCCGCTGTGCCAGCACCCGCGCCTCGTTGCGCGCTGGTCGCCACGCCCCATCGGAGGGATCGAAGGGCCGAGAGGGAGGGAATGGACGATGTCATCAATCATTCGAGCAGGGTGGGTGTGCGGACTCGTGATGGGAGCGAGCGCGATGGGCTGTTCGCTCCAGCGGGTCCCAGCCCCAGCCTTCCTGGCGGAGGACGGCGGGGTCAACCTCGTGCCCTTCACCGATCGTCCCTTCTTCGAGGACACGGGCGTGCGGCCCGGGGTCAACGGACAGCAGCTCGGCGCGGTGATCGGTGAGACGCGCACGCTCGCCGTTGCGCCGCCATCCATCAGCGGCGGCACGCTGCTCGTCACCGCCGACGGCCGCACCGCCGTCGCCTCGGACGCCGACCGCGACCGCGTGTGGTTCGTCGACCTCACGACCCACGCGCTCCTCGGTGGCGTGGCGCTCGAGCCCGGCGACGAGCCCGGCCGCGTGGTCGCGGACGCCTCGGGGCGCGTGCACGTCGCCCTCCGCCGGGGCGGCGCGGTGGTCTCGATCGACCTCGCCACGCGGGCGATCGTCTCGCGACGCGCGGTCTGCGCGGCCCCGCGGGGCATCGCCTTCGACGCGGCCGGGGGAGCCCTCCACGTGGCGTGCGCGGGCGGCGAGCTGGTGACGCTTCCGGTCGCGGGCGGCGCGCCCACCCGCACGTTGCACCTCGAGCGCGACCTGCGCGACGTGCTGGTGCAGGGCGACTCGCTCCTCGTGACCCGCCTTCGAGACGCGGAGCTGATGACCATCGCCGCCGACGGGACGGTCGCCCGCCGGGTGCGTCCCGCGGTGGCCCCCGAGGGCGCCGACGGAGGCCTCGGCGTCGGAGGAACGCCCGGCGTGGCGTGGCGCGCGGTGGCAGGGCGAGGCGGCGTGGTGATGCTGCACCAGCGCGCGCAGACGCAGCCCGTGAACCTCGGCGCTGGCGGCTACGGCATCTCGGGCCGGAGCCGCTGCGAGGCGGGCGTGGTGCAGAGCACCGTGTCGGTGATCGGACCGGAGGCCCCCGCGGCGCTGCCGTCGCTCAACCGCGTGGTGCTCGGGGTCGACCTCGCGCTGAGCCCCGACGGCGAGAGCGTGGCGATCGCGGCGCCCGGCAACGCGGCCTGCCCGGAGCTGGGGCAGGTGTTCGTGTTCGCGTTCTCGAGCCTCCCGCCGGGGCAGATCGCGGTCTGCGCCCGGGGCGAGGCGCAGCCGGTCACCGGCCAGGCGGTGGCGGTGGCGTACGCGCCCGACGGCGACATCGTGGTGCAGACGCGAGAGCCCGCGACGCTACAGATTCCGCGGCTCGGTGTGACCATCACGCTAAGCGCCGAGAGCCGCGAGGACACCGGGCACAGGCTCTTCCACTCCAACGCGGGGGCCTTCCTCGCGTGCGCGTCGTGCCATCCCGAGGGCGGCGACGACGGGCATGTCTGGAACTTCGATCCCATCGGTCCGCGCCGCACGCAGGCCCTGCGCGGAGGGCTCACGGGCACGGCGCCCTTCCACTGGGACGGCGACATGACCTCCTTCACGACGCTGGTCCACGAGGTCTTCGGTCGGCGCATGAACGGCGGCTCGCTCACCGCCGAGCAGATCACCGCGCTCGAACGCTGGGCCGACGCGCAGACGGTGCCGCCCGCCTCGCCGCCTCGCGACGCCTCCGCGGTCACTCGCGGTCGCGCTCTCTACGAGGACCCCAGCGTCGGGTGCGCGACCTGCCACAGCGGTCCGCGCCTCACCAACAACGCCACGGTCAACGTGGGGACCGGCGGGGCGTTCCAGGTGCCCGCGCTGGTGGGCGTCGGGTGGCGCACGCCGCTGCTCCACAACGGCTGCGCGGCCACGCTGCGCGACCGCTTCGGCGCGTGCGGCGGCGGCGACAGCCACGGCCACACGTCGCAGCTCGCGCCCGCGCAGATCGACGACCTCGTCGCCTACCTCGACACGCTGTAGTGCGATCGATGCGGAGCGGGTGCGGAGCGGTGATCCTGATGGGACTGGCGGCGCTGGCGCTGTCGACCCGAGACGCGCGCGCGGAGGCCGGGATGGTGCTGGTCGACGCGACGATCGACACGGGTGGATGCGCCGTGAGCGCGAGCTGTCCCTGCGGGTACTTCTGCGTGTCCAGACGCTGCCGGTGGAACCCGAGCCCAGCGCCTTCGTGCACCTCGGACCGGGACTGCCAGACCTCGTGCTCGGGGCTGCACTGCATCGGCGGGCGCTGCGTGGCGCCCGACGGTGGGACCACGACGGACGTCGGAGCGGACGGCACGACAGACGCCGACGGATGGACCGTCGATGTCCACGCGGTGATCGACGTCGTCGCGCAGGACGACACCGGCCGCGGGCCTGCGCAGGACGCTGCGATGGACACCGACGTCCGTGCCGTCGACCCTGCGGACAAGGGCTGCGGATGCAGCGTCCAACCGACGCGGACACCCCGTACGGGACTGCTCGCGCTGCTGTCGATCGTGGGCGCGTCGCTCGCACGCCGTCGCCTCGCCTTCGAGCCAGCCTCCAGTCGACGCGCTCTTGCCGCGCGCATCGAGCACCGCGCACGTCGCGCTTGGGCGATGCGCATCCAGTCCGATCAACCGCTCCATCGGCGTCCTCCTCTCGGAGCGAGGTTGATGTGTGACAACTCGATCGTCGCGTCGGCGTAGTGAGGACGCCACTCACCCCCCGCGGCGAACTCGGGTGCGGCGTGCCAATGAGCTCATCGGGCGGTCGGCGGACTTCGCGGGGAGCGGGACATGAACCCGCTGCGCTCGATGCTTGACACGGCGCCGAGCGGTTTGCTCTTTTGCCGCCCCTGATGGTGGAGACGGGGAGAGGGACGGGGCGGATGCAGGGTCGGGGGTGGGTGCTGGAGGCACGTCTGCTGATGCTCATCGGCGCTCTCGGCGTGAGCCTCGACGGCTGCTCCGTCGGTATCACCCGCTTCAACGAACTCATGTCGCAGAGGATTCGCACCCGCGCGGCCTTCGACTTCAACTGCTCGGGCGGAGCCATCCAGGTCACGCCGATGGACGGGAGGAGCTTTGGGGCGACCGGATGCGGGCACCGCGCGGTCTATCTGGCGCAACCCGCGATCTGCAACCCCAGCACGGTCACCGAGGCCGGGATCGAGATGTACTGCTCCGCGGTGCTGAACTCGGACTCCGTCGACCGCGCCTCCGCGCCCGATTCCACGTCCTTCCCTCCTCCCGCCTCCGTCCCTGCATCGGCCGTCGTCCCCGCGCCCGGAACTTCCGCGACGGCAGGCTGCGCAGTCCTCCCCTGGGGCGACCCGGGCATCACCGACGGCACGGTCGACTCGCCCCTTCCTCGCGCGCAGCCCGGGTCGGTGGAGGATGGCATCTACGTTCTGACCTCTTACGAGTGGCACGTGCCCGGCAACCACCCGGCCACGCGGCACGGCGTCTTCCGAGTCGCCGGTTCGCAGATCGAGTTGGCGTTCACGCTCGGCTCCGAGTCGCCTGTCCCGCAGCGCGGGATGGTGCGGTTCGCGCCCGACGGGACCATGAACGTCGCGATCACCTGCCCCCGCCCCGGCGTCACCGAGTTCAACCGCTACGCGGTGACACCGACGGGCGTCCTGCTCATCAGCACGGTCCATGGAACCGCCGCGACGTTCACGCGGGTCCACGCGGAGGACCTGCCGGGCCTGACGGGCGCGCAGGCCTGCCTGTAAGAGCCTCCATCGCGCGCCCCCGGAGATCCGCAGAGCACGCCGCGTCGGTGGGGAACTTCGCAACCAGGTGCGCATCACGCGCTTGCGGCTCAGGCTCCGCCGCTGCCCCGGACCGAGCGGCCCCGCGGCCATAGCCCTTCTTCGTCTCGTTCGTCATCGTGCGCTCGGCTCCCATCCCAATCCCCCCGGGACGATCCCCGTCCAGATCAACCGGGTGCGCATCAGCCGCGGGAAATCGCTACGGCGCGGTACCGAGCGCTGCGCTGGCGGCCGACTCCTGCTGCTGTCGACGCACCTTGATGGCGAGCGCGATGAGTCCGACCCCGACGGCACCGAGCGCCGCAGCGACGCCGACCTTGCCGAAGAGCTGATAGATCGCCGCGAGCAGCGCGTGCATGCTGGCGGGCCGGTGGTCGCGCTCGCGCGCCGCAAGGTCGGCGTACTCCTCGAATGCTCCGGCGATTGTCGCGACGCCAAACACCAGGAACCACCACCACGCCATGGGCCGCCGCTCCGGGGGCACGTACGGCTGAGGGACGCGGGCGGCCGCTTCGCGATACCCCGCGCCGTCGTTGCTCACCGCCTGTGTCGTCGTGAGGCCCGACAAGGCCGACACGTCACGAGCGAGCGACGCTCGTTGCGGTCGCGAATCTGCGGGTCCTGGCACACCGCGGTGCCGCCCTGGATCAGACAGCGGCCGCCGTTGTAGCAGGCGATGAGGTCGCAGCAGGGCTGACCGTGCTGTCCGCAGTCGGTGCGGGCGGGGTTCGGGTCGTGCCAGTCGTCCTTGCCACAGCCGAAGAGTCCCAGCGCGAGCGCGAGCGGTACATGCCTCGTCATGCGAGATCCTCCGGGCGACCCCCTCATGAACTCATGGTGCCCGATGCGACGGCTGCCCGTCCCGCCAGTCGGTGAGTTCAACGCGCGGGGCGCCGTGCCCTCTCCACAGGCGTCTATTGCGGTCCTCGGTGCATCCCGCGCTCGCGGGCGCTCACCGTCGGCGACGAGAACAGCGACGCCCTGATGCGCGACGGCTCGCGCTTCGACGACGACGCGATCGACCTCGCGCAGGGACAGGCCGTCACGCTCGACCTCCGTGGTGGGAGGACGACGGGCTACCTCTGCCACGCGCTCGACGTGCAGCTGCGGGTGCTCGACGGCGAGCGAGTGCTCGCGGACGACGACGACGGCGGAGGCGGGCTCGCGAGCCGGGTGACCTTTCGGGCGCCGCGTGCGGGGCGGTACACGGTCCGGGTCATGGCGCACCGACCATGGGGGAACCTCCTCCTCTCGCGCGACCTATCGCCCGACCCCGGCGACCCCCCTGCCGAAGGACCCGCCCGACCCGTCGGGGCAGGCGATGACCCGGGCGGGCGTGGGCATCACCCCGCTCGCCGTGCCGAGGAAGATGTCCGTCCACCCTGGACCGCTCTGAGACGGGGAGCCGACGGCGAGGTCGTCCAGCGCGTCACCGTTCACGTCCCCGATATCCGTGATCGAGAGCCCGAAGCGGGACGAATACCCGTGGGGACTCGCGAGCGTGACGCTCGGGGCGGTCGGAAGGCCCGAGGCGCGCCCAAGGTACACGCTCACCCGTCCGGTGGAGATGTTGAGCCCGAACGCGCCGATCGCGACGTCGCCGAAGCCGTCGCCGTTGAGGTCGCCCGCGCTCGCGACGTCCTGGCCGAAGCGATCGTCGGAGGCGCCCGCGTGGGCGAAGGTGACGCTCGCCGCAGCGGACGGCCCGGTCGCGCTGCCGCGGAAGAGGTACGCGCGGCCCGTGCGACTGCTCCATTGCGGGGCGCCGACGAGCAGCTCGGTGTACCCGTCGCCGTCGACGTCACCGGCGCACGCGATCGCCGCGCCGAAATGCCCAGCGGCCCCGTCCGGGGCGGTCAGGGTCACGCTCGGCGTCGAAGGAATTCCCGCGGCGGAGCCGAGGTAGACGAAGACCCTCCCCGCGGCGGAGTCCGCCAGCTCCGCTCCGACCGCGAGGTCGCCGAAGCCGTCGCCGTTGAGGTCGCCCGCGCTCGCGACGACGGTCCCGAACTGCGCGTGGGTCAGGCCCGGCGCGGACAGGGTCGTGCTGGGTCCGACGGAGAGCCCGGTCGCCCGACCGAGGTAGATGAAGACGAGCCCGTTGTCGGTCGCGGTGCCCTGCGCCCCGGGCGCCCCGAGGGCCAGGTCGCCGTAGCCGTCACCGTTCACGTCGCCGAGGCCGGCGACGCTCGACCCGAGCTCGTTGGCTCCAGTGGTCGGCGGCATCGGGACGAAGTCCGGCGTCGCGGCGATGCCGGCCGGGCCCCCGCGGTACACCGACACCCCTCCGGCGAAGTCGTTGGCCCCGTACGCGCCCACGACGAGGTCGGCGAAGCCGTCCCCATTGACGTCGCCGGCGCTCGCGAGCGCGAAGCCGAAGTGGGCGTTGGAGCCGCTTCCACCGAGCAGTCGCACGCCGGGCATCGCGGACAGCTCCGAGCCGTCGCCGGGGTACACGTAGGCCCTTCCCCCGCTGGCATCGAGGCCGTCGGCCCCGATCACCAGGTCCGCGTGGCCGTCCCCGTTGAGGTCGGTGGACGATCCCCAGCTCGAGTCGACGCGCGCCGTGTTCGCGCCGACGGAGAACTGCCAGGTCGGCCCGGGTACGGACCCCGCGGTCGAGCCCGCGCGCCCGAAGAGCCGCCAGAAATGGACGCCCGGCGTGAGGTCGGCGTCCGGTGCCGTCGAGCGGCCGGAGGCCACGAGGGTGCGCTCGACCGTCGCGCACGCCCGATCGGCGCAGATCTCCACCCGCGCGCCGTCGGTCGCCGCCGCGAGGACCCAGCGCAACGTCGGTCGACGCGAGGTGACCGTGGCCGTCGAGAGCGGCGCGATCGGCCGCGGCGCCAGGACGCCGGACGGAGGCACGTCAGGCGCCCCGGAGTCGACGACCCCGGAGTCCGCGACGCCCGAATCGACGGCCCCCAGGTCCGTCCCGACATCGATCGCAGTGCCCGCATCGACGTGCCCCACGTCGCCGCTCCCGGTGTCGGCGCCCGACTCCCGCGGGACGTCGAAGGACGCATCGAGCGCCGAAGGGACATCGAGTGCCGCTGGCGCGTCGGGCGGGACATCGGGGAGGGACGGAACGTCGGTCGCGTCGAGCGCCGAAGGGACATCGGGTGCCGCTGACGCGTCGCGCACCACATCGGCGGCTCCACCGTCTGCGACCTCGGATCCCCCGAGGTCCCCTCCCGTCGACGCGTCCGGGACGCCCTGGCGGAGGCCCGTGCAGCCCATCATCGCCGCGATCAACACGAGGCTCGATCGGGTCGCGTTCATGACAGCGGTCCCTTCCATTCCGTCAGAACGTCCCGCCGCACGCCACGCCGATCACGCCGGGCCCGACGCCACACCGCACCACCCCGCGGGCCGTCTCCCGGGGCCGGTGGGGCCCCGCGACCAGGAGCGCGATCGACGCCCCGGCCGCGATGCCGCCCGCCACGAAGGCCCCGATCGCGAGCGCCGTCGTGGTGTCGACCGCAGCCTGCGCCCGCTCGCACTCGCCGCCGCCAAAGGCGGCGCCCTGGTACTCGAAGCACGCGGGGTTGTCGTTGAACGCCGACGCCCGAGACTCGCGCACCGCGAGCGCCACGACCCCGGTGACGAGCGCGGCGCCCGCGCCGATGCCCAGGCCGAGGGCCCACGCGCGACGCGACGATCCCGGTTCGGGGGGCGGTCGGGCGGTATCGCGCGGCGCGGCGAGCGTCGTGGCCACGACCGGCGCCGCGGGGGAGAGGGCGGGGGCCTGGACGACTGGGGCGGTCGGCGGAGGTTGCTCGGCGATCATCGGGCGCATCTCGATGGACTCCTGCGCGTCGTGGCCGGCCTCCACCGTGATCGATCGCGAGATGACGTAGTACCCGGCCCGTCGGACCTCGAGGCGCAGCGTGCCGACCACCGCGGGCGCGGCGCGGACCATCGGCAGCTCGGCCACGCGCTCGCCGTCGAGCAGGACCTCGGAGCCCGGGACCCCTCCGACGACCATGACCCCGCCGACGTGCTGCTCGATCGTGCGGAGTTCCTCGAGGAGCCGCGGCCGGCGGTGCTCCACCCACGGGTCTCCGGGCACGGCCAGCGCCTCGCGGAGGTCGCGCGCCGCGGGCACCCACTGCCCCAGCGCCTGCTCGGCCTCCGCCATCTGCACCCGCAGCCGCGGCTCGCGGCACGCCGCCGCGGCCTCCCGGAACACCGCCAGCGCCTCGGCGTCACGGCGCCTCCGCCGCAGCTCGACGCCCGCGTGGATGGGGCCCGCACACGGATCGGACTGCGCCCCCGCGAGCGACGACGCCGCCGCGGCGGAGAGCAGCACCGCGGGCGCCGTCATCCGACCTCTCGTCCAGACTCTCATCGGTCACTCCTCGATGGACGCGCCATTGGTCCCACGCTCGACGGCGTCGGGGTGGGGCCGCGCTGCGGAGGGCGCTCGCTCCCGCCGGCGGGCCGACCGACGCCCACCCGGCGTCCCGGCGGTCGGCGGGACGACCGTGGGCGCCGTGGGCGGCGGCGTCGTCGGTGTCGTGTCGACCGCCACGGCGGCAGGCGCCGGGGCGACCGCCGGAGCCTCGACGGCCTCGCGCCTCAGGACCGTGACCGGGGCCGACGCAGCCGGGACCGCAGCCGATCGGCGCCGCGTGAGCGCCGAGCCAGCCGCCACCAGCGCAAGCGCGACGGCGACGGCGACGGCGGTCCAGACGAGCCCCTTGCGGTGTGACTCAGGGGTGCGCGCCGGGATCTCCGCGGCGCTGGCGTTGAGGGTGCTGGTCGGCGCGGAGCGGCCGGGGCCACCCGGGGACGAAGGCGCGGTCGCGTGCGCGAGCAGCGGCTCCCACGTCGTGCGAGCGGGCGCGCCTGCGAAGGTCACGAGCTCGGCCGCGAGGGCCTCGACGGACGGGAAGCGGTCGCCCGGCTCGACGCTCATCGCCCTGAGGATCATCCGCTCGAAGGGGATCGGGAGGTCCGGCCGGAGGGCGCGCGGCGGCTGCGCGTCGCCCTCCACGACGCGCTTGAGAAGGACGAACAGCGCGTCGGCGTCGAAGGGTTTCTGCCCGGTCGCGCACTCGTACGCGATGACGCCGAGGGCGTACTGGTCGCTGCGGGCGTCGACGCGGTTGGCCCCCTGCGCCTGCTCGGGGGACATGTAATAGGGCGTCCCCAGGAGGGCGGAGGAGCCCGTGCGCGCGAAGCCCGACGCCGGGTCGTCGAGCTTGGAGATGCCGAAATCCAGCACCTTGGGCAGCGTCTGTCCGAGGGCGTTGCGGGCGAGGAAGACGTTCTCTGGCTTGAGGTCGCGGTGGACGATGCCCTCGCGGTGCGCCGCCGACACCGCCGAGCAGATCGGCAGCAGGACCTCGGCGATCCGCTCGACCGCCAGGGCCCCGTCGCGCTCGAGGAGCGCGTCGAGCCCTTCGCCCTCGAGGTACTCCATCACCAGGTAGGCGTTGCCGTCCTGCACGCCGAAGTCCGAGACGTCGACGACGTGCGGGTGTCGGAGCCGCGACGCGGCCTTCCCCTCCTGGAGGAACCGCGCCCGGATGGTCGGGTCGCGCGCGAACTCGGGGTGAAGCGTCTTCAGCGCCACGCGCTTCTGGAGGTCGACGTGGGTCGCCTCGTAGACGGCCCCCATCCCTCCCTTGCCGATCCTCCGCACGATGGCGTAGCGACCGAACATCGCGCCCGGCTGCAAAGGATCCTCGGACCCGGTCTCCTCCGCGACGATCGTCGACACGCTCTGGGCCTCCCCCCCGCCGCTCTCCGACGCGACGCTACGCTCGGGGCGGCCCGCTTGCAATCGAGGATCCCGGCGCACCGCCTCGCCCTGTTGAGGTGTCAGGGGCAGTCGACGTGGCGCACGATCAAGCCCGGGCCCGAGCCGCAGGTCATGAGCGACGTGAACCCTGCGGGCACCGTGGTCGAGCCGTGGCAGATATAGCTGGAGAGCGACGTGGCCCCAGCGAACATCGGATGGGCGGTGCCCGCGGTCGTGAGCGCCGGCGTCCCGGTCCCTGAGGAGCCTGCCAGCCCCGCGCCGAACGTCGTCGCGTAGCCCGCGACGATCGAGGGGCTGTCCGCGACGACGCACCCGAAGGACAGGTACATCCCCGTGCGACCGCCCGCCCCGTTGTGCCCCATCGCCGCAAGGTAGCGAACGGTGTTGGCAATCATCCGCGCCGCGCTCGCCCCCCCATTGTCGGCGTGGAAGTCCTCGTCGAAGGCGGTGACCACCGCGCGCCCTCGCACCGCGGGCCCCCAGGCGGCCTGCGTGTCGCGTAGCGCGTTGAACTGCGAGGCGTCGCCGGTGCATGCGTTGCCGTCGACCCAGATCAGGTCGTAGTCGCCGAAGTCCGCGGTCGTGAGCGAGCGCCACATCGCCTCGCTCGCGACGGTCACCACCGACTCGGGCGGAAAGTACGGCTGCGCGATCGTTCCGCCGGGGCCGTAGATCAGCACCCGCGGCACCGAGGCCGTGCCGCAGGTGAAGCACGTGCCCGACACGCACGCCGCAGGGCTCGTGCACGCGCGCCTGCACATGCCGCAGTTCGTGTTCGTGGTCGCGTCGGTCTCGCAGCCGTTGGACGCGTTGCCGTCACAGTCGGCGCGGCCCGGGGCGCACGCCGTGCCGCACACGCCGCCCGCACACACGGGGACGGCGCCCGCCGGCGCGGTGCAGGCGCGGCCGCAGGCGCCGCAGTTCGCGGGGTTCGTGGCCGTGTCGACGCAGGTGGTGCCGCACACGGTGGTGAGCCCGGTCGGACACACGCAGCGCCCCGAGACGCACTCGCGAGCGCCCGTGCAGGCCGCCCCACACGCGCCGCAGTTGGCCGTGTCGCGCGTCGTGTCCACGCAGCGGGCGGCCGCGCCCTCGCCGCACAGCACGCCCGAGGTGCAGCCGCAGCGGCCGCTCAGGCACGCCGCCCCGTAGCCCGCCGCCGGGCAGGTCATGCCGCACGTGCCGCAGTTGGTCGCGTCGCGCGTCACGTCCACGCAGCGTCCGCCGCAGGTCATCGACCCGGTGGGACACGCGCAGGCGCCCGCACGGCAGACCTGGTCGGAGCGGCAGGTGGTGCCGCACGCACCGCAGTTGGAGAAGCTCGTCTGGAGGTCGATGCAGCGCCCGCTGCAGTCCGAGAGCCCCGAGGAGCAGCGGCAGGTCCCGGCGGTGCAGGTCGCGCTGAAGTCACAGTAGTTCCCGCAGCTACCGCAGTTGGAGTAGTCGGTCTGCAGGTCGACGCAGCGCCCGCTGCACGCCGTGCGTCCCGTCCCACAGACGCACGCGCCGCCCACGCACGCGGACCCGGACGGGCAGAAGTTGCCGCAGCGCCCGCAGTGGTTCACGTCGGTCATCACGTCGACGCAGCGTCCGCTGCAGAGGAGCAGCCCCGAGCCCGCGCAGACGCAGCGCCCCCCGGTGCACATGCCCCCGGGGCACAGCGGCGTCGCGCCGGCCTCGTCGATCACGCCGTCGCAGTCGTTGTCGATGCCGTCGCAGATCTCGGTGGCGCCCGGGTACACGGCGCGGTTGGTGTCGTCGCAGTCACCGCCGCCGCACGCGAGCGGCGGGTAGTTGTCGAAATCATCGTCGCGGGCGTAGTAGCGGCAGCCGCCCGCGATCGACGAACAGTACCCGTCGACCAGGCACTCCAGGTCGCCGCAGCTCGTGCTCGAAGAACAGGTCGGCGCCGCGACGCAGCCTCGGCGAGCGTCGCAGTTCTCTCGGCTGGTGCAGCGGGAGTTGCTCGGGGTCCGCGCGCACACGCCTCCTCGGCACTCATCCAGAGTGCAGGCGACTCCGTCGTTGCAGTCCGCGGCGGTGGCGCAGGTGCGTGCCAGGCCCCCGTCGGTCCCGGAGACGTCGGCGCCCGGGGCGTCCATGCCCACGTCGACCGGGGGCGGGACGTCGGGCGTGATCCCGCCGTCGGCGGAGTCCGAGATGTTCAGCACGAAGCTCCCGGAGTCGCCGCCGTAGCCGTCGACGAAGATGGTGACCGTCTGCCCTTCGGCGAGCCGTGCGGTGACGAGAGAGCGCAGGCCGAGCCCCGCCGCGTCGTCGTTGCACCCGAGCTCCGCCCCGACACACAAGCCGTCGCGGACGTAGAGCACGGTGTCATAGGTCGAGCCCACCGTATCGAAGGTGTAGGCGCCCGACGCCGGAGCGGTCCAGGTGAACGCCGCCTCGGGGCTGTTGCGACCTTCGCAGGAGCCCGAGGTCCGCGCGTCGCGGGCCGAGGTCGACCCCGTCGCCGCCGCGGCGCGGGGACCGCCAGCGATCGCCGTGGCGCCGCAGGTCGTCGCGGAGACGTCCGTCGGGGCGAGGTCGACCGCGGAGACGTCCGTCGGGGCGAGGTCGAGCGCGGAGACGTCCGTCGGGGCGAGGTCGAGCGCTGGGGCTCGGTCGGTCGCGGGCGCGTCGCCGGGCGCGTCGAAGGTCGGCCCACCGTCGAGGGCCGGCGCGTCCTTGTCGGGCGCATCAACGGTTGGGACCCGGTCTGGGCGTCGCGCGTCGGCGGCGTCGAAGGTCGGGCCTCCGTCGAGGTCGGGTACGTCCTTGACGGCCAGCGTGTCGGCCTCCTCGACATCCACGACGGTGTCGGAGTCAGGGGACGGCTCGAACCCCATCGGGTCCGAACATCCCGATGAGGCCATGAGCGCGACCAACACCGCGACGAGACGAACGCCAGAATTCATCAAAGCTCCCCCTTCCAACGATCAACAGGCTGGATCGTAGGCACGCGCGAAGTCCGCTGTCCACGAACGGTGCCCTCCGGTTCTGTCCTTATTGCGACGCCGATTCCGGAGGGGCCGTCAAAGCAGGACACCCGCGTCAAGATTGCCGTGCGCCGTTCGCGGACCCGCCCTGCTCCGTGTGTCGATGCGCAATGCCCAACGGAGCCGCTTCACGGGTCGGAGAGGCACGCGTCGAGTTGCATCCGCCGCAGCAGCTGGTGGGCGCACTCGGTGACGGGCGCGCGAGCCACGGGTTCGGCGTCACCGCCTCCAGGCACGGATGCGCGCGCAATCGACGGGGGGCCGACCGTGCGGGTTGCGGTACGGCGAGACGCAGGTGCCGAGCAGCAGCGCGAGGTCCTTGATGTCGACGCCCGGGCCATTGGGTTCGAAGACGTAGTCGCCCTCGGGCGGGCTCGCATCGAACACGTGCCACTCGGGACCGCTCGTGTCGTAACCGGCAAACGCGATCTCGATCTGCGCGTGCAGCCAGCGCACCTCGCGCGACGTGAGCGGCACGCCGACGTTGGCCGCTTCGATCATCAACTGCACGATGTCCGTCGGCTGCGCGTTCGCGGGCGACGTCCCCGAATCGTAGAGGTCGAGAATCATCTCGAGGCGCGCGGCGAGACCTTCGACCAGCGTTCGGGCCAGCGCGTCGCGACCGGTCACCAGCGCCAGCGCCGCCGCGGCCTCGTGATGCGTACGCACGATCTGCATCGAGGAGCTCGAGATGCCCGTCGTCGGATCGCCGCTCACACCGGTCGGCGTCGCGCAGCGTGCGCCGAGCGGATCGAACTGCCACATCAGCCGGATCGCGATCTGCGCGTGACACTCGATGCCGGCCGAGACGACGTAGTTGGCCAGCTGCCCGGTCGGAATGACCACCCCGAGGCTCGGATCGAGGGTCGCGATCCGGAAGCCGTCGCTCTCGACCCGCATCGCCCACTGTTGATAGAGCAGACGGAGCTGGATCAGGTCCTGTTGGGCCCCGGGTTCGGTCAGCATTCCGTCACACGCATCGAGCGCGGCGACGCCCCGCATGATGTGACCCATGTCGTCCTTGCTACGCTGGTTCTGGATCCACAGATCGCCCCAGGTCGGATTGCCGGGCACATGGACGAAGTGCGACGCGCCGCCGTCGACGCCGGGACGATTCGGGGCGTAGTTGATGTCGATGTTGCGCGCCGCGTCGCGAACGCTGGCTGGATAGGACGCGCGCGCGAGCAGACCCACCTCGGGGTCGCCCGCGCGGCGCGCCATCGCGAGGCGCCACGACGAGAGCCCGCGCATCAACCGGCGCACGAGGTGCTGGTCGGTCGCGTTGTGATAGAGCAGCCACGAGTAGCACGCGCCTTCGAGCAGCTGCGGCGTGCGAAGTCCGTTGTTCTCGGCGCCGACATCGACGTGCTGGAACGAGCGGCGCCCGCCCGAGACGGAGATCCCGGTGCCGCTCCACCACGTGGCGTACCAGTAGCGCCCGGCGGGATCGGACTCCGGCCACCCGTGCACGCGCGCGTCGACGTACTCGAACCAGTGCGTTCGTTCGAGCAGCTGCAGATAGTGATCCGTCGCGGTCGCGAGCTCTGCCGCGGTCAGGGCTCTGCCCACGTCGGCGCGCCGATAGTCGAAGGGCAGCGCTCGCGTGTGCGGCGGAAACGTTCCGTTCGGTGCGGGCGGCGCCGCGTCCGGCGCGCTCGTCGGCGCTTCGGGGGCGTCGGTGGCGTCGGGGGTGACGAGCGGGGCCGCGACGTCGGCGCTCGCGTCCGTGTCAGGTGTCGCCGGCGCGCTGCACGCGATCCATCCGAGCGACGCGAGTCCCAGTCCCAGCGTTGCAAGCAGCTTCACGACGCCAATGTCTCGCGTCGGCGCGCGGAGGACCAGCCTGCTGCAGCCAGCGACCGGACCCGGTGCAGACCCCGACGTCGGCGCGTTCGCCGTCCCGGGCGGCACGCTCTCACCCGCCGCGGGCGAGGTCGCGGAAGTCGCGCAGGTCGCCCGGCGCGAGAGAGCCCGTGAGGTTCCAGGCGAGCCAGGCGTCGAGCAGGCCCAGGGCGGCGGGGGAGAGCGTGTGGTCGGTCCACTCGAAGCCCAGCGGGTCGCGCCCGATGGGCTGCATCTGGTCGAGGCGCAGTACCACCTCCCGCTCGCTCGCGAGGGGCAGCCGGTCCCACAGCAGGTGCGGGTACTCCGCCCGTCGGGCGCGCGCGACGAAGCCCGGGTCCGATGCCGCGACGTCGTCGTAGGGCGCGAGCAGCAACGCCGGACCGACGGGCGTCTCCCGCTCGGCGGTGCGCAGCGGTCGATGTACGGCCGGACCCGTCGCGCCCACCACGAGGCACGGGCGCCAGTGCGCGCGACGGACGCACCACGCCTCGTGGGCCTCTAGCGGAACCGCGGGCGACGGCGGCGACGGCGGCTTCGGCGGGGCGTCCAAGCGCAGCGGCGAGAGGCGCATTCGGGCACTCGACGGGTCGGCGGGCTCCTTGCGCCCCTCCACGGTGAGCGCGAAGGAGTGGGCGTCTGCGCGCTGCACGAACGCGTACACCAGGCGCCCGCGGGCGAGCGTGCTGGACTGCGTGGCGGTCCACCACGGAGCGACGAGCGACTGGATGGCGTCCTCGGGGTAGCTCACGGCCCGACCCTCCCAGGAGCGGTCCAGACGGCGGGGTCGATGGTGAGCGATCCCTTCATCTCGATGAGCGCGCGCTCCGGGGCGTCGAGCGCCTGCTGCCCCGACACGAAGCACGGGTCGTCGTAGCGCGGCGCGTAGGCGGGGCTGATCGCCGGAGCCACCGCGAGTCCACGACGCGCCTTGAGGGCCGCGCGCGTCCGCGGAGAGAGCGCGGCGGGCGGCGGCTCCGGTGGCGCGGCGGGCTCGACCGCGGCGGGCGTGAAATCGATGAGGGCGCCGGGGAGGGCGCGGCGCATCGGCGCGGAGGCGTAGACGTGCGCGAGGAGGGCGTTGGTGTCGTGGGAGAAGCTGCGCAGCGCGCGCAGCAGCGCGTTGATGACGACGGCGGGCAGGGCCTGCGTGGCGGCGCGGCGGTGCCCGAGGTCGTCGCGGTCGAGGAAGTAGTACGTGCCGCGGGTGGAGGCTCCGATGCGACGCGCGAGCGGGGCGATGCGGGCCTCGAGCTCGGGCGCCTGCGGACCCTGGCCGCTGAAGGTCCACGGGACGGCGGTGAAGGTAGCGCCGCCGTTGCGCTCGGCGTGGGCGACGTCGGCGAGGTAGGCGTACTTCACGAGCTGCGTGGCGGTCACCTCGCGCTCTCCCCCGTCGCGCTCCCCCGCGGCGGCGAGGACGTACTGCAACACGAGGTCGACGCGGTCGCTGTCCATGGGGACGCAACCCTACCGTGGGACGACTCACCGACGCGCCGGTTTCTCGCGCGCATCACGCGGCCGACGTCGGGAAGGGCCAGCGTGTCGAGCCGCGTGCTCGCGGCAGCGACCGGGAGGCCGGCGTCTCCATGGCGGGCGACGCAGGAGCAACGGGCGCTCCGTGCGGATCCTCGGCCGTGCGCCACGGGGGTGCCGGCGCCAGACCGCTCCGGGATGGCCCGCCTCCCCCACCGCCTGCCCGAGAACTCGCCCGGCGACTTCTTCGTCGACGATCGCTGCATCGACTGCGACCTGTGTCGACCGCTCGCGCCGGACACCTTCTCCCGCGCCGACCGTCCCGGGTCACACGCGAGAGAGCTGCGCGTTGCTCTATGCTTCCGGGCCACGGGCGGCGCTTCCACGCGGAGCCCGACGCGATGCGCGCGGAGGTCCTGCGCCTCGCGTCCGCCATGTGAGGCACGCGAACTCTCAGCGCGCGGCGCTGGCGAGGCGGAAGGTGCCGCGCATCGCGGTGCGCTCGGCGGGAGAGAGCGTGAGCGAGCGCTCCCGCGGGAGGTGACGCCCGGTGGGGTCGTCCTGCTCGAAGACGACCTCGGCGCCGCGCGAGAGGTGCGAGGGGTCGATGCGCGCCACCCGCCAGCGCACCGAGTAGTCGACGTCGCGGTCGCGCACGAGCTCGGGGCGGCCGACTCGCATCCCGCGGCGGAGGGTGGTGCCCCAGCCCGAGGCGTCGGACACCATGGCGATCGGTCCGTCGGCCGAGGCCACGACCGCGAGCAGTCGCAGCTCGTCGAGGGGCACGTCGTGAAGGGGGGAGTCGTCGTCGGCGACGGTGGGGGGCACGACGACCGTCGGTGGCATCACGCGGAAGGGGTCACGCACCGTCGGGCCTTCGCGGAAGGCCGCGGGGGAGGGGGCGTCGGTGCGAGGCTCCGTCGCGGCGGGCGGGCTCTCGCGCAGCTCGCGGCGTCGTGGGGCGGTGACGCGAGCGGCCGGAGCCAGGGGTGTTGGCTCCTCCCGGCACGCGGCCATCGAGAGGAGCGAGAGCATCAGGGCGGAGAGCGGGAACGTTCTGGACATCGCCGATACCTCCTATCGACTGACGGTACACCCCGCACCGTGCGTCTGCTCGGGCTCGCTGGAACCCCGTCGCGAGGGTCGCCCGCTTGCGCGGTCGGTTGGCCCGCTGTCATCGTCGCGGGATGCTCACCCTGACCATCCCCACCCGCGGCGCCTCGCCGGACTTTCCGGCCGCGCCGTGCGCCAACTGCGCGGCCCCGGCGGGGCTCGCGCTCACGCCTTCGCGGCTCGTGCGCACGCAGGCGCTGGTGCTGCCCGGCTTCTTCGCGGGCAGCGAGACCTCCGTCGAGGTGATGCTTCCGCTCTGCGCGTCCTGTCGGCCGACCGCGAGGCGGCTGCGACCCACCGTGATGCAGTTCGTCGTCGTGTACGTGGCCGTGCTCTTCGCGGTCTACACGGTCTTCTTCGGCGGGTTCATGGCGCTCGGCCGCCCGCTGCCCGAGAGCCTCGGGTGGGGGCTGGTGTTCCCGTTGGCGGTCGCGCTCGCGCTCGAGGTCGGGTGGTACGTCACTCGCCGACCGCGAGGAGCAGCGAGCAGCTACTACCAGCCGGTGCAGCTCGTCACGGCGGCCGCCAACGGCTGGCGGCTGCGGTTCACGAGCACGGCCTACGCCGATCGCGTGCGCGAGGCGAACCCCGGCACGCAGTGAGCGCTCATGGGGGGTGCTGAGCATCGAGGCGCCGCCTACGTCGCTGTAGCCGTCGTCGTCGGCGGTGACGGGGCGATGGGCGCCGGGTCCGGCTCCTCGCGCTCCAGCGCGCCGTGACGTGCCCGCTGCGAAGGCGGAGTGCGCTACAACCGGTCGCGTGGATCCGACGCACCCGACGCGCGCGCTGGTCGAGGCGCTCTGCTCCGACGCCTGCGCGGGACGTCGTCCGGGCACGCCCGGCGGCCTCCTCGCGAGACGTCTCGTGATGGACGCGCTGCGCGACGCGGGACTCGACCCGCACGAGCGGCCGGCGCCTCTCTGCCAGGGCGCCAACGTGGTGGCGACGATCCCTGGCGCCATCGATCGATGGGTGCTGGTCGGCGCCCACTACGACCACCTCGGATCGATCGCTGGCGACATCTACCGCGGCGCCAGCGACAACGCGGCCTCCGTGGGCGTGCTCGCCGCCCTCGGCCGCGCGCTGACCGCGAGGCGGCCCGACGGGCGGGGCGTGGTGCTGGTCGCCTTCGACGGCGAGGAGATGCCCTACTTCGCGAGCGGGGCGATGGGCTCGCAGCAGTTCGCGCGCGACCCCGTCGTGCCGCTCGACCGCATCGACATGATGGTGGCGATGGAGCTGCTCGGCACGCCGGTGGGGCCCGAGGGCCTGCCGTCCGCGGTGCGAGAGTCGGTCTTCGCGCTCGGCGCCGAGCGCCGCGACCGGACCACCGGCCGCCGCGACGCCCACGCCGCCGCCCGCGGGGGCGGGACGGGGGG
>CBIHPK010000096.1:0-31177 GCA_966211675.1 uncultured Myxococcaceae bacterium
TGCCCCCGCCGCGCCGGGCGCGGCGCGCGCCCGCCCCGCGCGCGGCGGGGGGGGGCGGGGGGCCCGGGCGGGGGGGCGCGGCCCAGATCCGGGTGGGAACCGCCCTACAGCGGGTCGACGGAGCCGTACGCGCGGTCGTGGTAGACGAGGGCCTCGCCCGCGACGCCGAGGTGCAGCGCGGTGACGTCGCCCAGCACGAGGGTGTGATCGCCCGCGTCGACGAAGCCCCGCACGGTGGCCGAGAAGGCCCCGAGGGAGCCCGCGAGCAGCGCCACGCCGGCGTGGTCGCGCACGACGGGCAGGTCGCTCCAGACGAAGTTACGCACCTCGTGCGGCTGAGCGAAGGCGTCGGCGAGCGGTCGCTGGTCGCGGGCGAGGAGGTTGACCGCGAAGGCCCCGGCGTCGCGCATCATGGCCGCGGCGCTCGACGCGTTGCTGGCGGAGACCAGCACGATGGGCGGCTCGATGGAGACCGTGAGGAAGGCCGTGGCGGTGAAGCCGTCGTCGGGTCGCGCGAGGTCGCCGGGTCGCACCGTGACCACCGTGACGCTGGCGGCCCAGAGCCGGGCGAGCTTGCGGTAGCGCTCGCCGTCGCTCGCGTCGAAGGTCTCGAAGGCGTTGCCTTCAGCCATTGCGCTGGATCTCGCTGGCGTCGACGAAGCCCCCCTGCTCGACGTCGAGCACGCGGATGCGGGTCTGGTAGAGGTCGTAGATCCAGGCGTGGAGGTGCACCTCGCCGGCCTCCAGCTTCTCCCGCACGACGTCGTAGGTGATGAGGTTCTCCAGGGCCTGGATGACGTTCTCCTCGACGCCGCGGCGCCAGACGGCCTCCGGGTCGGCGTCGGCGACGCGGCCGCGGCGAGCGGCCGGGGCGACGCCCTCCAGCCACTCGTGCAGCGAGGGGTGCTTCTCGCGGAGGGGCTCGAGGTCGTCGAGCGCGGCCTTCACGCCGCCGCAGCCGTAGTGGCCGCACACGATGATGTCGGGCACGCACAGGGACCCGAGGGCGTAGTCGATCGCGGCCCCGACGCTGGCGTCGGTGTGGTCGAGCGTGGGGACGAAGTTGCCGATGTTGCGCAGCACGAAGAGCTCGCCGAAGCCCGCGCTGGTCAGGTACTCGGGCACCACGCGCGAGTCCGAGCAGCCGATGAAGAGGGCGCTGGGGCGCTGGTCTTCGTGGGCGAGCCGGCGGAGGTACTCGCGCTCGTGGAAGTAGCGGCGCTGGAAGAGCCCGTGGCCGTCGAGGAGGGAGTCGGTCATGGCGTTGCCTTGGATGCGGTGGGGGGCAGGAGCGCTCGGAGGTTCTGCTCGATGGTGGTGCAGAACCGGTCGAGGGGCAGGTCGTTGTCGTCGACGCCGAAGGGCTCCTCGATCTCGACGCCGATCTCCTCGATGCCGAGGAGGATGTACGCGACGAGGAAGGTGACCGGCACCGTGATCCATCCGAAGTACTGCACCAGCGCCATCGGGAGGGTGCCACAGTAGACCGCGAGCGCCCGGCGCAGGTGCACCACGTACGCGAAGGGCAGGGGGGTGCGCCGGATGCGCTCGCAGGCGCCGATGCAGTCGATGAGCACCTGGACGTTCTGCTCGATGATCGACTGCTGGACGTCGGTGATGAGCCCGCGGCGCTGCCCCGCGGCGATCTCCCGGGAGAGGGTCGCGGCGATGGCGAGCGGGGCGTGCTGGGCGTTGGCCAGCCGGTCGGCCTCCGCGGGGTCGAGCTCGGCGGCGATGGGGCCGAGCCCGTGCTTGTTCCGCAGGGTGCTCATGCAGGCGTAGGAGAAGGCCATGTCCAGCCGGATGATGCGCGCGACCAGGGCCTCGTCGGCCCCGAGGAGCGCGGCCGCGGAGCGGGCGAGGTTGCGCGACTCGTTGACGATGGAGCCCCAGAGCTTACGCGCCTCCCAGAAGCGGTCGTAGGAGGCGTTGGTGCGAAACACCAGCAGCAGGCCGAGGGGCGTGCCGATGAGGGCGTGGACCTTCTCCGTCGACTCGAACTCGTGCCAGCGGTAGTGCACCACTGCGGTGACCACGGCGGACAGGGCGCAGACCATGGCGCGGTACCCGATGGTGCGGGCCATGGAGCCGCGGACGTCGAAGAAGTGGTCGCGCCAGTGATGGGGCTCGTAGTCGATCACGGCGGCGACTCTACACAAGCCACCCATCAAACGTGACGTCCGCGCTCGCGGCGTGCACAGTGGTCGACGGAGGGGCAGAGAGGACCCTCAGGCGATGACCGACACCACCGTACCGAACCGAGTCCCCTGGAAGACCATGCTCGTGCCGACGGACTTCTCGGCGGGAGCGCGCTCCGCCCTGAGCCTCGCGGCCGACCTCGCGAAGGTGCACGGCGCCAGGCTGGTGGTGCTGCACGTGGCCGAGCTGCTGCCGGGCCTCACCGCGGACACGATGGTGCACGCGGAGGGCGGCGTCCCGATGCGCCTGGAGGACTTCCATCGCGCCCAGACCCTCGCGTGGATGGAGCAGGACCGGGCGCTCGCCCACGCCCGGGAGGTCCCGGTCGACCTGGTGTTCGTGCTGGGCGAGGTGGTGCCGGCGGTGCTGGCCGAGGCGACGCTGCGCCACGCCGACGTGATCGTGATGGGCACCCACGGTCGCAGCGGCCTCGCTCACTTCGTCATGGGCAGCGTGGCCGAGCGCGTGCTGCGCCAATCCAAGGTGCCCGTGCTCACCGTACGGGTCCCTGACGCCCAATGAGGGGATTGAGTTTTCCGCTGGTCTGGGACATTTTTCAGGAGAAGTGCTCTCCCCATCCTGTGATGCGACCGATGCCGGGATGAGAGGCTTTTGGAGACCTGTCGATGAGTGACACCGGGAACGCGCCGCGCGACAGCTTCCTGCCGTCAAGCGCCACGTCGCGGGTCGGCCAGTACGAGCTCCTTACCCCCCTCGGTAAGGGAGGCATGGCCTACGTCTACCTCGCCCGGAAGATGGGGAGCGGCGGCTTCGAGCGCCTCGTGGCGGTCAAGGTCATGCACCGCAACATCGCCGCGGACGAGGAGTTCGTGCAGATGTTCCTGGACGAGGCGCGGCTGGCGGCGCGCATCCACCACCCCAACGTGGTGCCCATCCTCGACCTGGGAAACGACGACGGCCAGCTCTACATGGTCATGGATTACATCGAGGGCGACACCCTCGCGGCGATCCAGCGCACCGCCATCGGCCTCGCGCGCACCATCCCCCTCGGCATCTCGCTGCGCATCGTCCTCGACGCGCTCATCGGCCTCGACGCGGCGCACAGCCTCCGCGGCCCCGACGGCGAGTCGCTCCAGCTCATCCACCGGGACGTCTCCCCGCAGAACATCCTCGTGGGCTCCGACGGCGCCGCGCGCCTCGTGGACTTCGGCATCGCCCGCGCCGAGCGGCGGCTCTCGCTCACCAGCGTCGGGATGCTCAAGGGCAAGGCGCCCTTCATGGCCCCCGAGCAGCTGGAGGGCGGCGCCGTCGACCGGCGCGCCGACGTGTTCTCCATGGGCGTCACGCTCTGGGAGACGCTGGCGCTCCGACGGTGCTTCCCGGCGCGCTCGCGCCCCGACCTGCTGCAGGAGTCGCTGAAGGCTCCGTACCGGTCGCTGCTGATGTTCACCGACCAGATCCCCGAGGTGCTCGACGGGCTCTGCGAGAAGGCCCTCGCGTACAACCCGGACGATCGCTACCCCACCGCGGCGGCCTTCGCCGACGCCATCGAGGCCAACTTCCGGGCGGACATCGCCACGCAGCGGCAGGTCGGGCAGTTCATGTCCACCGTGGTGGCCGACAAGATCGGCCGAGAGCGCGAGGCCGTGCGCAAGGCCTCGACGCGCACCTCGGGCACCGAAGACGCCCATGGGCGGTCCACGCCCGACCCGCACTCGGTGCTGGGCAAGGTCGACTCCGCGGTGAAGTCCGTCGCGGCCCACACCGACACCGGGCTGCGCCATCGCAAGGACTCCATCGGGGCGCTCGAGCTGCGCGCCCCGACGCCCCCGCCCAGCCTCGACCTGCAGACCTCCGCGGGCCTCGGTCTGGTGATCCCTCCCAACAACCCGCCGATGCGCGCCCCCACCCCGGCGCCTGCGGGCGAGCGGGGGAAGCTCCGAGCGAGCGACCACGAGCTGTCCGATCAGCCGACCCGGGTGAAGCAGGCGCCGCAGAGCCCCGCCGCGCGGGCGAGCTCGCCGAGGGCCGAGTTCTCGGACGTTCCGGAGATGCCCCGCTCGGACTCCATGATGCGCCTGCCCGACCTGCCCGACCTCGAGGCCGCGACCTCGGTGGCGAGGCACAAGGCCCTCCAGCGTCCGGCGGTCAGCTCCACGGAGACTCGCAGCGAGGCCCCCCGCAAGGCCGGAGGCACCCGGCGCTTCTCCACCATGGCCGGCGACGGCCTGCCGCACACCCGCGCGCCGACCCCCGCCACGGGCACCAAGCAGCCGACCTTCGGCGCCCCCTCTCGCATCTCCGCGACCGAGGACTCGGCGATGTCACGCCCCCGCGCCCAGGCGCGGCCGGAGACGCCCGCCCCCGCCCCCGCCCCCTCTCCGCCGCAGATCGACCGCACCGCGCGGCCCCGGCCGCCGACGATGGCGGGCATGCGGGTGCCCGCGGTCTTTCGGAACGACGCCGCCGAGGACGCGGCGAAGGCCCCGGTCGAGCATGGCGTGATGCGAGCGCCGACGCCCCCGGGGACGCCTCGCCAGGCGCCGCTCGGGATGCGCGCGCCGACGCCCCCGGGGGGGCGTCCCCAGGCGCCGCAGAACTTCAACCAGATGGAGGCGCTGATCTCCACCGCGCCCGCGGAGATCGACGAGCACGAGGCTCCCCTCGACATGGGCCGCGGGCGGGCGACGATCGAGGCCGAGGGGCGGAAGGCCGAGCCGGGCGTGGCGGTGCTGCGCGCGCCGACCCCCACGGGGCTACGGGCCCGGAGCGAGCAAAGCAACGCGGACATGCGACCGGTGACGCCGGCCCTCGGGCGGACGAAGCTGCCGCTGACGATGCCGGTGCCCAGCGTTCCACCGGAGGCGGAGGAGGACGAGGCCGAGCTGGAGAAGCACCGGGTGCGGCCGCATGCGTTCGTCGAGCCGCCGACGGGGCTGCCGCTCTTCGCGCGGGTGGCGATCGCGCTGGTGCTCTTCGCCCTGCTGTCCTTCGCGGGCTGGCACCTGATGCATCAGTGAGGGAGTGAGCGGGAGAGGCGTCGCGGGCGGTGCCTGGGCTCCCGTCGGGCTCGGCGCGGGACGCGTCGATCAGAAGGTGCCGGAGACCAGCGGGATGCGCAGCTCGGACACGGCCGTCAGACCGTACTGACGCACCTCCTGGGCGCTGAAGTTGGTGCCGACGTTGATGGCCGGGACCGCGAGCGAGAGCCCATCGGGGCTCATGTCGAGCAGGCCCGTGGGACGAAACGCGGGGCGCGCGGCGAGCTGGCGGGAGCGGGGGCGCGCCGAGGGCAGGAGGTCGGAGGTGGTGCCCGAGGTGGCGCCGGTCGCGGGGGCGGCCGGGGTGGTGGTGGCCGGGGCGGTGGTCGCCGGAGCGGCGGGGGTGCCCGTGCTCTCGTCGAGCGGACCGCTCGCGGGCGCGTTGTCTTCCGCGGGCTGATCGCGCTCGGGGTTGTAGGCCGTGGCGCCGATGGTCGCGATGGTGGTCGGGATGATGAGCCCGAGGCCCACGACCAGCGTGCCGACGGTGATGCCGGTGAGGGTGGTGTTGCCGTCGGCGGCCTGCTCGAGGAAGTAGCCCCCGACGCCGCCCGCGATGGCGCCGAGGCCGCCGCCCAGGAGGTACGCCCAGGTCGGCCGCGCGCCCGCGGCGGCTTCGATGAGCATCACGGCCTCACCGCCGAGGAGCGCGCAGCCCGCGATGCCCTTGCCCGTTGGGGAGACGGTGTTGACCGTCTGCGCCTGCGCCTCCCGGGGAGCGCCCAGGGAGACCGCACCGAACACACCTGCGAGCGAGACGAGAACCACGGCCGTGCGCATGAGACCTCCGTACGAAGAACTTCCCGGTATGCGAGGTGGTTGCCCCGGTCGCAGGAAACGTTCGCCAAGCTATCATCGGGCTGAGCGCAGCATCAAGGGAGCCCTGTTGTGCGCGGGCGCGCTCAGAAACGCGCCCGGAGGGTGAGGCCGCCGGAGGTGGCCGTCGTCCACGGGGTGATCCGCAGCGCGGTGGCCTCGGCCCGGCGAGGGGCGAACGCGTACCAGAGGGCGCCGCCCGCGATGGCCGCGACCCCGACGCCGCCCGCCACGAAGGAGAGCGTGGTGTAGAGCGACGCCCGGTCGTGGGCGGTCTGCTCCTCGGAGGAGACCTGCGCGCCGCAGTCGCCGTCGGGGCAGAGGCGCTGGAAGTCGTCGAGCGGCGCCCCCCGGAGGTAGAAGAAGACCCCGCCCGCCGCGAGGGACGCGACGCCGGCGCCCATGAGGACCCATGGTCCTGCGCCGGGGCCGCGCGAGGGGGCGGTGGGGCGGACGTCCACGCGAGGGTCCGTCGGGGGGGCATGGCTTACCGTGGCAGGTACTCCGACGCCGAGCGCCCGCTCGACCTGCGCGCTCATCTCATCGTGGACCACCTCGCCGCGCCGCACGTCGACCACCATCGGGCGGTCGCTGGAGAGCAGCACCACGCGGGTGGCGCCGAGGGCCGATCCCACCGCGGCGGCGTCGCTGATGACCACCGCCGTGGACTCCGGGGCGGTGGGGTAGTTGAGCCC
Source organism: uncultured Myxococcaceae bacterium (assembly GCA_966211675.1). Classification (GTDB taxonomy): domain Bacteria; phylum Myxococcota_A; class Polyangia; order Polyangiales; genus SCUS01. The sequence continues at coordinate 6,713 of CBIHPK010000096.1, forward strand.
CGGCAGCCCGGCGACCCGCAGCAGGGCGTCGAGCCTCGGGTCGAGCGAGAGCGCGGTGGGGCGGCCCGCGGTCACGGTCACCGTGCGCACGCGCGAGGCCTCGCCGCAGCGGAGCGACACGCGGTGGGAGCGCGCGGGCAGCGTCTGCTCGACGGTCTGCGCGGTGGACGCGGAGCGCGCGTCGTCGACGGAGACGGTGCATCCCTCGCGGGGGGCGCGCACCGAGAGGGTTCCGCTGGCGTCGGGAGCGCCGGCCACGGCAGGCGGGCGAAGGCGCGCGACGATGGGGCGGAAGCGAAGCGGGCAGTCGTAGTCCGAGGGCATCCACCAGGGGTCGAACGCGAAGGCCCGGCGCAGCCACGTCTCGGCCTCCTCGGGGCGGCGCTCCTCGTGGGCGATGCGCGCCATCAGGAAGAGGCCCTTCAGGTACGCCGCGCGGTTGTTCTCCTGGAGTTCGAGCGCGTCGGGCGCGGCCTCCATCGCCGTGAGGGCGGGCTGCAACCGACGCCGGCCGGCCGGCCGGCCCTGCGCGAAGAGGGCGGTCTCGCCCGCGGCGATGGCCTCTCGCTGCGGCCGCAGCACGTCCTCCTGCGGGGCGTAGCGGCCGAAGCGCGCGAGCAGCTCTCGGCTCAAGGCCTCGCCGGACTGCGCCTCGGCGCCGAGCGCCCCCGCCACCGACGCGACCTGCGCCGCGGTGGGCCCGCGGTCGTGCACCGACACGGTCAGCACCGGGATGGGGTCGGCCCCCGCCGAGGCCGCGTACATCGCCAGGGAACAAGCTGCTGCCCACGCGCCAGACGCTCTTGCTGTCATCGCTCTCGTCCGCCTTCCCACCGCCGGGAGTGTCGTCCAACAGCCCGTGCGGTCACCAGCCCCTTTGTCGGGAGCGGAGCGCGATGCGGTTGTCGGAGGGGTCGCGACGGAGGTGGGAAGGAGGAGCGGAGGGAGCGGTCAGCGGGTCTTGCGGTCGATGCCGATGCGCGCGACCCAGAGGCAGACGGCCACGTTGAGGGCGATCCAGCCGAGGTAGAGCATCGAGCCCAGCGGGGCGAAGCCGGTGCGCAGGTAGAGCTCGGCGAGCAGGAACGACGCGGTGCCGAGCGCGACGCCGCCGATGGGCGAGCGCAGCGACGGGCGCGAGAAGCCGAGGCCCACCAGCGCGAGCACGACGCCGAGGTTGGCGAAGGGCAGCCAGCGGTGCAGGTGCGCGCCGAAGAGCAGCACGTCCCAGCTGGCCGCCGGGCGCATCGCGAAGTCGACGCCCGGCACGTAGTGGCCGACGAAGCGCGGCAGGAAGAAGAGCCCGACGCCGGTGACCAGCGCGGGCGCGATCCACCCGAGGGTGAGCTCGCCCTTCTTGTTGCGGATCCAGAGCGCGAGGCCCAGCGCGAGGCCCAGCAGCATCACCGCGCGGGTCACGCCGGTGGACCACAGCACCGCGTCGCCGGCGACCGAGCCGCTCACGATGCCGGCGCCGTAGAGCTCGGGCTCGCGGCCGCCGTGGGCCGCCGGGGTGCTGTGCTCGAGGAGCAGCGAGCGCACCCGGTCGGGGTCGGTGACGCCCAGCGAGTACATGAGCGCGGCGACGCCGGCGACGTGCGGCGAGGCCATGGAGGTGCCGGACCACGACGCGAACTGCTCGCAGCGGTTGCGGCCGCGCTCGCAGATGGTCTGCTGGAGGATCGCCACGCCCGGCGCCGCGATGGCGATCTCCGGCCCGCGCGAGCTGAAGAACGCGATCTGGTCGCCGGAGTCGATGGCGCTCACGGCGATGGAGAGCGGGGCGTTGGCGGGCGAGCCCACGGCGCGGCCGCTGTTGCCCGCGGCGCACACCACGGTGACGCCGCGGCGGTGGGCGTACTCGACCGCCTGGTCCATGATCTTGGAGTGGCCGTCGCCGCCGAGGGAGAGGTTGATGACGTCGGCGCCGTGGTCCGCCGCCCATCGGATGCCCTCGGCCACGTCGGCGAGCGAGCCGCTGCCGCGCGCGTCGAGCACCTTGACCGGGAGGATCGTCGCGCAGAAGGCCACGCCCGCGGTGCCGAGCGCGTTGTTGGTGGTCTGCGCGATGGTGCCCGCGACGTGCGTGCCGTGGCCCTGGTCGTCGTTGGCGTGGGCGGTGTCGTTGACGAAGTTCCAGCCGGGGAGGCAGCGTGTGCCGGCGAGGTCGGGGATGCGGGTGAACTCGCCGTGGTTCTCGCAGGCCACGCCCGTGTCGATGACCGCGACGGTCGCGCCCTGCCCGCAGGTGACCTCCGACGAGCGAGGGAGGCCGACGCGCTGCATGCCCCACTGCTGGTCGTACATCGGGTCGTTGGGCACGAAGAGCGCGTGCATCTCGCGGTTCTCCTCCACCGCGTCGACGTCCGACTCCGCGGAGAGCTCGCGCAGCACCCTCGACGCCTCGCTCGACGGCACCGTCGCGAGGTACACCCGGTCGACGCCGACCATCGGGCTGTTGGGGGTGAGCGTGACGTGGTGCCGCTGCGCGATGGCGCGCACGTCGCCCTCCGACACGCCGTCGTCGAGGTCGACCGCGATCACGGTCTCGTCGACGGCCAAGGCCATCGCGGGGACCGCCCACAGCGCCATGCCCAGAAGCCCGGCTCCCCATCGTCGCGTGCGTGCATCCATGCGCGAAGGGCAGCACGCGGAGGGCCCTCCTGCAAGCGCCCGGAGCGGAAGCCCTCGGGCGGCGATCTTCACCGGACCGCATCGTTGACGGCCCTCGGGGCGGGTGGAACAATCCCGCTCCGATCGGTTCGACGGGGATCTTCAATGCAGGATGTCGCCCGACCGATCACCGGAGCGCATGGCTGAGCCCGTCAGCACCATCACTGGGACATCGACCGCGCCAGTAGATCCGCTCATCGGGCGAGTGATCAACGACCGCTTCAAGGTGCTGTCGATCATCGCGCGCGGCGGCATGGGCAAGGTCTACAAGGCCGAGCAGGCGCCGCTCGGCCGCATCGTCGCGCTCAAGGTGCTGCAGCCCAACTACAACGGCGACAGCGACCCGGAGTTTCACAAGCGCTTCTTCCTCGAGGCCTCCATCGTCTCGAAGCTCACGCACCCCAACACGGTCACGCTCTACGACTACGGGCAGTCGAGCGACAACGTGTACTTCATGGCGATGGAGTACCTGGAGGGCCGCACCCTCCACCGGCTCCTTCGCGAGGACGCGCCGCTCGACGCGGGGCGCGCGCTGCACATCCTCGTGCAGGCCTGCCGAGCGCTGCGCGAGGCCCACGGGCACGGGGTGATCCACCGCGACCTGAAGCCGGCCAACCTGTACCTGGTGCGCCACGACGACGACCCGGACTTCGTGAAGGTGCTCGATTTCGGGCTGCTCAAGCGCACCGACGAGACCGCCGAGGAGGCCCTCACGCAGACCGGGCTCTTCATGGGGTCGCCCAAGTACATGGCCCCCGAGCAGATCCGCGGCGAGCGGGTCTCCGCCTCGACGGACGTGTACTCGCTCGGGGTGATCCTCTTCGAGATGCTCACCGGCAAGGTGCCCTTCGAGCGGTCGAGCTCGGTCAACCTGCTCATGGCGCACGTGAGCGACCCGGTGCCCGCGCTCATCGAGGCCAACCCCCTGGTGCAGGTCCCCTCGGCCGTGGAGGAGATCGTCTACCGCTGCCTCGCGAAGCGCCCCGACGAGCGCTACGCGTCGATGGACGAGCTCATCGCCGCCATCAAGCTGGCCAGCGCCTCGCTCGGCCGCCCCCTCGGGTCGATGTCCGGCGAGTTCATGAACAGCCTCGGCGCGCGGGTTCCCACCTCCGGCGAGAGCCCCGTGGCGCCCATCACCTCGTCGCTCCCGCCGCCGCTCCCTCGCGCCCCCACGCCCGCCGACTCGCCCGCCGCCGCGGTCCCCATGAGCGTCACGGTGACCGCCGCCGCGCCCGAGCCTCGCCGCTCTCCGCTGCTCCTGGGCGCCGGCCTCTTCGTGCTCGCGATCGGCCTCGGCGTGGCCATCCGGCTCGTCGCCACGCCGGCACACCCGGCGCCCGCGGCCGCGGCGCCCTCGGTGCAGGTCTCGCTCGACAGCGATCCGCCCGGCGTCGAGGTGCTCGAGGACGGGGTCTCCCTCGGGCGCACGCCCCTGCGCAGCACCTGGACGGGCGCGCGTGGCAACCCCGACCGGGCCCACACGCTGGTGTTCCGCATGGCGGACTACGAAGACCAGCAGGTGACGCTGTCGGGCGCGCAGCTCACGCACGTGGCGCACATGCGTCCGCGGGTGACGGCGGTTCCGCCGATGCCCGAAGCCGTCGTCGAGCCGCCCCCGGTGGTCGATCCGCCCGCGCGGGTCGGCGCTCGCCCGGTGCGGCGCACCCCGCGGACGACGCCTCGTACCAACAGCGCCCCGCACACCCCGACGGGCTATCGCGACAACGTGTACTGACCGCGCGGGAGCGCTCGCTACGCCTTCACGGGCTCGCGATAGAGGCCGCGCAGCACTTCGTAGGTCGACATCGGGATGAACGCGTCGATGGGGTTGTCGGTCACCACCGCGCGCTTCTCCACGGTGGCCTCGTCGCACGCGAGCAGGATCATCGATCCCTCGTCCGCGGTGGAGGCGAGCCCGAGCCCGGCGACCTGGCCGCCCTGCACCTTCACGGCGTAGTTGAGCGGGTGGATCGGGTCGCGCAGCGGCGCCCGGTCGGAGAGCGCGAGGGCGTCGCGGGTGAGCGTGAGGGTGCCCGTGCTGGTGGGCTGGAGCAGCCACGGGGCGTCGGGGTCGAGGGTGGCCTCGAGGTGCGCGAGCAGGGGGTCGAGGGACTGCCCGGGCAGCAGCGCGAAGGCGTGCGAGGTCGCGGCGGAGAGGGCGACGGCGTCGAGGTCGACCGGGGCGACGCGAGCGCTCCAGGCGGCCGTCGGGGTCGACGGCGCCGCGAGCGACTCGATGAGCACCACCGGGTCGTTGCGCTGCGAGAGGATCAACACCCGGCGGCCCGCGCCGGTGAGCAGCAGCGCGCCGTAGGGGCTGGTGAGGTCGACGACCTCGACGCGGCGCTCTTCATCGCTCACGTCGAGGCGGCCTGGGGTGGCGACGAGGGAGATGGTCCCTCCGCGCCGGCGGGCCCACGCGGCGAGCGCGCTGCCGCCGAAGACGCCGACGGTCATGCCGGGCACGAGGCCGAGCGCCGCGGCCACGTTGGTGCGCGCGAAGAGGGCGATGAACACGCCGGAGACGCCGGCGGTCAGCCCGAGCACCGCGGAGCGCAGCCACTTCGGGTCGCTGCATACAGGAACACGTAACGTCGCGGCAGGGTCCATGGCTGTCGTCTCTACCTCCGCCGGTCGCGCGGCGCAGGCCGCGGGCCGTAGGTCTTCTCGTTCTCTCGGGCGTCCGTGGCGAGCTCGCGCTGCCAGTCGCGGGTCTTCAGCTTCGCGCTGCGGAAGGCCTCCCAGTGCGGTCGCGCGACCTCCGTGCGGGACACGCCATCGGGCACCTCCAGCACGTCGATCTGCGCGCTGGAGAGGTCGAAGTCGCTGTTGACGATGCGGTCCGGGTCCATCGCCAGGTCTTGCAGGATCTGCTTGATGATCCCGCTGGAGACCCCGAAGCGCTTCGCCACCTGGTGCACGTTCTGGAACTCGTACCCGTCGCTGGCGGTGATGCCCAGGTGGTACGCGCAGAAGAGCGTGAAGGCGTCGATGTTGTGCTTCTCCGCCAGCGCCGACCGCGGCCCGGCGGGTGTCCTCTCGTCCTTGCTCATCGGCTCGACGTTAGCACCCTCAGCGCGGCAGCACGCCCGCGACGTCGCGCAGCACGATCACCACGATGCCCATGAGCCCCTCGCCGGCCACGATGCCCGACGAGGCCGAGACGATGTACCGCTCGGCGAAGTCCTTGTGGGTACGGTGCAGCAGCCACGCGACGGTGGCGCCCACCAGCATCGCGAAGCTGTCGTTGAAGTCGATGACCAGGGCGATGCCGAGGCCCGTCGCGCTGGGCAGGTAGGGCTTCCATGACCTCGGGACGAGCTCCTCGGCGATGGCGAGCAGCGCGCCGAACAGCGCGCCCGCGGCGATCGCGTACACGGCGAGGCGGGGGAGGTTTCCCGGGCCGTCCTTGAGGAGCTTGGCGACGGAGGCCCAGGCCACCGCCGCGGGGGCCGCGAGCTCGTTGCCGAGGCGCTCGGGCCTGGCGATGACGAAGTACGCCGGGACGCACACGAAGGCGCCCGCGAGGACCCCGAGGATCTGCGCCCAGAACTGCTTTCGCGGCGCTCCGCCGAGGAGGTAGCCGGTCTTCACCTCGGTGAGCAGGTCGGCGGAGTGGCTCGCGGCGCCGGCGGTGACCGTGGCGGTCATCAGGTTGGCCGCGGCGTTGCCGGGGACGAGCACGCCGAAGAGGAGCTGCGCGATCTTGCCCATGGCGCCGATGGGGGTGACGTCGGTCTCGCCGGTGGCGCGCGCGGCGACCACGCTCAGCACGAAGGCGAGCGCGACCGCGGCGACGCCCTGCAGCAGCGGCACGCCGAACCACGCGCGGAGCATGGCGATGGAGGCCACGGAGCAGACCGCGAGCCCGACGCCGAACCAGAGCGACGGGACCTCCACCTCGGCGAGCGGGTCCTCCCGGGGCGCCACCTTGCGGCCGAAGGGGAGCAGCGCGCCGAGGCCCGAGAAGGCGCGGGCGATGGTGCGCCAGCGGAAGGCGAAGGCCACGAGGCTGGAGCTCACCATGAGGGCCGTGCCGGGCCAGACGCTCCACTTGGAGCGCAGCACCGCGTGCAGCACCTCGGCGGATCGCACGGGGATCGAGTGGTCGTGCTCCGCCGCGTGCGCGAAGGCCGCCCAGGCCGCGGGGGTGGCGGTGTCCGCTGCGCTGGCGACGCGCAGCACGCCCAGGTCGAGCAGCCACGGGCCGATGAAGCCGTAGTTGATGGCGCCGCCGATCGCGAGGCTCAGGGCGACCTTCATCCCGATGATGGCCCCGGCGGCGTAGAGCAGCAGCGAGGTGTTGAGCGCGAAGGACCACGCCTCACCGGGGTATCCCCTTAGCTGGAAGGGTAATCCGACGGACTCCGGCAGGCGGCGGAAGATCCAGAGCTTGCACTCGAAGATGAACTTCACGACCGCGGCGAAGAGGCCGGCGACGAGGAGCGAGCGGGCCTTGGAGAGCGACTCCTTGCCCGCGGCGTGCATGGTGCGGATGGTCTCGGCGCACACGATGCCCGACGGGAAGCGGAGCTGCTCGGCGTTGATGAGGCTGCGCTTGAGGGGGATGGCGACGACGACGCCGAGGACGGAGATGGCGAGCAGCCACGCGGTGAGCTGCCAGTGCGTGAGCTCGGGGACGTCGATGACGTGCTCGCGGCGCAGCATGGTGAGCGCGGGGATGGAGCTCACGAGCCCGGCGGAGGACATGTACGCGGCGGCGGAGGCGGCGGTCTGGGACGTGTTGTTCTCCAGCATGGTGAACTCGTCCATGGAGGGGAAGAGCTTGCGCACCGCGGAGAAGATCGCGAACGCCAGCACGCTCGCGGTGATGGACATCCCGAAGTTCCAGCCGATCTTGAGGCCGATGTAGAGGTTGGAGGCGCCGAGGATGCTCCCGAGGAGCATGCCGGTGAGGGCCGCGCGCACGGTGAGCTGCGGCACCCCGCGGGCGTAGACCTTCTCGAGCCACAGGCGGTCGCGGGCGGCGATGGCCTCCGGGTCCGTGAGCGGGGACAGGTCGATGGGAAACGCGGCGGCCTTCGGCTCGGACTCGGTGGGGGCGCTCATCGGTCGCGGAGGCAATCACGAATCGTAGGGGGCGATCAACGCGCGGCGGCGGCGCGGAAGAAGCGCTCGCCGTAGGAGGCGACCCAGAGCAGCCGGTCGAGCGCCTGCGTGGCGTCGAGGACGGCCTCCGCGTGGGCCGCGGCGAGGGCGGTGAGCGCGTCGCGGTTGGCCACGACGGCGGCGCTGAAGGCGTCGAGCGCGGGCACGAAGAACGACGGCCCCGCGGTGCCCTTCTCCTCGCCCGCAGGGAAGTCGTGGGAGAGCCCGAGGTAGACGAGGGCGTGGTCGTCCATGAGGCACATGGTCTGGGGGGAGAGCAGCGCGAGCACCTTGCTCACCGCGGCCACGCCGACGTCCCCGCCGCAGAGGAGCGTCACCGCCTGCGCGGCGGCCGAGCGCTCGTCCTCGGCGAGCGCGAGCCACCCGTCGGGGCCGTCGAGCAATACCTGGTCGAGTAATTCCCAGGCCGGTCGCGCGGGCTCCTGGAGCCACCGGCGGAAGACCGGCGAGGTGGCGCGGCTGTTGACCATCCAGCTCCCGTGGAGGGCGAGCGCGAGCCGGTCGACGAGGGGGACGCCCTTCGCGGCGGCGACGCGGAGCGCGTGGGCCGAGCGGTCGTAGCCGTAGGCGCCGGGGAGCGTGGCGCGCCGGGCCAGCAGCCGCAGCGGGTCGTCGATGACGTGGGCGTGGACGGTGATGGGAGCCGTAGGTTCGCGCATGGGGAGGTGCCGCGAAGCTACCAGGGAGACGGAGGGGCGCTCAGGCGGTGGCGACGGCGGGGGCCGCGAGGGTGCGGTCCGACGGGCGGAAGCGCCACGACGCGAAGAGCAGGCCCAGGAGCACGACCGGCGCGACCGCGTGGCCGACGGGGTCGTGCGAGGCGAGGTGCGAGACCACGGCGCTGACCATGTTGATGGCGAAGCCCGCGTAGGCCCACTCCTTCAGGCGGGGGAGGCCGGGCGCGAGGAGCGTCGCCACCCCGAGGAGCTTGGCCGCCCCGAGCAGGCTCATGAAGTACACCGGGTAGCCGAGGTGCGTGTAGGCCGCGACCATCGGGGCCTGGTGGGTGAGGGCGCCGAAGCCGGAGAGCGTGAGCCCCAGGGCGAAGAGGGCGGTGGGGATCCAGTAGGCGAGGTTGAGGTTCTTCATGGGAACGGAAGCTCCTGCGACGCGGGGATGAAGGGGGGAGCGCGTCGCCGGGGCACAATCTCCGTCGGCCATGGTGGTGACGCCATTCCGCACGGGTGAGCACCATCTGCTATGAATCGATGCAGATGGACGACCTGCCGGAGACCGCCGAGTTCGTGACCTTCGTGCGCACGGTGGAGGCGCGCTCGATCTCCCGGGCGGCGCGCGAGCTCGGCGTCCCTCGGCCCACGGTCGGGCGGCGGCTCGCCCGGCTGGAGGAGAAGCTCGGCGTGCGGCTGCTCCGGCGCACCACCCGCACGATGGTGCTCACGGACGCGGGCGAGGCCCTCTACCAGCGGGCCCGCGGGGTGATCGCGGCGGTGCGCGACGCGGAGGCGTCGGTGCGGCGGAGCGACGACGCGGTGCGCGGCGCGCTGCGGGTGTCGGCGCCGCCGATGAACTTCGTGCACTTCGGCGCGATGGTGGCGGACTTCATCGGGCGCTACCCCGACGTGCGCCTGGAGCTCGACTTGAGCACCCGGCACGTCGACCTGGCCGCCGGGAGCTACGACGTGGCCATCCGCGCGGCGGCGCAGCTCTCGCCGGGGCTCATCGCGCGCAACCTGATGCGCTCGCGGCTGGTGGCGGTCGCGGCGCCGGAGTACCTCGCGCGCACCGGGGCGCCCCGCCGGGTGACCGAGCTCGCGAAGCACGCCTGCCTCGTGGGCTTCGCGCAGGGCGAGCACCCGTCCACGCACTGGCCGCTGGTGCGCGGCGGGCGGGTGCGGGTCGAGGCGCACATGGCCACCAACGACCTGAGCGTGCTGCGCGTGGCGGCGCTGCGGGGACGCGGCATCGCGCTGCTGCCGCTACCCTTCGTGTACGACGACGTCGCGGCGGGGGTGCTGGTGCCGGTGCTGCCCGAGCGCCTCGGGGGCGAGACGCAGCTGGCGGTGGTCTACCCCGAGCGGGAGTTCGTCGCGCCGGCGGTGCGGGCCTTCGTCGACGCGGTGGTGACGTGGGCCAAGGAGGCGCCGGAGCTCACCCGCAAGATGCCCGCGTGCGAGGAGCACGCGAAGAGGCCGGGCGGGAAGACGAAGAGGTGATCCATTGATCCCCGGTGGGGGACTGGGGTACCTCCGAGGGCACCGATGTACTTCCAAGAGCTCATCCTGACGCTGCAGGATTTCTGGACCAAGCGCGGCTGCCTCCTGGTGCAGCCGTACAACAGCGAGGTCGGCGCCGGCACGTTCAACCCCAACACCTTCCTGCGCGCCCTCGGCCCGGAGCCCTGGAACGTCGCCTTCGTCGAGCCCTCGCGCCGCCCCGCCGACGGCCGCTACGGGGACAACCCCAACCGGCTGCAGCAGTTCCACCAGTTCCAGGTGATCCTGAAGCCGTCGCCGCTCGACATCCAGGACCAGTACATCGCCTCGCTCCGCGCCCTCGGCACCGACCCCTTGAAGCACGACGTGCGCTTCGTCGAGGACGACTGGGAGTCCCCCACGCTGGGCGCCTGGGGCCTCGGCTGGCAGGTGTGGCTCGACGGCCTGGAGGTGTCGCAGTTCACGTACTTCCAGCAGTGCGGCGGCTTCGACTGCCGCCCCGTCTCGGGCGAGCTCACCTACGGCCTGGAGCGCATCGTCATGTACCTCCAGGACGTGGACAACATCTACGACGCCATGTGGGCGCCGGGCGTGCGCTACGGCGAGGTGGCGAAACGCGCCGAGTGGGAGTGGTCCACGTACAACTTCACGCACGCCGACGTGGAGCACCACCGCGCGCAGTTCGACGCCTCCGAGCGCGAGTGCCGCCGGGCGCTCTCGCTGGAGGAGCAGCGCGTCGAGTCCAAGAAGGGACCGCGCACGGAGCTGGTCTACACCAAGGCCCCGCTCGAGCGCCTCGCGCTGCCGGCCTACGACTTCTGCGTGAAGGCCTCGCACCACTTCAACGTGCTCGACGCCCGCGGCGCCATCTCGGTCACCGCGCGCCAGGACTACATCAAGCGCGTGCGCGGCATCGCCCACCGCTGCGCCGAGACCTGGCTCGCGCAGCGCGAGGCCATGGGCTTTCCGCTCCTGAAGAGCGCCGCGGTGAAGCCGTGAGGCCCGCGGCGGTCGCGCTCGCGACGCTGCTGACGGCGAGCGCCGCCGCCGCGCAGTCGAACCTGGCAGAGACCTACTTCGACAACGGCAACCGCGCCTTCGCGGCGCACCGCTACGACGAGGCCGCGCGGGCCTTCCGCGAGGCGCACGCGATCTCGCACCGGCCGGAGCTGCTCTTCAACCTCTCCCGCGCGCTCGAGCGGCAGGGCGACTACGTGGGCGCCACGCAGGCCCTGCAGGACTTCGCCAGCGCCGGCGCGCCGGGCTTCGACCGCGCGGCGCTCGACCAGATGCTGGCGCAGCTGCGCCCCCTCGCGGACCAGCAGCGCGAGCGCGAGGAGGCCGCGCGGCGGGCGGGCCAGGCCCCGGAGGTGATCGTGCGCGAGCGCACCGTCGAGCGCTCGGTGATCGAGCCGCGGTGGTTTCGCGTCGAGTACCGGCGCAGCGCCGTGGCCAACGTGGGCCCGTGGGTGACCCTCGGCGTGGGCGCGGCGCTCGGCGTCGCGGGCGTCATCCAGGGGGTCATCGCGAGCGGATCGGTCAGCACGCTCAACCACGTCAACGCCGGCACGGAGGCGTGGAGCCAGAGCGCCGCGGACGCGCGGTCGAGCGCGTCGGGCGAGGTGACGCGGGCGTACATCTTTGGCGGCGTGGGTCTCGGCCTCGCGGCGGCCGGGGCGATCTGGCTCGCGCTGCGCGGCCCCGGCGAGCGGGTGGAGGTGCGCGACGCCCCGCGCATCGCCGTCGGGCCCTACGGCCTCGGCCTCGCGATCGGGGGCACGCTGTGAGCGCGCGGCGATGGATGCTGGCCGCCGCGGTGCTCGTGAGCTGCGCGGTGCCCGAGCTCGACCGCACGGGAGCGATCCGCTGCGGCGCCGCGGACGACGGCGGCCTGGGCCTCTGCCCGAGCGGCTTCGAGTGCCGCCTGGAGCACTGCTGTCCCACGGACAGCTCGACGTCGACGTGCCCCGCGGTCTCGAACCCGGTCGTGGGCGCCCCGTGCACCGCCAACGCGTGCACCAACACCACGGCGCCCACCGCGTGCTGCGCCCCGTCGGCCACCTTCCCCGGCGGCTACACGACCACGCTCAACTGCGCGTCCAACAGCCCATGCGGGGAGTTTGGCGCCTGCATCACCTTCCCCTTCGTCGGCCGCGCGGCGTGCGTCCGGCGCTGCACCTACCGCCAGGGGATGATCACCCCGTGCCGCGCCGCCCCCTCCGAGGTCGCCGCCGCGCGAGAGGGATCCTACGTGTGCATCCCCGACCCGGAGGGCCGCGCGTCCAACGACGGCGTGTGCATCCCCGACTGCACCGTCACCCCGGCGGTCTGCGGCGCCACGCTGCAGTGCAACCCCGCGACGCACACCTGCGGAAACTGCGTCACCACCCCGTCGCTCTGCGCCGCGGGCACCGCCTGCAACCGCCTCACGGGCGAGTGCGGCCGCTGCTCGCTCCTCATCCCCTGCCCCGCCGGTCAGATGTGCATGCTCGGCACCGGCCGCTGCCGCTGACCCGTCGAGACGCTTACGTTTCGGTGTAATCGACGGCGTTGGGGAGGTACTCCACCAGCGCGCCGCCGACCACCGCGGCCACGTCGATGCGGCCGTCGCGCGCCCCGCGCTCGACCATGCATCGGGCGAGGGCGACGCGCAGCCGTCGCTGCTTGGCGCGGGACACGCTGCTGAGCGGGTCGACCATCGCCCCGGCGCGTCGCGAGCGCACCTCGACGACGACGAGCGTGGCGCCGTCCCAGGCGAGCAGGTCGACCTCCTCGCGGCCGACGCGGAGGTCCTGCGCGATGACGATGAAGCCCTGGCGGGTGAGGTGATCGGCGACGAGCTGCTCGGCGAGGCGACCACGCGCGGTGGTGCTGCCGGGGCTCTTCACGGGAGTGGAATCAGGGAGCGGTGGTGGTCTGGACCGTGTTGGTGCGCACGCAGTACGAGCCGCGCACGCCCTCGTTGTACTGCTCGCCCGCGATGGAGACGCAGGAGAAGCTCTCGGGGCAGGTGCAGAGCACGGACGACTCGGTGGTCGCCGCGAGGGACGGCGGGACGCCGCAGCGGCAGGTGCAGTACACGTGCTTCGGGCGCTCGGCGCCGGTGCGGTCGGTCTCTTCGGGGTAGCGGTACACGAGGCAGATGCGGGAGCGGCACTCCAGCGACTGGGTCTCGATGTAGATCTCGGTGCCGAGGAAGCACCCCGCGCTGCCGCCGTCGCGCCCCGGGGAACACGGCTGGTTCATCGGTCGGCCGGGGGCGCACGGGTCGCCGACGACCTCGGTCGCACAGCCGGTCACCCCGAGCAGACCGATCGCCACAACACCCACCAACGATGCCAGTCTCTTCACGGGATACGGATCTCCTCGCGCCCGCAGCGGCGAGCGGTGGGACGCTAACGTCGCGCGGAGAATCCCGTCAAGCGCAAAGACCCTCTCGCGCCCGCGGCCGCCGCGGTGCGGTGGTCACACGGGCCCCACCCGCGAAGCCCGTCCACGCGCTCGAGAATGGAATGGCTTCTCTTGCGTGAAGCGATTCGGTACAGTCCGCGCCTCGACGGCGAATGAGCCGGTCGGTGACGATGACGCCATCGGGCGATGACGTGTGACGTGAAGCGAGGCGAGGCAGCGATGGTGCGGAGGCGAATCTCGAAGTGGCTCGCGGGTGCTGGGACGACCGCGATGATCCTGGGCCTGGCCGGGTCGGCGTGGGCGCAACCCGCGCGACCCGACATGGATCTTACCCACGACGCTGACGCCCCGCCGGCGGAGGGTCCTCCGAGCGAGGCGCTCGCCAACGCGCTGCGGCTCTACCAGCAGGAGCGCTACCAGGAGGCCTCGGTGCAGTTCCAGCGCGTCGTCGAAGGCGAGACGCAGGACGCTCCGGCCAACCAGCAGAAGGCGCAGTTCCACCTCGGGAAGAGCCTCTACCACCTGGGCTTCTACCAGTCGGCGCTCGCGGTCTTCGACGAGATCGTCGAGCGCGGCCCGTCGCACCTGTACTTCAACGCCACGCTCCAGTGGCTGGCGCAGCTCGCGTCGCAGCTCCCGGAGCCCGCCGACATCGTCCGCCGCGTGGGCCGCTACCCGACCACCGCGCTGCAACAGTTCAACAACAACGAGAGCCGCGGCCTCTACAACCAGCTGCTCTATCTGATGGGCCGCAGCAAGTACCGCGACGGCGCCTACGACGAGGCCATCGCGCTCTTCCGCCAGGTGCAGCGCCAGTCGCCGTACTACGTGCAGGCGAAGTTCTTCGAGGGCATCTCGCACGTCAACGCGCGGCGCTCGCAGCCCGGCGTCGACGCCTTCAACGAGGTGCTCCACGCCATCGACGAGGGCGTCGAGGGCATCGAGGACGAGGACCGCATGAGCGACCTCGCGTGGCTCGAGCTCGCGCGGCTCTACTACTCCACGCGCCACTTCGAGTCGGCCATCGACTCGTGGAACCACGTGGACGTCGACTCCGAGTACTGGCTCGACTCGCTCTTCGAGGAGAGCTGGGCGTACTTCCTCCAGCAGGACTACCCCCGCGCGCTCGGCAACATCCACACGCTGTTCTCGCCGTACTTCGCCAACGGCTGGTACCCCGAGGCGATGGTGCTGAAGAGCGTGATCCTCTTCTCCAACTGCCGCTACGACGAGGCGGAGGAGGTGGTCGCGCAGTTCAACGAGCGCTTCGGCGACCTGCGCCCGGAGATCGAGCGCTACCTGCAGCAGTACCAGGACGACCCGAGCTTCTTCCAGTTCCTCAAGAACGTGCGCGAGGGCCACGCCAACCTGCCCAACCGGCTTCGCCCGGTGGTGGAGACCGCGTTCGGCGACCGCACGCTGCTGCGCAACCTGGAGTACGTCGCGCAGCTCGAGAGCGAGGAGCGCCGCCACAACGGGATGCCCGCGGCCTTCCGCAACAGCTCCGTCGGCGCGCGCATCATCCAGGACATCTCCGTCGCCAAGAGCTTCGCCATCGAGAACGCCGGCACCCTCGCCCGCGGCCGCTACACGCGCGCCGTCGAGGAGCTCGGCGACCTGCAGAACCAGGCGACCGCGATCCTCATCGAGATCCTCAACGCCCGCCGCGGCCAGCTCTCGCAGGAGATGCAGCAGCAGCAGGTGAGCGTCGACGTCGCCCGGGCCAACCGCGTCACCGCGGACGAGGAGCACAACCTCTGGCCCTTCAACGGCGAGTTCTGGCGCGACGAGCTTGGCTTCTATCGGCAGCAGGTCGTGTCGCGCTGCGGTCGCTGACCGCACCCGCGTTACCCACTCCCATCACAAAGAATCCACGGAGAGAGCAATGGTTCGGGTGAGGCAACGAAGCGTGGCGATGGCCCTCGCGGCAACGTGCGCCCTGTTCGGTTCGCTGGCCTTCGGGCAGCAGCCGCGACGGGGTGGTGCCGCGGCGGCCCAGGCAGCACCGGCGGCGAGCGTGGAGATCCCCACGGTGCCGACGGTCCCAGCGGACGTGTGCATCGCGCCGGAGGCCAGGGCGCGCGCGCTGGAGTGCCCGGCGGGATCGCAGCGCTACGGCTCGCACCGGGACACCGCGCCGCCCGCGGCCGCCCGAGCGACGGAGCGCGCGGCCCCGCACGCTGCGGAGCGCCGGGCGCCGGGCCAGGGGCTCGACCGCAACATGATCATGCGCCGCCAGAACATGCAGCAACGCAGCGCCGAGCTGCTGCTGCAGGAGGCGCAGCTGACGGCGATCCTCGTGCGCCGCATGAGCAACACCGACACGCACCGGCCGGACACGCTGATGCGCCTCGCGGAGGACTACCAGGAGCTCGCCCAGCTCTCCAACGGCCAGGCGGAGGACCTCGAGGACGACCTCTTCGCCGCGCGCCAGGCGCACAACGACGCGGCCGTCGCGGACATCACCCGCCGGCAGGCGGCGTTCCGCGCCACCGCGGCGCAGTACCGTGAGCAGCTCATCGCGGCCTTCCGCAACCTGGTCGACGCGCACCCCAACTACGCGCAGATGGACCGGGCGCTCTTCTACCTGGCCTTCGCGTACCAGGACGGCGGCGACTTCAACAACGCGCGCACGGTCTACCGCACGCTGATCCAGCGCTTCCCGCAGTCGCCCTTCGTCCCCAACGCCTACCTGTCCTTCGCGGAGTACTTCTTCGACCAGGGCGAGATGGAGAACGCGCGCCAGTTCTACGAGCGCGTGCTCTCCGTGCAGGACGAGAACAACCAGGTCTACGGCTACGCCCTCTACAAGATGGCCTGGGTTCTCTACAACCTGCAGGACTTCGAGGGGTCGCTCAACAAGTTCTACGAGGTCATCGAGTACGGGCGCGCGCACCCCAACGCGGGCTCCGTCACCGCGCTCCTGCGCAACGCGCGCATGGAGCTGGTGACCGTGTACGGCTCGGTGTACGGCACCGCCGCGCGGCCGCTCAACGTGGCCAACGCCTTCGCGACCTTCCAGCGCTACGCCGCGGACGAGGAGAACTCGTACGCGATGTTCGAGAAGCTCGCGGAGCTGTACCAGGACGCGGGCCAGTGGCCCAACGCGGTCGCCTCGTACCACGGCATGATGGAGCGCCGCGCCAACAGCGACCGCTTCTGCTTCTGGCAGGCGCAGGTCGCCCGCGCGATCATCGCGTCGCGGCCGAAGCCCGAGCAGCTCGTCGAGGTCAACCGCCTCATCGACGTCTACAACACCTTCCGCGCGAGCAGCCGTAGCAACGAGGTGAAGACCGAGTGCCGCAACCAGGCGGCGCGGGTGACCTTCGACGTGGCCTCGCACTGGCACCTCGAGGCCGTCGGCCGCAGCGCCGAAGGCGCGGTGCAGACGCGCGGCACGCGCAGCCCCGAGACGATGCGGATGACCGCGGACCTCTACCAGAAGATCCTGGACGAGTTCCCCGACTTCGATCAGGTGGAGTTCACCGAGTACGACCGGCGCGACTGGCCCAACCGCTACCGCATCGCCTACTACCGCGCGGACATGCTGCGCGACATGGGCGACAACGAGCGCTGCGGCCCCGCGTACGACGCCGTGGTGGAGATGAACCCCGGCGGCGAGTTCACCGAGGACGCCGCGTACAAGGCGGTGCTCTGCTACAACGACTCGTTCTCCGCGAGCTTCCACACCGCGGTGCAGCGCAACCAGGGCCGCCAGAACGCCCCCGCGGCGAACGTCCGCGGCGCCCAGCAGACCGACGCGCAGCGGCGCGCGGCCGACCGCGTCCGCGTGGTGCCCCGCGACCTCAACCCGCGCGAGCAGGGGATGCTCCGGGCCTTCACCCGCTACGTGTGCTTCGTCTCGCCGGACAGCGCCCAGCGCTCGCCGGAGGGTGAAGACCCGCGCACGGTGATGCTCACCATCAAGTACCGCCGCGCGTACGTGTACTACGTGGCGAACCACTTCGAGGAGGCCGCGACGCTCTTCAAGGACGTCGCCGAGATGGACGCCGCGACGCCCGATCCGGAGAACCTCCGCGAGATCGCCGCGGACCTCTACCTCGACAGCCTCAACGTCATGGGCGACATGTGGAACCCGCAGCGCCCCGCCTGCTACGACGCGATGTCGGCGGCGCTCCCGGACCTGATGACGCGCTTCTGCACCGCCACGCTGCGCCCCCAGCACGACGACTTCTGCCGTCGCGTCGAGGAGCTGCAGTGCCAGGTGCTCCGCAAGAAGGCGGAGTCGCTGCACGGCGCCGGCCGCCACGCGGAGTCCGCGGGCCAGTACGTCTCCATCGTGCGCACGCACCGCGAGTGCGGCCGCCTCGACGAGATGCTCTACAACGCGGCGATCGAGTACGACGAGGCCTTCCTCCTCGGCCGCGCGATGCGGGTGCGCGAGCGCCTGGTGCAGATCTTCCTGTCGCGCAACAGCCCGTGGGCCCAGCGCGCGCTCTACCGCCTCGCGGGCAACAACCACGCGATCCAGGTGTTCGGACGCGCGGCCGAGCTCTACGAGCAGTACGCCGACTACGTGAACAACAACCGCCAGGCCGCCGTCGGCGCCGCCGAGGCCGCGCACCGGCTCGCGCCCAACGTCCCGCTGGAGGATCCGGTCCAGCAGGCCGCGGACGCGCTCCGCCAGGCGACGCTCTTCCGCATCGGCCTCGGTGAGGAGGACCGCGCGCTCGCCAACGCGCAGAAGTTCGCGCGCTACTTCGGCAACGACCCGGCCCGCCGCCGCGTCGCCGCGAACGTGGTGTTCTCCATCGGGCAGATCTACACCGACCGCGTGGCCCGCCTGCGCCGGACGACGACGACCAGCTCCGAGGAGCGGCACACGCGCGACCAGCAGATCCGCCAGGCCTGGAACGACCTGGTCCGCCACTACGAGGGCTTCATGCGCACGTACGCGGCGCAGGGCACGCTCGACCAGAAGATCCAGGGCGCAGTGGCTCTCGCGCGCGGCTACTGGAACATCGAGAACTACCGTCAAGCGACGGCCTTCTACCAGCAGGCCGTGGACGCCTGGGGGCCCAGCACGGGTGAGGGCGCCGCGGCGACCTCGCCGGGCCAGGCCACCATCCGTCAGCAGCTCGGCGACGAGGCCGGCGACGCGATCGAGGCGAGCAAGAACTCCGTCGCGGAGGCGCGCTTCTACCTCGCCGAGGTGCTCTACCAGCGCTTCCAGAACGAGCGGTTCCCGCGCAACCCGGGCACCACCCGCCGCGCCTTCGACCAGTGGACCGAGCGCTCGCTCACCCCGTACATCCGGACGCGCCAGCAGCTGCTCGACGCGGCCTCGGCCAAGTACGTCGAGGTGGTGAACATGCACGTGCCGAACTGGGAGATCGCCGCGGTCTCGCGCCTCGCGGACATGTACTACCAGTTCGCGACGACGATCCGTAACGCGCCCATTCCGCCCGACATCCAGCGCAACGCCGACCTGCTCGACGCGTACCGCCTGGTGCTCGACCAGCGCACGCAGCCCTTCATGAACACCGCCTCGGAGGGCTTCCAGCGGTGCATCCGGACGGCGACGCAGGTGCACTGGTTCAACGAGTGGTCGCAGCTCTGCGAGCGTGAGCTCTACGAGATCGACCGCGTGCGGTTCCCGCTCGCCGACGAGGTGCGCGTCGAGCCGAACCTGGTGTTCTCGCGTCCGACCAACAGCCGCCCCGTGTACCAGCTCCAGACCTCGGCCGAGGGCGAGGAAGAGACGGCGGAGCAGGGTCAGGCCGGGGCCGCAGCAACGACCGGCGGTACGCCGTGAGCGTGGGAGAGAGGATCATGAAGACCCGAGGACTTTCCGGTGCGCTCGTGCTGCTGACGCTCTCCGCGTGCAGCGGCCGACAGACCGCCAGCACCACCCCCGCGGTGGCCCCCAACGGCCAGACCGTGACCACCGCCGCGGGCACCGCGGTGAACGAGACCGCCAACACGCGCTTCAACAGCGCCGCCGCGTTGATGCGGCAGCACGATGAGGCCAACGGCAACCGGGGCGACTGGACCCCGGCGACCTGCAACGAGGTGGCGGGGCTCTTCGAGGCCGCCGCCAGCGCGCAGCAGAACGCCAACTTCTCCGAGGCGTGGTTCAACCGGGGCCTGGTGTACGACCGCTGCGGGATGGCGGAGCCCGCCACCACGGCGCTCAACCGCGCGCTGCAGGCGGCGAACGGCAACTACTGCCGGGCGAAGGTGCAGCTCGGCGTGATGGCCTACCGCCGTCATGACGTGCCCGCGGCGCGGCAGGCCTTCGAGCAGGCGATCCAGCAGGACGCCACGCACTGCGTCGAGGGCTACACCAACCTCGCGATGGTGCTGCGCGAGGCCAACCCGACGACGCCGCAGGAGTGGGGCGCGGTCGTGCGCAACATCCGCTCGGCGCTCGCGCTCGACGACCGCTACCTGCCGGCGCGCACGCAGCTCGCGCTCTCGTACCTGCAGCAGGCGGGCGACGACCCCAACTCGCGCATGATCTTCCTCGCGGGGCTCGTGTGCGCGCAGGCCGCGCAGGTCGCGCAGGCGCAGAACGCCGACATCGCGCCGGACGTCCGATCGTTCACCGCGGACCTCTACAACACGTGGGGGATCATCGACATCCGGCGCAACGAGATCATCAAGGCGCTGGAGCACTTCCGCCGGGCATACACGCTCAACCCGAACATGTTCGAGGCGTGGGTGAACTACGGGACGATCAACCTGTCGTTCCGCGGGTACCAGGACGCGAAGGAGGCCTTCGAGCACGCCATCGCGCTCAAGGACGACAGCTACGACGCGCACATCGGCCTCGGCGTCGCGCTGCGCGGCCTCGCGCTGACGCAGCCGGACACGGAGCGCGCGCAGACCCTCGCGCGGGCCCAGCAGGAGTACGAGCGGGCGCGCACCCTCGACGCCAACCGGCCGGACGCCTACTACAACCTGGGCGTGCTCAACATGAACTACATGGGCGGCGCGATCCCGGTGCTCCAGCAGGCCCGCGAGCTGCTGCAGCAGTTCGTGCAGCGGGCGGGCTCCAACGCCCGCTTCGTGACCTCGGTGGGCAACGCCACGCGGCACATCCGCAACATCGACCAGACCATCACCGCGCTCCAGGCGGTCGGTGGCACCGGGGCGGCGCCCGCTCCCGCGGCTCCGGCTCCGGCTCCGGCCGCGACGCCCGAGGCCGCTCCGGCTCCGGCTCCGGCCGCGGCGCCTGCCCCTGCTGCGGCGCCTGCGCCCGCGGCTGGACAGACGCCCGCGCCCGCGGCATCTCACTGAGCGACGTACTGGTTCAACGAGCGCAGAGGTCAATGAGCATGAAGAAGATCGTAGCGATGGCGGTGATGGGCGTGGCCATGAGCCTGGGCGGAAGCGCGATGGCGCAGACGCCCCCGGCGGCGGGCGGCGCTCAGGCGGGCGCCCAGCGCACGCAGGAGTTCAACTTCACCGATGAGCTGGTTCAGGGACAGCTCGTGCGACCGGACGGCGAGACCTCGCGGGTGCGTCGGCGCAGCGCGGGCATCAGCCTCATCCGCATCCGGGAGCACTTCGTCCCCGAGATGCTCAAGTCCGTCGAGAACCTCTGAGGATGCGTTGACGGTTCACGGCGCGGGTCGGTAAACTCCGCCCGCCCGTGGAACTTCAGGGCGAGACCGTTGTCGAAGCGTCCAGCGAGCAGAGTGCTCGCTGGAAAGGACCAGCGGTGCGTGACCACAAATTCGGGTCACGGCACACGCGACAGGGAGTGCGATGGCGCAGAAGATGGTGGTTCCAATCACGTTCAGGATCGCTCAGGGCGGATCGGTGCGCACCGAGACCATCGCCCAGGACGTGATCAAGGTCGGGCGAGACCAGAAGTCCCACCTGCGCATCGACGACGAGGGCGTCGCGAGGATGCACGCCGTCATCGAGGTGAAGCCCGATGACGTCCAGATCATCGACCTCGGGTCGGGGACGCAGGTCAACGGTCAGGCGGTCAACAAGGCGTCGCTGCGCACGGGGGATGTGATCACCCTGGGCGGGGCGCAGATCACCGTGGAGGTCGGAGAGGCGCGCGAGGCGGGGACCTTCGTTCCGCCGTCGTCGCTGGCGGCTCCGCTCGGCGCGGCGGCCTCGGCGCTGGTGGTCTCGGAGGGCGGCTCCGCTCCCATCACCACGTCGTCCCTGGCGGGCGAGGGCGAGGAGATCTACCAGCTCATCAAGCGCGGAGAGATCAACCCCCACGAGGTCGAGGAGGTCGGCTCCCACGCCGTCGAGATCTCGGTGATGTGGAAGAGCTCGATCCTCCACGTGGCGCACCTGCGCGACAACCAGAGCTTCATGCTCACGGGCAAGGACCCGGCGCTGACCCCGGCCTCCAAGGTCACCGGGGCGCTCTGGGGCGTCGGCGGACTGCTCATGATGGTCGGCGCCGCGAAGGCCGATCCGCAGCACCTCAACGACAACAGCGGGCTCATGGTCGGCGGCGCCGGAGCGCTCACCGCCCTGGTCGGCTCGGGCATCGGGATCAACCTCAGCCACAAGAACGAAGACCGTCTCTCGGACGTGTCGCAGTTCACCGTCGGCCCCGAGATCCTCGGCGGCGCCAGCGAGCTGCCCGTGGTGGTCAACAACTCCGGGACGCGCTTCGTGTTCCTGCCGGGCGCGACCGGCGAGGTCGAGCTGCAGGGCGTGAAGCGCTCGCTCGATGACCTGAAGGCCCAGGGGCACGCGCGCCCGTCGACCGCCGTCCCCGGCGCGTTCGAGGTCAACATCCAGCCCGACGGCCGCTATCGCCAGGAGGTGGGCGGGCTCACCTTCGTGGCGAAGGTCGTCGCGCCGGGCCGCGTCGTCGCGGGCCACGTGAAGCGCGACAACGCGCTCATCGGCTCCGTCGCGGGCGGGTTCATGTTCGTGGCGGCGGCGGTGCTCACGATGCACTTCGCCATCAGCGACGACTCCGGGTTCCTCTCCTCGGGCAACGAGGATGACCGGCTGCGCGAGCTCGCGGCGTTCATCCAGCGCCAGCAGGAGCGTCAGCCCGAGACCCCGCCCGTCCAGCAGGCGAACGACCAGCAGGAGGGCGGCACCGGCACCCGCCACCGCGGCGACGAGGGCAAGATGGGTCGGCGCGACTCGCCCACCCGCAACGCCCGCTACGCCATCAAGAACAACGGCGAGCCCCCGCACCTCACCCGCCAGGCCGCCATCAACCAGGTGCAGAACCGCGGCATCTTCGCGGCCCTCGGCTCGGCGGGCGGCGGCATGGCCGGCGGCGCCTCGGGCATCGTGTCGCCCTTCGGCGCGATGACCGAGTCGGGCGTCGACAACCAGAACGCCAACGGCAACATGACCGGCGATACCGTCGGCGACGCCTTCGGCTACGGCGGCCTCGGCGCGGCCGGTACGGGCTGGGGTGGTGGTGGCACCGGCGAGGGCACCATCGGCATGGGCAACATCGGCACGATGGGTCACGGCTCGGGGACGGGCTCGGGCCAGGGCTACGGCTCCGGCGCGGGTCGCGGCCTGCGCAACCGCGGCACCACGGGTCCGACGGTTCGCGCGGCGCCTCCGACGGTGTCGGGCCTGCTCTCCCCGGAGGCCATCCGTCGCGTGGTGCTCCGCAACCTCGGCCAGGTGAACCACTGCTACGAGCAGGGCCTCGCCACGAGCCCCAACATCGCGGGTCGCGTGGTGGTCCGCTTCGTCATCGGCGGCACCGGAACGGTCATCGGCTCCAACGTGGCCGACAGCTCGATCCCGGTGCCCAGCGTCGGCGAGTGCATCGCCAACGCCGTGCGGCGCTGGCAGTTCCCGGCTCCCGAAGGCGGCGGCGTGGTGACGGTGAACTATCCGTTCAACCTCCAGCCCGCCGACCAGTAAGCCCCCTCCGTCTCGCCCCTCCTCTCCGCATCGCTCCCTCTACAGCCCAGCGCCGCTTCGACCCGCCGGGTGGTCTCCGACCTTCATCGGGGCGCCGCCCACGGCCGAGCCGCTCGACCTCCTCGCCTCGCGGAGGCCGACGGTCGACGCGAAGGTCCCCTCGCACCCGCAAAGAACCGACGGCTTTTCGATTGTCGACCTCGCCGTCGTCCCCCTATCATCGCGCGCCATCGGAGTCCGCATCGGGCTCTGCATCGAGGGTCGTAATGAAGCGCTGGTGTGGTGTCTTCTTCGCTGTCGCCATGGCGACAGCCTGCAGCGAGTACAACCGCGAAGCGGTTCAGGACAACAACTCGGGGATGGCCCTGATGCGACAGGGTCGGCTGGCGGACGCGCGGGACAAGTTCCAGCGCGCCGCGGACGCCGATCCCAAGTTCGATCAGCCGCTCTACAACCTCTCGCTGGTGCACGTGCGCCAGCGCGAGTGGGCGCCCGCCGCGGAGGCGCTCACGCGCGCCATCGCCCGCAACCCGCGCAACGCCGAGTACCACTTCCAGCTGGGCAAGGCGCACTTCAACCAGGAGCACTGGGAGCAGGCGCGCGCGGCGTTCCAGCAGGCCACGCAGGTGAGCTCGGGTTACTACCTCGCGTATTTCTGGCAGGGCATGGTGGCCGAGCGACTCGATGAGCCGCAGGCCGCGCTGCAGGCGTACACCACCGCGCTCACCAAGGCGCCGCGCAGCTACAGCTCGTACGCGCACCTCGGGCGGCTCTACCGCCAGGTGCACGAGTACGACCGCGCCGCGCAGGTGCTCCGCGAGGGGCTGCGCATCGCGCCGGAGGGCGCCGTGGAGCGCGGGTCGATGCACAACGTGCTCGGCAACGTGCTGCTCGATCAGGGGCAGCGCGAGCCCGCGGTGGAGGAGTTCGTCGCCGCCAACCGCGAGGACCCGGAGATGTCCGAGGCGATGTTCTCCGCGGGCTACACCCTCGCGGACATCCCCGAGCGGCGGCAGCAGGCGATCCTGTACCTCCAGAGGTTCATCGAGGCCCGCGGCGGCAACGCGCCCCGCGAGTACCTCGACATCGCGCAGAACCGGCTCGCGCAGCTCCAGAGCCCCGGGGCGCCCGGAGCCCGCCCCCCCCGATTCGCAGCACCCTGTCCCCAAGAGGGGGGAGGGCGCGCGCCCCCCACCCCCGCGGGCTTGTAGGGACCACCCTGAGCAAC
>CBIHPK010000097.1:0-30960 GCA_966211675.1 uncultured Myxococcaceae bacterium
GGCGCGCAGTCGGCGGTCGCTCGACGAGCAGGACAAACCCGCCGACCGCCTGAATGAGGGCGCCGCCTACGCGCGCTCCTCGGTCCGGAACACTCCCTCCCACCGCGCGATCACCACGCTGGCCAGCGCGTTGCCGGTCACGTTGAGGGTCGTGCGCGCCATGTCCATCACCTCGTCGACCGCGAGCAGCATCGCCACGCCGGCCTCGCCCGGCAGGCCGTAGCTCGCGCAGGTCCCGGCGATGATCACCAGCGTGGCGCGGGGCACGCCCGCGACGCCCTTGGAGGAGAGCATGAAGGTCAGCACCATGGTGAGCTGCTGGGTCACCGAGAGCTGCACGTGCGCCGCCTGCGCGATGGCCAGGCTCGCGAACACCAGGTAGAGCGTCGAGCCGTCGAGGTTGAACGAATACCCGGTGGGGATGACGAAGCCCGCCACGCGGCGAGGCACCCCGAAGCGCACCATCTCCTCCAGCAGCCGGGGCAGCGCCGCCTCCGAGGAGGCCGTCGAGAAGGCCGTCAGCGCCGGCTCGCGGATGGCCCGGAGGAACTCCCCCACCTTCACCCGACAGATCAGCAGGATGGGCACGAAGACGAGGAAGAACATCACCGCGAGCGAGAGGTAGAGGCTCCCCACGAGGCGCGCGTAGCGGCCCAGCAGGTAGATCACCGCGGGCCATCCCTTGAGGAGGTGACCCCCGACGACGTGCCCCGCCGCCATGTGCGAGATGTTGTATCCCATGGCGCCGAACACCCCGAGCGGAGTGAGGGCCATCACCATCTCGGTGTACTTGAACATCACCTTCGCGAAGCCCTCGAAGAAGACGAAGACCGGGCGGCCCACGTCCCCGGTGCGCGCGAGGGCGAGGCCCAGCAGCGTCGCGAAGACCACCACCGGCAGGATGTCCCCCTCGGCGGCGTGCTGCACCACGTTCGAGGGGAACATGTGCAGCGCGATCTCCCAGCCGTCGCGGGCGTGCTGCGTCGCGACGCCGGCCACGTGCGCGCCCGTGTCCAGCGGCAGTCCGTCCCCCGGCCGCACGGTGTTGGCGATGAAGAGGCCGATGCCGAGGGCGATGGTGGTCACCACCTCGAAGTAGAGCAGCGCCTTTCCGCCCATGCGCCCGACGGCCTTGATGTCGCCGGTCTGCGCGATGCCGACCACGATGGTCGAGAGCAGCAGCGGGACGATCAGGCCCTTGATGAGCGCGATGAAGGCCTTCGAGAAGAAGCGGAAGAGGTTGTAGACCGCCGGGTGCTGGTCCTGCGGGAAGAAGCCTCCGAGGAGGACGCCCAGCGAGAGGCCGATGAAGATCCAGAGGGTGCTCGACCGCCACCACGGCCGCGTCTCGGCGTCGCTCATGACGCCGGACCTTAGGCGATCACCGCGGGCGCGCGATACCCCCGTCCGCGACGGGGCGCCGTACGCCCGCGTCGACCGCCGCCGGAGGCTCCACCGCCTGCGAGGCCCGCAGGATCGCCTCGATGTCGTCCTCGGACACGCCCCCGTCCGCGCCGCCCGCCGGGGCGCCCGGGGACGGCGTCGTGGTCGCGGCCGCGCGGCACTCCTCCGAGGGCGCTCCGTCCATGTCCGACTGGCCGGTGACCATGGCGAGCTGCGAGAGCGCGGCGTCGAGCTCGTTGATGGCCTGGATGTGACCGGCCCTCGCGGTGAGGTACTGCCGCAGCGGGCTCAGCAGGTCCGAGACCTCCACGGCGCCCGCCTGGAACTGCGTGAACACCGCGGTGAACCACTGGAAGCCCCAGCGCTCCTGGCGGTCGCGCGCGGCCTCGATGGCCTGGAACTCCCTCGCGCGCTCATACGCGTCGGTGACCTCGAGCGCGATGCCGCCGAGCGCGAGGGTCTGCTGCGCCTGGGTCATCGCCAGCTCTTCGGACAGGCGCCGGACGCGCTGCCGGTTGACGATGGGGTCGAAGTTCCATCGCAGCACGAGGCCGCCGCCCCAGTAGGCGTAGTTGTTGTTGTTGGCCGAGAAGGGGTTGGGCTGCTCGGCCATCGTCGGGGCGGTCGAGACCGCGGCCGTGAGCCCCAGCGCGAGGTCGGGCAGGTAGGCCCACTCCTGGATGGACACCGCCGCCTGCCGCGCCGCCACGCCCGCCGCGACCATGTCGACCTCCGGGCGGTGCAGCCGCGCCCGGGTGAGGTGCCGAGAGAGCGATCCGAGCTCCACCCGATAGGGGCAAAGGGGCTCGTCGGGGACGTCGATCGCGTCGCCCACGCCGGTGAGCAGCCCCAGCGCCGCGCGCGCCAGGTTGCCCCCGCGCGTCGCCGTCGCCCGCTGCACCGCCAGCTCCTCGGCGGCCATCTCCAGCTGCGCCTCGTCGTTGGGACCGGCCGTGCCGCCGTCCGCACGCCGCGCGTTCGCGAGCTGCTCCCTCGCCGTGGCGATGTACGACTCGGCGCGCTCGATCAGGTAGAGCGCGTCGCGCGAGGACTGCACCCCGAAGAAGGCCTTGCGCACGTTGGCCCGCAGCTCGAGCCGCGCCCGCGCCTCCTCGCCCCGGCTGGCGCGAACCCCCGCGCGCGCCGCGTCGCGCACCCGCCCGAGGCGCACCCAGGTCCACGGGGAGATGGGGACCCCGGTGTCCGCGGTCACCCTCGCGATGTACCCGGTCTCGGTGACCAGCGGGTTCTGCGCGAACACGTCGGGCGAGTAGGTGGAGTTGCCGCGCGCCGTCGGCGCGAGCGACATGAACCCGGTCACGCTCACCGGGAAGAAGGGCGCCGCCCAGGCCTCGTCGAGCTGCGCGTCGGAGGCGGCGATCTTGTGCCTCGCCGCGACCAGCCCGGGGTAGGCGCGCTCGGCCCTCGCGAGGCAGTCCGCGAGGTCGAGCCGCACCGACACCGCGGGAGGGTCGGCCCGCCCCTCGCGCAGGGCCACGCCGACGCCCAGGCACAGGCCGCCGACGCAGGCCAGCAGCCTGTGTGCTCGATGCACCCGCCGCACGATCGCTCAGTCCGCCGCCGCGGTCTCCGGCGCTTCGGCCGCGTCGCCGCGCCGCGGAGCGACGGGGACGTCGTTGTACTTCACGTCCGCGAGCACCTCGAGCAGCTCGTCGAGCTTCTCCGCGCGGACGCTCACCAGCGTCACGCGGTCGCGCACGTGGATGCGCCCGACCTCGGACTTGGCCAGCTGCCCGACGTCGCGCAGCAGCCGCGCCACCTCGCCCGCTCGCACGCCCTCGCGCCGGCCCACCGCCAGTTCGAGGCTCTCCATCCCGACCTCCTCGCCCGGGGTCTCCTCGGGCGCCTTCGGGTCGGCGTGGCGCACCTCGATCTTGCGCTCGGGCTCGGGCTCCGCGCGCTCGCGCCGGGGCGCACGCTCGCGCTGCGGGCGGCCGTTGGTGCGCGGCTCCCTCGACGGCGCCTCGGCCGCCGCCTCCGGAGCGCGCGGCTTCGCGCTCGGCACCGCGGGCATCATCTCCTCCTCGCGCACGCCCATCACGAAGCGATCGACCAGCCAGGCCACCGCGCGCTCCGCGTCGTCGTGCGTGAGCAGCCGCTTCGCCAGCACCAGCGCGTCGTCGGAGACCTTCGAGGCCGCCGCGACCAGCGACTCGACCCGCGCCGCCTCGATGCGGGTGCGGTTCTCCGCGGCGCTCGGCAGCGTGCGCTCGATGGGCCGGATGCCGTAGGTGAGCCGCAGCAGGTAGAGGTTGCCGATGTCGTGCGGGCCGATGAGCGAGATGGCCGTGCCCGTGCGCCCCGCGCGCCCGGTGCGCCCCGAGCGGTGCACATAGGCCTCGGGCGACTCCGGGAAGCCGCAGTGGATCACGTGCGAGAGGTGCGGCACGTCGATGCCGCGCGCGGCCACGTCCGTCGCGACCAGGTAGTCGACGCGCTCGTCGCGCAGCAGGGACATCACCCGCTCGCGGTCGTTCTGCGCGAGGTCGCCGTTGAGGAACTCCGCGCGGTAGCCCGCGTTCTGAAGCCCGCGCGCGACCACCTCGGTCTCCGCCTTGGTGTTGCAGAACACCAGCGCCGCCTTGGGCTTCTCGATCTCCAGCACCTTGAGCAGGTCGGGCACCGAGCCCCCGGAGGCGGAGAAGTACGCGTGGTGCTCGATGCCCGACGGGGCCACGTTGTCGCTGCTGAGCGCGATGGTCACGGGCTCGCGCTGGTGCCGCGCCGCCATGCGCGACATCGCGTCGGGCATCGTGGCCGAGAAGATCAGCGCCTGGCGGCCCTTCGGGAGCATGCCCAGGATGGCGTTGAGCTCCTCGGCGAAGCCCATGGAGAGCATCTCGTCGCCCTCGTCGAGCACGATCGCGCGGAGGTTGGAGACGTCGAGGGTCTTGCGGCGCAGGTGGTCGAGCATGCGGCCCGGCGTGCCCACGACCACCTTGGCGCCGGCCTTGAGCGCGTCGATCTGCTGCTGCATCCCGGCGCCGCCGTAGATCGGGGCGACCCCGAGGTCGGAGTACTTCCCGAGGCGCTCGAACTCGCCCGCCACCTGGAGCGCGAGCTCGCGCGTCGGGCAGAGCACCATCACCTGGACGTGGCGTGCGGGCCGGATCACCCGGTCGATGAGCGGCAGCGCGAAGGCCGCCGTCTTTCCGCTGCCCGTGCGGCTCTGGACGATCACGTCCTTGCCCTCGGCGATGGTCTGGAAGGTCGCCTGCTGCACCGGCGTGGGCGTCGGGTAGCCCACCTCGGCCACGGCCCGGCGCACCGGCTCGCTCAACCCGAACGACTCGAAGGACTGCTCTTCACTCATGGGGAATTTCCTGGGTTGCCGAGCGCACGCCCGGCCTCGTCGCCAACGGCTTCACGCCACAACCTCACCTGATCTTCGGCGCGGTAGCGCCAGCGCTCCAGGTGATCGAACGCCGCCCGTGACGCGCCGCCTTCGCGCGAGCACAGGCCTCTCAACCCTCGAAGATCTCCGTCGAGCGTCGCGACCTCCGGCGTCGCCGCGCCCCCGCGCTGCGCCACCCACGCGGCCTCGTAGGCCGTGTAGAGGCGCCGCAGCCCCGGGAGGCACGCGCGGTCGATCGGGTTGGGCGCCCGATCGGCGTACACCTCGCGGTGCAGCACCCCCGCGCCGAACCAGATCAACATCCCCGTGAGCACCGTCATCGTCACCGCGGTGAGACGCCGCCCCATCGGGGAGCGCGGCACCGCGGGGATCATCAGGCTGTCAGGGGAAGCATCGCTCACTGGACACCGTCAGCACCGAAGGTGCCGCTCCACTGCGATACCGCCGCGCCGCTTACACGATTTCCAGCGGGTTTTACGTCGCGGCGTCCACGGGGGTCAAGCACTACCCCGGGCCGGGGGTGCGGTTGGCGCGCTCCGCCGGAGGTCGCGACGCTCGACGGAGATCTTCGAGGGTTGAGAGGCCTGTGCTCGCGCGAAGGCGGCGCGTCACGGGCGGCGTTCGATCACCTGGAGCGCTGGCGCTACCGCGTCGAGTGGTCGGCGGGCCCCACGCTCTGCCAGGTCCCCGCGCGCGAGGCCGCGGGCACCCGCAACATCGGCAGACCGCGCTCGCCCCGGCGCACCGCCTCGATGCGCGCCCTCACCTCCGCCGCGTCGGGCGGATCGAGCGCCAGCGCCGACTCATAGGCCGCGATCGCCGCGTCGCGGTCGCCCAGCTCCTGCGCCGCCTGGGCCAGCGTGAGGTGCACCGAGAGTCGCTCCGGGTCGAGCGAGACCGCGTGCTCGGCCAGCGCCCGGATGTCCGCCCAGGCCCGGGCCTCCACCAGCGCCGAGAGCAGCTCCGAGAGCCCCTCGCGGTCGTGCTGGTCGAGGCGCACCACCGTGCGGAGCGCCGCCACGCGCTCGGCCTCCCGGTGCGCCCGCCCGTGCAGCGCCGCGAGCGCCCGCCAGGCGTCCACCTGCGAGGGGTCGTGGCGCGTGGCCGCCGTGAGCGCCGAGAGGGCCCGGCCCTCGTCGCGCGCCAGCCTCGCCGCCCTCGCCTCCAGCATCCGCACCGCGTAGCCGTCCCGCCCGCTCTCCCGCAGCGCGTCGAGCTCCGCGAGCGCCGCCCGTCCGTCGCGGGCCTCGATGGCCAGCGTCGCGCGCACCCACCGCGCCACCGGCTGATCGCCCTCCAGCCGGATCGCCGCCTCCGCCCGCCGCGCCGCTCCGGCCGGGTCGCCGCCCACGAGCAGGGCCATCGCCGCGTCGGCCTGCGCGCCCGCGTCGCCCGAGCGCTCGTCCGCGGCGCGCACCATCGCCTCGCGGTCGTGGTAGCGCGCGGCGTCGACCACGTACTCCCGATCGTAGGGAGCGAGCCTCACCCGGAGCATGGCGCGGAAGGCCTCGTCGACCGCGTCGGCGGACACCCCGAGCGCGCGCGAGATGACCTCCGGCGTGGGCACCCCTTCGCCCCAGAGCGGCAGCATCGCGGCGACGCGCTCGAAGCCGTATCGCTCGATCATGAAGGCCACGAGCTGCGAGGCGGCGTAGTAGGCCGTGAGCATGTCGTCGGCGTGGCGGGCGTGCGTGAAGGCGGAGTTGAAATCCGTCACGCGAGGCAGCCTGCCCCCGGTGAGCGCCCGGTAGAGCGAGGGGTCGTCCTCGCGGGCCCACTCGGGCCTCGTGTGGAAGGCCTCCCACTCGCTCAAGCCCTCGGTGAACCACCGCGGGACGCGGGAGCGCGAGCGCTGCACCGCGAAGACGTGGGCGAGCTCGTGCCACACGATCTGCGCCCAGTTGAAGGGTCCGCCGCGAGGGGAGAGCGCCGTCACCACGCGCCCGAAGCACACGCCCTGGACGCCGATCTCGGGCACGCCCGCGGTGCGCACGGAGAAGTGCTCCGCGTCGGCGTAGAGCTCGATGGAGATGGGCCCCTCGGGGGTGAATCCATAGCGGCGCACCATGTCGTCCCAGGCCCGATGAAGGAGCTGCGGGACGAAGCGCCGCAGGATCGCCCGCTCCTCCCGGTGATACCGGATGCGGAAGGGCCCGTCGGCCTCGACCACGTAGGAGTCCGGGATGGTGTGCTCGTAGAAGTTGAGCAGGTTGGCCACGCGCACGTTGAAGCGGCTCTGCTCGAAGGAGCGCCGCAGCTCCGCCAGCGCCTCGTCCTCGCGGCCCATGCGCAGCAGGTTGATGCCGAGGAAGGCCCTCATCCGGGCCCCGGCCCGCCGGTCGCCCGCGATGCCGGGCCTCGCGAGCCCCTCCCCCATGAGCGTCGCCGCCTCGGCGTAGCGGTGCTGCCAGTCGGCGAAGTCCGCGAGCACCTCGTAGCCCTCGGCCCAGGAGGGCGCCACGGCGAAGAGCGCGTCGAAGGCCCGACGGAGGCCCGGGAGGTCGCCCTCGGAGAAGCGGGCGACGCCCCGCATGGTGAGCACGTCGAGGTCCCTCGGGTTGATCGCCGCGGCCTCGTCGAGGCGCCGCCCGGCCCCGGCCACGTCGTCGTCCCGCAGCATCAGCGAGGCCTGCATCGCCATCGCGCCGGTGAGCCGCGGGTTGACGGAGAGCGCGGCGGCGAGGTCGTCCCGGGCGCGGGCCATGTCGAGGTCCGAGGAGAGCCGGGTGCGCGCCCGCAGCAGCAGCGCCCGCGGGTGCCTCGGGTTGGCCCGCAGCACCGCCGAGAGCGCCTCGCCCGCGGGGGCGTAGTCCTCCGTGGTGAGCATCAGCGCGGCCTGCTCCAGGTTGGTCTCCGCGCGCCCGGGCGCCACCCGCAGCGCGTCGTTGAAGGCCCCGTTGGCGTCGCGCACCGCCCCGAGCGCCCGCGCGGCCATACCCACCCAGGTAAGAAAATCCGCGTCGCGCAGCCGCGCCGCCGAGGCCCCGCGCGCTCCCTCGGCGCTCGCGTCGTTGTACGCGTCGATGAGCCCGTTGGCCGCCTCGCGCGCCTCGTCGCGCCGCCCGAGGATCGCCAGCCACGTCGCCGCCCTCGCCCTCGCCCGCCACGCCTCGCCGCGCGGCGTAGCCTCGATCGCCCGCTGCCATCGCGCGACCGCGTCTTCGTAGCGCCCGACCGCAGCCAGGGCCTCGGCCTCCCAGGTGAGCCCTTCGGCGCGGGTCGCGGGCGAGCGCTGCATCCTCGTCGCCAGGGCCGCGAGGGCCTCGTGCTGCCCGGTCTCCCAGAGCCACCGGGCGCGCACCCGATCGGCCTCCGAGCGCTCCGCGGGGCGCGTCGTGCGCAGGGCGGCCTCGACGGCTCCGTAGTCGCCCCGGTCGAGCGCGGCGCGGGCTCCTGCGAGGTCGGCCCAGGCCGAGGAGGCGTGGAGCCCGAGGGCCAGCAGCGCCGAGCGCCAGCCCCGGGGCACCCTCACGCGCTGCCGCCTCGGGTGCTGGTGAAGGCCCCCGGGTCGATGCCCGCGACCTGCCGGTAGGCGTGCTTCCAGAGCGTCTCCGGGTCGCTGTCGAACACCAGGTCGGCGTCGATGTCGGCGGGGAGCCAGGCGCCCTGAGCGACCTCCTCCTCGAGCTGCGAGGGAGACCAGCCCGCGTAGCCGAGCAGCAGCCGGAAGTCCTGGTTGCGCTCGCGCACCACCGCGGCGAGCGCGTCGAGGTCGCCGGTCACGCCGAGCACCTCGCCGGCGTCGATCTCCCCGGCGAGGGCCACGTCGCCGCGGCGGTAGAGCAGCCAGCCGGTGTGCGCCTGCACAGGGCCGCCGCGGCGCGCCTCGCGGGCGAAGGGGCCGTCGTCCGGGAGGGGGGAGTCGGAGGTGACGAGGTTGCTGCTGCGCAGGAGCTCGCCGACGCGGCCCACGGCCTGGCCGTTGACGATCCAGCCGAGTGCGCCCTTCTCGTCATGGCGCGCGAGGAGCACGACGGTGTGATCGAAGTTCGGGTCACCCAGTCGAGGCGCCGCGAGGAGAAGGCAGGGCGCGAGGGTCCGTCGGTTGGTCATGAAGGTCACCCGACGATAGCAGCGACGACCTACTCGGGCACCGTCTCGCCGCGCGCGGTCTTCTCCTCGCGGTCGAGCTCGATCACCTGCAGGAAGGGCGTGGAGACCCCGGGGTCGAACTGGCTCCCGCCGCAGCGCTCGACCTCGTTGATGGCCACGTCGTGCGGCAGCGCGCGGCGGTAGCTGCGGTCGCTGGTCATGGCGTCGTAGGTGTCGGCCACGGAGATGATGCGCGCGATGACCGGGATCTCCTCGCCCTTGAGCCCGAGGGGGTAACCCTTCCCATCCCAGCGCTCGTGGTGCAGGTGCACCCCCGGCAGCAGCGGGTGCAGGAACTTGATCGGCTCCAGGATCTCCCGCCCGTAGCCCGGGTGCTTCTTGAAGATCTCGTACTCCTCGGGGGTGAGCCGACCCGGGCGGTTGAGGTTGAGCACGCAGCCGATCTTGCCGATGTCGTGCATCAGCGCCGCCTGGCGCACGGTCTCGATGTGGTCCGGCGAGAGCTTGAGCTGCGTGGCCAGCACCCGGGAGTAGTACGCGACGCGGTCCGAGTGGCCCGCGGTGTAGCGGTCCATCGTGTCGATGGCGCGCGCGAGCCCTTGGATGGTCTGGTTGAAGGTGGCCTTGAGGTTCTCGTAGAGTCGGGCGTTCTCGATGGCCGCCGCGGCGCGCGAGCCCACCGCCGAGAGCAGCTTGCGCTGGCCCTCGTCGAAGCGCCTCCCGCGCTGGAACCCGAGGGCCACGAGGAAGCCCATGATCTTCCCGCGGATGCGCAGCGGCACCGCCATCATCGCCTGCGCGACGTGCCGGTCGGAGGGGTTGAGCAGGAAGCGCCGCACCCGGGCCCCGCTCAGGTTGAGCACCGGCTCGTGGGCGAAGTGCTCGGCGAGCGTGGGGACGTCGCAGCCCAGCAGGCCGAGGTCGCTCACCAGGTCGGCGATGAAGCGCGGGCTCTGCTGCCGGAAGCGCTCGACCATGCCGGACTCCTCGTCGCCCATGTAGACGAGCGCGAGGTCGGCCTGCACGTCGTCGAGCGCCGCGGTCGCGACGGTGGAGAGCACCTCGTCGAGCGAGAGCGACGCGGCGATGGCCTCGCTGACCTTGTAGAGCGACACCGCCTCGCGGAGCCGGAGGTTCTCCGCCGTGAGGCGCTTCTTCTCCAGGCCGCGCTGGATGATGTGCACCACCTCCTCGATGCGGAAGGGCTTCATCACGTAGTCGTAGGCGCCGTGCCGCATCGCATCGATGGCGGTCTCCACGGTGCCGAAGCCCGTCATGATGATCGTGACGATGCCCGGGTACGCGCGGTTGAGCTCGTTGAGCAGCTCGAGGCCCCCCATGCCGGGCATCTTCAGGTCCGAGATGACCAGGTCGTAGGCGTTGCCCTCGAGCTCCTTCAGCGCGCTCTGCCCGTCGTCCGCGGTGCGGACCTCGAAGCCCTCGAGCGAGAGGAAGTCCGCGAGGATCTCCCGGATGACCTTCTCGTCATCCACCACCAGCACTCGGGGCGCCGCGTCGAAGAAGGCGTCCTCCATGGCGGACGTACACTGACGGCTCGCGCGCGCGCCGTCAATCGTCGACGCGGGCGCGGGCGGTTGCGCCCACCACCTCGCGGTGATAGCGCCCCAGCTGAACCCACCGATGGCCTCCGCCCGCACCACCGCCGCGCTGTTGGTCTACGCCGGCTTCTCGCTGGCGGCGCTCACCTGGCGACACGCCCTCGGCGCGAGCGCCCTGCACGACGGCTCACCCCTCGGCGGAGCGCACGCCATCGCGCTCCCGCTGGCCCTGTCGCTGGGCGCCCTCAGCGGCGTCGCGGTGGTCGGCCTCACGCGGGTGCTCGTGGCCCGCGCCTCGTGGGCCGCGTCGCTCGAGGCGGCGCTGCGCGAGGGGCTCGGGGGCACTCCGGCGCGCGAGCTCCGAGGGCTCGGGCTCGCCGCGGCGGTGGGTGAGGAGCTGCTCTTCCGAGGGGCCATGCTCCCGGTGCTCAGCGAGTGGATCAACTTCCCCGTCGCCGCGCTGCTCACGGCGGCGCTCTTCGGCCTGCTGCACATCCCGGCCAACCGCGCGCTGCGCCCGTGGACCGCGAGCGCCTTCGTGATGGGCCTGCTCTTCGCGCTGCTCTACCGCCTCACCGGCGAGGTGCTCGCGCCGCTCACCGCGCACGCGGTGATCAACCTGGAGAACCTGGAGCTCCTGCTGCGCCCGGCGCCATCCCGAGCCTCGCCGGCGGCCCTTCGTCCGTCGTCGACGGCGGCGGCGGGGACGACCTCGGCGGGCTCGCGCCCGGCGCCGGGAGGATGAAGGGCTCGGCGTTGAAGGTCCCGCACTGGCGGTGATCGCGGTGGAAGCCCCACCGCACGTAGACCCGACCGTCACCCGACAGGATCGCCGAGGGCGCCTCGCCGAAGGGCGCCGATCGGCGCACCGAGTTGAGCGCCGCCACGTCGAAGGGCAGCACGCCGCTCGAGCGCACGATGCCGAGGGAGTGCACCGTGCCCCCGCGGTCGAGCACGATCTCCACGGTCGTCACGAGCGCGTCGTCCTGCAGCGGCGAGTTGGAGGGCACGCGGCCGAGGCCCTCGAGGAAGCCGTCGGCGAAGAGCCGGTGGATGCGCCGGTGCATCGCCGTGAGGTAGGCCGCGAAGGGCGAGGCCGCCGTGCGCAGCGCCGTCTGGTTGCCCACGCGGACGTGCGGGACGAAGTTCTCGATGGCCGAGCGGGTGTCCTGCCAGCCGTCGGTGAAGCTCCCCCGCGCGGCCGAGCGACGGCGCCTCGCCTCCTCGGCCTCGCGCTCGATGCGCGCGTCTCCGATGATCGACGCGTAGGTGGTCCAGGTGGGGGTGAGCGCGTCGAGCGCGCGGCGGGCGCCCATGCCCCGCAGCCCCTGATAGCCCCCGCTCGCGGTGCTCGTCGCTCCGCCGCCGTTGGCCCCGTTGGCGCCCTGCGCCCCGCTCGCCACCTCGACCGCCCCGGCGCCTCCGGGCACCGGATCGCCCGCCGCCCCTTCGCGCCCGCCGGCCCCGGCGGTGGAGGGAGCGGCGCCGCTCCCGGGAGCGCGATCTCCCTGCGGCGGTTGCGCGGGGCTGGGGCGCGTCGCGGCCGCAGCCGCCGCGGAGGCCGTGCGGGGGTGCGGGTCGGGCACCCGGTCGGAGCGCCCCTCGGTGTTCTCCGAGTCGGCGCTCACCTGACGGTCGGCGTTGCCCGGGTGCCTGGGATCGGCGCGGTTGGGAGCGCCGCCCACGCGCGGGTTCGCCTGGTCGCGCTCGAGGTTGCGCACCGCGGCCTGCGTCTCCTCGGCGACGTTGCGGTTGCTCTGCGCGAGGTGCTGCGGGTCTTCGGGGACGGGCTCCTCGTTGGGGTTCACCTGGTCGACGAAGCGCTGCAGCGGAGGCGGTCGCACCGCGGGCGGGACCACCGGCACCGCGGCCACCGGGACCACCGGCGTCGGCGGCGGAGTGGGAGGCCGCACCGGGGGCGGGGTCGTCGGGGTCGGGGCGCGCTCACGGTGGGCGAGGCGCGGAGGCGGCGGAGGCGGAGGCGTCGCGGCCGCCTGGGGAGGCGGAGGCTCCGGGGGGTACTCGAACTCCATCTCGGAGACGGAGGGAGCGCCCCCTCCAGGCTGGGCGAGGAGGCGAGGTCGATCGGCGCCGACGCGAGACGCGATGACCCGCGTGCCGCCGGCGAAGAGCAGGTGCAGCAGCAACGAGGCGCTGATCCACAGATAGATGGGGATCAGGTATTCGCGGGGCCGCATGTGGTTCCGTACCATCCGACCCGAGGGGTCGCAACGCGCCGTCAGCCGCCGTCGTGGTCGTCGTGCACCGGAGGGAGGGCGTGCACGCCGGACTCGTAACCCGCGGGGGAGAGGGCCTTCCAGCGCTCCCTCCACTGCGACGGGAGGTGCACCGTGATCTCCAGACGCAGGCCCGAGATGGCCTCCGCCACGGCGTCGCGACGGCCCTCGGGGGAGGCCTTGGCGCGCACGTCGCCCACGTATCGGGTGAAGCTCGGGAAGGACCCGCCGAGGCCCGCGACGAGGTCGTCCCTCAGGCGCCGCAGCAGGCCCGGGGCGCTCCCTCCGGACCCGAGCGCCACGACCACCTCGCCGACGTCGGCCACCGCGAGGTTGGTGAAGGAGCACCAGCGAGGCTGGTCGATGGTGCAGAGCAGGAAACCGTCCGAGAGCGAGCGGGCGTGCAGCCGGGAGCAGAGGGCCTCGTCGCGCACCGAGCACATCACCAGGAAGGGACGCCGGTCGAGGTCGGCCTCGACGAGCTCCCTCGCCTCCCAGCGGACATGGCTGTCGGCGCCTCGCACCAGGGCCTCCAGCGCGGGGATCACCGTGGGCGAGAACACCGTCACCCTCGCCCCGGCCGCGAGGAGCCGGCGCGCCTTGTCGAAGGCCTCGCGGTCGCCTCCCACGACGAGACACGGACGGTCTTCCACCACGAGGCCGACCGGGAAGGTCTTCATGACGTTGCGAGGAAGCCTATCGCAGCTGTCCCCTCGCCGGGCGTCATCTTCGTAGCGACGATCGCGGAATCGGCGTATCCCTTCGCCCCACCCCAGACCGGGCTGCAGCCCTCCTGCGACATGAATCCCACCTATCTCCCGGACGACCTCGCCAAGACGCTCTCCCGCTTCCACGCCGAGCGCGTCCCGCTGGAGGCGCTGCGCCGTCGGCTGCGTGAGGCCGCGGGGTCGCCCGAGTCGCTGCACCGCATCGAGGGGCACATCACCCCGCCGCCGGTCGACTGCGCCGCGCTCGCGCCCGCCGCGGGCACGGCCGAGGCCCGCCGCCTGGCCGACGAGGGCGTCGAGGCGATCCGCCGGGGCGAGCTCGCGGTGGTGGTGCTCGCGGGGGGCATGGCGACCCGCTACGGCTCGGTGGTCAAGGCACTGGCGCCGCTCAACACCGACGGGGGAGAGCGCTTCCTCGACGTGAAGCTCGCGGACGTGGCGCGATGGTCGGGCTGCGTCCGCGCGGCGCTGATGACCAGCTTCGCCACGCACGAGCTCATCGCCCAGGCGCTCGTCGACGATCCCCCGCCGGGCGCCGCCTCGGTCTCGCTCGCGCCGCAGTTCGTGTCGCTGCGGCTCACCCCCGAGGGGGAGATCTTCCTCACCGACGAGGGCGTGGCCTCGCCCTACTCGACGGGCCACGGCGACCTCCCGGAGGCCCTCGCCTCCGCCGGGACGCTCGCCGCGTGGCGCGCCGCGGGCGTGCGCACGGTGCTCATCTCCAACGTCGACAACCTCGGCGCGACCATCGACCCCACGCTCTACGCGATGCACCGCCGCAGCGGCGCTCGGGTCTCCGTCGAGCTGGTGGAGAAGCAGGCCGGCGACCGAGGCGGACTGCCCGTGCTGCGCGACGGACGGCTGGTGCTGGCGGAGACGTTCCGACTGCCGGCGGGCTTCCCCGACCGGGAGTTTCCGCTCTTCAACACCAACACCCTCTGGGTCGACCTCGAAGCGCTCGAGGGCCCGCACCCGTGGACCTGGTGCGCCGCGCGCAAGACCATCGAGGGGCGCGAGGCGATCCAGTTCGAGCGGCTCATCGGGGAGCTCACCTGGTGGTTCGAGACGCGCTACGTGCACGTCACCCGCGAGGGCGCGTCGTCGCGCTTCCTGCCCATCAAGGAGTTCGACGACCTCGCGCGCAACCACGACGCGCTCGTCGCCATGATCGCCGCACAGCGCGGCTGAGGGCTCACTCCGCCGCGGGGGCGATCCTCGCGCGGTAGCCCGCCACCACCAGCAGCGCCAGGAGCAGCGGCGTCAGGAAGGCGCTCCACAGCCCCTCGAAGCCCGGCATCGGGCGCACCAGCCGGGCCTGCGCCACCAGGCCCGCGAGGGTGATGATCACGCCCGCCGCGGCCCACGCGAGCGTCGCCCGGCGAGCGTGCGGGAGGCCCCTCGACCAGGCCCACGCGAGCGCCACCGCGGCCGCGGCGAGCGCCAGGTCCGCCGCGCCGAAGAGCGTCCCGTAGCGCTCCGGCAGCCAGCCCCCACGGACCGCGAGCACCCTCGCCCCGCCGCCGAAGCGCAGCGCCTGGAGGCCCACGAGCGCCGCCATGGAGGCGCCCTCCCACGCTCGCCGCAGCGGAGCGACGCCCAGCCAGAGGGCGCTCAGTCCCACCGCGAGCGCAGGGGCGACGGCCACGTGGTGCATCGCGGTCGACGAGCCGCCGACGGCGACCGCGAGCCACGCCAGCAGCGCCACCGCGGTGACCGCGGGGAGGCCGGGGCCCTTCGCTCCGCGAGCGAGGGTGGGGACGACGAGAAGGGCGGCGGTCACCGAGGCGCCCAGGACGGCGGCGAAGAGGAGGCGGTCGAGGTCGTGCACGGCGCGGAGACATAGAGGCCGGGAGGGCCCCGCTGCAACGCCCGTTCGGAGCGCCGCGCAGTTGGGTTACTGTCCGCGCCATGCAGGAGCGCACGTTCACGCTGAAGGCGAGCGACGGCACCGAGGTGTTCGTCTACGGATGGCTTCCCGAGTCGACGCCGCGCGGCGTGGTGCAGGTCGCGCACGGGCTGGCCGAGCACGCGGGTCGCTACCGACGCTTCGCCGAGGCGTGCGTGGCGCGGGGCCTCGCGGTCTACGCCGACGACCACCGGGGGCACGGGCGCACCGCGAAGGACGGCCCGCTCGGGTACTTCGCCGCCGAGCACGGATGGCGCGTGGTGCTCGACGACCTCTACCGCCTCGGCGATCACATCACCGGCCAGCACCCGGGCGTGCCGCGGGTGTTCTTCGGGCACAGCATGGGCTCGTACCTGACGCAGCAGGTGCTCTTCGAGCGGGGCGATCAGCTCGCCGGGGCGGTGCTCTCCGGGTGCGCGAGCGGCGTGAGCAACCCGCTGGCCCCGGTCGGGCGCTTCGTGGCCCGGGTCGAGCGCGCTCGCGTCGGAGCGACGAAGCCCTCCCCGGTGCTCACCCGCATGAGCTTCGGCGACTACAACCGGGCCTTCGCGCCCAACCGCACGGAGTTCGACTGGCTCTCCCGCGACCCGGCGGAGGTCGACAAGTACGTCGCCGACGACCGCTGCGGCTTCGAGGCGAGCACCCAGCTCTGGATCGACCTGCTCGGGGCGATGCCCGCGCTCGGCGAGACGGCCAACCTCGCGCAGCTCCCGAAGGACCTGCCGCTCTATCTCACCGTGGGAGAGCGCGACCCGCTGCACCGCGGCCTCAAGGACTTCCACGCG
Source organism: uncultured Myxococcaceae bacterium (assembly GCA_966211675.1). Taxonomy (GTDB): domain Bacteria; phylum Myxococcota_A; class Polyangia; order Polyangiales; genus SCUS01. Next base: position 16,049 of record CBIHPK010000097.1, read on the forward strand.
CTCGTGGAGGGCTACGAGCGCGCGGGCATGCGCAACGTGACGGTGCGGGTGTGGCCCGACGCGAGGCACGAGATCCTCAACGAGATCAACCGCGATGAGATCACCGAGGCGATCCTGCGGTGGATCGATGAAGAGCCCCTCAAGAAGGGGAGTTGACGTTGGCTGGAGCCCTCCCGATAGACACGCCGCTCGGGGCCGAAGGGCGGCGCCCGACACAGGGAGAGACGACCATGGCTAGTACCGCTGGCAGCGACATTCTGAAGAAGGGTTCCGAGGGTCCCGCCGTGAGGGCCCTGCAGGAGAACCTCAACAAGTTCGGCTACGCGCTCACCGTGGACGGCAAGTTCGGCGAAGCGACCCACGGCGCCGTGGTGCATCTCCAGAAGTCCTTCGGCTACACGGTCGACGGCATGGTGGGCCCTGGCACCCAGACGCTGATCAACCAGCAGATCGGCTACAACTGGAACAAGAACAAGCCCACCACCTGACTCAGCCTCCCGGCGCGCTCAGGAAGCGGGCCTTCTCCGCGGGCGTCGCGATCCGGCACGTATCGCTCTTGCCGAACCACCGATAGCGATTGCGCGCGATCCACCGATAGATCGCATCGCGCACCGCCCGCGGCACCCAACCAGACCAACCGATCATCCGCCACGGCATCTTCAGCCGCCTCGCCACGCGCAGCGCCGCGTCCGAGTGCGACCAGACGACGCCTCGCTCCATCAGCAGCACCGTGTCCGGGTCGCCCTCGGGCAGCGTCACTCCGTGCGCCGCCAGCAGCGAGCGGCCTGCCTCGGACTGCAGCGACGCGAAGCGCAGCTCCGGCGACGCCTCGTGGCTGAGCACGAAGTCCACCGCGTGGTTGCAGAGGTTGCAGTGGCCGTCGAAGAGCATCACCGGGGGTTCGGCGTTCATGGGGTGCGGGCCGCAGGGTAGCGCGGCGAAGCGCTGGTCGGCGACCCCGGATGGCGCTACCTCATCGGGTATGCGAAGCGCGACGATGGTGATCGAGGGCATGACCTGCGGGGGCTGCGTGGTGTCGGTGAAGCGCGTGCTGGAGCGCGTGCCGGGCGTGAGCGACCTCAAGGTCGAGGTCGGCGAGGCGCAGCTCACCGTCGACCCCGCGCTGGTGACCGAGGCGACGCTGCGACAGACCGTCGAGCGCGCCGGCTTCGAGGTCGAGGAGGTGGTCTGGGCGTAGCGCCGTCTCCCTCCTTGCGCTCGCGCGTCGGCGGATCGACAAAGCCCGTCCGATGGACACCTCGCGCAAGCCCAACGCGCTCCTCCACGAGCGCTCTCCCTACCTGCTCCAGCACGCGCACAACCCGGTGGCCTGGGAGCCCTGGGGCGACGCCGCCTTCGAGCGGGCGCGCGCGGAGGACAAGCCGGTCTTCCTCTCCATCGGGTACAGCGCCTGCCACTGGTGCCACGTCATGGAGCGCGAGAGCTTCGAGGACGAGGCCACCGCGGCGCTGCTCAACGAGCGCTTCGTGTCGATCAAGGTCGACCGCGAGGAGCGCCCGGACGTCGACCAGGTCTACCAGCTCGCCCACCAGGTGATCGCGCAGCGGGGCGGGGGGTGGCCGCTGTCGATGTTCCTGACGCCAGACCGGCGGCCCTTCTACGGGGGGACCTATTTCCCCGACCAGCGCCGCTACGGGATGCCCTCCTTCCGCGACGTGCTCCTCGCCATCGTCGACGCCTGGACCGCGCGCCGCGACGACGTCACCGCGCAGGCCGCCGAGCTCTCCGGCGCCCTCGCCCGCGTCGTGCGCCACGAGCCCTCGGCCGGAGCCGTCTCCCCCAACGCGCTCGAGCGCGCGCTCGCCCGGGTGCTCCCTCGCGTCGACCCGGAGTACGGCGGCTTCGGCCGGGCGCCGAAGTTCCCCAACACCATGACCCACGACCTGCTGCTCATCGGCGCGGCGCTCGACGTGGGCGGCCTCGGCGGGCGCTGCTCCGACGCCACGCTGCTCACCCTCCGGCGCATGCGCGAGGGCGGCATCTGGGACCACCTCGGCGGCGGCTTCGCTCGCTACTCGACGGACGCCGAGTGGAAGGTGCCGCACTTCGAGAAGATGCTCTACGACAACGCGCAGCTGCTCCGGCTCGCGGTCGACGCCGCGGGCCTGATGCGCGCGCAGGAGGGCGACGAGGCCCGGCGCGAGGCGCTGCTCTCCGTCGCGAGGGACACCCGCTCGTACCTGCTGCGCGAGATGCGCTCGCCCGACGGGCTCTTCTACTCCGCGCAGGACGCCGACAGCGAAGGCGAGGAGGGCCGCTTCTTCGTCTGGACCGCCGCGGAGATCGAAGGCCTCGTCGGCCCCGCCGATGCGGAGATCTTCTGCGCGGCCTACGACGTGAGCCCTGGGGGCAACTTCGAGCACGGCCGCTCGGTGCTCTGGACCCCGCGCCCGATGGAGCAGGTGGCCGCCGCGCTCAGCCGCCCGCTTCCGGAGGTCGTCGCGGCGATCGAGCGCGTGCGCCCGAGGCTGCTCGCCGCCCGCGAGGCGCGGCCCCACCCGATGCGCGACGACAAGTGCCTCGCCTCCTGGAACGGCCTCGCCCTGGGCGCCCTCGCCCACCTGGGCGCGACGCTCGACGAGCCCGACGCCGTGGCCATGGCCCGCGACGGCCTCTACGCCTGGCGCGACCGCGCGCTCTCGAGCGGCGCCCTCGCCCACGCCATCAAGGACCGCGAGGCCTACGGGACGGGCTTCCTCGACGACCACGGCGCCCTCGCCAACGCCGCCGTCGACGTCTTCGAGGCGACCTTCGACCCCGCCGCGCTGGCCCTCGCCCGCTCGCTCCTCGACGCCGTGCTCGCCCGCTTCGTCGACGCCGACACCGGGGCCCTCTGCTTCACCCCGGCGGAGGCCGAGGTGGTGCTCTACCGCTCGCGCGACGCCTTCGACAACGCCTACCCGGGCGGCGTCGGGCTCTGCCTCGAGGCGATGCTGCGCGTCGCCGAGCTCACCGGCGAGGAGAGCTACCGCACCGCCGCCGACCGGGCGCTCACTCTCCACGCCGCGGCCGCGACGGACAACCCCATGAGCCTCGGGTCCGTGCTTCGGGCGGTCGACCGCGCGACCCGCGGCAGCATCGAGGTGATCGTGCTCGGCGACCCTGCCCGCGACGACACCCGAGCGATGCTCGCCGCGGCGCGATCGGTCTTCCTCCCGCACCGGCTGCTGGTGTGCGCGCCGGACGAGGCGTCCGCCGTCGCCATGGGCATCGACCGCGAGCTGCTGCAGGGCCGCACCACCGGCGACGGGGGCGCGCCGAGGGCCTACGTCTGCCGCGGGACGAGCTGCGAGGCGCCGGTGGGCGATGCCCCGTCGCTGCTGGCCACGCTGCGCCGGGTGCTGCGGCCGTAGTCAGGGAGAGCGCTCCAGCTCCAGCCGCGAGAGGCGCTCTCGCAGCTCCGCGAGCTTCGACTCGAGCGCGTCGACCCTCTTGAGGCACCCTTCGAGGGCGCGCGTCCGACTGGCGATGCGCTCGTACTCGGAGGCGGCCTCGGCGACCGCGAGCTCCAGCTCCTCCGGCGAGAAGGGCTTGCTCATGTACCGGTAGACGTGACCGAGGTTGATCGCCTCGATCACCGAGCGGATGTCCGCGTAGCCAGTGAAGAGCACCCGGATCGCGTCGGGGTACTCGGACTTCACCTGCCGCAGCATCTCCGTGCCCGTCACCGCGGGCATCCGCTGGTCGGTCATCACGACGTGCACGTCGCGCTGGCGCATGACCTCCATCGCCTCCGAGGCGCTGTTCGCCCGGGCGACGTCGTAGCGGAGGCGCAGCAGGTCATAGACCGAGTCGCAGATGTCCGGCTCGTCGTCGACGACCAGCAGGCAGTACCTTCGCGGCGAGTGCTCCGTCATGACGTCCTCCTCTGGGTGCACGGCAGGATCACGCGGAACAGCGCCCCGCGTCCGCCCTCGCTCTCGACCTCGATGCGGCCATGGTGATCGGCGACGATGCTGTGGCTGATGCTCAGCCCCAGGCCCATGCCCTCGCCGATGCGCTTGGTGGTGAAGAAGGGGTCGAAGATCAGGGGCTGGAGGTCCTCCGGGATGCCTCCGCCGTTGTCGGCGATCTCGACGACCGCGTCGGCTCCGGCGCTTCGCGTCGAGATGGTGATGCGCCCGTCCGAGCGCCCGGAGGCCTCGATCGCCTGCACCGCGTTCACCAGGAGGTTGAGGAACACCTGGTTCATCGCCGCGACCGAGCACGAGACCGGCGGCACCGAACCGTAGCTGCGCTCGACGCGAATGCCGCGCTTGTCCAGGCGCCACTGGATCATCTCCACGCTGCCCTCCAGCATGCTCCGCAGGTCTGCGGCCTCGACCTCGGCGTGGTCGAGCCTCGCGAACTCCCGGAGGTGCTTCACGATCGTGGCCACGCGCTTCACGCCCACCCGGGAGCGCTGCACGATGCGCTCGATGTTGCCTTCGATGTAGCCCAGGTCCGCGACCTCGCTGGCGCGCTTCACGCCCGCCATGACCTCCGGGGCGGCCTCGGACAGCGCGGGCTCGCCGCGGCGGTACGCCTCCAGCACGGAGCGCATCCCGCGGATGTCCCGCTCCAGCACCGCCAGGTTGCTGTCGATGAACGCGATGGGGTTGTTGATCTCGTGGGCCATCCCGGCGCTCAACAACCCCAGCGAGGCGAGCCGCTCGGACTGCGAGACCCGGGCCTGCAGCCGCTGACGCTCGGAGGTGTCGCGCAGCGCGTACATGAGCGCCAGCCCGCCAGGCAGCTCGACCGCCGACACCGCGACGTCCATCGGGAACACCTCGCCGCTCCGACGCCGCCCCCGCAGCTCGACGAATCGCCCCGCGAGGGGACCGCCGCCGGAGCGCGCGTACTCCTCGAAGTCGCGGCGGTGCTCGTCGCGGAGCTCGGGCGCGAGCAGGTCGGTCACCGGCCGGCCCGCGAAGGAGGGCTCGTCGTAGTCGAACATCCTCCGAGCGGCGGTGTTGGTGAGCGTCGCGGCGCCCGCCCGATCGACCACGACGATGCCGTCCTGCGCGCCCTCGATCAGCTGTCGGTAGAGCCGCTCGGAGGCCTCCGTCGCCGCGCGGGCCTGCTCTCGGAGGTCCGCGAGGTAGAGCTGCGCGCGCACCCGCGCGGCGAGCTCCCGCGCCGAGAAGGGCTTGGTGAGGTAGTCGTCCGCGCCGACCTCGAGACCGCCGACGCGGGCCTCCTCCCCGGCCCGCGCGGACAGCAGCAGCACCGGCAGCGTGCGCAGCGAGGGGTCGGCCCTCACCTCGCGCAGCAGCTCGAGCCCGTCCATCACGGGCATCATCACGTCCGACAGCAGCAGGTCCGGCCGTCGCGCGCGCACCTCCTCCAGCGCCTGTCGGCCGTCGCCCACGGCGACCACCTCGTGCTCGTGCTCGAGCAGCCGACGGATGTAGTCCCGCATGTCCGCGTTGTCGTCCGCGAGGACGATGCGCTTGCGCGGCGCCCCGGCGACCACGGCCTCCTCCGGCGGGGCCTCCTCCGGCGGCGCCTCGGCCCCGGAGGTCCACTGCTGCGCCTCCGCCACGAAGGCATCGACGCGCGACTGCGCGGCCGACGTCGTCGGGGCGCGAGGCACCAGCGAGAGCCGTTCTCTGGGCAGGTGGTCCGAGCCCCGCGGGATGCGCACGGTGAAGCACGACCCGCGGCCCGGAGCGCTCTCCACGGACACCGTCCCCCCGTGGAGGCGCGCGAGCTCCTGCACCAGCGCGAGGCCGATGCCGGTCCCCTCGAAGTTGCGCCCCGCGGACCCGCGCACCCGGTGGAAGCGCTCGAAGAGGTGGGGAAGCTCCGCCTCGGGGATGCCGACGCCGGTGTCGCGCACCGCGAGCTTCACGGCGTCATCGTCGACCTCCAGCGAGACCGCGATCTCCCCCGCGAGCGTGAACTTGAACGCGTTGGAGACGAGGTTGAGCACGATCTGCTCCCACATCTCGCGGTCGACGAAGATGGGCTCCGGCAGGGCCGGGCACGCCACCACCAGTCGCAGGCCCGCGCGCTCCACCGCCGAGCGGAAGGTGCTGGCGAGGTCCGTCGTGAGCGCCGCGAGGTCGACGGGCTCGAAGCGGGCTTCCTTGCGGCCCGCCTCGAGGCGCGAGAAATCGAGCAGCGCGTCGACCAGCTTCAGCAGCCTCAGCGCGTTGCGCTGGACCATCTCCACGTCCTCGCCCACCGGCCCCGGCAGCTCGCCCCGGACGCCCGCGAGCAGGTCTTCCAGCGGCCCCAGCATCAGCGTGAGGGGCGTGCGGAACTCGTGGCTCACGTTGCTGAAGAACTCGGTCTTCGCCAGCGTGGCGGCCTCCGCCTTGCGCCGGGCCAGCGCCAGCGCTTCCAGCGCCTCGTGGCGAGAGGTGCACTCGAAGATGTACCCGATGTAGCGGGTGATCTGCCCGGCGTCGTCGCGGATGATCGCCGTGAGGTCGCGGACCCAGATGGTGCGGCCCTGCGGGTCGATGATCCGGTAGTCCTCGTGCTCGAAGACCAGGTCGCCGGAGGCGCTGTGCTCGGTGACCTCGCGGGTCACCTTCGGGAGATCGTCGGGGTGGACGGCCCTCGCGTAGACCACTCGCCCGGAGAGGAACTCCTCGGCGCTGTAGCCGATCACGTGGTGGACGTTGGGGGAGACGAACTCCACCGGCCAGCCCTCGGTGGCGCGCCAGCAGAAGATCGCGACCGGCACCGCGCGCTCCAGCAGGGTGCGGAAGACCAGCTCCTCGAGGTCGCGGTGGGCCGATTCCATGCTCGTAGACCTCAACGACACGGTGCTCAGCCTCAGCCGCCGAGGAGGGATCGACCCGGGACCACGGCCCGCTCTCGCTCCCCCCGGAACCCTCCCTCTGGAGCCGCCGGGGGTCACGTCAACCGCGAGCGCTCCCCATCCGTCAGGGCATGGCCGGAGCGATCCCCTCGATGCGCACGGGTCCCGAGCGGGACGCGCCGGGGCGGGCGAGCTGTCCGAAGCCTCCGTCGCCCCAGCAGTCGACCTCGCCGCTCTCCAGCAGCGCGCACTGGTGATACCAGCCGCCCGTCACCTGCCGCGCCCCGCGGATCCCCGCGACGAGCTGCGGCCTCGCGTTGGTGACGTCGCCGGCGTCGCGGTCCGAGGAGAACTGCACGCCCCAGGAGAAGACCTCGCCTCGACGAATCGCCGCCCCGGTGACGTAGCCCGCGAACACCTCCGTGACCTCGGTCAGGTCGCCCATGCGCGTCGGCCTCGTGGCCTCGCCGAGCCCGCCGTCGGCCGTGCCCAGCGCGGTCGACCAGCCCCAGCAGTACGGCACCCCCTGGACGATGGCGCACCCGGAGTTGAGCCCCGCGGAGATGCGAGACGCGGCGCCGAGCCCGACGACCCGCACCGGCACCGGGCTGCAGTCCTCGCTCGCGTCGCGGCCGGGGCAGTCGTGTCGCGCGACGCCGTCGCCGAGAGCGCCCTGGAAGTTGCGACCCCAGCAGAAGACCGCGCCGTCGGCCGAGCGGGCGCAGGTGTTCGACTCCGACGCGGACAGCTCCTCGACCACGGGCAGACCCGTGACCGGCACCGCGCCCTCGTGAGCGACGACGTCCCCGGCGCCCAGCTGCCCCGCGCTGTTGTCCCCCCAGCAGAGGACCCCCCCGGCGACCGTGAGGGCGCAGACGTGAGCGCCCCCCATCGCGACGTCCCGAGCCCTCGCCGGCAGCGGCTGCACGACGGCGGTCGGTCGGCCGACGGCGCCCATCCCGTTGGTGATCCAGCAGACGACCTCGCCGCCCTCGCGCACTGCGCAGCCCCGAGCGGGCCCGTCGGACTGCACCGCGATGCGCCGAGCGTCCGAGAGCCCGGCGACCTCCGCGATGGTCCCCGCGGGCGGCGCCATCGGGTCGGAGGTGACGCCGTAGCGACCCCAGCACCGAACGCGCCCGTCCGAGCGCAGGGCGCAGGTGTTGGGGCCCGCGGCGGCGAGCTCGACGATCGGAGGGGGCCCCGCGTCGGCGCCGCCGTCCGCAGGAGAGCCCTGCGTCGAGGCCACGGTGACGGCGCAGCCCGACATCCAGAGAACCAGGGTCGCCAGCGCCCGAGGTGAACCGCCGATCCGAGATGACATGGGCGGGACCCTGCCTCAGCCGGGGCTCGCGCACGAGGGCCCGGAGCGCGCAGAGAGGCCACCGATCCAGCGGAAATCATGGGCTCGCGAGGGCTATGGTTTCGCCCTGGGATTGCGACTATCTTCCGCCGCCCAGTTGTCCAGCCAAGGGATGGAGATTCATCGATGACCGAGACCGTTGACGCCTCTGCGATCCGCCGCGCGCTCGACCAGAGCCGCGGGCAGCGCACCCAGATCACCCGCGGCGCGCCGCTCCCCATCGACACCGCGCACGTGGTGGGCGCCTGCCCGAACTGCGGGCACCTGGGCGCGACGATCCTCGGGTTCCCGGACCCGCCGTACGCCGGGCCGCAGGGCCAGCCGCGCTACCGCGGCGCGAAGGAGCTCACGAAGTTCGTCGAGGAGCTGTTCAAGAACCCGCCTCCGCTCCCCGCGGCGGAGGACCCGTCGGAGCCCTCGAAGACCGTCGGCCAGCCGCCCAACTGGAAGGGCCTCTGTGTCTGCGGCGCGAAGATCATGCCCCCGCAGCCCGACCCCCGCACCGGCGAGATGGTCAGCGTCGAGGGCGCGACCCCGCGGCGCGTCTGCGGCGTGCGCTTCATCAAGGCCATGCCGGGATCGGGCTCCGAGCTCGTGGTGGAGGGCCTCTCCGGCGGCGACGGCGGCGTGCCGTACACCGACGGGGTGGTGATCCGCACGCGGCTGCTGCGCGCTCCGCTCGACGGGCCGGAGACGGAGGTGTCGGACACGGTCGACGACGAGACCATCGAGAAGACCTTCGGCCGCCCGCTCACGCTGGCCAAGACCTGGAAGACCGCGCTCGACGCGGCGGCCAAGGGCGAGGAGGTCATCACGGAGGTCGAGCCCGGGTACTGGATCTGGGCCGGTCCGAAGGAGGACGCGGGCCTCGAGCAGCGGGTGAAGGACCTCGTCGGCGAGGACAAGCAGAAGGCGGCCTTCCCGCTGGCGATGCTGCCGCAGATGGCCCCGATGCCCCAGGGCCCGGCCTTCCCGCAGTGGGCCTACGAGCACTCCGAGGCGATCCTGAAGGGCGACCTCCGCGCGGGCGTGGTGATGGACCAGGCGGCGACGCGCAAGCTGCTCCAGGGGCAGATGGAGCGCAGCGGCCTCGGGTGGCAGGAGCAGAACGACGGCATGGTGCTCGTGGCCACCGCGGGCGAGCTGCTGTGGCCCATGGAGGTGCCGATCGTGGCGCTGGGCGCGGCGCACCTGGGGTGGTTCCTCGGGGAGACGACGGCCGCGGCGGTGGGCGAGACGATGGCGCGCATCACCGAGGTGAAGCGCTTCGTCGACGCGGTGCGCGCCGAGCGGCCGGAGATCACCTTCCAGATCCAGGGCACGCAGCTGGTGCCGAAGCGGGCCGACGGCACCGCGGGGCGCGCGCTCAACCTGATGGACATGCCCTTCCGCATGCCGGCGGGGAGCAAGGACTTCAAGCGCGAGGTGCGCTTCGCCACCGACGAGCTCCCGAAGAACCTGGACCCCACCCGGTGGTGCCCCTGCGGCGAGAAGGCGTGGGTCTGCGCGAGGATCTTCCCGGCCCGCGTGGTCGAGCAGTTCAAGCAGGCGACGCAGGGCAAGAGCCCGAAGATCATCGAGCAGTGGAACGACGCGCTCCTCGTCGCGGTCATCTCCGACGACCGCCACGTGCGCATCCCCACGCAGGAGGAGCTGGAGGGCGCCGGGCTCAAGGGCGACACCTTCGACCGCCGCCTCGCCGAGGAGCTCCCCAACAGCGTCTTCGCCGTCGACGTCTCCATGCACGAGGACAAGAACCAGAAGCGCGCGCTGCTGGCCTTCGGTCCGCTGGTGGCGAGCGTGGTGATCAACGACCACCTCATCAGCGCGCTGCACGGCGCCTGCGGCAAGCCGCTGCGCGGCGACGAGGTCTCCGCCGTGGTGACCACGCCCAACGTGATCTGCCTCCACGAGCCGGGCTTCGACGACGACCGCCTGGAGCAGGTGCTCGACATGGGCGCCGCCATGGACGGCCTCCCCGCCGAGGTGAAGGCCCCCTTCGACCTCTCCTGGGACGTCTCCCTCACGGCCGCCCCGGTGGGCCGCTTCGTCAACCTCAACCCCGCCCCTCCCGGTCAGGGTCCGCAGCAGGGCCCCAACGCCCAGGCCAACGCCCCGCGCGGTCGGTGATACCCTCCTCTGCGCTTCGATGATCGACAGCGCAGCCCTCCGCTCCCACTACACCGCCTTCGTCCGGCCCGATCGGGTGCTCCTCACGGGGCACTCGCACCAGGCCTGGCCCGACGTCGCTCGCGCGGCCCTCCTGGAGTGCTTCGACGACGCCGCCCTGCACGTCGACGACAAGTGGGGCGCCGCCTTTGCCGCGGCCGAGGAGGTGCGCTCGGCCCTCGCCTCCGCGCTCGGTGGGAGGCCGAGGGACTACGCCCTCGACGCCAACACGCACGCTCTCGTGACCCGCTTCCTCAGCGCGCTCCCGCTCACGAGGCGCAGGCACCTGGTGAGCACGGCCGGGGAGTTCCACACGCTGCACCGGCAGCTGCGCAGGCTGGCGGAGGAGGGCGTGCGCGTGACCCTCGTCGACCCGTCGCCCGTCGACACCCTCGCCGAGCGCCTCGCCGCCGCGGTGACCGACGACACCGCCGCCGTGCTCTGCTCCTCGGTGCTCTTCGAGACCTCGAGCGTGGTGCCCGGCCTCGGCGAGCTCGCCGCCCGCTGCCGCGCGAGGTCCGTGCCGCTGCTCGTCGACGCCTACCACCACTTCGTCGCCCTCCCCTTCGACCGCGCCGCCCTCGGCGACGACGTGTTCGTGCTCGGCGGCGGGTACAAGTACGCCCAGTGGGGCGAAGGGGCGTGCTTCCTCGGCGTGCCCTCCGGGTGCGCGCTTCGCCCCGTGGTCACCGGCTGGTTCGCGGACTTTGCCCACCTCGCCGACCGTCGCACGGACGCCCCGGTGCAGTACGGCGACGACGGCGCCGACCGCTTCGCCGGGGCCACCTACGATCCGGTGAGCCACTACCGCGCTCGGGCGGTGGTGCGCTTCTTCGCGTCGCAGGGCCTCACCCCGGCGGCCCTGCGCGCGCTCTCGCTCCGGCAGACCGGGAGGATCCTTACCTGGGCCGATAAGCTGGGCCTGGACGTCGCGACCCCTACGGAGGACGCGCGGCGCGGGGGCTTCGTGTCCGTGCGGGTGCGCGACGCGGGCGCCGCCACGGCCGCGCTCGCGGCGAGGGCGATCCACGTCGACTCGCGCGGAGACCTCTTGCGCGTGGGCCCGGCGCCGTACACCACGGACGAGGAGATCGATCGGGCGATGGAGGCGCTGGGAGCATGGCTTCGATGAGGGCGGCGTGGGCGATGGCGGGAGCGCTGCTGGCCGGGTGCGCGAGCGCGGCGCCGGCAAGGAGCGCCAGCGAGGAGGCCCTGGCGAGGGTCGCGGCGATCCACGGGGGCGCCGGTCCCTTCGCGGTGGCGGGCTACCGCATGGGCGAGCGGGCGCTCACGGAGCTCTCGCTCGCGCGCGGGAGCTTCGACGTGGAGGTCGAGCACACCTCGCCCGCGCAGGTGCAGTACAGTTGCATCGCCGACGGGGTCGCGGCCTCGACCGGGGCCAGCGTGGGGCGGCTCAACCTCCGGCGGGTGGACACGACGGACGGGACGACGCACACGCAGGTGCGCGACCGGCGCAGCGGGCGCTCGGTGGTGCTGCGGCTGACGGACGGGTTCCTGGCGAGGTTTCGCGACGTCCCGATGCCGGGCCTCGGGGCGGCCGGGCGGGCGGTGCTGGACCTTCGCGACGATGAGATCTTCCAGGTGGTGACCGATCGAGGGAGGGAGTGAGAGCCCATGAGCGACGAGGCCTTGCCGTTCAAGCTGAGCCGGGAGAGCAGGATCCGCGTCGACCGTGACGGTCACATCTGGCACGAGGGCGAGCGGGTGCTGCACCCCGGCCTCGCGCGCACCCTCGCCCGCTGGATCGACCTCGACGAGAACGGCCGCTACGTGATGCGCAACGCGCTCGACTGGTGCTTCGTCACCGTCGATCACACGCCGCTGGTGGTGCGCGCGCTGCGGCTGGAGACCGACCCCGCGATGCGCGTCGAGGTGGAGCTTTCCGACGACAGCACCGAGGCCCTCGACCTGAGCACGGTGCAGGTCGACCCGGACGGCGTGGTGTACGCGCACGTCCGCGGGGGCCGGCTCCTCGCGCGCTTCGACCGGCAGCCGTCGTTCAAGTTCCTGGAGCACGTCGAGACCGACGGGCGGGGCCTGATGACCTTCATGCTGGGCTCGAAGACCGCGCGCATCGCGCCGCTCGAGCGGGGCGAGACGCTGGTGCCCCCGGCCCCGCCCGGGGGTCCGGTCACCGGGCGCACCTGAGAGCGGCAGGCGGTTGACCCCGCGAGCGGCGCGGTGCTACCGCCTCCGCGAGCACACCCACCGATGACCACCGTCACGCTCTACACCCGGCGCGGCTGCCACCTCTGCGAGGACGCGAAGGCCGTGCTCGACGCCGTTCGGGCCGAGCATCCCTTCGAGCTCTCGGTGGTCGACATCGACCTCGACCCCGCGCTCCGCGCCCTGCACACCAACGACGTGCCGGTCATCGCCGTCGGCGGTCGCACCGCGTTCAAGTACCGTCTCACCGCGGACGCCCTGCTCGCGCGCCTCCGCCGCGAAGGGGCGCAGGACCCATGATCGCCCGCCCCCCTCGCAGCCCCACCGTCACCGCCGCCACCGGGATCTTCGTCGTCGCGGCCCTCGCGGCGGCAGTGGGCTTCGGCGCCGCCGCCCTCGACGGCGAGCACCGTCGCTCCACGGCCCTGGTCACCGCCCTGCGCCCGGACTACGTCGGCAACGACCGCCTCGCGCCGGACTTCAGCCTCCGCGACCGCGACGGGCGGACGGTTCGCCTGAGCTCGCTGCGCGGCCGCACGGTGGTGCTGCACTTCTGGTCGAAGGAGTGCCCGCCGTGCATCGAGGAGCTGGCGGAGTCGCTGCCCGCCTTCGACGAGCTGGTGCAGGGCGCCCCCGAGCTGGCGCTGGTGCTGGTCACCGTCGACCCGGACTGGGACAGCATCGCCCCGCTCATCCCGCGCTCGATGCGAGCGCCGATCCTGTTCGATCCCGGGCGCACCGTGGTCGAGCGGCGCTACGGCACGAAGCTCTTCCCGGAGACGTGGATCATCGACCCTCGCGGGGTGATCCGCGCGCGCTTCGACCGCACGCTCGACTGGACCAACCCCGCGCTGCTCTCCTTCGTCCGCTCGCTCTGAGCGCCGTCGCGCGCCGGGCCCGTCGGTGTGACCGGGTGCTTGACCCCACGGGGAGGCCCTTCTACACCGCTCCCCCATGCATCCGGTCATGATCACGGTCCCAGGGTGGGCGTTCAAGTTCATCGTCCCCGCCCTCATCCTGTGGGGGCTCTACTCCATCGTCGTCAACGTCAACCGCAGCGGCTCCGCACCCGCGAAGAAGCCCGCGGAAGGTGACGCGAAGGGCGGTGTCGCCGACAGGGGCCCCATCGCCGACTCCCCCGCCAACGCGCTGCTCTCCGTCGCCATCGGCATCGGCGTCTTCGCCTACGCCGCCCCGCTCGGCCTCCACGGCACCAACGCCGAGAAGGCCATCCAGGTGATCAAGGGCTTCGCCCGCGGACCCATCTGGAAGGGCGCCTGGGAGTCGCTCCCCATCTACTCGTACGGCGTGATGCTCGGGCTCTCGCTCGTGGTCGGCTGGTACGTCGTGCTCGGGCTCACCGACCGGCAGGGCCTGCCCCGCGACAAGATGGCCGACTGCTACGTCTTCACGGCCTTCATGGCCGTCGTCGGCGCGCGGGTGCTCTACTTCCTCACCAACCTCGACGAGTTCTCCTCGCCGCTCCAGATCCTGCAGCTGCGCTCCGGCGGGCTCGTCGCGTACGGCGGCTTCCTCGGCGGCCTGCTGGGCAGCGTGATCTACCTCTACCGCAACGGCTTCTCGCTCTGGAAGTGGGCCGACGCCGCGGTGCCCGCGCTCGGCTCCGGGCTCATGATCACCCGCCTCGGCTGCTACATGTACGGCTGCGACTTCGGCGAGCCGCTGCCGCCCCGCGCGCCCGCGTGGCTGAAGTTCCTCGGCACCTTCCCCCACTGGAACGACGGTCACGGAGCGCCCGCCTGGCAGCAGCACGTGCGCCTCGGCTTCCACGCCACGCGCGACGTCTGCGAGCGCGCCTACCACGGCCTCTTCAACGCCGCCGACGGGCTCTGCCACATCGCCCCCACCGCCGAGCACTCGGTGCCCGTGCACCCGACGCAGCTCTACGAGTCGCTGCTGGGCCTCAGCATCTTCGCGACGCTCCTCTTCATGTGGCGCCGCCGCCAGTGGGAGGGCCAGATCTTCATCACCTTCTGGATCGTCTACGGCATCGGCCGAGGCCTCCTCGAGATCATCCGCGACGACGCCGAGCGCGGCACCGTGGGCAACCTCTCGACCTCGCAGTTCATCGCCATCGTCTCGATCGCGGTCTGCGTGCCCCTCTACCTCTGGCGCCGCAAGGTGGCCGAGCGCGCCGCGCCCGCCAACCTCTTCGCGCCCATCGAGACCCCTCCCGCCGCCGCTCCCGCCGCCGGGCCCGCAGCCACCTCCCCTCCTCCCCGTACTCCTCACGAGCATGGAATTCACGGCGCCAGCGTCGCTGAGCTCCTTGAAGTCCGCTTCAACAAGATCTCGACACCATGCTGTGACGGCGAGGTCGCAGGGGTGCATGATCCTTCTGCCTGCGTCGGAGCGTTGGATGGGCTCCCGACGAGGTCCACAACTGCCATGCCG
>CBIHPK010000098.1:0-30940 GCA_966211675.1 uncultured Myxococcaceae bacterium
ATCGCCGCCGCCATCGCCACGCAGGAGCGCTGCGACGACCGCCTCGCCGCCGCCATCGTGATGAGCAGCCTCGCGCTCACGCTCCCGGCGCTGTGGCTCTGGTCGCCGGTGCTGCGCGCCATCACCGGCTGATCGCTCCGCCACGCAACGCCCCGCAGGCCGCCTCCCGACAAGGCCCCGCAGTCACGCCAAGGGAGACCCGCCATGACCATGTCCTACGATGAGATCGCCGAGCTCGACGCCTCCTTCGCCGAGCTCCTCGACGCCGACGCCACCGACCTCACCGCCCGCTTCCAGATCCCCGACCCCGACGACGACGCCCTCGAGTTCGACCTCCGGACCCCTTCTCGCTGGAGCGACCTCCCGCGCCTCGCGCGCCCCCTCGGCGCACCCGAGGGAGCAGTCCTGCGGGTCGAGCCCTACCTGGTCGTCCACGACGCCCCCGCCGCCATCGACTTCTACGTGCGGGCCTTCGGAGGCGCCGAGCGCTCGCGCGAGACCCTCCCCGACGGCCGCGTCCTCTCGGCGGTCGTCTCCATCGACGGCTTCACCATCCTGGTCTGCGACGACTTCCCCGAGCTCCGCAGCGGCCGCCCCGGATCACCCGTCGCGCTCGGCGGAACGCCCGTGACCCTGCACCTCACCGTCGAGGGCATCGAGCGCTTCTTCGCTCGCGCGATCGGCGCGGGAGCCCGCGTCGCCCACGGCCTCCACGAGGTCTCCCCGAGCCGGCGCCACGGCGTCGTCGAAGACCCCTTCGGCCACCGCTGGTCGCTCTCCTCGCTGGACCCCTGCTGAGCCGCAGCCGCGGCTGCAATCGGGCTCGCGCGCACCGCCGTCGATGCGGTACTCACAGACTCAGTCGTGGGACCTCGCGCGCCGCTGGTGATGACGCTGATCGGGCTCGCGCTGGCGTGCCGTCGCAGCCCGCCGCCCGAGCCCGGAGCCGAGGCGCGGCCCCGCCTGCCCCCGCGCGCTCCCAGCGAGGGAGCGGCCCCGAGCAACGCCCCCGACGACGATCAGCGCCTCCCGGACGGGTTCTGCCACCCCGCCGCGGTGGTCTCCACGGGCCGCGGCGGCGCGATCATCGACGCGTGCTTCGACCCGCAGGCCAACCACACCGACCTCCTCGGACAGCGCGTCGACGCCGACTCGATGGCGGTCGGCTCCCGCGTCCGGCTGCGACGCATCCCGGGCAACGTGCTCTCGCTCTCGGCGACCTCCGTCGACGGCACCCTCCGCGTCGCCTGGATCTCCCACGTCGGCGACGGCTCCGAGCGCAGCGACGAGCTCAACGACCGCGGAGGCGGGGCCCGCGAGCTCGCGGTGCTCTCGCTCGACGCCTCGCTGGGCGCCATCGGAGTACCGGTGCAGGTAAGCCGCCACCTCGTCGCGGCCCGCGCGGAGTCCGAGCGCCGCGGCTGGTCCCGCTCGCACGTGGAGCTCGTCCCGGGCCCGTCGGGCTCGGTGCTCGCTCTCGCCACCGACGCCGAGGAGCCATGCCCCCAGGGCGGGGGTCGCTGCGCGTCCTGGTCGGTGTTCTCCGTCGATGCCGACGGCACCTCGCGGCGCGTGCGGCACGAGTCCGCCGCGTCGCCGCTGCTCGAGCCGCAGAGCCTCATCCGGGTCGGCGACGACCTCGCGTACCTCCGCGGCGCCGACGCCGTGCGGAGCGTCCTCTACGTCCACTCGCTGCGCTCCGAGGGAGAGACGGTCTCGGCCATGCCCACGGCGATGTTCGACCCGCTGGTCGACTGGTCCAGCGGCTCGCTCGCCTGGACCGGCTCGGCCGTCGTCGCCCTCGGGGAGGAGCGGGCGCCCGAGTCCGCGGAGCCTCGACTGGTGGTGCGGGTGACCTCCCTCGGCGGCGCGTCGTCGACGCGTCACCGCGCGAGCGACGACCCGGAGGTGGTGCGCTGGCCGCTGGTGACCGAGCGGAGCTGGCGCTGCGTGAGGCGTCACCCGGTGCTGCGCGTCGCTTGGCAGGGCGGCTCGGTGGACCTCGACCCGACCGCGCCCGGCGCGTCCATCGACCTGTCGCGCTGGGTCCCCTCCGCGGTGGCGGGCATGCCCGCGAGGGAGGGCGCATCGCGAGGGTTTCCCCCGATGGCCTGGATGGGGCGTGCGCTGCTCGCGATCGACGGTCACGACCGCCTGCGCCGCTGGACCTGTGCCCGCGACGGCGCTGTTCCGACCGAGTGAGGCGCCGTTCAGTCGGCGCTGGGGCAGGCCGCCGCGGCCTCCGTCGTCGCCACCGGCTCGGCGACGCCGATGGCCCTGGCTTCGAAGCCCTCGGCGACCACCGGGAGCCAGCCCGCGAGGTCGTCGAGCGCCCGCTGCGCGCCGCGCTCCAGGCGCACGTGCTTGGGGAGCTTCTTCACCTTCGGGTCGACCACCGGGGGCAGCAGCGCCCAGGTCAGGTTGCTCGGCTGGAAGTCGTCGCGAGGCGTCTGCAGGTGCGTGAGCAGGCCCCCGAGCGCGGTGGTCGGCGGAGGCGGGACGAGGTCCCGGCCGTGGAGCCGCTGGGCCAGCAGCACGGCGCATAGGAAGCCGCCGCCCGCGCTCTCGACGTAGCCCTCGACGCCGGTGATCTGCCCCGCGAGGAAGACCCCCGGCGAGGCCTTCAGCTCCATGGCGGCGGTGAGCACCCGCGGGGCGTTGACAAAGGTGTTCCGGTGCACCGATCCGAAGCGGACGAACTCCGCCGACTCCAGGCCCGGGATCATCCGGAACACCCTCGCCTGCGCCCCGTACGTCATCCTCGTCTGGAATCCGACGAGGTTGTAGGCCGTCGCCGCGAAGTCCTCCTGCCGGAGCTGCACCACCGCGTAGGGTGTCCGGCCGGTGCGCGGGTCGGTCAGCCCCACGGGCTTCATCGGCCCGTACGCGAGCGTGTCCTTGCCCCGCGAGGCCATCACCTCGACCGGCAGGCAGCCCTCGAAGTAGCGCGCCTCCTCGAACGCCCGCGGCGCGACCTTCTCCGAGGCGACCAGCGCGTCGATGAACGCGTAGTACTCCTCGGCGTTCATCGGGCAGTTGATGTACGCGTCGTCGCCGCCCTTGTCGTAGCGCGACTGCCGGAAGGTCTTCTCCGGGTCGATGGACTCCGCCGACACGATGGGCGCGATGGCGTCGTAGTACGCGAGCTGGTCCTCGCCGATGGCGCGCACGAGGTCCTTCGCCAGCGCGTCGCCGGTGAGCGGACCGGTCGCGAGCACCACCGGCCTCGCCGAGGGGATCTCCGTGACCTCCGCCGACACTCGCGTGATAAGCGGGTGCGCGTCGATGGCCGCGGTGATGGTCGCGCTGAAGCGGTCGCGATCGACCGCGAGCGCGCCGCCCGCGGGGACGGAGGTGAGGTCCGCCGCGGCGAGGATCAGCGAGCCCGCGCGACGGAGTTCCTCCTTGAGGAGGCCGACGGCGTTGGAGAGCGCCGCCCCGCGGAGCGAGTTGGAGCACACCAGCTCGCAGAGCCCCTCGCCGGACTGCGCCGCGGTGCGCCGGTGGGGCTTCTGCTCGATGAGCGTGACCGGGACGCCGCGACACGCCAGCTGCCAGGCCGCCTCGCACCCGGCGAGGCCGCCGCCAACCACCGTCACCGCGCTCCGGTCCGTCATCGCTTCGGTCCTGTGTCTTGGTGGGGGGAGGGGAGAGATCTGTCGGGTGAGCTCAGGGAGTCGCCTCGGAGGCGCCCTTCTTCGCGCCCTTCCTGGCGCCGCCGCGGAACTTCGGTGCCGGGGCCTCCTCGCCGTCGCCATCGCCCTCGACGCCGTCCGCCGCCGCGAGCGGGCGCTCGTAGCCGCAGCCCTCGGTGACGCACTTGAGCACCGGTCGGGTCTTGCCGCCCGCCTGCACCAGGAAGGTCGCGTTGCACTGCGGGCACGCCTCCTTCACCGGCGGCTGGAAGAGCCGGAAGTCGCACTTCAGCTCCGTCGCGTAGTTGCTGCAGCCCCAGAAGGGGCGGCGGCCCTTGGCGGCGCCGACCTTGATGACCTCGCCGTCGTGGCACTTCGGGCACCGGATGCCGATGGGCATCGGCGCGGTGTAGTCGCAGAGCGGCTCCTTCTTGCGCCACCCGCTGCACGACAGGAACTTCTCGTCCGTCCCGCGGCGCGTCTTCACCAGCAGGTCGCGGCCGCACTTCGGGCACTTTCGATCGGCGTAGACCTCCGGCGGCGGCGCCGGGTTCTCGTCGACGATGTTCTTGCACTTGGGGTACGCGGTGCAGGCGAAGAAGTTGCTGTTGGGTCCCCAGCGCTTGACCATCGGCGAGCCGCACTTGTCGCAGATGCGGTCCGACGGCTCCGCGCGAGGCCAGCCCTCGCCGGGCTCCTTGGCGCTCATCTCCGCGACCACGATCTCCTTGAAGGGCTTGTAGATCGCGTCGACGAGCTTCACCCAGTCGGCCTCGCCGGACTCGACCGCGTCGAGGTCCTTCTCGATCTTCGCGGTGAACTCGTAGTCCACGATGGTCGGGAAGCGCGCCTGGAGACCGTGCGTCTTCGTCGTCCCGAGCTTCGTCGGAACGAGCTGCTTGTCCTGCTTCTGCACGTAGTCGCGAGAGAGCACCTTGCTCACGATCTCGGCGTACGTGCTCGGGCGGCCGATGCCGAGGTCTTCCAGCGCCTTCACCAGCGAGCCCTCGTTGTAGCGCGCGGGCGGCTGCGTGAACTTCTGCTCCGTGAGCACGCCCGGCGGATCGACCACCGCGAGCGCCTCGCCCTCGGTCAGCGCCGGGAGGGTCTTCTCCTCGTCGCCGCCTTCGGCCGCCGCGGCGCCGTCGCGCACGGACTCCTCGCCGGCGACCTCCTCGGCGCGCTCGCTCGCGCCCTGCGCCTCGAGCCAGCCGGCGAACTTCAGCACCTGACCCGAAGCCCGCAGCAGGTGCTTCTTCGCGCCCTGCGCCTCGATGGTCACCGTCGTCCCGTCGTAGAGCGCCTCGGACATCTGGCACGCGACGAAGCGCTCCCAGATGAGCCGATACACCTTGAACTCGTCCGACTTCAGGAACTTCTTGATCGCGTCCGGGTGCAGCTCCATCGACGTCGGCCGGATGGCCTCGTGCGCGTCCTGGGCGTTGCTGCGCGTCTTGAAGAAGTTGGGCTTCTCCGGGACGAACTCCTTGCCGAAGCGCTGCTCGATGTACGCGCGCGCCCCGTCGACGGCCTCGGCGCTCATGCGCGTCGAGTCGGTACGCATATAGGTGATGAGGCCGACGGGCCCCTCGGCGCCGACGTCGATGCCCTCGTAGAGCCGCTGCGCGACCTGCATGGTGCGCGAGGCGGAGAAGCCGATGCGGCTGGAGGCGTCGCGCTGGAGCGACGAGGTGATGTACGGCGGCGGCGCCCGGCGGCGGCGCTCCTTGCGCTCGACCGTGGCGACCTTGAAGCGCGCGGTCTTGAGGTCGGCGGTGACCGCGGCGGCGTCGGCCTCGTTGCTGAGGACGTAGTCCCCGGCCTTCGGAACGCGCTCGCGGGTCGGGGTGACCAGCTTGCGGCCGTCGCTCTCGATCAGGCTCGCGCGGAAGGACGGGCGGTTCTTGCCCAGCAGCTCGACGCCGACGGGCCAGAACTCCTGCGGGTTGAACGCGATGATCTCGTCCTCGCGGTCGACGATCAGTCGCAGCGCGGACGACTGCACGCGCCCCGCGGACAGGTAGTGGCCGTTCACCTGGCGGCAGAGGCGCTTCCAGAGCACCGGCGAGAGCTCGTAGCCGATGAGCCGGTCGAGGATGCGCCGCGCCTGCTGCGCGTTGAAGCGGTTCTGGTTCACGGCGTGGGGCTTCGAGAGCCCGAGCTGCACGCCCTTCTTGGTGATCTCGTGAAACTCCACGCGGTGCATCGGCTTCTTGGCCGAGCGCAGCTCGTGGGCGATGTGCCACGCGATGGCCTCCCCCTCGCGGTCGGGGTCGGGGGCGAGGAAGATCTCGTCGGCCTCCTTGGCCGCGCGGCGCATCTCGGTCACGACCGTCTTGTGGTCCTCGAGCACCTCATAGTGCGGCGCGTAGCCGTGCTCGACGTCGACCTGGAGGCCCGACTTCGGGAGGTCGCGGATGTGCCCCTTGCTCGCGAGCACCTCGTAGTCCTTCCCCAGGTACTTCTGGATCGTCTTGGCCTTCGCCGGTGACTCTACGATGATCAGTGCCTTCGACATCGCTGCTCCTTACCCAGACGGTGTGAGGGGGAGTGCACCGTTACGCATCTGCGCGGGTGAACATCCCTCCGCCGCGGTCTTCGATGAATCCTGCCAGGACGAGCGTCAAGAGAACCTGTTGCGCTCGAGAGGTCGACAGGGCCGACGCGCGGGCCACCTCTTCGATGTGCCGTGGCCCGACGGCGAGGGCTTCGTACACGAGCGATCCTGCCTCGTCCAGCGTGAGAGGGTCCGGGCCTCGGGCGCGCGAGGGAGCGCGTTCGGGGGCGCGCGCCGCTCGCGTGCGCGTCACTCGCGCGCTCACGGGTGCGTGCGTGGCGTCGCGTGCGAACAGCTCGCCGTCGGTCTCCGAGAGGTACGCCATCACGTCGTCCGCGGTCACGCACGGCCGCGCTCCCGCCCGCAGGAGGCGGACGTTTCCCCGTGCTCGTCGGTCGAAGGGGGAGGCCGGCACCGCCATCAGCCGCCGCCCCGCCCGGCGCGCCGCGTCCGCCGCGAGGAGCGCCCCCGAGGGGTCGGGGGCCTGCACCACCACGATCACGTCGGCGAGCGCCGCGAGCAGCTCGTTGCGCCGGGGGAAGGTCCACTGCGTCGGCGGGGTCTCCGGCGGAAACTGTGAGACCAGCGCCCCGCCGCTCGCGACGATCGCCCGATAGAGGGGGCCGTGCCGCCGGGGGTAGCAGTGCGCGAGGCCGCAGGGGAGCACCACCGCCGTGCGGCCGCCGCCGTCGAGGGCGCCCTGGTGCGCGGCGGCGTCGATGCCGAGCGCCCCGCCGGAGAGCACCCGCACGCCGTGCTGGGCGAGGTCGCGGGCGAGCTTGTGGGCCAGGGCTCGCGCCGCCGGGTCGGGCATGCGAGTGCCGATGATGGCCACCACCGGAGGAGCGAGCGACGACGGGTCGCCGTGGATCCAGAGCGGGTCCCACCGCGGGTCGACGCGGCCGGCGATGGGGATCGAGAGGGGGGCGTAGGGACGTGGGTCTTCCATGGGCGGCTTGTCGTCGGGGAAATCCGCGCGAGTTGCGTGCGGCACTTTCTTGGCGAGGGGTGCTGCAACGCTCTAGGCTCGACGAGACCATGCGACCCAGAGCCCTCGCACTCACCCTCACGCTCGTCGGCTGGGGCTGCAGCGCCAACACCAGCGCCACGCTGGCGCGCATGGAGTCCGACATGCGCCGGATGCGCAGCGAGCAGGAGCGCCAGGCGTCGCAGCTCGAGCTGCTGCACCACCGCGTGGTGCTCACCGAGGACGCCGCGCAGCAGGCCCGGCGCGCGGTCGCCGCGACGGACATGCACCGGGCGACGATCCGGCTGGGGGTCGAGACGACCCGCACCGAGCCGATCCGCATCGACAGCACCTCCGTGCGCGCGCAGCGCGGCGAGGAGCCCGACGTCGAGGCCGCCGACGAGTCCAACCTCCCGGCGGTGCGCATCTCGCGCAACGAGCGCATCCCCGAGCGCGAGCCCTTCGTGGTGCACGCCAACGAGCGCCTCCCGGTGGTGCCGGTCCCCCCGGTGCCCGCCGCGCCGCCGGCGCCGCGCCCGGCCGCTCCGACGACGCCGCCTCCGCCCGCGCCACCCGTCGGGATTACCCCGCCTCGTAATGGCCACGCGGCCGTCGCGCCGGAGGAGGCCTCCACGGGCACGCTCGATCCGAGGGCCGCGACGGCCTACGACGACGCGCTCGCGATGGCCCGCGCCAACCGCTGCGCGGAGGCGGTCGAGGCCTTCGCCGGCTTCCTCGTGCGGTGGCCCTCGCACCCGCACGCCGACAACGCGATGTACTGGCGGGCCGAGTGCTTCCTGCGCACCGGCGACGCGCCGCGGGGCGTGCGCGAGCTGCAGGGGCTCATCGAGCGCTTCCCGGTGGGCAACAAGGTGCCCGACGCGCTGTACACGCTGCGCACCGCGCTCCGGCGTTCGGGCGACGCCGCGGGGGCCGAGCGCGCGGGGCAGCGACTTCTGAGCGAGCATCCAGATTCCGAGGCCGCGCGTCGGCTTCGCGACGAGAGGGAACAGGGACGATGAGGTTCTTCTGGCGATGGCCGTGGGTCGCGACCGTTCTGGCAGTGCCGGCGATCGCGAACGCGCAGGTGACGGTGAACGACGAGGCGACGCCCGCGGCGGTGGTCGCGCGCCCGCGGACGACGATCACCCTGTCGTCAGGGACGTCCGGGGCGACGGCCCACAGCAGCGGCGGGCTGGTGCCGGAGTTCCACACGGTGAACACCGGCGACACCCTCTGGGACATCTCGGGGTACTACTTCGAGAACCCCTGGTACTGGCCGCGGGTCTGGGCGCGCAACCCGCAGATCACCAACCCCCACTGGATCTTCCCCGGAGATCAGGTGCGGCTGCTGCTGCCGGGTGAGGTGTCGGTCTCCACCCCGGCGACCTCCATGGTGCAGACGCCCGGCGGCCTGCGCGTGACCCGCGCGGCGTCGCGCTATCCGCGCGGCACGGTGTTCCTGCGGGAGTCCGCGTGGGCGACCAACGAGGAGATCACCGCGTCGGGCTCCATCGTCGGCGCCCCGGAGGACAACATGCTCCTCTCCGAAGGGGACCAGGCCTACGTGGAGTTCCCGCGTCGCGCCCCCAACGTCGGCGAGACGTACACCATCTACGCCTCGGCGCAGGAGACTCGCGGCTCCGACCGCGACACCGGCCGCGTCGTGCGCGTGCTCGGCACCGCCGTCGTCGACGCGTGGGACGCGCGCCGCCACATCGCCACCGTGCGCATCACCGAGTCCCTCGATCCCATCGAGCGAGGCGAGCGCGTCGCGGTGATCCAGCGGCAGTTCCTCCCGGTGCCGCCGGTGCCCAACGACCGCGACCTCACGGCCCACGTCGTCGCGACGCCGACCCCTCGCGAGATCGTCGGCAGCAACTTCGTGGTCATCATCGACCGCGGCTCGCAGGACGGAGTCCGCCTCGGCAACCGGCTCTTCCTCACGCAGCGCGGCGACCCGTGGCGCCGCTCCGTCGAGGGCTACAGCCGCGGAATCCGCATCCAGGAGATCGACCGCGACGGCGACGGCCACATCGACCACGCGCCCGACGCCGAGAACATCCGTCCCACCGAGGAGCTCCCGGTGGAGGTCGCCGGCGAGCTCATCGTCGTCGCCGTGCACCCGCGCAGCGCCGCGTGCCTCGTGAACCTCAGCGCCCGAGAGATCGAGAACGGCGCGCCCGTCGTGATGCGCCGCGGGTACTGATCCCCGCCTCCGCTCCTCATCAGCCCATCGGATCGAGCACCCCGCGCACCGTGATCTTCACGGCGTCGCCGAGCTCCTCCGGCGCGAGCACCACGCAGCGCCGCCGCCCCGCTCGCAGGCTGTCCCAGAGCGCGCGACGGATCGGCTGCGCCGCCAGCAGCGTCACCGTCCCTGCCTCCGCGCACCCGGCCTCGACCATCGCGCGCAGGTCGTCCGCCAGCGCCGCCCCGAGCGTCGGCCGTCGCGCCAGCTCGTCTCGCAGGACCCCTTCGAGCGACGGTCCGATCATCCACACCGCGACCGCTCCGCCCGGAGCGAAGCGCTCCGCGAGCACCGGACCCAGCCCCGCTCGCACCCTCGACCGCCAGCGCTCCACCGCGTCGCCCGCCGCGCCTGCGCTCAGCACCGCCTCGAGCAGCGCGCGCAGGTCGCTCGAAGGCACCTCCTCCTCCGCCAGCCAGCGCCGCAGCGCCGTCAGCTCGGCCGGGGTGATCAGCGCCGGGGAGGTGGCGCGCACCAGCGCCGGCGCGTCGATGGAGAGCGCGTCGAGGCGCCGCTCGGTGTCGTCGATGTCGAGAGGATCGCCCGCCGCGCGCACCTCCGACGGCTGCGGGGCGAGCGAGAGCGCCGCCAGCGCGGCGGCCACGAGGGCGAAGGGCCAGAGCGGGAAGCCCGGCGCCACGCCCACCAGCAGCATCACCCCCGCGCACGCCCGGAGCGTCGAGGGAGCGACCAGTCGCCGGTCGTCCGAGCGCACGAGCGGCCGGCTCACGGAGAGCGCCGCCCCCACGGCGAGCAGCATCGAGGGCACCTGCGCGAGGAGCCCCTGGCCGATGGCGAGCGTCGCGTACCGCTCGGCCGCGGCGGCCGGCGCGAGCCCGGCGCGAGAGACGCCCAGGAGCGTGCCGGCGACGAGGTTGACCAGCACGATGACCACGCCCGCGACCGCGTCGCCCTTCACGAAGCGCATCGCCCCGTCCATCGCCCCGGCGCGCTGGGCCCGCTGCTCCAGGGCCTCGCGCTCGCGCCTCGCCTGGCGCGCGTCGATGGCGCCGCCGCGCGCGGAGGCGTCGATGGCGAGCTGCTGACCGGGCATCGCGTCGAGGGCGAAGCGCGCGGCGACCTCCGCCACCCGCTCGCCGCCCTGCACCACCACCACCAGCTGCACCACCGTCAGGATCACGAAGACCGCTGCGCCGACCACCGCGTCGCCGCGCACCGCGACGGAGCCGAAGGCCGTGATGACCGCGCCCGGGGAGCTCCCGCCGAGGATGGCGCGCGACGCGGCGAGCTCCAGCGCCAGCCGCACCAGGGCGCCTCCGAGGAGCACCGCGGGGAGCGCGGACACGAGGCGCGGAGGGCGGGGCGCCGCGCAGCTCACGAGCACCACCAGCGAGGCGGCGAGGTTGGCGACGAGCAGCGCGTCGAGGAGCGGGGCGGGCATCGGGGCGATCAGCGCGGCGAGCAGCAGCGCGAGGGCCCCGCCGCGCAGCCACGGCCCCACGCGGCCGAGCGCCCCGACGGTCATCTCAATGGACGCCTTCGCGATGGAACCACTCCGCGAAGCGCGCGAGGCCCTCGTCGATGAGCGTGGTGGGCGCGTAGCCGAGCTTCTCCCGGGCGTGGGTGATGTCCGCGAAGGTGATCGGCACGTCGCCGGGCTGGTCGGGCTCGTGGTGGGTCCTGGGCTCGATGCCGAGGGCGCGACCGAGCTTCTCGACCACCGCGTCGAGGCGCGTCGTGTGCGACTCGCCGAGGTTGTAGATCTCGTAGCCCTCGCAGCGGTCGAGCGCGGCGACGGTGCCCTGCACGATGTCCGCGATGTACGTGTAGTCGCGGGCGCTGCTGCCGTCGCCGTAGATCGGGATCGAGCGACCGCGGGCGATCATCGTGGCGAACTTGTGGAAGGCCATCTCCGGCCGCTGGCGCGGGCCATACACGGTGAAGTAACGGAGCGCCGCGACGTGGGTGCCGTAGAGGTGGTTCCAGGTGGCGCAGAGCACCTCGCCGGCCTTCTTGGTCGCGGCGTACGGCGAGATGGGGCGGTCGACCGGGTCGGTCTCGCGGAAGGGCACCGTGGTGCGGCCGCCGTAGACCGACGACGACGAAGCGAACACCAGCTTCGGGATCGCCGCGTGGCGCATCCGCTCGAGCACGTTGGTGAGCCCGCGGACGTTGGCGTCGATGTAGATCCCCGGCGAGTCGATGGAGGGCCGGACCCCCGCCCACGCCGCGAGGTGGATCACCGCGTCGAAGCGGTGCGCGGCGAAGAGCGCCGAGAGCGCGGGCTCGTCGCAGAGGTCGCCCTCGACCATCGCGAAGCCCCGCTGCGCGCCGAGGGCGGCGGCGTTGCGGCGCTTGATGGCCGGGTCATAGAAAGCGTTGAAATTGTCGAAGCCCACGACCTCGTCGCCCCTCGCGAGCAGCGCCTCGGCGGTGTGGCTGCCGATGAACCCGGCCGCGCCGGTGAGCAGTACCTTCACGGCGACACCCGCCGGATCGAAGTCCACATAGGGCCCGAATGTACCTTCGGAGGGTCGCCGCGGCGTAGCGATTCCTCGCGCCCTGGGCGTCAGCCCGCGAGCGCCCCGCCGCAGGAGCTGCCGCTCCCCGCGGTGCAGCCGAAGCAGTGGGCGCCGGTCGCGATCGGGCGGCCCCGCAGGGCGTCCGGCGCGAAGCCGTCGAGGGAGCGATCCGGGGTGAGCACGGGCAGGTCGAGCATCTGGTTGAAGTCGCAGTCGAAGAGCCTCCCCTCCCAGGAGACGCTCACCATCCCCCGGCACATGAGGCCCGCTACGGTCGCGGGGTTGAAGCGCTGCTCCAGCCGATCGAGGTAGCCGTCGAGCTGGGCGCTGCGATCGAGCCACGCCGCGAAGCGGGCGATGGGCATGTTGGCGAGCGTGACGAGCCGGTCGAAGGTGACGCCGTGCTCGCGGCCGAGGGCGTCGCGGAAGTCCCGCTCCAGGTCGCGCTGCGAGCCCGGCAGGAAGGCCCCGAGGGGGTTGTGCACGAGGGTGAGCGGGAGCTCGGACCGGCCGGTGCCGTAGCCGACCTGGTTGAGACGGCGCAGCGCTCGGATCGAGGCCTCGAACACGCCGCCCCCGCGCTGCCGGTCGTTGCCGTCCTGCGTGTAGTGCGGCAGCGAGCAGAAGAGCGCGACCCCGTGCGCGGCGAAGAACTCCGGGAGGTCCCCGTGGCCCGGCTCGAACATCACCGTGAGGTTGTGTCGGGCGATGACCGTGAGCCCCAGGGCCCGGCCGTGGAGCACGAGCTCACGGAAGCGCGGGTGCAGCTCCGGGGCGCCGCCGGTGAGGTCGAGCACGGGGATACGATGCTCGGTAAGGATGGCCTTCACCCGCTCGATCGACGCGTCGGACATGGACTCGGTGCGCGCGGGGCCGGCGTCGACGTGGCAGTGCCGGCAGGCCTGGTTGCAGCGCTTGCCGAGGTTGACCTGGAGGGTGCCGACGGCGTTGGCGCGGAGCTCGCCGCCCGAGGCTTCTGCGGTGCGGGCGGCGAAGCGGAGGGCGCGCGGGTCAGCCGAGACGATGGGGAGTCGCGTCACCCGGGAAGTGTTGCCACAACCGGCGAGGCTCCATCGTTTCGCTTGACTCTTTTCTGGGCGCCCATATCCTTTCCGGCCCTGATCGGCGGTCAGGGGTAGGAAAGGGGTTTCGTAACATGGCGTTTCCTAAGTCCGAGTTGCAGCGCTTCAAGGCGCTCCTCCTGGAGAAGCGTTCGCAGATCCTGCAGAACGCCCAGAGCACGCTCACCGAGGACATGGCCCTCGACACCAACGACCTTCCAGACGAGATGGATCTGGCGTCGAGCGAGTACCTCCAGTCCTTCACGTTCCGCCTCCGCGGGCGCGAGAAGGTCTTCCTCGAGAAGATCGACCGCGCGCTGGTGAAGATCGACGGCAACGACTTCGGGCTCTGCGAGGAGTGCGGCGAGGAGATCGCGATCAAGCGCCTCGAGGCCCGGCCGGAGACCAACCTCTGCATCCGCTGCAAGGAAGACCAGGAGCGGGCGGAGAAGGACTACAGCTGACGGTTCTCCCTCGCGGCCGCGAGGGGTAGGCTTCAGGGTGTGTGGGTGAAGAAGCAACCGGTTCGGTTCTTCGTGGTCTCCAACGACCCTGAGCCCTGCCCCTACCTGCCCGACGCCACCATGCAGCTCCCGCTGCGGATGCCTACCGCGCGGCTCACTCCGGACCTCTTCGACCTCCTCCTCGACCAGGGCGACCGCCGCTCCGGTCCGCTGCTCTACCGACCGAGCTGCCCCTCCTGCAACGCCTGCGAGGCCATCCGGGTACACGTCCCGACCTTCCAGCCCACGCGCTCGCAGCGCCGCTCGCTCCGCCGCAACACCGAGGTCACCGTCGAGAGGGTGCGCCCCACCGTGAGCGCCGAGCACCTCCGGCTCTACAACCGCCACTCCCGCGAGCGCGGCCTCTCGCAGCGCGAGCAGCTCGCCACGGAGACCGACTATCGCTTCTTCCTCGTCGAGACCTCCGTCGACAGCTGGGAGCTTCGCTACCTCGTCGAGGGCCGCCTCATCGCGGTGAGCATCCTCGACTTCGGCCAGCGCGCGGTCTCGAGCGTCTACCACTACTTCGACCCCGACGAGTCCAGGCGCTCGCTCGGGGTCTTCTCCGTGCTGCGGGAGATCGAGCTCTGCCGCGAGCTCGGCATGGAGTGGTATTACCTGGGCCTGTATGTCGAAGCCTGCGAGCACCTGAACTACAAGGCCGAGTACTTCCCCCACCAGCGCCGCATCAACGGCGTCTGGCACCACTTCGAAGCCCCCGGCGCCCCGGGCGTCCCGCAGCCCCCCAGCTTCCCCCACAGCTAGGACCCCCTCGACCGATGCGGTCGACCACCCCATGACGGGGGTGCCACCCGCGCGTGGCACCTCACCGACCGTGGCTTGCCCATGGGGTGCTACGTGTGTTACGCACTGACTGGTCAACTGGTCAGACCAGTTGCGGAAGCCATGAACCACGACCCGAACAGCACCCGAGCCGCCTCGCTCGCCGCCACGGCGCTGCGGGCGGCCATCCTCCGGGGGGACCACCCGGTGGGGAGCAAGCTGCCGGGCGAGCGTGAGCTGTCGGCGCAGCTCGGGGTGAGCCGGGCGACGCTGCGGGCGGCCATCACGCGGCTGCAGGGGGAGGGGCTGCTGAGGGCCGTCCAGGGGTCCGGGACGCTGGTGCTCGACGTCCGGGAGACCGGAGGGATCGAGATGATGGCGCACATGGCCTCGCTGGGGGCCCTGACCTCGGGCGACCCGGTGGCGCTCCTCGCCGACCTCATGGAGCTGCGTCGCACGCTGGCGGTGGAGGCCATCGGGCTCGCCGCCGAGCGCTGTACGGCGGACGAGCTCCTCGCGCTGCGCTCCCACGTCGAGGTGCAGCGGGGCCTGCGGTCGGAGCCCGATCGCTACATCGCCTCGGACCTCGCATTGGCGCGGCGCTTCGCGGGCGCGACGCACAACCTCGCGCTGGTGCTCGTGGCCAACACGCTCGTGCGCATGCTCGAGCGGCAGCCGGGCCTAGAGCTCGCGTTCCTCGTGCAGGCCGACGCGACGATGCGCTTCTACGACCGAGTGCTGGAGCTCATCGAGCGCCGCGACGCCACCAGCGCCCGCCGCTACGCGCGGGTGCTCATCGAGCGGCTCGACCGCCACATGCTCGCGCGCCTCCGCGCCACGCTCGGACAAGCCTCGGACGATCCCACGCAACCGCCCTCGCAGGAGATCACCCCATGACCCTCACCGGAGTCGAGCGCCGCTGGCTCGCCATCATCCTCCCGTCGTTCATCGACCCCACCGCCGGGGGCCTCGGCCTCCAGCCCGGCGAGGTCGACTTCGTCCGAGGCGCGATGACCATGTACGAGGCGTCGAGCCCTATCGCGCAGCTCGGCATGCGCGCGGCCCTGCTCATGGCGATGCTCTCGCCGCTCTTCCTGCTGGGGCGGCTGCGGTCCTTCGCGGCGCTCGAACCCACCGAGCGCTCCGCGCTCCTGTCCCGCATCTGCGGTCACCGGATCTTCGTGCTGCGCGGCTTCGGGGTGCTGCTCAAGCTCGCGGCCTCGATGGCGATGTTCCGCGTGGCCTCGGTGCGCCGTCGCACGCACTACGATCACCCGCACGACGCTCCCGCCCCCAGGGCGCGGGTCGCGCTCCCGGTGCTCATGGTCGCCTCGACGGAGGCCGCGTGATGCGCGTCGTCGACGACGTGGCCGACTTCGTCATCGTCGGCACCGGCGCGGGCGGAGCGACCGCGGCGCGAGTGCTCGCCGGCGCGGGCCGCGACGTGCTGATGCTCGAGGAGGGGCCGCAGCTCCACACGCCCGATCGGCCCGCGGAGGTGCTGGGGGCCATGGCGATGGCCTTCCGCGATTTCGCCACCTCCACGACCCGCGGCGCCACGCCCATGCCGATGCTCCAGGGTCGCTGCGTGGGCGGGGCCACGGCCATCAACTCGGGCATCATCTGGCGCCTGCCCGAGCACGTCCGCGACGAGTGGATCTCGAAGCACGGCCTCGCGCACCTCGTCGAGCGCCGCGCCCTCGACGACGCCTTCGAGCAGATCGAGCGCGAGCTCGAGGTGACCGAGACGAGCCCGTCGCTCTTCGGCGGCAACGCCGAGCGCATGGCCAGGGCGTGCCGGGTGCTCGGGCTCCCGGGCCAGCCGATGACCCGCAACGCCGCGCGCTGCAAGGGCTCCGCTCGCTGCCTCCAGGGATGCCCCGGCGAGGCGCGCCAGAGCATGGACGTCTCGTACATCCCGAGGGCCCAGCGCGACGGAGCGAGGCTCCTCCCGATGGCGCGCATCGATCGGGTGATCATCGAGTGGGGCCGCGCGGTGGGCGTCGAGGGCGTGCTGCTCGACCCGACCACCCGGCGCCCGGTGGCGCAGCTCCGGGTGATGGCGCGCGAGGCCGTGATCGTGAGCGCGAGCGCCGTGCAGACGCCGGTCATCCTGCGGCGGAGCGGGCTGCGGGGCATGGTCGGCGAGCGCTTCCAGGCGCACCCCGGGTGCGCGGTGGTGGGGCGCTTCGACGAGCCCATCGACATGGGCCACGGGGCGACGCAGGGCTACGAGGTGCCGCTGCCCGAGCGCCGGGTGAAGGTGGAGGCCCTCGCGCTACCGCCGGAGCTCCTGGCCCCGCGGCTGCCGGGCGCGGGCGCCGCCTGGCAGAGCCGCCTCGCGGAGATGGACCACTACGCCCAGTGGAGCTTCATCTGCCGCATGGAGGCCCACGGCCGGGTGCGCCCCGCCCTCTTCGGCAGCGGCAGCGACGCGGCGGTGCACTACGGGCCCACCCCGCGGGACATGGACCGGGTGCGCGACGGCATCGCGCTGGTCAGCCGGATGATGTTCGCCGCCGGGGCGAGGGAGGTCTTCCCGGGCATCGGGGAGATGCCCTCGGTGCTCAAGGACGTCTCCGACGTGGAGGCGATCGAGCGAGCGACGCTCCGGCCGCAGCAGGTCAGCATGATCACCTCGCACGTCTTCGGAACCGCCTGCGCGGGGAGCGATCCTCGCGCGAGCGTGGTGGACGACAACCTCGCGGTGCACGGCGTCCATGGCCTGCACGTGATGGACGCGAGCGTGTTTCCGACCAACCTCGGGGTGAACCCGCAGCACTCGATCATGGCGCTCACGTGGGTGGCGGCCTCGCGGCTCGCCAACCGCTCGGTGCACCGCTCCGCGGCGGCATTGAGCGCTACGGGTTGACGAAGGCCGAGCGGCCCTCGAAGGACACCGCCGCGGAGAACGAGCGGCAGTTGCCCTCGGCGTCCGGGTCCAGGTCCGTGATGGAGAGGATCAGCCGCCGGACTAGCCCCATGAGGTCCGATCCGATGGTGAGGGTCTGCGTGGTGGCGATCATCTGCGCGGCCGGGATGCCGCCGCCGATGAGGCCCTCGAAGGTGTCGTCGGCCCGCCACTTGATGCGCACCCGGGCGTTCTGGAGGGGGATCACGAAGCGCGCGTCGAGCACCGCGATGGGGAGCCCGAGCGGGAAGGGACCGGCCTCGATTACGCCGTTGCGCATCCGGCCGGTGACGCGGCTGATGGGCTCGTCGCGGAGCGTGTCGAAGGTCTGGCCCGGGTCGATGCGCGTGTCGCTGCCGACGAAGGGCCTCCCCTGCACCCGGCGAAACACCAGGCTCACGCAGGGGTCGTTGAGCCGGTCGTCGAGACCTTCGATGGACACCGCCACCATGAGCTGGCCGTTGTTGATCGCCGCCTGGATGGCGGCGTCCAGGGCGCCGGAGGTCGCGGTGTCGAGCGCGGGCACGAGGAGCGAGAACTGGTTGTCGATGCCGGGCGTCCCGTCCGGAGAGGTGAGGTCGCGGCGTCGGCAGGAGAGCGAGTCGTCCGCGCCGCTCACCCGGCCGTCGAGGTCGAAGCCCTCGGACACGCCGGGCATCGGCTGGCGCAGCAGCACCAGCTTGGAGATGACGAGCGACTGCTCGCGCGACGTGGTGGGACACTGCGCCGGGACCGGTCCGGCGAAGGGGTCGACGCCGGAGTCGTCGGAGCAGCCCGACGAGACGGCGAGCAGCGCGGCAAGCAACGCGTGGCGCAGGGTCTTCATGGAGCGGACCTTCATGGCGAGAGACCCGAGAGCCCGTCGGTCGTGCGGCCCGCGCCGACGCCGAACTCCGCCGCCCGCACGCCCATCGCGCGGAGGATCGAGAGCGACACCTTGCAGGCGTTCTCTCCTCGCGCGGCGATGTGCCGCCCGGTGGTGAGCGCGCCGCCGCCGCTGCCCGCGATGATCATCGGGTAGTCGTCGATGGAGTGCGACCGCCCGTAGGAGCAGTCGGTGGTGCAGAGCACGATGGAGTGCTGGAGCAGGTTGCCTTCGCCCTCCTGCACGCTGCGAAGCGCGGTGAGGAAGTACGCGAGGTCGCCCATGATGAGCCGCACGATGGCGTCGACCATCGGCTGCTCGCCGGGCTCGTCGTGAGTGAGCTGATGGTGCCCCGCGGGGGCGCCCGGGAAGAGCGTGTTGTTCACCGACTGCGAGTACATGTTGAAGAACACGCGGGTCTGGTCGCAGGCGAGGGCCATCGCCATGATGTCGGCCATCGCGCGGGAGATCGCCGACATCTGGGGGCGGCCTTCGAGGTCGGGATAAGCCTCCGGGGGCGCGTCCGGACGGCGGCACGCGGCGAGGTTGGGCGGGTTCTCCTCGAGGCGCGCGAGCTGGCGCTCGAGCCCGCGCACGCCCTCGAGGTGCTGGTCGAGGCGGATGCGGTCGGCGGCGCCGAGGCGGTTGCGCAGGTCGCTCGCCTGGCCGCCCACCGCGTCGAGCACGCTGCGGCGGAGGCGCACCCGCGGGTCCGCCATGGTCATCTCGCCGGGCATGCGAAACCCCTCGCCGAAGAGGCGGTTGAAGAACGCGCGGGGCGAGGTCTCCGGCGGGTTCACCTGGTTGGGTCCGCTGTACGAGTAGCTGTTGTCCGAGCGCTGAACCCCGATCTCCAGCGACCGGAAGCGCGTCTCTCCGCCGATCTCCTCGGCGAGCACCTGGTCGATGCTCGGGCGGGTGACGGTGCCGTTGACGATCGCGTCGCCGGTGAAGAGCCCCGTCGGCCCCGACAGATGCGGCGACGAGTTGGTGGTGAGCACGCGCGACGCGGTGATCACCGTGAGGTCGGGCTTGAGCGCGCTCAGCGGCATGAGCTGCGGAGAGAGCGCGTAGTCGGCGCCCTCGGCGGTCGGGTTCCATCGGACCGGCAGCACGCCGTTGCCCCAGAAGAAGACGCCGAAGCGCTTGGGGAAGCTGGTGCCGCCGCCCGCGTAGGCGGTGCCGTTGGCGTTGAGGAAGCACTCGAGCGGCGGCAGCCCGATGGAGATCGCGGCGCCGCCCAGCAGGCCCTTGAGGAGCGTTCGTCGGTGGATGCGGGTCTTCACGGCTGCCTCCCGGCGACGCCGTCGGCGCGGCGGAACGCGGCGCTCGTGGCGATGGATGACATCAACCTCCGCAGGCGGTAGCCGCCGTAGGCGAAGTCCTGAGCGAGCCGTCCGACCTCCGCCTCCTCGCCGTCGGACTCGTGCCGACCGTACGCGAAGCGATAGAGCCTCGTCGTCACGCAGCGCGGAAAGGAGGGCGAGTCGTGGATGGTCTGCGTGAGCCCGAGCGCGTCGCGGTAGGTCACGCCGTCGAGGTTGCCGCTCGCGTCGATGGGGGCGCCGCGGTCGTCGGGGCGCCAGGCGCCGATGCCGTTGAAGTGCTCGAGCGCGAGGCCGATGGGGTCGAGCAGCGCGTGGCACGAGCGGCACGTGGGGTCGACCTGGTGCTGCTGGAGGCGCTCGCGCATGGTGCGCAGCGAGGACGACGGCTCCGGGAGGGCGGTGTTGACGTTCACCGGCGGCATCGGCACCTCGTTGCAGAGCAGCGACTCGCGGATGAACTTCCCGCGCAGCGTCGGGGAGGTCGAGACCGGGTGCGCCGCGAGGGCCAGCACGCTCACGTGGCCGAGGAGGCCGCGGCGGGGAGAGTCGGACGGGAGCGTGACGAGGCCGAAGCCGTCGGCCCGGGTCTGCGACGGAGCGCGCACGTTGTAGATCGACGCGAGGCGGCGGTTCACGAAGGTCTCGCGCGTCGTGATGATGTCGCGGAAGTCCGCGTCGCGCGTGATCGCGAGGTGCTCTGCGAGGGAGAGCGTCTCCTCGCGCGCGGCGGCGGGCACGTCGCTGCTGAACGAGGTGAAGACCATCGGGTCTTTCGAGACGGAGTCGAGGCGCTGCAGGCCGAGCCACTCGGTGACGAAGGCCCGGAGCCCGCGGCTGAGCTTCGGCGACGCGACCATGCGCTCGACCTCGGCGCGGAGTCCCTCCTCGGTGTCCAGGCGCCCGTCCGCGGCGGCGGCGAGGAGGTCGTCGTCGGGGGGGCTGTTCCAGAGGAAGAACGCGAGGCGACCGGCGAGGGAGAAGGGGCTGAAGCGCGGGGCCGCGGCTCCGGAGGCGGGCTCGGCGAGCTCGGTGCGGAAGAGGAAGTGCGGCGACTGGAGCATCGCCGCGAGCGCGTACTCGAGACCCCGGTGGAAGTCGTTGAGCGTGGTCGCGGCGTTCCCGGCCAGGGTCACCAGGGCGGCCACCTCGGCGTCGGTGAGAGGGCGACGCCAGAGCCGACGGCCGGTGGCGCGGAGGAAGGTCGCCGCGCAGGTCGCGTCCGCGGTGTCGGTGGGGGTGCAGGTCACCGCGCGGGCGCGTCGGGTCTCGTTGCGCAGGAGCTGCTCGGCGAGGTCGTACGCGAGCGCCTCGTACTGCTCGACGCCGCGCTGGGAGATGCTGGTGCTGGCCGCGCCGACGGAGATGGAGCCGCCGAGCGGGACGTCGGGCTCCATCGGCCGGGAGACGAGCAGGTCGTCGCCGAGCAGGTCGTGGACGGCGTTGACGTACTGCGCCTGCGTGAGCCGGCGGAGCACCGGCTCGGGCGGGTTGTACGTCACCGTGGCGGGGGGCTGCGCCACGCCCGCGTCGGGCGTAGCTGCAGGCGGCGTGGCGTCGCTGCAGGCGACCGCGAGGAGCGGCGCGAGCGCGAGCGACCAGCGAGAGGCAGACGTCGCGTGCAAGAGAGACCTCCGGACGGCGGTTGGGGATGGCGCGGGCAGTATATACGGGATTGTAAGCCGGGGCGCCCGGGCTCAGCGCGGCGCACCTGCCGGAGCGGACCGTCGATCGAGCTCCTGACCGAGCGCATCGAGCTCGGGCGTCGAGCCCCGCGCGCGCAGGGCCTCGAGCCTCGCGCGGGCGCGGTCGATCACGCCGTCCGCGAGGTCGGCCCGAACGAGCAACAGCGCGAGGTCCATGCGCTCGGGGTGCTGCTCCGCGACCGGCGTCACCATGCGACGGACCAGCTCGCGAGCGCCGATAGAGAGAAGCAGCCGGGCTCGCTGGACGAGGGCGTCAACCGGGTCTGCCGGGGCCGCGCGGGACAGGCGCTCGGCTCGGGCGATGGCCTCGCAGAGGTGCGCCGCGGTGGCGTCCGTGGGGTTGGCGTGGAGGGCGGGAGCGCACGCGGAGAGCGCGTCGGACCAGCGCTCCTGGCAGGCGGTGACCAGCAGCAGGTTGCGCCACGCGAGCGCGTCGCGGCCCTGCTCGCGGAGGATGGTCCTCAGCACGACCTCGGACTCCGCGTAGCGGAGCGTGCGAGCGAGCGCGATGGCGTAGGGGATCCGCCACGCGTGACGGATGCGCCCGTCGCGGTCGGCCTCGCCGAGCGGAACGCGGAGCTGCACGGCGCGGGTCGAGAGCACCGCCGGGCCCTCGCGCCCCGGAGCGAAGGCCTCGAGGAAGGAGCGCACCGCGACCAGGGTCTCCTGGTCGGCCTCGGGCGTGAGGTCGCTCACCCGGCTCGCGACGTCGAGGGCGCGGTCGACCTGCGCCTGTCGGGCGTGCGTCCGGCCCGCCGCGCTGAAGGCGCGGATCGCGAGCTGGAGCGCGTCGAAGGGCCTGTGCTCGCGGGTGCGGGCGATGGCGAGGGCCTTCAGGGCGAAGTGGTTGTCGGGGTTGATCGAGACCTCCCAGGCCCAGAGGTCTGCCGTCGAGGTGAAGGCCGCCGTGTGCCGGACGACGAGCGAGGCGCAGAGCAGGAGCCCCGCGGCGCAGGCCATGGTGGCGGCGCGCGCCTGGGGCGCCGGGACGCGAGAGAGCGCGCGGGCGATGAGGGCGCAGACGCCGAGGAGGGGGAGGTAGAGGAAGCGGGGCGCGACCAGGGTCTGGAGGCGCAGCGGGGCGAGGTTGATCGCGGGGAGCAGGGCGACGACGAAGAGCGAGAGGTCCCGCGCCCAGGGCCGCAGCGAGGGGCGGCGGATGGAGCCGACGAGGAGCGCCGCGGATCCGACGAGGAAGAGCGCTCCGAGCGCCACCGACCACGGCTCGTACGCGACGGCGCCGGAGGCGTCGAAGCGGGTGAACGCGGGCATGACCGTGGGCGGCCACGGGGCGATCACCAGGCGCAGCAGGTGACCGACGGAGGAGAGCACCCGCGCCGCGGCCCCGGCGGGGCCCTCGTCCGAGTCATGGAATACAGGGCCCAGTAAGTAGAGCCGGGCGGCGACGACGGCGGCGACGGCGGCGCAGGGGGCCGCGAGCTCGCGCCACGGTCGGCGGCCGCGCTCGATCGCGAGCAGCAGCGGGAGCACCAGCGCGGACTCCTTGCAGAGGGCCGCCGCGAGCGTGGCGAGCGTGGTGCCGACGAGGCCCCGGGGGCCCGGGAGGCGCTGCCAGGCGCCGAGCGCCGCGAGGGCGAAGAGGGTGGCCCAGAGGTCGGTGCCGCCGGAGATCCAGGCGACGGACTCGACGCGAGTGGGGTGCAGCGCGAAGAGCGCGGCGCCGATCGCGGCGGCGGCGATGGGCGACGGGGCGCCCGGGTCGTCGGCGCGGAGGCGGGCGAGGAGCCATCGGGCGACCATCAACGCGCATGCGAGGTGGAGCGCGACGTTGACCGCGTGGTAGCCCCAGGCGCGCAGCCCGAAGAGCTGGAACTCCACCGCGAAGGCCGCCGCGATCAGCGGCCGGTAGTACGCGCCGCCGCGGAGGTCGGCGCTGGCGATGGAGACGTCCCAGAAGCTCCGGCCGAAGACCTGCGGGAGCGACGCGAGGTCGCGCACCCGCTCGTTGGCGACGATGAGCAGCTGGTCGTCCCAGACGAAGCCGCCGGAGAGCGTCGGCGCGAAGGTGAGCGCGGTGGCCGCCAGGACCAGGGCGACGGCCGTGATCCAGGGGCGCGGGGAGGCGGCTGCGCTCGACACGCGCGGACTCTAACAGCCGCCCGAGGGGCTCGACACGCCGCCGTGATGTGCCATTCCATCAGCGCTGCGAATGGTGCCCTGGCGATGCGTGCTGTGGATGGCGTGGCTGCTCGTCGGGTGCGGCGGCGACCCGAGCAGCGCGACCTGCCCCGCCGGCGAGGTGCGGGTGTGCCGAGCGGCGGACGACTGCCGCTGCGGCGCGGCGTGCTCGACGGGCACCCGCTGCCCGGCGATGGATGCGGGGCTCCAGGTCTGCGCGGTGCGCGTCGGCGCGACCGAAGGGGCCTGCGTCGAGGCGGCGTGGCTGGTCGGTCCGGGGGGCAGGCTCCAGTGCGGGAGCGAGTCGTGCACGCTCGACAACGCCTGCGTCGACTGGGGCGCCGAGGGCGTGCGGTGCGCGGCGCCCTGCGCGGCCAACGCCGACTGCCCATCGGGCTGCTGCGTCGAGATCGCCGACCGCACCGCGGGGGGCACCCGCTCCGTCTGCGCCCCGTCGGAGCGTTACGCCTGCCTGCCGGGCGCCCCGGCGGGCCGCGGCTGCTCCCCCGCCTGCACCGCTGGCGAGGGGTGCGTGTGGGTCGGCCCCACCCCGCAGTGCCGCCCGAGCTGCGCGCTCGACGGCGACTGCGCGGGCACGTGCTGCGCGATGACCACCGGCGGGGGGTCCGTGTGCGCGCCCGACCGCGCCTCATGCGGCGAGACGCTCCGCTCGGCGTGCACCAACCTGGACGGCTGCGTGGACGTGGTCTCCGGC
The DNA here is from genome assembly GCA_966211675.1 of uncultured Myxococcaceae bacterium. Lineage (GTDB taxonomy): Bacteria > Myxococcota_A > Polyangia > Polyangiales > SCUS01. The sequence goes on from CBIHPK010000098.1 coordinate 23,902, forward strand.
GTCCGCGGCACGCACTGCGGAGACGTCGACAGCGTGGAGGTGCGCGTCCGTAACAACTGCGCCACCCCCGCGGACATCGAGCTCTGCTACCAGCGCCGCGACGGCACCTGCGCCTGCGGCACGCACCGGGGCGTCGCGCCGCAGACCGAGGCGTCTCCGGCCTTCTGGGCCTGCGATGTGACCGGCACCTTCCGGCTGTCGGCGCGCGCCGCGGGCGACCCTGCGGGCTGCCATCCCCACACCTGCCGCTGAACGAAGGTGGGGGTTGCCCGAGGCTGGGGCGAAGTTGTCACCGTCCCGCCATGAGAGGCGCCTATGCTCCCGCCGTCGACGCCGGTCGCGCGGCCTCCTGATTCTGGCCGCGGCGCTCCAGGAAAGGTAACGAGGCAGTCGCCCGGATGAACCCACTCTTCGACCACGGACTGAGCAGCGGGAGCGCGCTGCTGTTATTCCTCTGCCTCGCGATCGCGTTGGGCTTCGAGTTCGTCAACGGGTTTCACGACACCGCCAACGCCGTCGCGACGGTGATCTACACGCACGCGCTCAAGCCGACGGCCGCGGTGCTGCTCTCGGCCTTCTTCAATTTCAGCGGCGTGCTCATCGGCGGCATCTCCGTCGCCATGGGGATCATCAAGCTGCTCCCGCTCGACCTCGTGGTCGCGGGCGGCTCGGGCATCGGCATCGCGACCATCCTGGCCCTGCTGCTCTCCGCCATCCTCTGGAACCTCGGCACCTGGTACCTCGGCATCCCCGCCTCGAGCTCGCACACGCTCATCGGCTCCATCATCGGCGTCGGCCTCGCCAACTCCATGCGCGCGGGCCACGTCTTCGGCCAGGGGATCAACCTCGGCAAGGTCGCCGAGACCATGCTCTCGCTGGTGATCTCGCCCCTCTTCGGCTTCCTCGCCGCGGGGCTGCTGATGCTGCTCGCCAAGCGCCTCTTCGGGCGCACCCACGCGATGGACGAGCCGCCGGTGAAGGACGTCCCCCCGCCGCCGTTCATCCGCGCGCTGCTCATCGCCACGTGCTCCGGCGTGAGCCTCGCGCACGGCTCCAACGACGGCCAGAAGGGCGTCGGCCTCGTGATGCTGATCCTCATCGGGATCGTCCCCGCGGGCTTCGCCCTCAACGCCGAGTCCACGCAGGCGGACATCCAGCGCACGCTGCGCGCGGTCACGTCCATCGAGCAGGTCGTGCAGCTCCGCGGCGACCGGGCCGGCTCCGCCGACCTCACCGTCGTCCGCACGCAGCTCGGCCACGTGCGAGAGCACCTCGAGGGCCGCAGCCGCGTCGCGGAGATCCCGCGCTCGGAGCGCTTCGCGGTGCGCCAGGAGATCCTCACCGCGGACAAGTCCCTGGAGGCGCTGCTGAAGCACGGGGGCCTCGGCCTCTCGGACAGCGAGGCGAGCGCCCTCACCGGCGAGCGCAAGGCGCTGCGCCGCATGACCGACTACGCGCCGTCGTGGGTGCTCATCGCCATCGCCCTCTCGCTCGGCATCGGAACGATGGTCGGCTGGCGGCGCATCGTCGTGACCGTCGGGGAGAAGATCGGCAAGTCGCACCTCACCTACGCCCAGGGCGCCTGCGCCGAGATCATCGCCGCGAGCACCATCAGCGTCGCGAGCGCGACGGGCCTCCCGGTGAGCACCACGCACGTCCTCTCCTCGGGCGTGGCGGGCACCATGGTGGCCCGGGGCGCCGGCATCCAGCGCAGCACCGTGCGCAACATCGCCATCGCCTGGGTGCTCACGCTCCCGGTGACGATGCTCCTCGCCGGCGGCCTCTTCACCCTGATGCGCCTCGCCTTCGGCTGAGCGCCCGCTCGGGAGCCGTGCGAAGCTCCCGCGCCGTGCTCCGACCGTGGGTCCTCCTCGTCACCGGCTTCTGCGCCGTCGGCCTCCTCGTGGGGCTCATCGCGTGGGGCACCTCCGCCCCCGCGCCGCCCCCTCCGCGCGCTCGTCCCTCCGCCCCGTCGGCCTCCTCCGAGGCGCGCTCTGCGCTGCAGGGCATCGCCGCGGAGTCCGCTCGCTGGATGCCCGACGAGCTCCGAGGGGTCTACCTGGGGATGAGCCTCGCCTCGCTGCGCGCCGCCCGACCGGCGATGCGCGAGGGCCGGGGGAGCCGCGCCGAAGCTCCGCTCTGGGAGGAGACGCTCGACCAGGGAGCGCGCGTGGTGGCGCAGGTGGCGCCCCGGGCGCAGGTGCTGGTGAAGGTCCAGGTGCTGTCGCGGCTGGAGGACGTCGCGGCGCTGCGCGGTCACTTCGAGGCGATGCGGACGCGCTACGGCGACCCGACGGGCTTCTGGGACTGCCCCGAGCGCGCCGACGCCTCGCCGGTGCGGCGCATCACCTGGCGTGGGGAGCGGGTGACGCTGACGGAGGCGATCCTGGTGTACGGAGGCGGCGCGTCGGTGACGCTGGTGGTGTCCGCCAACGACGACGTCGCGCGGGCCCTGGCCGCGAGCGCGTGCACGCCGGTGACGCCGGAGACGCTGGCCCGCTGGCCCGTCGCTCGGGTGCTACGGGGCGAGCGCGTCGAGGTGATGGACGTCCGCTGAGCCTGGCGCGGACTTACCCGATCGGGTATTCGCGCTCCGGGTGGAAGCGCTCGCGCCAGGCGGCGCGCCACGGGGGGTCGTCGCCGAAGACGTCGCCCGCGAGGATCGATGCGAAGGCCCGACGGTCGGAGCGCGCCCCGCCGCCGAGGAGCACCTCGCTCAGCTCGTCGGCGTAGAGCGAGCGGGTGGTGCCGAGGAAGAGGTCGCTCGCGTCGTCGAGGGCGCGAGCGTAGGGGGCGAAGCGCCCGGCGGTGACGTCCCCGTGGTCGAGCGCGCCGCGGATGGCGGCGGCGGCGCGGGCGGCGCCTGCGATCGCCAGCGTGGTGCCCGCGCAGAGGATCGGGTCGGTGAAGCCGCCGGAGTCGCCGACGGTGATCCAGCCGTCGCCGACGCGGCGGTTGGCCCGCCAGGTGAGGGCCTGGTGGGCGAGCACGGGCGTGAGGCGCGTGGCGGAGGAGAGGGCGTCGCGCGCGAAGGAGGCGTCCTCGACGGTGCGATCGAAGAAGGACTCCAGGGCCTCCGCCGAGCGACGCGCTCGCATCCAGTTGTTGGCGCAGAGCGCGCCGACGGAGTTCACCTCGCCGAGGAAGGGGATGTTCCAGATCCAGCCGTGGGGAAAGAGGATGAGCTCGAGGTCGCCCTCGGCCTCGGCCTCGCCTCGGGCGACGTGGCGGAAGTGCGCCGAGAGGGCCGTGCGCTCCATCCCCGCGACCGGGTGTCGGTCGCCCCGGCGGCCGGCGAGCAGCGCGTCCTGCCCGGTGGCGTCGACGATGAGCCTCGCGAGGAAGGTCTGCTGCCGGCCGTCCTCGCGGCGGGCGATGACGCCCCGGGCGCAGCCCTCCTCGAAGATCACGTCCTCGGCGGCGTGGCCCTCCAGCACCTCCACGCCGTGCGAGCGGGCGCACCGCAGCAGCACGTCGTCGAAGTCCGCCCTCGGCACCTGCCAGGCGACCGCCGCGCCCGGCTCGAAGGCCTCGTCGTAGCGGAAGCGCTGCTGTCGCCCGGTGCGCGCGCAGCGGACCGCGACCCCGTGCTTGCGCAGGTAGCGGCCGTCGATGGTCTCGCGCAGCCCGAGGTCATCGAGCACCGCCGTGGCCGCCGGGGCCAGCGACTCGCCCAGGTGAAACCGCGGAAACCGCGCCCGTTCGAGCAGCGTCACGGCGATGCCGTCGCGGGCCAGCAGCGCCGCGGTGACGGCCCCCGCGGGCCCACCACCCAGCACCAGGACATCACATCGCATGGGGTCCATCGGCAGCTCGGCTCGAACGATACCGCAGCTCGGGGCGAACGCTCACGGGCATCGGTCGACCGCGAGACCGTCCCGGGTGGCGACCGCGAGGCGGCCGTCGCGCAGTCGCCCGAAGTGCGGGCGCTCGAGCGAGAGAGCGCCCCCGTCCGGAGCGCTGCGCCGGAGCGCGGTGCGGAAGCTCCGCCCCCGGTCGACGCTGAGCTCCACCGAGTCGCCGGTGACGGCGATGAAGCGCGCCAGGTCGACGGCCACCACCGCGCGCGTCGGCGCTGACTGGTCGCGGCGCGACTCGACGCGCACGAAGTCCTCCGCGAGCGAGCGCGAGGTCACCAGCACCCTTCGCCCTTCGCCCGCGTCGTGTGCCGCCACCACGCCCGCCGCCGTGCGCGAAAGCGTGGTGAAGGACTCGCCCCTCGCCGCGAGCACCTCGCCCGCCACGGTCTGCAGCTGGTCCACCAGGATGAGGTGGCCCTCGTTGATCAGCGAGAGCAGGGACTGGTGCTCGTCGAGGACGCCCGCGGTGATGCTTCGATCGAGGGCCGTCACCGCGTACCACCCCGTGGCGGGGTTCGCCTCGCGGGTGATGAGCAGCCCGGGTCCGACGGAGCGCCAGGCGTTGGCGATGACGCCCCAGCCGCCCTGCTCGCGCGGCGACCACGGGGTGCCGCCGAGGTCGGTGCAGATGGGCGTCACCACGAAGGGCGCCGCCCGCGACGCGCGCACGTAGAAGCGCCCGTCGACCAGCGCCGACGCCGCTCCGCCCGGCATGAACTCCATCGCCCAGGTCCCCGGCGAGGGGCAGGGGAGCTCACCGGCGAGCCGGGTCGGATGGGCGTCGCCGTCGCGAGAGAGGGCGTCGCCGCGGAGGGTCCAGAGGTGGCCCTCGTCGTCGATGGCGCGGAGGTCCGCGCGCTCCATGGGCTCGAAGCACCAGCGTGGCGCGGGCGAGGGGGGCTCCTCGCGCACCGCGGCGTCGCGCGCGGGCGGCGTGGTCGGGACATCGCGCGCGGCACCCGAGGGGCGCCGACACGAGGCCGCGAGGAGGAGGGCGATGGGGAGGAGGAGGGAGGATGCGCGCGTCACGTCCAACGCGCGCCGGGGATCAGCGGCCGAGGTTGAGCTTGCGGAGCTTGTCCGCGAGCGAGACGCCCACCGTGGTGGAGTTCGCCTGCTGCTGGTAGGCGCGATACGCCTGCCGCTCCTCGTCGTGGATCGCCGCGCGGATCGACAGCTTCAGCCGGCCGCGCTCGATCTCGACGACCTTGACCTTCACCTCGGTGCCGACCGGGAGCGCCTTCTTCAGGTCGCCGCCGCGAGGCACGTTGCTGTCCTGCGGCATGATCAGCCCGCGGCCGACCTTGCCCACGGTGTTGTCCAGCTGCGCGAACACGCCGAAGGACTCGTGCTCGACGATCTTCGCGGTGGTGATCATCCCGGGGCGGGGCTGCACCGACTGCTTGAGCTGCTCCTCGGTGATGCCCTCGGGCAGCAGCGCGAGGCCGATGCGGCGGGCCTGCCGGTCGATCTTGGTCACGCGCACGGTGACGTCCTGCGACTCCTTGAGCACCTCGTTGGGGTGCTCGATGCGGCGGTCGCCGATCTCGCTGACGTGCAGCAGGCCGTCGAGGCCCTTCTCCAGCTCCACGAAGGCGCCGAAGGGCTGCATCCGGACGACCTTGCCCTTGTGGACGCTGCCGATCGGGAAGCGCTTGTGCACGTCGCTCCACGGATCGACCTCGATCGCGCGGCGCGACAGCTCGACCCGGGGAGTGCCCTCCGGGCGGCGCGAGAAGCGGGGCTTCTTGCGGTCGCGGTCCCTGGAGCCCTCGGCGCCCTCCGTCGCGGGGGCCTCCGCGGCGCCCTCCGCGGGAGCCTCCGTGGGGCCGTCGGCCGCAGGGGCCTCGGGCTCCTCGGGCTTCGCCGGCGCCGGGATGTCGATGCGCAGCACCTGCGCCTCGATCTCGTCGCCTACGCGGGCCACGTCGTGCGGACGCGCGCCGCGGTCGTGCGAGATCTCCGTGAGCTGGATGCGCCCCTCGATGCCGCCGAGGTCGACGTAGATGCCGTGGTCGCGCACGGACACGACGACGCCCTTCACGCGATCGCCGACCTTGATGTTCGCCGCGGCCTGCTCGGCGCGCTCGCGCACCTCGCCCTCGCGGAGCGCGCGGCGCGACACCACCAGCTCGCGCCCGCCCTCGATCATCGAGGTCACGCGGAACAGCTCGCGCGAGAGCACCATCGCCTGCAGCTCGGGCAGCGACGGGAGCCGCACGTCCACCTGCGAGCTCGGGCAGAACGCCCGGACGCCGCTCACGTCGACCTCGAGGCCGCCCTTGTTGAGGCCCGTGACGAGGCCCTCGACGGGCTCGTTGGCGTTGTACGCCTGCGCCGCCATCTCGCGGCCGCGCTCGGCCCTCGCGAGGTCGCGCGTCACCACCAGGTAGCCGCCGCGAGAGCCGTCCTGAAGGACGATCACCTCGACCGCGTCGCCGGGCTTCGGGTCGGCGTTGTCGACCTGGAGCTCCCGGAGGTCGAGGACGCCCTTCTCCTTGCCCCAGAGGTCGCAGAGCACGCCGGCGTTGCCGACCGTGATGACCCGCGCGCGGACCTTGTCGCCGATCTTGAACGCGCGGTGCGCCGGTCCGTTGGCGTGACCGCCGCTCTGCGCCTGCGGGGCGGTGTTGCCCGCGCCTTCCGCGCCCTGTCCGGCGCCGCGGCCCTTCTTGCGGCGGCGCTTCCTCTTGTTGGGGTCGTGCAGGGCGTTGCCCGGCTCGGGCTCCGCGCCGGCGACTTCGCCGACCTCGTCGGTGTCGCTGCCCTCACCGGCGGCCTCTACCGGCCCGTCTTCCGTCGGTTGCTCGTCATCGTCGATGGCTGCAGGTCGAGAGGGAGGCGGTCCGATACGGTTGCCGATGTTGTCGTCCACCTCTTCGGGCGGCATCGTGCTGGTGGGATCGGTGTTCGGATCGGCCTCACCCTGCGCGGTGCTCGTGCCGTTGTGGCTCATTCGTGGTCTCCGTGCGTTCGCCGTCGCGCGATCAAATTTGGCGACGGCAGTTCCGAGGGGCCCGTTGGATGCCACAGGTGCCCATCAAATGCGAGGCCTGTCCGCCATCGCAGGAAGAAGTTGTTGACACACCAGATCGTTGGTGTAGAAGGGCGGTCCCTCAACTGATCCGACTTAGCTCAGTTGGTAGAGCAGGCGGCTGTTAACCGCCGGGTCGCTGGTT
>CBIHPK010000099.1:0-30555 GCA_966211675.1 uncultured Myxococcaceae bacterium
CTCCCTCCAAGGCCTTGCCTTGGGGGAGGGGTGCGCGGCAGCGCGGGTGGGGGCCCACGTCCAACCCGTCACATCCCCTGCGACGAGGTACTACGCGGCGGTGGTGTCGGCGCCCTCCGCGGGCTGCTCCTCCGCGGCGGCCTGCACCAGCCCGGCGGCGATCTCCATCGCCTGTCGGGCCCGGTCGAGCAGGCCCGTGGCCGCGGCGTGGCGGCGCTCCGCGGCGGCGAGCCGGTCACGCAGCGAGGCGACCTCGCTCGACGCCTCGCCGGCCCTGGCCTGGGCGGCGCTCAGCTCCGAGGCGAGCGAGGTCGCCTGCGATCGGAGCGTCGAGAGCTCGGAGTCGAGCGCGCTGATGCGGTCGCTGAGCTCGCGCCTCGTGGAGGACTCCGAGGCCACCGCCGCCGCCGCCGCCGCGGCCGCCGCGTCGAGGGCCGCCGCGCCCTCCGAGCGCAGCGCCTGGAGGCTCTGCGCGTGCTCCGCGCGCTGCGCCTCGATCGCCGCCGCGTGCTCCGCGCGCTGCGCCTCGACCGCCGCCGCGTGCTCCTCGCGCTGCGCCTCGAGCGCGCGGGCGCTCTCGGCCTTCACCGCGTCGACCGCGGTGGTGTAGTCCGCGCGCAGCGAGTCGACCACCTGGGCGTGCTCCGAGCGCAGCGACGAGAGCGCCGCGGCGTGCTCGGACCGCGCGGCCTCGAGCGCGCCTTCGAGCTCCGAGCGCTGCGCCGAGAGCGCCGCGGCGTGCTCCGCCTTCGCGGCCTCGAGCGCGCCCTCGAGCTCCGAGCGCAGCGCCGACTCGCCCTGCTGCGCGAGCGCCCGGGACTCCGATCGCGCGGCCTCCAGCGCCCTCGCGTGCTCCTCGCGCAGCGCCGCCTCGGCGGCCTCGCGCGCGGCGAGCTGCGACGCCTGCGAGGCGCCCGCGGCCACCGCGGCCTCGACCTCGGCCCGCAGCGACGCGAGCTCGCGCTGGTGCGCGTCGGCCTCTCGCGCCCGCTGCGCCTCGGCCGCCGCGAGCTGCTCGCGCAGCGACGCCTCGCCCTGGGCGGTGGACTGCCGCGCCTCGGAGAGCGCCCGCTCGACCTCGGCCCGCCGCGCGACCTCGGCCTGCAGCTCGGCCCGCGCGGCGTCGCTGTCCTGCCGCGCGGTGAGCACCTCCTGGTCGCGCTCGGCGAGGCGGTCGTCGATGTCCGCGGTGGACATCTCGGCCTGCAGCAGCTTGTCGCGCAGCTCCAGGATCTCCCGGTCGCGCGCGTGGATGTCCTTGTCCTTGCGGTTGAGCGACTCGCGCAGCTCCAGGAACTCCCTCGTCGAGACCCCCCCCGGCCGCGACGGCGCGAGGCCCCCGGGGAGCGGGGCGGCGGAGGTGCGGACCTTCTCCTCGAGCTCCTTCGTCAGCCGGGCGAGCTCCTCGCCGTGGGCGCGTAGCCGCTGGTTCTCCTCGGTGAGCGCCACCACGCGCTGCGTCGCGGCCTGCGCGGCGGAGAGCTCCCGCTCGAGCTCCTCGACGCGGCGCTGCAGGCGCTCGGCCTCGAGCTGCGCGGCCGAGGGCTGCGCGGGGGCCGCGGGCTCCACCGGGGCGGGCGGGGCGAAGGCCGACAGGCTCGGGGGCGGCACGGGCGGCGCGACGCCGACGCGCGGCAGCGACGGCGCGCTCCCGCGGGCCAGCGGGGGCACCACGACCGAGGGCGGCGGCAGCGGAGGGGCCACGACCGAGGGCTGCTGCGGCAGCGGCGGCAGGGGGTTGGCCTGCACCGCGCGGGCGATGTCCCCGAGGTTGAGCGGGAGCTCCGAGCTGGACGACACCATGGTGTAGTCCTCGAAGTCGTCGGAGCTGACCGGCGGATGCCCGGCGCGGGCCTCGGGCAGCGGCTCGAGCAGCGACGAGGCGCTCGAGGGCGCGGGCCTCGGGGGCGTGCTCTCCAGCACGATGTTGTCGAAGGCCGCGTCGGAGAGGCCGCCCATGTCGTCGTCGAGGTTGATGGGCGCCTCCTCGATGGCCTCCTCGATGGCCTCCTCGTCGACCATGATCTCGCTGTCGCGCGGCGCGGGGATGTGCACGAAGGCCGAGGCGCGGGCGATCAGCGCCTCCGGGTCGATGGGCTTGTGGGCGTAGTCCTCGGCGCGCGTGCGCAGCTTGCTGTGCTGCTCGAAGGTCTCCGGCGGCGAGTCCGACGAGACGATCACCAGCGGGATGTCCTTGAGGTCGGGGTGCTTCTTGATGCGGTTGCAGACCGCGAAGCCGTTCATCCGCGGGAGCTCGATCGCCAGGATGATCAGCCCCGGGCGGTCGTCGAGGGCGACGTCGAGGCCCACCTGGCCGTCGTCGACCACGCGGACGCTGCACCCGCGACGGGCGAAGGCCCGCTCGAGCGCGTCGGCGAAAGGTCGGTCGTACTCGAAGATCAGTACCTTCAGCCCGCTCATTGATCTCTTACGCTCCATTGCGCCCGCGCGGCGCGTTTTCAGCGTAGGGCGGCGGCGCTCGAAAGGTCAACGACGATGCAGGTCCGCCGCGCGCACCGCCTCGGACAGGGCGTCGACGGTGAGCTCCCGCACGTGGGGGTAGACCGCGTGGGCGCCCGCCGCTCGCAGCGCCCCGGCGTCGTAGGTGTGGGCCACCGCCACCACGCAGAGCCCCGCGGCGCGCGCCGACTGCACCCCCGCGACGCTGTCCTCGATCGCCACGCAGCGCCCGGGGTCGAGCTCGCCCGCGGTCGCCGAGAGGCGGGCGAGCCCCAGGAGGTAGCCCTCCGGGTCGGGCTTGCAGGCGGCCACGTCCTCCGCGGCGACGATCACCCGCGGGGCCCCGTCGGCCCCCATCAGCCGCAGCGCCACGTCGATCTCCCCGCGCAGCGCGCCGCTCACGATCGCCACCGGCCCGTGGCCCGCCGCGGACCTCAGCAGCGCCGCGGCGCCGTCGAAGACCGTCAGCGAGCGGGCGGCGAGCTCGGCGTACACGACGCTCTTGGCGGCGATGAGCGCGGCGACGCGAGCGTCGTCGTGGGCGAGCCCTCGATCGCGGAGCATCGCCACGAAGGCGCCCCGGTCGTCGAAGCCGAGGTAGCGGTCGTTGTAGTCTTCGGGCGAGATGGCGACGTCAAGGGGGCGGAGGGCGGCATTGAAGCCGTCGAGGTGGAGGCGCTCGTCGTCCACGAGGACGCCGTTGAAGTCGAAGAGCGTGGCCTGCAACATGGCGTGGGCCGCACCATGCCATGGGGGCGCGTGGAGGCGGTGTAGGTTCGATGTCAGGGGTTGCTCCACGCGCTACGGCTCTGGTATGCCCGAGGCGAGTCACCGTGTCGTCGCGCCGAGCTCTCGGCTGCCACTGTCCACGACGCGGGGGCTCCGGAGCCGACGACCATGAACGTGGTGATGTACGAGGACGAGCTGAACCAGATCCAGGTGGTGGTGGACAAGCTCGTGCGCGATGCCAACGCGCGGGTGGTCTGCATCGTCGACAAGAACGGTCAGCTCATCGCCGCCAGTGGGGAGACGGAGAACCTCGACACGACCTCCCTCGCCTCGCTCATCGCGGGCACCATCGCGGCCATGGGCGGCATGGCGAAGCTGCTGAAGGAGAACGAGTTTCCCACGCAGTTCCACGAGGGGGTGAAGGCCAACATCCACATCCAGCTGGTGGGCAACCGGGTGATCCTCGCGGTGATCTTCGACTCCCGCGCCACGCTGGGCCTCGTGCGGCTGCGGGTGAAGCGCGCGAGCGACGAGCTCAACACCATCTTCGAGGCCCTCGCCAAGCGCATCCCCTCCGGCAGCGACGGGGCGCCCTTCGCGGAGATCACCGACGAGGACATCGACAACCTCTTCAACGACTGACTCTCCATCAGCCCCATTACCCGAGGCGATCGATGTCCTTCATCAACTACGGTCAGCGCGAGATCAACTGCAAGATCGTCTATTACGGCCCGGGGCTGTGCGGGAAGACCACCAACCTCCAGTGGATCTACCAGCGCACCGCGCCGGAGGCGAAGGGCAAGATGATCTCCCTCGCCACGGAGCAGGACCGCACGCTGTTCTTCGATTTCCTGCCGCTGTCGCTCGGTGAGATCCGCGGCTTCAAGACGCGCTTCCACCTCTACACGGTGCCCGGCCAGGTCTTCTACGACGCCTCGCGCAAGCTCATCCTGAAGGGCGTCGACGGCGTGGTCTACGTCGCCGACTCGCAGATCGAGCGCATGGAGGCCAACATGGAGTCGCTCGAGAACCTCCAAGGGAACCTCGCCGAGCAGGGCTACGCGCTCGAGAAGCTCCCCTTCGTGGTGCAGTACAACAAGCGCGACCTGCCCAACATCGCGCCCGTCGAAGAACTCCGCGAGCTCCTCAACCCCGCGCACAACCCCGACTACGAGGCCGTCGCCAGCAAGGGCGTCGGCGTCTTCGACACCCTCAAGGCCGTCGCCAAGTCGGTGCTCACCGAGCTCAAGCGCGGCGCCGGGGCCTGAGAGCCCCTCTCCCCCTCCCCCGCCTCCATCCCACGGCTCCGTGGGCCTGTGTTACTCATCCCCATCTGAGTGACACGACGCTTTTTACAGGGGTTCGTATGCATGGCGCAGGTCGCCCGGGCCTCCGCGGCGCTCGCCCAGGACGAGCCCGGCGCGACCGTGCGCGGTGAGTCCCCCCGGCGCTCGGCCAGCGAGTTCACCCTCGAGCCCGGGTCGCTCCGGCTGATCCCCCGCGGCAGCGCCGCGGAGATGCTGTCGCTCGCGCCGGGCTTCTACCTCGCTCAGCACGGCGGCGAGGGCAAGGCGCAGCAGCTCTTCCTCCGAGGCTTCGACGCGCAGCACGGCCAGGACGTGGAGTTCTCCGTCGGCGGACTGCCGGTGAACGAGGTCTCCAACGTCCACGGCCAGGGCTACGCGGACCTGCACTTCGTGATCCCCGAGGTGGTCGACCGGCTGCGGGTGCAGGAGGGCCCCTTCGACCCCCGGCAGGGCGACTTCGCCGTCGCCGGGAGCGCTCGCTTCGACCTGGGCGTCGCCGACCGCGGGGCCCTCGCACGGGTCAGCTACGGGATGTTCAACACCGCCCGCGCGGTGGTGGTGGTGGCCCCTCGCGGAGAGCGTCGCGAGACCTTCCTCGCGGGCGAGCTCTACCGCACCGACGGCTACGGCGTGCAGCGCGCCGCCAGCCGCGCGTCGGCGACGGCGCAGTACCTCCGCGCCCTCGCCGGAGGGGCGACCGTGCGGCTGCTGGGCACGGTGTACTCCGCCCGCTACGACAGCCCCGGCGTCGTGCGCGAGGACGACTACGAGCGCGGCGCCCAGGACTTCTTCGGCAGCTACGACCTGCGCCAAGGGGGGTTCTCGTCGCGCGCGGCGCTGCTCACCGAGCTGGTGGTCCCGACGGCGCACGGGCGCTTCACGGTGCTCGCCCACGCCGGGGTGCGAGCGCTGCGCATCCAGGAGGACTTCACCGGCTTCGCCCTCGACCCTCGCGGCGACCGCTACGAGCAGCGCTACGACGCCGTCACCGTGGGCCTGCGCGCCTCGCACCGGTCGACCTTCGCGCTGCTCGGGCGCACCCACGCGGTGGAGTTCGGCCTCTCCGCGCGGCACGACCGCACCACCGGATCGATGGGCCGACAGCGCCACGCCGACGAGGTCACCTACGCGACCCCCATCGACGCCGACGTCGACGCCACGGACCTCGGGATGTACGCCGACCTCGACCTGGCGGTGCTCTCCCGGCTGCGCCTTCGAGGGGGCCTCCGCGCCGACGCGCTCGCCTACCAGATCGACGATCGCAGCACGATGCTCGTCGACCGCACCATGCGCGTGCCTCGCGGGCGCCGCGACGCGCAGGGCTTCCAGGTGGGCCCGAGGGTGACCGCGGAGGTCGACCTCGGCCGCGGGTTCACGCTGCTCGGGGCCTACGGCAAGGGCTTCCGCTCGCCGCAGGCGCTCTCGCTCGGCGACGGGGAGAGCGCGCCCTTCGCGGTGGTCCACTCGGGCGAGCTCGGCGCCCGCTGGCGGCGTCCTCGCGTCCAGGCCACCGCCGCGGCCTTCGCCACCCACGTCGACCGCGACCTCATCTTCGACCCCGCCTCGGGGCAGAACGTGGTCATCCCCGAGAGCGCGGCCACCACCCGCATGGGCGCCTCGCTCATGGTGCGCGCGACCCCGCTCCGGGGCCTGGAGCTCATCGCCTCGGGCACCTTCTCCCGAGCGACCTTCGACGCCTCGGGTTACCTGGTCCCGTATGTTCCGCCCTGGGTGGGACGCCTCGACGCGGTGTACGTCCGCGAGCTCGGTCGCCCCTTCGGTCGAGCGCTCACCCTCTCCCTCGCGCTCGGCGCGACCGCCCTCGGCGACCGACCGCTCCCCTTCAGCGAGCGCTCCCCCGCGGTCTTCCTCCTCGACGCCGCCGTCAGCGCCCGCCTCGGGCCCGTCGAGCTCGGCGTCGCCGCGCGCAACCTCACCGACGCCCGCTGGCGCGACGGCGCGTTCTCCTACGTGTCCAACTTCACCGCCGGGTCCGACACCAGCCAGGTGCCGGTGCAGCACTTCACCGCGGGCCGGCCGCTCAGCGTCCTCGGCACCCTCAGCGTCTACCTCTGACCATGAACCCCCTCCGCCACCCCGCCGTCCTCGCTCCCCTCCTCGGCGCGCTGCTCTCGCTCTCCGCCGCGCACTGCGGCGACGACAGCACCGGCCGCTCCCGCATCACCGTCGACGCCGTCGTGCACGGGACCGACCCCTCCCTCACCACCTCCACCGGCTGGCAGGTCACGCTCACCGAGGCCCGCATCGTCCTCGGCCCGGTGCGCTGGTACGAGGGCGCCGCGCTCTTCGGCCGATCGCTCTTCGAGCGCCTGATGGGCGTCTCCGTGGCCTGGGCGCACCCGGGTCACTACGTCGCCGGAGAGGCCCTCGCGGACATCACCGCCCGCCGCGTCGTCGACCTCCTCCGCCCCGACGGAACACCCCTCCCCCAGGGCAACGGCGTCACCGGCCTCGTGCAGTCCGCGGCCATCGAGCTGCGCCCCGCCGAGGGCTCCCTCGCCGACGCCGCCACCCTCCACGGCGGGACCCTCTATGTGCGCGGCGCCGCCACGAAGGACGGCCGCACGGTGCGCTTCGACTGCGCCCCGGGGCTCACCCAGGTCGTCCAGGGGATCCCCGCCCACGGCGACATGAACCGCTCGGGCCGATGGGACCTCACGATCGACGTCGGCGCCTGGATCGACCGCGCGGACTTCTCCATGGCCCCGGCGCCCGCCACGCCCGACGGCGTCGTGACCCTGACGGAGGGCCAGCCCTTCAACGCCGTCACCCGCACCGCCCCCGCCGCCAGCGGCTTTCGCTTCGCGTGGACCCCTCTCCCCTGAGCCTCAACCGATATCTTCAAGCGATATCTCCAGCGGTGACATGAAGCTCCATACGACACTCCTCCTCGCCCTCACCGGTGCGCCCGGCTGCGGGGGCGAGAGCGCCGGCACCTCCCCCGGAACCGTCTCCCTCTCCATCTGGGGCGAGGACTACATCGCCGACCGCATCCCGCCCCTCATGGGCACCACCGTCGGCTTCGAGGACGGCTGGACCCTCCGCTACTCCCGCTTCCTGGTGAACGTCGGCGACTTCACCGTGGCGGCCTCCGACGGCACCGCGGGCGGCGCCCTCGCCCCGATGCGCGTCTATGACCTCACGACCACCACCACGCCCTTCGCCATCGGGCGCATCACCGCGGTCCCCGCTCGCCGCATGGATCGCGTGTCCTATCGCATCGGCCCCGCCACCGCCGCGTCGACTTCGGGCAACGCCACCGCCGCGGACGTCGCGCTCATGCAGACCGGCGGCTACAGCGTCTACCTCGAGGGCGAGGGCACCCGCATGGGAGCCACCGTGCGCTTCCGCTGGGGCTTCACCCAGGATGTCCGATACGAGTCCTGCGCCAACCCCGACTCCTCCGCCGGGCTCGCGGTCCCCTCAGGCGGAAACGTGGACGCGCAGATCACCATCCACGGCGACCACTTCTTCTACGATGACCTGCAGTCCGTCACCGCGCGGCTGCGCTTCGACGCCATCGCCGCGGCCGACGGCGACCGCGACGGAGCCGTCACCCTCGACGAGCTCGCCCGCGTCGACCTCACCACGCTGCCCTCCAGCCAGTACGGCGGCGGCGACATGGGCCGGGTGCGCACGCTGCGGGACTTCATCACCACCATCGCCGCGACCATTGGCCACTTCAATGGAGAGGGCCATTGCCAGGAGCGCGTTCAGTAGGTGAATTCACCCACGAAGTACGGTGACATCCGGCTGCACGCCGAGTTGCCCGAGCTCATCGCCCGAGGCACCGGCCAGGTGCGGATCGCCGTCGTCCCCTGCGTCACCGTCACCGTCACGTTGGTCGCCCCGCTGATGCGATAGGGGACCGCGCACACCAGATAGGTCCCGCTCGCCGGAGTGGCCGCCCAGAAGACGTTCTCCGGCCCGGTGCCGGAGGTGTCGTCCCGGTCGAGCTGACCGCCGCAGCGGTTGGTCCCCAGGAAGGAGATCTCCTGACCGCACGGCGGCACCACGTGCAGGTCCATGTCGCCCGCGCGGTCCCACACCATGGTGATGCGCAGGAGCCCGTTGCCCACGCAGACCCCGTTGGCGCAGGCCTGCCCCGCCGCGCACGCGTTGCCGCACGCGCCGCAGTTCATCACGTCGCCGCGCACGTCGATGCAGCGCCCGCTGCAACGGATCGTCCCCGCCGCGCACTCCGGCGTGCAGCCCTCGTCGACCATGCCGTTGCAGTTGTCGTCGATGGCGTTGGCGCACACCTCCGCCGCGCCGGGCAGGGTCTGCGCGAGGCACGCGCCCCACACCGACCCGAGGGTCCCGTCCGGGCGCACGGACGCGTTGCAGCGCCGCGATCCAGGCCGGCAGAGCCCGACGTTCTGCGTCCCCGCCGGGCCCGTGTAGCAGACCTCCACCGCGTCGATGGTGCACGCGCATCCCGTGTTGGGGTTGCCGTCGCAGTCGCGGTCCATTCCATTGCAGACATCCTGCGCCGGGACCACCTCGCCCGCGCACGGTCCCCACACCGTCCCGGCCCCGTTGATGGTGGAAACGCAGGTCTGCGTCCCGGCCCGGCAGAGCCCGCGGCCCGAGGTTCCGGCCGCGCCCGAGTAGCACGATCGCGTCATCCCCCGGGTGCAGCCGCAGCCGGTGTCCGGGGCGCCGTTGCAGTCCGTGTCTCGCCCGTCGCAGGCGTCGCGCGACGGCAACACCTCGCCCGCGCACGCACCCCACGCCGAGCCGGTCGCGGTCACCGCGCAGGTCTGCGTCCCGGCCCGGCAGAGCCCGCGACCCTGGGTTCCCGCAGGGCCCGAGTAGCAGCTGCGCGAGGAGCCCGGCACGCACAGGCACCCGACCCCGAGCATGCCGTCACAGCGGTTGTCCACCGTGGGCATGCGGCAGTCGACCGCCCTCGGAGCGCCGGCCCCCATGCACGCGCCCCAGGTGCCGAACTCCCCCATGCCGCCGCAGCGCTGCATGCCCCACGCGCAGACCCCGCGGCCCGCGAGGCGAGGATCGCCCGGGAAGCACCGCTGGGTCATCCCCGGGACGCAGGTGCACTCCTCGTCCGCCATGCCGTTGCAGTCGTCGTCGAGGCCGTTGCCGCAGCGCTCTCGCGGTCCGCACGCGGTGACCGCGCCGTCCGCGAGCATGGTCAGCGAGAGGGCGTCGGGCGCGTCGGCCGAGGCGTCGCCGAGCGAGGAGCCCGCATCGGAGCGGGCGGGGACATCGAAGGTGGGGGGCATCCACCCGTCGGGGAGCGCCGGGGCGTCGGGAGCGGCGACGTCCGCGGAGTCTCCGAGGTCACCGCGCGAGGCGGCCGCGTCCGACGGGGCTCCCGTGGCGCCGCTGTTCGAGCTGCAGGCCGCGAGCATGGCCGCGAGGAAACCGCACAGGACGACGGACCACCGCGACGATCGCGAAGCGGACATTGGGGGACCTCGAAGGGAGTGACGATCAGTGCGCGGCGGGAGCAGGGCGACGGACGGGGACCGCGCCGTTGTTGAGCACCGCGGGCAGCGGAGCGACGAGGCCCGGGATGTTGGGCACCGCGCCCGCCGAGGGGACCGCGGGCATCGCGGCGGGGGCGCCGGGGGCCTCGAGGGCCAGGGTGATGCGGCCGAAGCGCGCGAGGGCGTGGAAGTCGCCGCCGCGGGGGGCGCTCCAGGCGGCGCTGCGCTGGCCGCCGGTCTTGGGCTCGTCCATCACGAAGAGGTTGAGCCGCACCTGGTCGCCGGCCTGCGGGGGCGTGTGCGCGAGGCCGTCATTGATGCTGGTCCAGGGGATCACCAGCTCGACGTCGTAGCCGGTGTCGTTGTCATCGGTGTTGCCGATGGTGCCATTGACCACCACGCCGGAGCGGGTCTCGGGGTTGAAGTCGAGATGACCGAAGGGCTGCGGCTGCCGCGGGCGGTCATATCGGGTATCGAAGCGCTGGTTCTTCGGCGAGACCTGGAACTCGTAATAGTTGTTGCCGTCGCCGTTGGGGTCGATCATGACCTCGACCGCGTCGTGCTCCCAGAGGTGGTTGTCGCGCTCCGTCGACGGGTCGACCAGGTTGTCGTCCGTGACGTGGAAGCCGACGTAGAGGTTGGTGTCGTCCCAGAGCATCTGCGCCGTGGCGTGGGCCTCGGTGGCGCTCGGCGGGTTGCCGTTGCTCGGGTTGACCAGCGGGCCGGTGCGCGCGGCGTTGGCCCACGCGGGCTCGTCCAGGCGGCCGTCGGCGGTGATGGCGCCGGTCGCCCGCGGGACGACAGTCTCCGTGAGCTGCACCTGCACGCCGGTGTTGAGCTCGAGCACGCGAGCGCGGCGGTCGCCGTCGGTCCGGTCCGCCGGGGTGACCGGCATGCGGGGCTGGCCGTCCTTCCAGACGCCGAGGTGCACCCGCACCGTGGGCGAGTCCCAGTCCGCCGGGAGCTCGAAGCTCTGCGTGTCGCGGATGAACTCCCCGGCGCGCCAGCGCTCGGGCTGGTACGCGCGGCGGGTGTCGCCGACGTTGTCCTGGTTGGTGCGCGGGCCGTTGGCGTCGTCGAGGTGCGTGAAGAGCCGCCAGCCGTCGCCGGTGGGAGCGCGGCACTTCCAATACCAGGTGACGGTCACGCTCTGGCCGGGGCGCAGGGTGTTGTTCTGGACGTTGATGTCATAGCCGAGCAGCTCGACCTTGTTGTCCCAATTGAAGGACAGCGCGTGCTGCGGCGTCGGGGCCGTGCGCGACACCACCTGGCGGCGGATCCGATCGAGCTCCGCCTGCGAGGCGCCACCACGGTTGGGCTGGGTGGGCTGCTCCACGCATCCCCCGCCCAGGGCCAAGACCACCACCCACGGCATCCACGTCTTCATCGATGTCCTCATTGAAAGATCTTCTCGTTACTTCTTGCGGTTCTTGCGGCGCGCGTCGCGCTCCTGCTTGCGCTTGTCCTTGGGCACGCCGAGGCTCGCCGGACGCGGCTTCGGAGCGCCCGCCCCGGGCCCCCCGGGCATCCCGCCCATGAGGGCCTGCATCAGCGCGTTGGGGTCACCCATCCCGGGGAACCCTCCCATCCCTCCGGGCATCCCCGGGAAGCCGCCGCCGGGCATCCCCGGGAAGCCGCCGCGACCGGGGCCCCCGCCGCCGGCCACCGCGGACTCCAGCATCTCCTGAGCGATCTGCGCGATGGCCTGGTCCTCACCCTGGACCTTGACCATGTTCTTGAGCTTGCGCGCCATGGCGAGCTGCTGGGCGCCGGGGATCTTCTGGAGGAAGCTCGCCTGCTGCCCGATGTTGCCCATCATGTCGCGCATCATCACGAACTTCGCGACCAGCTCGGCCACCGCCTCGGGCGCGTAGCCCGATCCCTTGGCGACGCGCTGCACGCGGTTGGGCTCGCGCTTGAAGAGCTCGGCGTCGCGGCGCTCGCCCTTCGTCATCGACGACACGATGACCTTGGCCTTGTCGAGCTCGCGGTCGTCGACCTTGGCGTCCGGCGGGAGCATCCCGCTGAAGAAGGGCATGCGATCGAAGAGGTCCTGCAGCGGGCCCATCTTCTGGATGGTCTCGATCTGCGAGACGAAGTCATCGAGGGTGAACTGCCCCCCGAGCATGCGCATCGCGTCCTCTTCGGCGCGCTTCTCGTCGATGACCTTCTTGAAGTCGTTGACCACCGAGACGATGTCGCCCATCCCGAGGATGCGTGACGCCATGCCCTCGGGGCGGAAGGCCTCCAGCTTGTCGAGCGACTCGCCGACGCCCGCGTAGCGGATGGGGATGCCGGTGACCTCTCGGATGGCCAGCGCCGCGCCGCCGCGGGCGTCGCCGTCGAGCATGGTGAGCACCACGCCGGTGAGCCCGAGCGTGTCGTGGAAGGCCGTCGCGGTGGCGAGGGCGTTCTGTCCGATGGCGGCGTTGACCACCAGCAGGATGTTGTGGGGCTTCGTCTCGCTCTTGATGGCGCGGAGCTCGTCCATCAGCACCGTGTCGATGGCCAGGCGGCCCGCGGTGTCGAAGATCACCACGTCCTTCTTCTGGACCTTCGCCATCGCGAGCGCGCGCTTGCACACCTCGACGGGGGTGCTGTTGGGCGCCGAGAAGACCGGCACGTTGACCTTCTGCCCGAGCACGTTGAGCTGCTCGACGGCGGCCGGGCGCTGCAGGTCGGCGGCCACGAGCAGCACCTTCTTACCCTCCTCGGTAAGCAGCTTGGCGAGCTTGGCGCTGGTGGTGGTCTTCCCCTGCCCCTGGAGGCCGACCATCATCACGATGGTGGGGGTGCCCTTCGGGGCCTCGGTGAGCTGCGCGCCGTCCGTGGAGGACATCATGGCGACGAGCTCGTCCTGGCAGGCCTTCACGAAGAGCTGGTCGGGCGTGATGGTGGCCTTCTTGCCCTGCGCCTCGGCGCGGAGCTTCACCACCTGCCCGAGCATCTTCTCCTTCACGCGCCCGAGGAACCGGCGCGTGACGTTGAGCTCCACGTCGGCCTCGAGCAGCGAGAGTCGCACGTCCCGGAGGGCGGCCTCGATGTCGGCCTCGGTGAGCTCCGCGACCCCGGTGAGCTTCTGACGCGCCTTGCGAAACCCTTCGGTCAACGTCTTGAACATGGTCCTCTTTGCTAGGGCGGGGCTGCTACCACGTCACCGGGGAATCCAGCAACCCCGGCGAAGGGCATCAGAGCGACGGGCACTCGCTGCCGAGCGCGGGGTCGGGGTTGCAGTAGATGAAGCCGCCGCCGCGGGTGACCGTGACCAGCACGATGGTGTCCGCGCGGGTGGGCCCGTCGAGCGTCGCCCAGGCCCGCGACACCGCCTGCGCGGCGTTCATGTCCACCGCGAAGACGTGCAGGATCTGCTTCACCCACCGGTGCGCCGGGAGCACGCGCATGGAGCTGCGGTTGATGCCCACGAGCTTGGTGTGCAGCAGGTCGCGCGCGTTGGCGTCGGTGAACACCATCGGGATCGGGCGGTAGGCGCGGGTGACGCTCACCCCGACGCGCTCGGCGTTGATGGACACCACCAGGTCGGTGATGGAGTTGGCGCCCGCGTCGTCCGCAGGCTGGTACATCACCTCCGTCTCCGTCGCGACCAGCGCGGCGTCCTCGCAGCGGTAGAGCACCTCGTAGCTGAACACCTCGGACTCGGTGGAGCTGCCGCCCGCGTTGGGCGTGTCGTAGAGCCGCCTCCCTCCGGCCGAGAGCAGCAGCCGGTCGTAGCGCTCGCCGGTCATGAAGCCGAGCGCGTTCTCCACCAGCGAGGGCGCCGGGTTGTGGAGCATCGAGCGGAGGGTGCCGCAGGAGCCCGAGACGGCGCCGAGGCCGGGCAGCGGGCCGTCGTGCGGGGGCGCGGCGTCCGACTGCGCGGGGGCGTCATTGCCGACATCGATGACCGATGGGACATCGGAGCCATTGCCGACATCGATGACCGATGGGACGTCCGGGCGGGCGGCGACGTCGGTGACGGCCGCGTCCAGGGAGGGACCGGAGTCCGCAGGGGCGACGGGCGTCGGGTCGGAGCCGCACGCGGCGAGGCCGAGGAGCAGCGAGAAGAGCAGCGGGAGCGAGGATCGGGGGCGCATCGGGCGCGCACGCTAACAGAACCCGCGAGCCGTCGGCACGGGACTCGCGCGGCGCGTCATGGATCCCGCCCGTGGCGGTCGGCCGGAAGCTGTGGCAAGAGGTTGGCCGCGCGCGAGCGGCAGTCGTGCGCCCACAGGAGCGCCGCACGACCCATGAGTGAAAACACCCGACCCACCGTGGTCAAGGCCCGACCCATCTGGCTGCAGACCTCGCTCGTCGGGTTCGTGCTCATCCACGTCGCGAGCCTCGCGCTCCCCTTCGTGGTGGGCGTCGGGCTGAAGAGCCTCGCGCTCTGCCTCGGGCTCTACGTGATGCGCATGTGGGGCATCACCGCGGGCTACCACCGCTACTTCGCGCACCGGTCGTACAAGACCTCGCGGTGGTTCCAGTTCGTGCTGGCGTGGGTGGGGGCGAGCTCGGTGCAGAAGGGCCCGCTCTGGTGGGCGGGCCTGCACCGGATGCATCACCGCTGGAGCGACACGCCCCGGGACATCCACTCGCCCAAGCAGCGCGGCTTCTGGTACTCGCACGTCGGCTGGATCACCGCGCCGGACCACGACGGCACCGACCTCGCGCTCATCCCCGACTTCGCCAGGTACCCCGAGCTGCGCTGGATCGACCGGTTTCACTGGGTGCCCTTCGCGGCGCTCACGGCCCTCTGCTTCGCCGTCGACGGCTGGCGCGGCGTGGTGTGGGGCGCCGGCGTGAGCACCGTGTTCGGCTGGCACGGCACCTTCTTCATCAACTCCCTCGCGCACGTCTGGGGCTCGCGCCGCTACGAGACGACGGACACCTCGCGCAACAACCCCGTGCTCGCGCTCATCACCCTCGGCGAGGGCTGGCACAACAACCACCACCACTACATGAACAGCGCCAACCAGGGCTTCTTCTGGTGGGAGGTGGACGTGAGCTACTACACCCTCCGCGCGCTGGCGCTGCTGGGCGTGGTGCGCGACCTGCGCCGCCCGCCGGCCCACGTGCTGCGCGACAGGCTGGTGGGCGCCGCGGAGATGGCGTCGGCGAAGTTCTCCGGCGCGAGGGCGAGCGCCGAGCTCAAGCTCATCGAGGCCCGCACCGCCGTCGAGCACGCCGTGGAGAGCGCGGAGCTCAGACTCACCGAGGCCCGCACCGCCGTGGGCCAGGCCGCCAGCGAGGCCCGCGCGGTGATGGGCAACGCGGTGGACAACGTGACCCTGGCCGCGGAGACGCGGCTCACCGAGGCGCGAGACGCCGTCGAGAGCGCCGTCGAGAGCGCCGTCGAGGCGGTCGAGTCCACGGCGCCCGCCAAGAACTGACCGCCCCGTAGGACGGTCCCGAGGATCACTCCGGCTCGTTGTCCGTGCTCCTCAGGCCATATCGCTTGCAGAGCTCGCGCAGGTGATAGCGGGTGAGCCCCGCGGCCGCCGCGCTGCGGGTGATGTTGTCCCCGTGTCGCTTGAGCATCGCGGCCAGGTACTGCGGCTCGAAGCCCTCCAGCACTCGGGTCTTGGCGTCCTTGAAGGGCATCGCCAGCAGCGCCTCGTTCACCGCCGCCGCGCTCGCCTCGGGGGCCCTCGCGGGCATCGCCAGCATCCTCGCGGCGCTCGCCGGGAGCAGGTCGTCCGCGGTGATCTCCGGGTTGTCCGCCAGCGACGCCGCCCGCTCGACGACGTTGCGGAGCTCGCGCACGTTGCCCGGGAAGGCGAGGCCCGAGAGCCGGTCGAGGGCGCTGTCCGAGAAGCTGCGAGGACCGAGGTCGGGGTTGCGCTTGCAGAACTCCTCCAGGAGGTGTCGAGCGAGCAGGGGGACGTCCTCGCGGCGGGAGCGCAGCGGGGGCAGCTCGATGGTGAGCACCCCGAGGCGATAGTAGAGGTCCTCGCGGAAGGTGCCGCCCGCGGCCATCGCGCGCAGGTCGCGGTGCGTCGCGGCGATCACCCGCACGTCCACGGGGATCGTCTGCGTGCCGCCCAGGCGGCGCACCTCGCGGCCCTCCAGCACCCGCAGCAGCTTGGGCTGCAGCCCGATCTCCAGCTCGCCCACCTCGTCGAGGAACACCGTCCCCTTGTGCGCCTGCTCGAAGCAGCCCGAGCGGCGCTCGTTGGCGCCCGTGAAGGCCCCCTTCTCGTGCCCGAAGAGGATGCTCTCCACGAGGTCCTTGGGGAGCGCCGAGCAGTCCTGCACCACCATCGGGCCCGCGGCGCGCTTGGACACCCGGTGGATCGCCCTCGCCACCAGCTCCTTGCCCGTGCCGGTCTCGCCGGTCACCAGCACCGTCACGTCGAGCGGCGCGATCTTCTCGAGCTCCGCGAACACCTGCCGCATCGCCACCGAGCGCCCCACCAGCTCCTGCCAGCGGTCGCCCTCCGACAGCGGGATCTCGATGGCCCCCTCGCCCGGGTCGATCTGCAGCAGCGTCGCGCCCACGCGGAAGCGAGCCCCGAGGGGCATCACCACCTCGCGCACCTTGATGTCCCCGAGGAAGGTCCCGTTGGTGCTGCCCAGGTCGCGCAGCACCCAGCCCTCCTCGACGGCCTCGATCTCCGCGTGCGTCCCCGACACCGAGCGGTCGTTGAGGGCCACCTCGCACACGGCGCTGCGGCCGATGGCCACGCGGGCGCGCTCCATGGCCCAGGTCTTCCCCCGGTCGGGCCCGTCGACCACCAGCAGCCGCGCCTTGCGCAGCCGACGCGAGGTCGCCCGCCCCGCGATGAACAGCGTCTCCAGCGGCGCCGCGTCGCTCATGGCCCACCGTCCACGCGCAGCGCGGCGATGGCCTGCGCGTAGTCGGCCTGGCCGAAGACCGCCGAGCCCGCCACGAAGACGTCCGCCCCGGCGTCGCGAAGCTCCGGGGCGGTCGCGGGCGTCACCCCGCCGTCGACCTGCAGGTCGATGTCATAGCCGCTGTCATCGATCATCTCTCGGAGGGTGCGCACCTTGGGCAGCACCGCGCGGATGAAGGACTGCCCCCCGAAGCCCGGGTTGACGCTCATCACCAGCACCAGGTCGGTGCAGTGCAGCACGTAGCGCAGGGTCTCCTCGGAGGTGGCCGGGTTGAGCACCACCCCCGCGCGGCAGCCCAGCGCCCGGATGGACTGGAGCGTGCGCTCGAGGTGCGTCGAGGCCTCGACGTGCACGGAGATCACGTTGGCCCCGGCGCGGGCGAAGTCGGCCACGTAGCGCTCCGGCTCGACGATCATCAGGTGGCAGTCGATCACCCGCCGGGTCACCTTGCGCACCGCGCTCGCCACCAGGGGGCCGATGGTGATGTTGGGCACGAAGCGCCCGTCCATCACGTCGACGTGCACCCAGTCGGCGCCCGCGGCGTCGATGGCGCGCACCTCGTCGCCGAGGCGGGAGAAGTCCGCGGAGAGGATCGATGGGGCGATGCGGAGGGCTTTGCGGCTCACGCCCGGAGCGACACCACAGCAACGGTGGTGGTGTCAACGCCGGGGGTCCGGCTCAGCGCTCGGTGGTCTTGCGCCAGGTGCTGCGCGGCGGCGGGCGGCGCGGCGGACCCTGGTCGTCGATGGGCATCGCGCGCAGCGTCGGGTCGAGCCGGTCGGGCATCGAGGTGCGCTCGCGGAAGGTCGACGCCGCGCGGCCGAGGATCTCCACCCGGGTCTCGCGGTCGAGCACCCGGATCACCCCGATGTCCTCCTTCTGGAGCCCGCCCCAGCGGCAGAGCACGGGGATGAGCCACCGCGGATCGGCCCGCTTCTCGCGACCGACGTTGAGCACGAACCACTGGCCCGGCCCCGGCCCCGGCTCGCCGCGCTCGTCGGGCCTCGGCCCGCGGGGGGCGCCCTGGTACTCGTTGCGCGTCTCGTAGGGCGCCGCGGGCCCTCGCGCCTCGACGCGGGCCTCGTAGGGAGCGGGGGGCGGAGCGCCGCCGGCGCCGCCGCGGTACTCGTTGCGCTCGTAGCGCTGCTGCGGCATCGGCCGCTCGTAGCTGCGCTGCGGCTGCGACATCGCCGCGAGCAGCTTGTGCGCGAAGGACACCGTCATCGGCAGCTCCTCGGGCTCCGGGAACTCCCCTCGCGTCATGGTCACCAGCGCCGCGACCATCTCCTCCGCGGGGCGCTTGGCCAGCAGCCGGCGCGCGACGGCGATGTCCTCGTCGGAGGGCGTCACGCCGGTGGCCTCGAGCTTCGCCACGAGCCGGTCGTCGTCGAGCGCCCGGATGGTCTCCGCCGTGGGGCAGGGCTCCCAGGACGCGGTGTTCACGTTGGCCGTGCGGAGCATCCGGGCGAGCAGCTGCCGCCGGTCGGGCGACACCAGCAGCACCGCGGTGCCCTTGCGGCCCGCGCGGCCCGTGCGCCCGCTGCGGTGCTGGAGCGTCATCGCGTCGCGCGGCGGGTCCGCGTGGATCACCAGCGAGACGTCCGGCAGGTCGAGCCCCCGCGCGGCCACGTCCGTCGCCACCAGCACCTTGGCGTGCCCGTCGCGCAGCATCTGGAGCGCCCTCGCCCGCTCGGGCTGCGTCAGCTCGCCGCTCAGCCCCACGCAGCGGAAGCCCCGCTCGCGCAGCGTCGCCTGCAGCCGCGAGACCTCCTCGCGCGTCGCGCAGAACACGATCGCCGCCGGCGCGTCGTGCGCCCGCAGCACGTTGACCACCGCGTGCTCGCGCTCGCGGAAGGCCACGATGTTCACCACGTACCTGATGTCCGCGTGGGCCTGCTGCGCCGGCGTCGCGGCGACGCGCGCGGGGTTGGCCAGCCACTTCTTGGCCAGCTCGCCCACCTCCCTCGGGAGCGTCGCGGAGAACCACAGCGCCCGGTGCCCCTTCGGCGCCGCGGCCAGCACCCGGTCGAGCTCGTCGCGGAAGCCCATGTCGAGCATCTCGTCGGCCTCGTCGAGCACCAGGGCCTGCATCTCCCCGAGCTTGAGCGAGCCGCGCTCGATGTGGTCGCAGACGCGCCCCGGGGTGCCCACCACCAGGTGCACCCCGTCCGAGAGCGCCCGGAGCTGCTGCGCCAGCGGCGCCCCGCCCACGCAGGCCACGCTGCGCATCCCGGCGGAGCCGTAGAGCCAGGCGAGCTCCTGCTGCACCTGGAGCGCGAGCTCGCGCGTGGGGGCCAGCACCAGGGCCCTGGGGGTGGTCGCCTTCGGGAGCGTGGCCGCCTCGCCCAGCAGCGTGTGGGCGAGCGCGAGGCCGAAGGCGACGGTCTTGCCGGAGCCGGTCTCGGCGGAGACGAGGAGGTCGCGGCCCAGCATCGCGGCGTCGAGCACCGCGGCCTGGACGGGGGTCGGTGTGACAAACCCGCGTGCCTCCAGGGTCTGGAGGAGGGTCGGGTGCGCACCAAGGTCAGCAAAGGACATGGGCGCCGCCGCTATCAGATCTGCGCCCAAACCGCCATCGCCCCCTGAACGAATGTCCCTCGCGCGTCAGCCCTCTACGCCCCCGCGACGAGCGAGGCCGCGATGAGGGCGCCGTTGTAGATCGAGTGCAGCAGCCACGGGGCCGCGAGCCCGCCGGAGACCCGCCGCAGCCAGCCGTTGGTGAGCCCCAGCGCGGCGATGGGGATCAGCCCCCAGAGGGCCCCGCGGAGCTGCAGCGCGTGCGGGAGCGTGAATACCACCGCCTGTAAGACGATGGCCCGCGAGGGGCCGAAGCGCTCGAGCGCTCGGGTCACCGCGCCGCGGTAGAAAAGCTCCTCGGAGAGCGGGGCGAGCAGCGCGGTGTAGAGCAGCGCGAGGCGCAGCGGCGAGGAGGCGACGTCGCGGGCGACCGAGCTCTCGGAGGTGTCGGTGATCCAGACCGAGGTCAGCAGCGCCAGCGCGAGGAGCGAGAGCGCGAGCGGCACCGCCAGCGAGAGCCAGCGGCCCTCGGTGCGATCGAGGCCCAGCGCGGTGCGCAGGGGGGGCCCGTCCTTGGAGAGGCCGCCGAGCAGCCACGCCGCGGAGAGGCCGAAGCACAGGTGCAGCGTCGCGCCGCCCAGGAGGGTTCCGGCGGGCGTCGCGCCCAGCGCGCGGAATACCTGACCCGATAAGAACACGCACCCGACGAAGGCCGCGACGAGCGCCGCCGGGGCGCCCGGTCGGTCGACGAGGGGGCGGTAGATGAGCGACCCGAGCGTGGGGGCGCGGCGCAGCGCGGGTCCGGACATGGAGGGCGCGAGCACCAGGAGCGAGAGCGAGACCAGCAGCGCGAGCCAGGGCCAGGTGAGCGCGGGTCGAAGCTCCGGTCCGACGTAGAGCGCGACCCGTCGCAGCGGCGGCGACGAGGGCGCGGCCGCGGTGAGGGCGACGCCCAGGGTGGCCTCGCAGGGGGCGGCCCAGCGCAGCCCGACGCAGCGGCGCGCGTCGGAGGCGGCCGCGGTGAGGGGGCGCTCGAAGAGGCGCTCACCGGCCGACGTGTGGACGTCCAAGCGCAGGTGTGGGTCGCCCTCGGCGACGGGGCAGGCGGTGATGCGCAGCACGTCGCCGGGGCGTACGGTGAAGAGCCCCAGCTCATCCCGCGTCCCACGCCACGCGCCCGTGCGGACGTCCGTCATCACCACCGCGCGCTCGGCGGCGGAGAGCTGCCTCGCGTGGTGCATCACCCCCAGGAGGCTCACCATGCCCAGCGACAGACCCAGCGCGACCAGCAGGCCGCGCGACGGAACGGGCGCCCGGGCGCTTGCAGCCAACACGGACGGCATTGTACGAGATTCCCGGAGTCGGGTCGTTGAGCCATTCGCCGCGGCGCCGGTAGTCGGTGATCTTTCAGTGCGTCGCTGGTGCAAAGAACTCTGCTGGGTCGCGGCGCTCGGGGCCTTCGTCGGGTTCGCGCTCCCGCGCGTGATCCTCCCGGCGCACTACGCCCGAGCGCAGCGGATGCCGTGGCGCGCGCCCGCCGTGGTGAGCCCTCCGGCGCCCGCGGTGGCCCCGCCGGGGCCCGCGATGGAGATCGACCTCGACGAGCTCCCCGAGAGCCCGATGGAGCCCACGGCCGCGGCCGCGAGCGACGGCGGCGTCGCGTCCGGAGACACCGCGGGCCATCGCGCCCACGCCGCGCGCACGGCCTCCGCCGCGGCCGCCCGAGGGGAGCTGCTGCGCCGAGAGCGCGACCGATGGAGCCTCGACCTCACCGGGGTCGAGCACCCTCGGGCGATGCTGTCCGGCGCTCGCATCCGGTGGCTCGGCGAGGACAACTCCGGCGAGGGCTACGAGATCACCGGGCTCGACCGCAACGGGCTCATGTCGCGCGTGGGCATCCGCACCGGCGACACGCTGGTGGCCCTCAACGGCTCGCCGCTGCGCAACCCCGACGAGGCCATCGACGCGTACATCCGCGCCCGCCGCGCCTCGCGCATCGACCTCACGCTCGCCCGCCACGGGGCGCGCTACACGGTCCCGGTGACGGTGCGCGGAAACCGGGGGCTGTGAGCTCGACGGCGTCCGCGCGGTGGCTCCTCGCGCTCGCCTCGCTGCTCGCCGCACCCGCCGCCCTGGCCCAGGACGCCGCGGTCCCCGACGACGCGGCGGCCGTCGCCGACGACGCGCAGGGCCCGGACCTCGACGACCCGGCCAACGCCACGCCCGCGGAGGACGAGGCCGCGGCGAGGGCCCTCGGCCCCGACGACGAGGACGCCGGAGCGCCCGAGGGAGAGGCGCTGCCGGAGGTCCCGGCGGTGGCCTCGGAGATCGCGGCGATGTCGTCGCGCACCTGCCTGCGAGCGATGGTGCGGGCGCACATCGACTTCGAGCGACCGCGGCACTTCCCCGCTGGGATCGGCACCCCGGTGATCGTGCGCGGACCCATCCGCGGAGTGACCTTCCACGAGTCGCGGGCGACCGCCGTGCGGGAGCTCATGGACTGCCGCCTGGCGGTGGCGCTGGCGCGCTACGCGACCTTCCTGCGCACGCTGCACGTCCGCGAGGTGCGGCACCTCTCGCTCTGGCGGGTTCCGGGGCGGGGAGAGCGCCTCGTGGGCGGGCTCTACCCGAGGCACCCCGGGGGCATGGCCATCGACGCGGCGGTGTTCGTCCGAGACGACGGGACCTCGCTCAACGTGCAGCGCGACTACCACGGCCGGAGGGGGAGGCCCCCGTGCGGACCGCGCGCCCGCGTGGCCCCCGACGCGGCGGCGCGAACGCTACGGACGCTGCACTGCGAGCCCGCTCGGAGGGGATGGTTCCACGTGGTGCTGGGGCCCAACTTCAACTACGAGCACCGCAACCACCTGCACCTGGAGGTGGTCCGCGACGTCAGCTGGAACTTCATCCGGTAGCGGCGGCGCGGTGCGCCGAGACGGCGGCGCGCACCTCGTCGGCGGACAGCACGCGGCCGCCCTCCTTGGCCTTGAGCAGGATCGCCTGCACCAGCGCGGCGTCGGGCTCCACGCCGTGGCCCTTGAGCCAGTAGACGACGTTGCTCGCGCCGGACATGGGGCCGATCTCGATGGCCTGGTGGCAGCCGAACATCCCCGCCGGGACGCCCGAGTAGATGCGGTCCGCGAGCTCTTCGTCGCCCTTGTTCTGGGCCTTGATGATGGCCGCGGCGTGCACGCCGGTGGAGGTGCGGAAGGCGTCCGCTCCGACCAGCGGGTAGTTCACCGGGACGGGCATCCCGACGGCCTTCGAGGTGAGCTCGCAGTACCGGATCAGGTTGGTCATGTCCTGGCCCTCGAGCGCTCCCGCGAGCTTGAGGTTGAGCAGGATGAGCTCCATCGCGGTGTTGCCCACGCGCTCCCCGATGCCGAGCGCGGTGCCGTGCACCCGATCGATGCCCTCCTCCACCGCCGTCAACGCGTTCACGAGCCCGAGGCCGCGGTCGTTGTGGTTGTGGAAGTCGAGCTTCACGTGGTTCGCGCCGTAGGCCTTGAGGAGGTTCTGCGTGAAGCGGATGAGGTTGCGCGTGCCGTCCGGCGTCGCGTGCCCCACCGTGTCGCAGAGCACCAGGCGCGAGGCGCCGTGGTCGATGGCGTTCTTGAAGAGCGAAGCCAGCACCTCGGGGCGCGAGCGGATGGTGTCCTCGGTGACGTAGGCCACCGGGAGGTTGTTCTTCACGGCGACGTCGATGGCGTCGGCGCTGTGCTTGAGCAGCGTCTCGACGTCCCAGCTCTCCGCGAAGAGTCGGATCGGCGAGCTCCCGATGAAGGTGTAGACCTCCACCGGGACGCCCGCCTTCTGCGAGATCTCCACCATCGGGAGGATGTCCGCCGCGACGGTGCGGCCCGCGCACGCGGGGCGGAGCTTCATCCCCGTAGCGACGATCTCCTTGCACATGCGCAGCACGTCGTCGAAGGCCCGCTTCGAGGAGCCCGGCAGCCCGATGTCCGCCGCGTGGATGCCCAGCGACTCCATCAGGTGGATCAGCTCCAGCTTCTGCTCGATGGAGGGGTCCTTCACGGACGGGTTCTGCAGCCCGTCGCGGAGGGTCTCGTCGAAGAACTCCACCGGGCCGAAGGGGGGGTGGCGACGGCCGACCTCGTTCCAATCGTAGATGAGCTCATCGTTCATGGAATCACCTGCATTGCTGCGATTGGACCCTACGGTCGGCGGCCGCGTCAAAGGATCAGATGCGCTCGATGAGCACCGCGAGGCCCTGGCCGCCGCCGATGCAGGCGGAGCCCACGGCGGTGTTCAGGTTGCGGCGGTGCAGGGCGTGGACGAGGTGCGCGATGATGCGCGCTCCGGAGGCCCCGAGGGGGTGGCCGATGGCGATGGCGCCGCCGTCGAGGTTGGTCTTGTTGCGGTCGAGCCCGAGCTCCTTCTCGACGGCGAGGTACTGCGCCGCGAAGGCCTCGTTGACCTCCACGAGGTCGACCCGGTCGAGCGAGGTGCCCGCGCGCTGCAGCGCCGCCTGGATGGCCGGCACGGGCCCGATGCCCATGATCGTGGGCTCCACCGCGGCGACGCCCCACTGCACCACGCGGGCGAGCGGCTTGAGGCCGCGGGCTCGCGCGAAGTCGGCGCTGGCCAGCACCAGGGCGCCGGCGCCGTCGTTGATGCCCGAGGCGTTGCCCGCGGTGACCACGCCGTCCTTCTTGAACGCGGTCGGGAGCTTCGCGAGCGTCTCCAGGGTGGTCTGCGGCCGCGGGTGCTCGTCCTTGGAGACCACCACGGAGCCCTTGCGGCCGGCGACCTCGACGGTGGTGAGCTCGGAGTTGAAGGCGCCGGCCTCGGCGGCGGCAGCCCAGCGCTGCTGCGAGAGGAGGGCGAAGCGGTCGCAGTCCTCGCGGGTGAGGCCGTACTTCTGCGCGAGGTTCTCCGCCGTGATGGCCATCGGAGTGTTGCAGAAGGAGTCGGTGAGCGCCGCGGCGAGCGAGTCCTCGAGGGCGGGCGCGCGGCCGAAGGCGAAGCCGTCGCGGGCGCCTCGGATGACGTGCGGGGCCTGGGACATGTTCTCGGTGCCGCCGACGAGCACGCACTCCGCGTCGCCGAGGAGGATCTGCTCGGCGCCGCTGATGATCGCCTGGAAGCCGGAGCCGCAGAGGCGGTTGACCGTGAGCGCCGGGGTGGTGATGGGCAGCCCCGACTTCAGCCCGACGTGGCGGGCGAGGTAGATGGCGTCGGCGCTGGTCTGCTGGACGTTGCCGAAGATGACGTGCCCGACGTCCTCGGCGGCGACGTTGGCGTCGACGAGGGCGGCCTTGGAGGCGTTGACCGCGAGGTCCGTGGCGGACACGGACTTGAGGGCGCCCGACAGGGTGCCGAAGGGCGTACGACGGGCCGAGAGGATCACGATCTCGCGCGAGAGCTTCGCCATGGGGTGTCTCCGTGTAGGGGTGCGACGGCGGGGGTATAGGGACCGCCGCGCGCGGGAGTTATGGAGGCTCTACGGGGCCCGCACAAGGGCGGAGGCGGTCAGTGCTGCGGCACCCGGTCGGGGCCGCCGCGGGTGCCGAGCGGCTGCTCGTCGTAGTGCACGTAGACCCGCGTGCCCGGGTGCTGCGCCGTCGCGTAGGCGCCGTTCCACCCCGGGGCGACGTGCGGCTCGGTCCAGTGATAGAACCAGCGCGCGTCGGGGGGGCTCATGTTGACGCAGCCGTGCGAGTGCATCGCGCCGAAGCCGTTGTGCCAGAAGGCCCCGTGCAGCGCGAAGGAGCCCTCGAAGTACATCACCCAGGGCACGTCCTCGATGCTGTACGGGCCGTCGTTGGCGCTGTTGCCGTCCATGGTCGTCGCGACGTGCTTGGACAGGATGCGGAAGGCCCCTTGGACGGTCTCGTAGTTCTCGTCCGGGTTGCTGCGGTTGCGCCGCCCGGTGCTCGCCACGGTCACGTAGACCGGCCGCGCGCCCTCGTAGGCCACGACGCTCTGGTGGTCGAGGTTGACGTCGATCCACTTCTCGTCGGGCGCGGAGAGGTCCGCCGGGGGCTCGTGCAGCGTCACCACGCGCACCTGCCGAGAGCGCAGGAAATAGCCCTCCGCGGTGTGGTAGTACTGCTCGTTGCCGACGGTCACCGGGGGCTCGTCCGCGAGCTGGATGATCGCCAGCCGCGGCACCCGACCGACGGCCGACATGGACCGTCCGCTGGCCTGGTAGGTCGAGGTCACCGAGCTCAGCGCGACGCCGATGGGCAGGTGGTGCTGCGCGTCGAGCGCGACCCCCTGGAAGAAGCCGTCGCCGCGCAGCGTGGAGAGCGCGCTCGCGCGGATGTACCCGCCGGACTGCGTGTGCCAGAAGCTGGTGCCACCCGGCGAGCGGGCCTCGCGGTTGAGCGAGACGTACATCCCCCGGAGGATGCGGCGCAGCAGCGGAGTGCCGGCGACGCCCTCCAGGTCCTCGATGCGCACCTGCGCGTCGGGGCCGCGGGCGCCCGCGTCCGTCGTCGTGGCCACCGCGACCGCGACCGCCGCGTCGGAGGCGACCGCTCCGCCGTCCACGTCGACCGCCGCCGTGCGAGGCGCGAAGCGCTCGGGCTCCACCTCGTGCTCCTCGTCCTCGCTGGGGAGCCAGCGGTAGATGGCGGCCGCGCGGGTGTTACGCGCATAGGTAAAGGGCATCGCCGCGTCGATGTCCGGAGGCGTCGGCAGGCGTCGGGTGATGGGCCGGTTGCCGAGCGCGCTGGAGAGCATCGCCAGCGGGCCGACGCACACGAAGCCGCTGCCCTCGACCTCGTACCAGCCCGCGCCGCGCATGTCCGAGCGCGCCGGGCAGCCGTCGTTGCCCACCGGGCCGCGCACGATGGCGATCTGGCCGCCCGCGCGGACGTACCCGATCCAGTGCGCGTTGGCCTGCGGGGCCTCGACGATGCCGGTGCGCCAGCCGAGGGCGGTGATCATGGTGCGCGGTCCGGCGTCGACCGGACCCGCGTCGGCGCCCGCGTCGTCGTCCGCGGCGGCGCCGGCGTCATCGGGGTCGAGCGCGGAGCCGCCGGCGTCGTCGTCGGCGCGCGGCGGGACGCTCGGGTCGATGGCGAGGCTCAGCGCCGCGTCGAGCGGAGCGGCGGAGGCGTCGGGCGAGGTGACGCGGCTCCACAGGCTGTCGAGGCGGGTGCAGCCAGAGGCGGACGAGAGCGAGGCCGCGAGCAGGGTCGCGACAAGGAAGCAGCGGTAGTTGGGGTTAAGAGCGGGGTGGCGCATGCGACTCCGGCGAGGGCCCGATGGTGCGCTACCACAGCGCGGGGGGCCCGTGTCCAATTCCGACGGTTGCGACAACCGCACCAACCATGAGGCGGCGGCGCGGGGGGGACATTGCTGTTAGGGTTCGCGCGGCCTCCCGGTCGACCCACGCGATGACCCAACGCGGAACGACGCACACACCCCCATGGCACCAGAGACTCGCGTGGCCGATCGCGGTCTCGCTGGCGCTGCACGGCGCGGTGATGGCGGTGCGCCCCCCCACGGTGCGGTTTCCGTCGCTGCCCGTGGAGATCAATCGCACCGTCGAGTTTGGTCTGGAGACCGCCCGTCCCGCAACCTCGCCGACCCCGACGCCCGCTCCTCCGACGCCTCCCGGCCCCACGCCCACGCCCCCTCGCCCGCCTCCCCGGGCCGCGGCTCCGCGCCGCGCGGCGCCCCGTCCGAGCGCGCTGCCCGACCCGCCGGACATGCGGCTGAGGGAGCCCTCGCTCGTTCGCGAGCCGGACTCCGTGCTCCTCGCCGAGCGTCGCGACTCGGGCTCCCTGGAGGACGCCGCGCTCGCGCTCAACGACGCGGGCTCCATGGAGGACGTCGCCCTCGCGATGACCGACGCGGGATCGATGGAGGACGTGGCGCTCGCCCTCACGGATACGGCGCCGCCCTCGGACGTCGAGCCCGGGGCGGTGCCGACGATGGCCCAGGCCGCGGGGGCGATGGCGGCGGCGATCCCGGAGGGCGCGGTGGTGACGATGCTGCTGCGCACCGACCGGCTGCGCGAGGGTCCGCACGCGCAGCGGGTGGGCGCTCTGCTCGACGGCATCCGAGACTGGCAGGCGGTGCTGGGCGGCACGGAGATCGACCCGGTCCGGGACTTCGACGCGGTGCTGCTGGCGAGCGCCAACCCCTTCGGGACGCGAGCGCACCCGCCCGACCTGATGGCGATCGTGCGCACCCACGCGCGTCGCGACTTCCTCCGGGCCTCCGTCGAGCAGATGGCGGGCGTGCGCGCCAGCACCCCGTCGGGCCCGCTCCCGCCCGACGCCGGGACCCTCCGCGACCACTTCACGCACCCCGACGGGACGCCCCTCCCTCGGCCCACGCGCTCGATCTGGACGCGCCGCAACGGCGTCGAGACCACCACCGTCGACCGCTACCTCGGCCCCACCTCGGTGGCGCTGCTGGAGGACGACCTCGCGGTCTTCTCGTCGCCGCAGCGGATGCCGACGCTGCTTGCGGTGCTGGGCGGACAGACCGCCGTGGCGAGCGCCCTGCCCCGCAGCGAGGGCTCCGCGCGAGGGCCGCGGCTGGTCGCGCTGCTCACCGCGCGAGGGGTGCGCAACCTCCTCTCGGCGCCGGGTCGCAGCAACCCCGTCCCGGTGTCCGCGGAGTTCGCGATCCAGGCGACGCGCGACCCCGGCGGCGACGACGACGGCGGGGCGACCCTGCGGTCGACGTGGCGCTACGACTCGCCCGAGCAGGCGGCGGCGGCGGCGCGCCTCGTCGGGGCCTTCGCGCTCGACCTGCGCGAGTCCATCGACCAGTTCGCGGGCACCCTCGGGGGGCGCGCGGCGAGCGCCACGGGGACGGTGCACTTCCCGGTGCTGCGGCGCGCGCTCACCCGGCTCTCGGCGACCGCGGAGGGCGCGACCGTTCGCCTGGACGCAACGCTCGACCAGGAGGAGGTCACCGAGTTGCTCAACGTGCAACGCCTGGCGGGACTCTTCCAGTGAGGGAGCGGGGGTAGAGGCGCCTCAGCCGCGGAGCGCTTCGACGACGCGGAGGAAGTTCCCGCCGAGGATCTTCTTCACCCTCGTGTCGGACCAGCCGCGGGCGAGCATCGCCTCGACGAGGCGCGGCAGCTCGAGGCAGGTGCGCATGTCCACCGGGGGGACGATCATCCCGTCCCAGTCGCTGCCGAGCGAGGCGTGGTCCTCGCCGATGGTGTCGATGATGTGCGCGAGGTGGGCGACGATGGAGCTCAGCCGCCCATCGAAGGTCGGGTCGCCGAGGAAGCTCGACTGGTACATCACGCCGACGGTTCCGCCGAGCGCGGCGATGGCGCGGAGCTGCTCGTCGTCGAGGTTGCGCCAGTGCGGCGTGACCCCGGCGACGCCGGTGTGCGTGACGATCGCGGGCTGGGTCTTGTCGTGCACCGCGAGCGCGTCGAAGAACCCCTTGCGGGAGATGTGCGCGAGGTCGACGAAGATCTTCCGCGCGTTGAGGGCCTTCACGTAGTCGCGGCCCCGGGTGGTGAGCCCGGTGTCGCCGGTGAAGCCGAGCGGGGAGCTGGTCACGCCCAGCTGCGACGTGGAGAGGTGCACCAGGGTGACGCGCAGGACGACGTCATCGGGGATGAGGTCGAGCGCGCTCCCGTCGGGCGCGTGGTCGAGCGCGTTGCCCCCTTGGATGCCGATGAACGCGGCGTGCTTTCCCTCCGCGCGGGCGGCCCGGTACTCGCGGACGTTGCGCACGACGGCGACGTCGTCGGGGGCGCGGGCGAGCTCGGCGCGCAGCCGGGCGAGGTTGCGCACGAAGGTGTGGGCGCGGTCCTCGGAGCCGCGCGCGGGGTTGGTGGTGATGATCCAGGTGGCGCCGGAGACCTGGGCCTCGCGGAGGCGGGGGAGGTCCACCTGCCGGGCGAAGGCGCCGTTGAGCAGGCCCGGCGTGTGGCGCTTCGTGAGGTCGTAGCCGAGCATCCTCGTCCACAGGAACGAGTCGATGTGCAGGTCGATCACCTCCGAGTCGAGGTAGAGCTGCACGGCCTCGGTGGAGATGCCGAGCGAGCTCGCCCAGGCCGCGGGGTCTTTACGATGGTCGGTAAAATCGAGGGCCATCGGGGGGGTGGCCTTCAGCCTTCGGCGGGGGCCTCGGGCGCGTCGTCGCCGCCCTCGTCGCCACCTTCGTCGGCGGCGCCTTCGGCCTCGGCGGAGCCCTCGGCGACGGCGCCG
This sequence comes from uncultured Myxococcaceae bacterium, assembly GCA_966211675.1. Lineage (GTDB taxonomy): Bacteria > Myxococcota_A > Polyangia > Polyangiales > SCUS01. Next base: position 29,503 of record CBIHPK010000099.1, read on the forward strand.
GGCTCACCGGGCCTGGCGCCCTTGCGGCGGCGACGGCGGCGGCGCTTGCGCTTCGTGGCCTCGCCCGGGGTGGCGTCCGCGGCGGGCGCTCCATCGGGGCTGGCGAAGGCGGCCTCGGGGGTGGGCTCGACCGCCTCGGTGGGGTTCGCCGCGGGGGCCTGCGCGGGGCGCTCGTGCTCGCCGCGGCGGGCCTGGCCGGAGCGGTGCGGGGGCGGGCCGTTCTCGCTCGGGAAGTGGATGCGCGACCACACATCGGAGGCCGGGAAGTTGCGGGCGAGCGCCTGGAGGGCGCGGCGCGAGCGGAACTTGTTGCGAGGGTTCCAGGTGTTGACCCAGTCGGCGAAGCGGCGGAGGGCGTCGCGGTCGCGGTGCAGGTCGAGGGCGTTCCACCCGAGCAGGTCGCCGAGGCGCTGGACGAAGCTCTCTCGCTGGAAGGCCGCGGGCGTGGTGTGAAGGCTGCCGAAGGACCTCGGGTGCCGGAGCCACGCCGCGAGGAGCTCGTCGACCATGGCGCTGTCGGTGCTGAGCTCGAGGAGGTTGGCCACGAGCACGGTCATGTGGGCGTGGAGGGCGGGCGTGGGCTCCGGGACCTGCGCGATGGCGAGGACGACCGTGCGCACGGTGGCGATCCAGGCGGGGCGCACCTCGGGGTCGCGGATGAGGGCGAAGACGGCGTTGAGGGTCTCGACGGCGGTCTCCTCGGACGGGTGCTCGCGGCACCAGTTGAGGGCGTCGAGGGCGATCGCGCGCTCCTGCGCGGGGTCGGGCGGAGACGCCGGGGGCGCGGCCTCGACGGGCTCGGCGGCGGCCTCCTCGGGCTCGGCGTGAGCGGCGGGATCGGTCGGGTCGGTCGGCTCGGTCGGGTCGGTCGGATCGATAGGGTCGATGTGCATAAGGTCCTGGTGGGCCGGGAGGGTGCGGAAGCGCGAGGCGCTTGACAAGCTCCGAAGCGCTGTGGCACCTACGTCGTCCCCTGCGGTGAAAAACCTCAGAGGACCGCGGGCGTAATTCAGCGGTAGAATGTCAGCTTCCCAAGCTGAACGTCGCCGGTTC
>CBIHPK010000100.1:0-30193 GCA_966211675.1 uncultured Myxococcaceae bacterium
GAGCGCAGAAGGGCGAGCGAGAGATGTGACCAATGCTCAGGGCTCTGCCTTGGGGCGAGGGGTGCGCGGCAGCGCGGGTGGGGGCATCGACGCCAGAGCGGAATTCAAGACGATTTGACGCCGCCGCCCTGCCCTGTGCCCAGCCCGCAGAGCACCGCCAGCGACGGCAGCGCCACCAGGTTCAGGAACTTCGACACCGCGATCCCGCCGAGCACCGCCATCGCCAGCGGGCGCAGCACGTCGGTGCCCGCGCCGATGCCCAGCGCCAGCGGCGCGACGCCCACCAGCGTCGCCGTCGTCGTCAGCATGATCGGCCGGATGCGCCGTCGGCCGGCCTCCACCACGGCGGTCACCGGGTCCATGCCCGCCGCGGCGTTGGACTGCGCGAGCTCGAGCAGCAGGATGCCGGACTTCACCTCCAGGCCCACCAGCAGCACGCAGCCCATCATCGACGACACGTTGAGCGGGGTGCCCGTCGCCCAGAGCGTGAGCAGCGCGCCCACCAGCGCGAAGGGCGTCGTCAGCAGCACCGCCACCGAGGGCCTCACCCGGCGGAACTGCGCCGTCAGCACCAGCAGCGTCAGCAGCAGACCCCCGAGCGCCACCACCACCAGGTTGCGGAAGGCCTCGCGCTGCGACGCCTGCTGGCCGCCATACTCCACCCGGTAACCCGGCGGCAGGCGCAGGCCCGCCATGGCCGAGCGCACGTCGCGGTCGACGCTGCCGAGGTCGCGGCCCTCCAGCTCCGCGGTCACCGTCACCACGGGCTGCAGGTCCTCGTGGAAGAGCTCGCTCGCCACGCGCTCGTGGCGCAGCGACGCCACCGCCGAGAGGGGAACGGCCCCGCTCACCCCGTCGAGCTGCAACGGCAGCGCGAGGAGGCGGTCGGTGTTCCATCGCACCGCGTCGGCGTAGCGCACCCGCACCGGGACCAGCCGGTCGAAGCGACGCATCGACCCGACGTGAGCGCCCGCGACCGCCGCCGAGAGCTCGTCGTGCACCTCTCTCGGCGTCCGATGCAGCGCCGCGGCCGCCGTCTGGTCGACCACGAAGACCTCCGCGCTCGCCGGGGGCTCCACGCCGCCGTAGAGGTCCGCGAGGCCGCGCACCCGACCGAGCCGGGTGGTGACCTCCTCGGAGAGCCGAGCGAGCACCGCGGTGTCCTCTCCGAAGAGCTTGACCTCCACCGGGTGCGGAGCGCCCGACAGGTCGTTGAGAACATCCTGCAGCACCAGGATGAACTCCGTGCGCGCCCTCGGAACCTCCTCCGCCACCCGCCTTCGCAGCGCCTCGATCACCTCCTCGGTGCTCTTCCCGCTCCCCCCTCGCAGCCGCACCATGATGTCCCCGCGGTTGGGGGTCGTGGCCGCCGCGGGCCCCAGCTCCGCCCCCGTGCGCCGGGCGAAGTTGGCCACCTCCGGGGTCGCGCGCAGCACGGCCTCCAGCTCTCGGGCGACGGACTCGGTCTCCGAGAGCGAGGTGCCCGCCGGGAGGAAGTAGTCGAGCACGAAGGCGCCCTCGTCCATGGTCGGGAGGAAGCCCGACTCCACCCGAGCTTGCAGCGCCACGCTCGCCGCGATGGCCGCCGCCACCAGCGCCGCGCCCACCCAGCGACGACGCGCGCCCCACTCGGCGAGCGCCGCGTAGAAGCGGTCGAGCGTGGAGGTCCGCGCGTGCCCCTCGCGGCGAACGAACCACCGCGCCGCGACCGCCGGGACCGCCGTCAGCGACACCACCAGCGAGAGCAGCACCGCGGCGGAGAGGGTCCCGGCGAGGGCGCCGAAGAAGCTCCCCACCAGGCCCTCCACGAAGGCCAGCGGGAGGAAGACCACCACCGTCGTCGCGGTGGTCCCGATCACCGCCGCCGCGAGGTCGTCGGTGCCCCGACGCGCTGCCTCCTCCGGGGCGACGCCCTCCTCAAGATGGCGGGCGATGGCCTCCACCACGATGATCGCGTCGTCGATCACCAGCCCCACGGCCACCGCGAGGCCGCCCAGCGACATGATGTTGAGGCTCTGCCCCGCGGCCTTCATCGCCACGAAGCACGAGGCCAGCACCACCGGCACCACCGACGCCGCGACCAGGCCCGCGCGCAGGTCGCGCAGCGAGATCCCCAGCACCACCAGGCAGAGCAGCACACCGAGGGCGATCGCGTCGCGCACGCTCGCCACGCTCTCCTCCACCAGCGTCGCCTGGTCGTACACGGGCGTGAGCGTCGTCTCCGGCGGCAGCGAGCGCGCTACGTCCCGCACCGCCGCGCGCACCGCCTCCACCACCGCCGAGGTGCTCGCCCCCTCCGCCCTCGACACCGACAGGATCACCGTCTCGCCATGCGGTCCGCCCACTCGCGCCGTGCGGTCCTCGTGGCCTTCGTAGACGCGGGCGATGTTGCCGAGGGCGATCGCCGCGCCGCCCGGGCCCACCGCGATGGGCACCTGCGCCAGCTCCTCGGCGTCGCGAGGATCGGCCGACACCATCACCGCCGCCGCCTCCTGCGCCCCCTCGGTGCGCCCCGCGGCCGCCAGCACCAGACGATCGCGCAGCCGGGCCGCCACGTCCGCGAGGCGCAGGTGCAGCCCCCCGGCGCGCTCCCCGTCGAGCACCACCTCCACCTCGCGGCGATCGCCCCCGGTCACCCGCACCTGCCCGACGCCCGGAACGCGGGCGAGCGCCGGCCTCACCACCTGGTCGGCGAGCTCGCGCAGGTCGCGCCCGTCGAGCCTGCCCGCGAGGTTGTAGGTCACCACCGGGAAGGCCGTCGGGGTGAGCCGCTCGACCTCGAACTCCGTCCCCGGGGGCAGCGCGTTGCGGGTCGCGTTCACCTGCGCCTGCACCAGCTGGAGCGCTCGCCACATGTCCGTCCCCGGCGCGAAGAGCAGCGAGATCTCCGTCGCTCCACGGATCGTGCGCGCCCGCACCTGCTGCACGCCTGGCGTCGTGGCGAGCCCCTGCTCCAGGGGCAGGGTCACCTGCCGCTGGTAGACCTCGGGCTCGCTGTCGCCGCCGCGGGCCACCACCACGATGCGGGGGAAGTCCACCTCGGGGTAGATCCCAGCGGGCAACCGGGAGGCCGCGAGCAGCCCCCCCGCGGTCATCAGCACCAGGGCCAGCAGCACGAAGGCCCGCTGGCGGATCGCCCACGCGCCGATGCTCACGGCCGCTCCGCGAGGGGCGCCTCGTCCTCGACGCCGACGACGTGGTCGACCACCACGCGGTCCGTCGCTCCGAGGCCCTCTCGCACCTCGACGAAGCCCTCGTCCGTCGCTCCGAGCTGCACCTCCTTCACCGCGGCGTGGTGGTTGGCGCCGCACACCACCACCTCGGCGCGGTCGCCCTCCCTGGCCCTCAGCGCCCGCTCCGGAACCGTCCCCGCCCCGGCTCGCTCGGCCACCGTCACGCGCACCGATCCGGTCATCCCCGTGGGCAGTCGCGTCGCCTCGGTGAAGCGCAGCCGCACCGCGCCGATGCCCGTGAGCGGGTCCACCGCCAGGGCCACGCGGTCGACCTGCGCGGCCCTCGGCGCGGCCTCGTCGGAGCCCAGCACCACGCTCGCGCCCTGTCCTTCTCGCAGCGCCACGAGGTCGGGGGCCGTCGCGTTGGCGACGAACTCCAGCGCGCCCGGATCGCCCACCTCCACGATGGGGGTGTTGGGCGTCCCGTCGACGAGGTCGCCGACGCCGCGCAGCACCCGAAGCACCACGCCCGCGATGGGAGCGCGCACCGTCCCCCGACCGACCTCGTGGGCGGTGACCGCGGCGACCCCTGCGCTCACGGCGACGGCGGCGCGGGCCTGGGCGAGGCGGGCTCGGGCGTCGTCGAGCTCCTGCTGGGCGGCGATGCCGTGGGCGACGAGCGGCTCGAGTCGGGCGACGGTCGCCTCAGCGGAGGTCACGCCGACGCGGGCGCCCGCGAGCCCGCCGAGCGCGGCGGCGGCCTGGTCGCGCAAGGGGGTGGTCTCGACCGTGGCGATGAGCTGACCGGCGGTGACCGCGTCGCCCTCGCGCACGGCGAGGCGCTGCACTCGGCCGGCGACCTGGGCGGCCACGCGGGCGAGGTGCTCGGGCGCGAGCTGGGTGCTGCCGCGCAGGGTGCGCACCTCGCGCACGGTGCGAGCGACCATGGGAGAGCACTGCACCGACAGCGGACCGGGCTCGGGCTCCCCGGCCTCCGCGTGGCGGTGACAGGAGGCGGCGAGCAGCAGGAGGAGGGCGACGGGAGGGAGAGGGGGACGGGTCACGGGGTTCCTCCGGCGGCGCGTTCGAGGGCGACCAGGGCGCGGGCGCGGGCGGCGATGGCCTGGTCGGAGCGGTCCTGGGCCACGAGCCGTCGCTGCTCGGCGGCGAGCAGACCGGCGAGGTCGAGGCGGCCTGCGCGGTAGGCCTCGAGGGCGAGGTCGGCGGCCTCCGTGGCGGCGGGCAGCACCTCCTCGCGCTGGGCCGCGGCGAGCACCCGAGCGGCGCTGTACTGCTCCCACGCGGCCGCGACGTCGGCGCGGAGCTGGCGGCCGAGGGCGTCGGCCTCCGCGCGGGCGGTGGCCTCCCGGGCGGCGGCGCGGGCGATGAACCCTTCGCGCTGGTTGAAGATCGGCAGCTCGAAGCCGAGGCCCACGTAGAGGTCGTTGGGGGGATTGGTGACGCGCAGCAGGTAGGCCGCCACCTGGAGCGTCGGCACCGGGATGCGCAGCCGCTGCTCGGCGCGCACCTCCAGCGCGGCGGCTCGCTCTCGGGCGCGCACCGTGTCGAGCAGGGGGTGCCCGGCGGAGAGGTCCCGCCACGCGGCGAGCGAGGGGCTCTCTCCCCCGGGCGGGTCGCCGCTCACGTCGGGGAGCTCGCCCGCGGCCTCGACGCCGAGGCGAGAGGCGAGGGTGGCGCGGGCGGACTGCACCAGGTGCGCGGCGGCGTCGGCGTCGGCGCGGGCGGCGGCGAGCTCGGCCGAGGCGCTGACCAGCTCGAAGCGTGGGCGCTGGCCTCCGGAGACGGCCTCCCGGGTGGCCGCGACGAGGCGATCGAGGCGGGCGACGACGGCCTCGGCGGCGCGGGCCCGGGCTCGGGCGGACCACACCTCGACCCAGGCGAGGAGCGCAGCGTAGCCGGCGTCGCGGCGGGTCCAGCGCTGCTGGGCTGCGGCCTCGGCGGTGCGGCCCCGCGCGGCGTCCCCCTGGGTGGAGAGCTGCCCGAAGATGGGCAGCGGGACGTTGATGGACGCGAAGACGTGGGTGCTCCAGCCGTACGCGCCGAGGGCCATGGTGGGGTTTGGCACCGTCGTGGCGACGTCCTCGCTGCGGCGCACCTCCGCCACGCGCGCCTCGCCCACCAGGGCGGCGGGCGCCGAGAGGGCCCCGCGGCGCCAGGCCTCGTCCCAGGCCATGGGCTGCGCGCCGAGGGCGGGTGCGGCGAGGAGCATGGCCACGAGGAGAGCGCGCGCAGGGATCACCCCCGGGGCTCTAACCCTCGCACCTGAACGGCGGCTTAACGGGGGCTACAGCCCCAGGGTGCTGAAATACTCGGCGTCCGCGCGGTCGTCGCGGTCGACGTCGTTGAGGCTGTGGTCCGCCGCGTCGCGCAGGGTGCAGCCTCGCGCGTCGCCCGCGCGGCACGCCCGGTCGTAGAGCTCGAAGGCCCGGGCGTGGTTGGCCGCGACCCCGCGGCCCCGCTGGTAGAGCGTCCCGAGGCGTCGGCAGCTCACGGCGCTGCCCTGGTCGCACCCTCGCTGCATCGCCGGGATCGCCGGGTGGACCGTCGGCTGGGGAGCCGCCGTCCCCGCGACCCCGGGGCGGGGAGCGACGGGCGCCGGGGCCTCTCGGGGAGCCTCCGGTCGGTGCGCTCTCACGGGGATCGATCGGTGCTCCTCGGCGGTGAGCCCACCGGCGCCGGGGATCGCGGTGCCCTCGTGGCGCACCCCGACGATCACCGCGCCCACGATCAGGGCCGCGGCCAGCGTCGAGGCGAGCGCGAGCATCCCCTCCCGCACCGGGCCCATGGAGGGGTCGTCGTGGCGGGCGCGGGTGATGGCGTCGAGCACCGCGCCGCGCTGGGCCTCGGACGTGGCCGTCCCGTAGGCGCCCTCGAGGGCGCGCGTGGCCAGGGCCGTGGGCTCGCTGGAGCGGGGGCCGTCGGCGTGCGCGGCGGCGATGCGGTCGAGCACCGCGGCGCGCTGGCCGGGCTGCGGGGCCTCCGCGTAGAGCGCCTCGAGGAGCTGGGCGGCGATCTCCGCCCGGCGATCGTTGTCACGACGGTTCATGGTCGACCTCATGGCCACGGGCCTCCGTGGATGATCTCCGGATCGCGGCGCGTCCCACCTCGGCGAACGCGACCAGGGAGGGGAGCAGCCGTTGGAGGCGCTTGCGCAGCCCCGGGGCGGTGCAGGCGGTGCCGCACTCGGTCCGGATGAGCTCCGCCAGCTCCTCGAACTCCAGCTTGTCGATGCAGCTATGGAACAACAGCAGCCGGTCTTCGTCGGGCAGCGCGTCGAGCAGCTGCCGCAGGTAGATCATCGCGTCCGGGTCGGCGAGCGTCCGCTGGATGGACTCGACGTGCACCGACTCGTGGTCGCTCGACACCTCGATGTCGTCGAGCGACTTCGGGCCCCACGGGGCGTCCACCTGCAGCCTCGCCTTGGAGGCGCGGATGCGGTCGATCACGTGGTTTCGGGTGATCCGGTGCATCCACGATTTCAGGCAGGGGAGCTCGCGCCCCTCCTCCAGCTCCAGGGTCGCGAGGCTCTGGCTCGCCCGCAGGAAGACCTCCTGCTCGATGTCGTGCACGTCGTAGCCGCGCCGGGGGCCGACCATCATCCGGGCGAGCAGCCGCACGCTCGCTCCGCAGGCGTCGTAGATCGCCTGCCACGCCGCGCGGTATTCGCGGGGGTTGCGCGGGGCGGAGGCGGCGCGGACGGTGTCTCTCCAGTTCATCCTGAGGGGGTTCTCGAGGGAGCGTACAGGGTGAGCATGACCCGACGGAGGCGTCGGACACGCGGCATGGTCTGTAGGTTCCCAACGTGCGCGGCGGACCCCGCGTGACCGCCCCCTCCCCGGCGAGCGGTCTCAGCGCCCGAGGGCGAGCTGCGAGACGACCTCGATGAGACGGTCGGGGTCGACGGGCTTGGGCACGTGCATCGTGAACCCGGCCTCGAGCGCTCGCGCCCGGTGCTCCGGGCCGGTGAAGGCCGTGAGGGCGATGGCGGGGATGTCCCCGCCGGCCTCGGGGCTCAGCATCCGAACCCGGCGGATCAGGCTGTAGCCGTCCTGGACGGGCATGCCGATGTCCGACACGAGGAGGTCCGGGCGGTCGCTCACGAAGATCGCGAGCGCCTCGTCGACGCTGCCCGCCACGGAGACGTGGGCGCGGGTGCTGCGGAGCACCATCGCGAAGAGATCGCGCGCGTCGACCTCGTCGTCGACCACCAGGATGTGCAGCCCCTCGAGCGTCTGCGGGGCTCGGTCCCGAGCGACCTCCTCCGCCTCGCGCGAGGGATCGTTCGCGGGGTCGTGGGAGGAGGCGTCGGTGTTCATCGGCGGCACCTTAGGCACCGGCGGTCAAGGGAAACAAATAACCCACCGGTAGTCCGACAGGTCAGTCGTGGCCCGAGAGCCAGCGCGCCAGCCGCTGCCAGAGCGGGCGCTCCGAGCGCCGGTCGTGGAGGGCCGAGGCCGCGTGGCGGTCGAAGTGGAAGACCGTGACGGTGAGCACCCCGCCCGGCACCACCATCACCTCGCGGCGAACCGGAACGTCACTCCCGAGAAGGCTCGCGTCAGTGGGCATGAGGCGTTCACTCATTGGAACCCCAACTACATCACCGGGCGGGGGCTCCTGTCGCGCCTCGGATCGTCAAAAAAAACGCTTGAAATCAAGGTCGATCATGAGGAGTTCAGGCCACGGTCGGGGCGTCCGCGTCGCAGGCCGGAGAGGGGTTCAGCTCGCGAGGCGCCGCACGATGGCCACCAGCTTCTGCGGCTCGAAGGGCTTGCCGACGTGCTGGTTGAAGCCGGCCTCGAGCGCTCGGGTCCGGTGCTCGACGCCGGTGAAGGCGGTCACCGCGACGGCGGGGGTCGCTCCGCCCTCGGCGGGGGACAGCGCCCGCACCCGGCGGATCAGGCTGAAGCCGTCCTCCTCGGGCATCCCGATGTCCGAGACCAGCACGTGCGGAGGCGCGCTACGGATCATGGAGAAGGCCTCGGACGCCCGGCTCGCCGTGCTCACCACCGCCCCGCAGCTCTCCAGCACCATCGCGAAGAGCTCGCGCGCGTCGGCCTCGTCGTCGACCACCAGCACGCGGACGCCCGTGAGGTCGGCGTAGACCTCGTCCTCGTCGCCGCAGGCGCCCACCACGAAGGCCCCGACGGGGTTGGGGAGAGAACCCCGAGGGGTGACCGCGGCCGGTGAGGCCGAAGGAGCTCGATTCAGCGGAGAAGCCAGGGATCGCATGACAGGGGCACCGTCCAATCGCAGCAAAGAGGGCATTCGGAAACCCAGTAAGGGTTGGGACCCTGAAAGGAAGACCAACCAGATCAGGCCAGCACCCGATGTGCCATCGGCTCGCGAGGGCCGTATCGGGGGGGTCACGGCCCCGCCCTGGAGGAGAGGGCGCACGGGACAAATCGGCTCACCTTGCCATTACGCCACAGTGACGACGGGGTGATCCCCGTCAGGGGTCGCCGGGAGTGGGGCGTGAGCGCCCGAGGGGAGGAGGGAGAAGGCCCGCGCCGAGCGGCGTGAAACCGTGGGGGCATGGTCGGGTTTTCACCCTTTGCCCCTCCTACGCCCGTGCGATCCGGTGTAGGAAGCGCCCCTTCCAGTGGCCACCCCAACCGTCGACCTCACTCCCGTTGCCCTCTGGGTCCCCGGCTCGGCTGCCCCGGCCTTCGGCGCCGGCGACCTGCTCGGAGCGATCGCCTCCGTGCGTCAGCCCGTGCACGTCGTTCGCGAGGGCGCCTCCGGGCGGGTGGGCGTCGCGCTCGGCGGCGAGATGGTGCCCTCCTCCCGCCCGGTCGCCGGGGCGCTGCCGCTGCTGGCCACGCTCCCAGCGCTCTACCCCGAGTGGCTGGGCGACCGCTCGTTCTGCGAGGCCCACCGGGTGCGCTTCCCCTACGTCGTGGGCGAGATGGCCAACGGCATCGCCACGACGCGCATGGTCATCGCCGCCGCGCGCGCGGGGATGCTGGGCTTCTTCGGCGCCGCGGGCCTCGGCTTCGAGCGCGTGGAGAAGGCCCTCGACGAGCTCGCCTCGGCGCTCGGCGAGGCGCTCCCCTGGGGGGTCAACCTCATCCACTCTCCCAACGAGCCGGAGCTCGAGGAGCGCGTGGCCGACCTGCTCATCCGCCGCGGGGTCGCTCGCGTCTCGGCCTCGGCCTTCATGGCCCTCACCCCGGCGGTGGTGCGCTACGCCGCGAGCGGGCTCTCGCTCGACGCCTCCGGTCGCATCGTCCGCAGGCACCACGTCTTCGCCAAGATCTCCCGAGCGGAGGTGGCCCGTCGCTTCATGGCCCCGGCGCCCGCGGAGATGCTCCGCGCCCTGGTCGAGCGGGGGCTGCTCACCCGCGCCGAGGCCGAGCTCGCGGGACGGGTCCCGGTGGCCGAGGACCTCACCGTCGAGGCCGACTCCGGCGGTCACACGGACAACCAGGCGCTGACGGCGCTGCTGCCGACCATCCTCTCGCTGCGCGACGAGATGGCCGCGAAGCACGGGTTTACCCGCCCGATTCGCGTCGGAGCGGCGGGCGGCCTGGGCACCCCCGGGGCCGTCGCGGCGGCCTTCGCCATGGGCGCGGCCTACGCGCTCACCGGCTCGGTGAACCAGGCCGCGGTGGAGTCCGGGCTCTCCGAGCCGGGGCGGGCGATGCTGGCGCAGGCCGACCTCGCGGACGTGATCATGGCCCCCGCGGCGGACATGTTCGAGCTCGGCGTGAAGGTCCAGGTGCTCAAGCGCGGGACCATGTTCGGCGTGCGCGCGGCCAAGCTCTACGACGCCTATGTGAAGTACCCGTCGCTCTCGGCCATCCCCACCGAGGAGCGCGCCCGGCTGGAGGGCGACGTGCTGCACGCGACCTTCGACGAGATCTGGGCCGACACCAAGACCTTCTGGCAGAAGCGCGACCCCTCCGAGGTGACCCGCTGCGAGGCCGACCCGAGGCGGCAGATGGCCCTGGTCTTCCGATGGTACCTGGGCAAGGCCAGCAAGTGGGCCATCGACGGAGAGCCCTCGCGCCGCGCCGACTACCAGGTCTGGTGCGGTCCCGCGATGGGGGCCTTCAACGCCTGGACCCGAGGCACCTTCCTGGCCGAGCCCGGCAACCGCTCGGTGGTGCAGATCGGGCTCAACCTGCTGGAGGGCGCCGCGGTGATCACCCGCGCCCAGCAGCTGCGCTCCTACGGCGTGCCGGTTCCGCCGGACGCCTTTGATTTCCGTCCGCGCTCCTTGGGCTGACATGGCCTTCGCTCCGACTCGACTGCCTTTCCCACCCGTTACGACGAGGTCTTGAGATGACGCAGGTTCCCATTGCCATCGTGGGCGTGAGCGCCCTCTTCCCGGGTTCGACCGACGCGCAGGGCTTCTGGCGCGACATCCTGCTCGGGCGCGACCTCGTCACCGACGTGCCCCCGTCCCACTGGCTGATCGAGGACTACTACGACCCCGATCCCTCGGCGCAGGACAAGACCTACTCCAAGCGCGGGGCCTTCCTGCCCGACGTGGCCTTCGACCCGATGGAGTTCGGGATCCCGCCGTCCATCCTGCCCGCCACGGACACCGCGCAGCTCCTCGCGCTCATCGTCGCGCAGCGCGTCCTCGACGACGCCACGCAGGGCCAGTTCGCCAGGATGGACCGCGAGCGCGCCTCGGTCATCCTCGGCGTCACCTCGGGCCAGGAACTCCTCGGCACCATGGTCAGCCGCCTCCAGCGGCCCATCTGGCTCAAGGCCCTTCGCGACTCCGGCATCCCCGAAGAGGAAGCCATCGTCATCTGCGAGCGCATCGCCGGGGGCTTCGTGCCGTGGCAGGAGTCGTCCTTCCCGGGGCTCCTGGGCAACGTGGTGGCGGGGCGCATCGCCAACCGCTTCGACCTGCGCGGCACCAACTGCGTCACCGACGCGGCCTGCGCCAGCACCCTCTCGGCGCTCTCCATGGCGATCAACGAGCTCGCGATCGGCCAGTCCGACCTGGTGATCGCCGGTGGCGTCGACACCATGAACGACATCTTCATGTACATGTGCTTCAGCAAGACGCCCGCGCTCTCGAAGACGGGCGACTGTCGGCCCTTCTCCGACGCCGCCGACGGGACGCTGCTGGGCGAGGGCATGGCCATGCTGGCGCTCAAGCGCCTCGACGACGCCGAGCGCGCCGGTGACCGGGTCTACGCCGTCATCCGAGGCCTCGGCTCGGCCTCCGACGGCCGGAGCAAGAGCGTGTACGCGCCGCTCCCCGAGGGGCAGGCCCGCGCGCTCCGCCGCACCTACGAGAACGCCGGCTACGGCGCCGACACCGTGGAGCTCGTCGAGGCCCACGGCACGGCCACCAAGGCGGGCGACGCCGCGGAGTTCGCGGGTCTCCAGATCGCCTTCGGGGAGTCCGGCCGCACGGACCGACAGTGGTGCGCCCTCGGCTCGGTGAAGTCGCAGATCGGCCACACCAAGTCCGCGGCCGGGGCCGCCGGGCTCTTCAAGGCCGTGATGGCCCTGCACCACAAGGTGCTGCCGCCCACCATCAAGGTCGACCGCCCCAACCCCGCCCTGGAGATCGAGAAGAGCCCCTTCTATCTCAACACCCAGTCGAGGCCGTGGATCCGCGACGCCTCGCACCCTCGCCGCGCCTCGGTGTCCAGCTTCGGCTTCGGCGGAAGCAATTTCCACGTGGCCCTGGAGGAGTACACGGGCCCGGCGCCTCGCGCGTGGCGGGTGCGCACCGAGCCCACCGAGCTGGTGCTGCTCTCCGACGCGACGCCGCAGGGTCTCTCGGCGAAGTGCGACGAGGCCGCGAAGCGCGCGGCGGACTCGGGGCTCCTGGCCGTCGCGAGGGCCTCGCAGGAGGGCTTCGGCGCGGGCGCGAAGGCCCGGCTCGCGGTGGTGGCCAGCGACGCGGCCGACCTCGCGGCGAAGCTCAAGCAGGTGCAGGCGCACCTCGCGTCGAAGCCCGACGCGGCCTTCTCGACCCCGACGGGCGTCCACTACGGGGTGGGCGGCGAAGCGGGGGGCGTGGCCTTCCTGTTCCCGGGGCAGGGGAGCCAGTACGTGGGCATGGGCGGGGACGTGGCGATGGGCTTCGACGCCGCGCGCTCGGCCTGGGACGACGCCGCGGGCGCCCGCTTCGACGCCTCCACGGTGGGCGACGTGGTCTTCCCCCGTCCGGTGTTCTCCGACGAGGAGCGCACGGCGCAGACGAAGCGCCTCACGGCCACCGAGTGGGCCCAGGCCTCCATCGGCGTGGCGAGCCTCGCGCTCTTGAGGGTGCTGCGCTCGCTCGGGGTGAAGGCCCAGGACGTGGGCGGTCACAGCTTCGGTGAAGTGACCGCGCTCTGCGCCGCGGGGGTGATCGACGAGGCGAGCTTCGTGGCCGTGGCCCGTCGCCGCGGTGAGCTGATGCGAGACGCGTCGGCGACGCCGGGGGCGATGACCGCGGTGGGGCGTTCGATCGACGAGGTGAGGGCCGCTCTCGCGGACTTCGGCGACTCGGTGGTGGTGGCCAACCACAACCACCCCAAGCAGGTGGTGCTCTCCGGGGCCACCGAGGCCATCGCCCGGGTCGAGGCGCTGCTCTCCTCCAAGGGCATGCCGGCGAAGCGGCTGCCGGTGTCCACGGCCTTCCACAGCGCCCTGGTGGCGCCGTCGGGGGCGAAGTTCGGGGAGTTCCTGGCGGGGGTGGCGTTCGGGGCGCCGAGCGCGGTGGTGTGGTCCAACGCCGAGGCGGCGCCCTATCCCACGGACGCAGCCGGGATGCGCGAGCGCCTCGCGGGGCAGATCGCCCGCCCGGTGCGCTTCGTCGAGCAGGTCGAGGCCATGTGGGCGCGCGGCGCTCGCACCTTCATCGAGGTCGGCCCCGGCGCGGTGCTCACCGACCTGGTCGACCGCATCCTCGGCGATCGCCCGCACGTGAGCGTTCCGCTCGACCGCAAGGGCAAGCACGGCGTGACCAGCCTCCAGGAGGCCATCGGCCGCCTCGCCGTGGCGGGCGTCGCCATGAACCTCTCGGCGCTCTGGACCGACTACGCCCCGACGCCCGCGCCCAAGAAGAAGCCCGCGATGACCCTGTCGCTCAACGGCTCCAACTACGGCAAGCCCTATCCCCCGAAGGGCGGCGCCGCGGCGCTGCCGAAGCCCAACCCCCCGAGGGTGAAGGAGGTCGTGGAGGTCGTGAAGGAAGTCGTGAAGGAGGTCGTGGTGGTGCGCGAGGTGCCGTCCGCCGCGGTCGCTCCCGTGGCCGCCGCTGCGGCCGCCGCTCCGGTCGCGAGCGCGGGCGAGAACCTCGCCTGGGTGCAGGCCTACCAGGAGTCGCAGCGCCAGACCTCGGAGGCCCACGCGGCCTACCTGAAGACCATGGCCGACTCGCACGAGTCCTTCCTCCGCACGGTGGAGACCTCGTTCTCTGGATTGAGCTCGATGCTCACCGGTCAGCCGATGTCCATTGGACAACCGATGTCCATTGGACAACTCCCGGCCGCGGCGGCGCCCGTCGCCTACGTCGCTCCCGTCGCTCCGGCGCCCGTGTACGTCGCCCCCGTCGCCGCCCCCGCTCCGGTGGTGGTCGCTGCCCCCGCTCCGGTGGTGGTCGTCGCTCCGGCGGTGGTCGTGGCTCCGGTCGCGAAGGCCGCCCCCGCGGTCGATCTGCAGGCGCTGATGCTCACCATCGTCGCGGAGAAGACCGGCTACCCGGTGGAGATGCTGGGCGTCCAGATGGAGCTCGAGGCCGACCTCGGCATCGACTCCATCAAGCGGGTGGAGATCCTCTCGGCGATGCGAGAGCGCGCCCCGGGTCTGCCCGAGGTGAACGCCTCGGAGATGGCCGCCCTTCGCACCCTCGGGCAGATCGTCGACTACATGCAGTCGCGCCAGCCCGCGGCCCCCAGGGCCGCCGTCGAGGCTCCTGCTCCTGCGGCCGCTCCGGCGGTCGATCTGCAGGCCCTGATGCTGGCGATCGTCGCGGAGAAGACGGGCTATCCGGTGGAGATGCTGGGCGTCCAGATGGAGCTCGAGGCCGACCTCGGGATCGACTCCATCAAGCGGGTGGAGATCCTCTCGGCGATGCGAGAGCGCGCCCCGGGTCTGCCCGAGGTGAACGCCTCGGAGATGGCCGCCCTTCGCACCCTCGGACAGATCGTCGACTACATGCAGTCGCGCCAGCCCGCGTCGGCGAAGGTCGCTCCATTAGAGACGGCCGCTCCCGCTCCGGCGAAGGCCTCCTCGGTCGACCTCGAAGCGCTGATGCTGGCCATCGTCGCGGAGAAGACCGGCTATCCCTCGGAGATGCTCGCGCTCACCATGGAGCTCGAAGCCGACCTCGGGATCGACTCCATCAAGCGCGTGGAGATCCTCTCGGCGATGCGAGAGCGCGCCCCGGGGCTGCCCGAGGTGAACGCCTCGGAGATGGCCGCCCTTCGCACCCTCGGACAGATCGTGGACTACATGCGAGGCCGCAACGGCGCGGCCGCTCCCTCCGCGAAGCCCGCGGTGACGGCGGCCCCGAAGGCCTCCGGCGTCCAGCGCTTCGTGCTGGTCGAGGAGCCCTCCGCCGCGTCGGGCTTCATCGTTCCGGGCCTCACCGCCGCGACGAAGCTGGTGGTGACCGACGAGGGCTCCGGCGTCGCCGCGGCCGTGGTGAGCGCTCTTACCGGGCACGGTATTCGCGCGGTCGTCGTCGCCCCGGAGGCGGTCCCCTCGGACGCCGACGCGGTGATCTTCCTCGGTGGCCTGCGAGAGGTGAAGAGCGTCGACGAGGCGGTGGCGGTCAACCGCGAGGCCTTCGGGGTCGCTCGCTCGGTCGCGTCGCGCTTCGCCGCGAAGGGCGGCCTCTTCGTGACGGTGCAGGACACCGGCGGCGACTTCGGCCTCTCCGGCCGGGACGCCACGCGCTCCTGGACCGCCGGGGTCTCGGCCCTCGCTCGCACCGCCGCCGTCGAGTGGCCGGCCGCGAGCGTGAAGGCCATCGACCTCGACCGCGCGGGCCGCGACCCGGTCTCCCTCGCCTCGGCCCTCGTGGCCGAGCTCTTCACCGGCGGATCCACCCGCGAGGTGGGCCTCCACGCCGACGGCTCTCGCACCTCGCTCCGCAGCGTGGCGCGCGAGGTCGCTCCCGCCCCGATGGCCGTCGACCCGAGCTCGGTGGTGGTCGTCTCGGGCGGCGGTCGCGGGGTGACCGCGGCCTCGGTGATCGAGCTCGCGAAGCGCTCCCACGCCCGCATCGTGCTGCTGGGGCGCTCTCGCCTGGAGGACGAGCCCGCCTCGTGCCGGGGCGTCTCGGAGGACGCCGGGCTGAAGCGGGCGCTGCTCGACGACGCCAAGAAGTCGGGTCGCTCGGTGTCGCCCTCGGAGGTCGGGGTGCAGGTCGCGAAGGTGCTCGCCAACCGCGAGGTGCGCGCGACGCTCGACGCGGTGCGCTCGGCGGGATCCGACGTGCGCTACGTGGCGGTCGACGTGCAGGACGCGGCGGCGCTGCGATCGGCCCTCGACGAGGTGCGCGCCGCGTGGGGGCCCATCACGGCGCTGGTGCACGGGGCCGGGGTGCTGGCCGACAAGCTGATCGCGGAGAAGACCCCGGAGCAGTTCGACCGGGTCTTCGACACCAAGGTGGCCGGGCTGAGGGCGCTGCTCTCGGCGACCGCGGGCGACCCGCTGCGCTGGGTGGTGCTCTTCTCCTCGGTGGCCGCGCGCACGGGCAACAACGGCCAGTGCGACTACGCGATGGCCAACGAGGTGCTCAACAAGGTCGCGGCGGCGGAGCGTTTCGCTCGCGGCGCTTCCTTCGTGGCGAAGTCCATCGGCTGGGGCCCCTGGGAGGGCGGGATGGTGACGCCCGCGCTCAAGGCGCGCTTCGACCAGATGGGCGTCGGCCTGATCCCGCTGGCGGAGGGCGCGAGGCGCTTCGTCGACGAGATCACCGCGGCCCCGTCGGAGGTCGAGACCGTCGTCGGCGGCGCGATGGGCGAAGGCCCGCTGGGCTCGAAGACCACCGCCCCGACCATGTCCGTCGAGGTGGCGGTCGACCAGGGCTCGCACCCCTACCTCACGGACCATCGCGTCGCGGGCAAGCCGGTGGTCCCGGTGGCCCTCGCGATCGAGTGGATGGCGCGAGCGGCCAGGGCCTTCCGCCCGGCGGCGGGCGCGATGCGGCTGCGCGACCTGAAGGTGCTGCGAGGCATCAAGCTGGACCACTACGAGAACGGCGGCCATCGCCTCACGCTCCTCGGGGCGGCGAAGGCGGGCGCGGCCGACGAGCTGGTGATCGAGCTGCGCGGCAAGGACAACGCCCTGCACTTCAGCGCCACCGTGGACGTGAGCGAAGGGGCCCGGCGACCGGCCGAGCGTTCGGCCGCCCCGAAGCTCGGGGCGTGGACCCGAGAGGCCGTCTATGACGGTCACCTGCTCTTCCACGGGCCGGCGTTCCAGGTGATCCAGTCGATCGACGGGGTCTCCCGAGAGGGCCTCACCGGCACCCTCACCGGGACCCTGGAGCGGGGATGGTCCCCGGAGCCCTGGCGCGTCGACCCGGCGGCCCTGGACGGGGCGCTGCAGTTCGCGCTGCTCTGGTCGCGCGAGGTGCTCGGCGGCGCGTCGCTGCCGATGGCCGTGGGCTCCTTCGAGAGCTACACGGACTCGCTCCCCGAGGGCGCCATCCGGTGCGTGGTGATCGGCCGCGAGGTGCACGACTCTCGCGCCGTCTGCGACGTGCTCCTCGAAGACCTGTCGGGCCACGCGCTGGCGGCCTTGCGCGGGGTGGAGACCATCCTCCGGCCGGGCGAGCCGGTGGTCCGCGAGGAGTCCCCGGCGGGCGTTCCCTCGTGAGCTTCGAGCCCATCGCGATCGTCGGGCAGGGCTGCGTCCTGCCGGGCGCGCTCTCTCCGCAGGCGCTGCGGGAGCTCGTCCACGCGGGTCGCAGCGCCGTGGGGCCCGTGCCCGCGGGTCGCTGGCGCCTGCGTCCCTCGCACGCGATGGGCTCTCCCGAGCACGCGGCCGACCGCTCCTGGTCCGACGCCGGGGGCTACGTGGAGGGCTTCGACGCCCTCTTCGACCCGACCGGCTTCCTGCTCCCCGAGGCGACCGTGCGAGCGCTCGACCCGGCCTTCCGCTGGGTGCTCCACGCCGCCCGAGAGGCCCTGCGCCCCATCGGCCACGAGCGCGCCTCCGACCGCGCGGGGATCATCCTCGGCAACCTCTCCTTCCCCACCGCCGCGATGTCCCGCTACGCCGAGAGCGTCTGGCTCTCGGCCCAAGACCCCGCCTTCCAGCGCTCCGTGGGCGGCCACGCCGCGAAGTCCGCCGGGCTCGACCGGCCCGACGCCCGCAACCGCTTCATGTCCGGCCTCCCGGCGCAGCTCGCGGCCACCGCCCTCGGCCTCGGCGCTGGCGCCCACGCCCTCGACGCCGCCTGCGCCTCCTCGCTCTACGCCATCAAGCTCGCCTGCGACCGCCTCCACGACCGCTCCGCCGACGTGATGCTCGCCGGGGCCGTCAACGCCGCCGACAGCCTCTTCCTCCACGTGGGCTTCTGCGCGCTCTCGGCCATGAGCCGCACCGGCCAGAGCCGCCCCTTCCACCGTGGCGCCGACGGGCTCGTTCCCGCAGAGGGAGCGGCCCTGCTCACCCTCAAGCGCCTCTCCGACGCGCTCTCCGCGGGCGACAAGATCCTCGGGGTGATCCGTGGCGTGGGCCTCTCCAACGACGGCCGCGGCCGCGGGCTCCTGGCGCCCGCGGAGGAGGGCCAGCGCCGAGCGATGCAGCTCGCCTACGCGATGTCGGGCCTCTCCCCCTCGGACGTCTCGCTCCTCGAGTGCCACGCCACCGGGACGCCCGTGGGCGACGCCACCGAGGTGCGCTCCACCGCGGCGCTCTACGAGGGCCTTCGCGACGTGCCCGTCGGCTCGCTCAAGTCCAACCTGGGTCACCTGATCACGGCGGCCGGGGCCGCCGGGGTGATGAAGGTGATCGGGGCGATGGAGGCGGGCGTCCGTCCTCCGACGCTCCACGCCGACGCGCCGCTCGACGTGCTCAGCGGATCTCCCTTCCGTCTGCTCACGAAGAGCGAGCCCTGGCCCTCGGACCGCCCTCGCGTGGCGGGCGTGAGCGCCTTCGGCTTCGGCGGAAACAACGCCCACCTGCTGGTCTCCCAGGACGCTGTCGGGCTCCGTACGACTTCGTACGCGTCCGTACCATCTCGCGCGAAGGTCGCGATCGTGGGCATCGGAGCGATGCTCGGCGACACCACCGGCGCCAGCGAGGGCGCTCGCGCGGTGCTGGGCTCGGAGCCGTGGTCCCCGAGGCGAGAGTCGGTGAGCGTGTCGCTCGAAGGGCTGCGCTTCCCCCCGCGCGACCTGGAGCAGACGCTCCCTCAGCAGCTGATGGTGCTGGAGTGCGCCCGGGAGGCGGCCGCGGGCGTGACCCTGCCCCGAGAGCGCACTGGCGTCTTCGTGGGCATGGGGGCCGACCCCGAGGTGGCCCGCTACGGCGCCCGCTGGAGGCTCGCGGAGTGGTCCGAGTCCTGGGGTCGCAGCAGCGGGACGACGCCCTCCGAGGGGTGGCTGGCGAAGGCTCGCGACGCGGTGCTGCCGAAGCTCGAAGCCGCGGGCGTGGTCGGAACGATGCCCAACATCCCCGCCAACCGGATCAACAGCCAGCTCGACGTGGCGGGTCCGAGCTTCACCGTGTCGGCCGAGGAGGCCTCCGGCGTGGTGGCCCTGGAGATCGCCGCTCGCGCCCTGCGCGAAGGCGAGCTCGACGCGGCCCTGGTCGGAGCGGTGGACCTCTCGGGCGAGCCCGTTCACCGAGAGGCGCTCCGTGAGCTGGGTCTCGACGTGAGCCCAGGGGATGCGGCGGTGGTGCTGCTGCTCAAGCGCCTGGACGACGCCCGTCGCGACGGCGACCGGGTGCTGGCGGTGCTCGACGGCGAAGGAACCCCCACGGTGCGGGTGGGCGACGGCGCGGTGGAGGTCTTCGCGAGGCTGAGGGCCCACGCGGCGACGGGACTTCTCAACGTGGCCGCGGCGGCGTGGAGCGTCGCTCACGGGGCTATGCCCCAGGCCTCTCGGGTGGCGGCTCCGTGGCTGGGAGAGCGGGTGGCGGAGGCGACGACTCGCTCGCTGGGCGACGGCGAGACCACGGTGCGGCTCAGCGCCGGAGGGGAGGCCACGCCGCTGCGGCTGGAGGCTCCGCCGAGGCTCCATGTCTACGGAGGCGCGGACCGCGCCGCGGTGCTGAAGGCGCTCTCCGAGGGCGTCGAGGGAGGCGTCGGACCGTCCCGGCTGGTGATCGTCGCCGCGAGCGAGGACGAGCGCCTCGCGAGGGCGCAGCAGGCGAAGCGTCACCTGGAGGGCGGAGCGCCGATGCCCGATGGGGTGGCCTATCGCGCGGCGCCCTTGAAGGGCGACACGGCCGCCGTCTTCACCGGGGCGGCGGCCTCGTACCTGGGCATGGGCCGGGAGCTGGCGCTGGCGATGCCCGGAGCGGTCGCAAAGCTGCGAGGGCGCTTCGCATCGATGCAGGGCGCCACGCGCTGGAGCTTCGGCGAGACCGCGGAGCCCGGGCACCCGCTCGATCAGCTCTGGGCGAGCGCGTTTCTCTGCCAGCTGCACTCGGAGCTGGTGCGCGACGTGTTCGGGCTGAGGCCCGACGCGACCATCGGGTACTCCTCGGGGGAGAGCAACGCGCTCTTCGCTTCGGGGGCGTGGCGCGACCTCGACGCGATGATCCGCGAGTGCTGGGAGAGCCCGGTCTTCAAGGACGAGATCGTCGGTGAGCAGAAGGCCGCGCGAAGGCTCTGGGCGGGCCTGGGCGTCGCGGGAACCGAGTGGCGCACCTGGAGCGTGGCGGCCCCGGTGGCGGCGGTTCGCGAGGCGCTCGCAGGGGAGCCCTCGGCGCACCTCACGATCATCAACGCGCCGGACGACTGCGTGATCGGCGGCGAGGCGGGCGCGTGCGAGCGGGTGATCGAGAGGCTCGGTCGCTCCCGGGCGATGCCGCTCGGCTACGCGATGGCGGCGCACTGCCCGGAGATCGGGGAGATCCGCCAGGACTGGTACGACATCCACCGGCGCGAGACCTTCGTGGTGCCGGGGCTGCGGCACTACTCGGCGGGGAGCGCGACGGCCTTCACGGCGGAGCCCGACGTGATCGCGAGGGCCATCACGGCGCAGGCGGTGGACACGCTCGACTTCCCACGGATGATCGAGCGCGCCTGGGCGGACGGGGTGCGGGTGTTCATCGAGCACGGCCCGCGCGGCCTGTGCAGCGGGTGGATCAAGAAGATCCTCGGAGAGCGGGAGCACCTCGCGGTGCCGATGGACGTGTCGGGCCGCAGCGGCGTGCGTCAGCTCGCCAACGCGGCGGCGGCGCTGGTGGCGGCGGGCGTGGCGGTGGACGTCGAGGCGCTGCACCGGGCGCTGGGCGCTGACGAGCAGAGCAAGAAGGCTACGGGAGCGACGATGAAGGTACCTGCGCACGCACCGGCGATCCGGCTGCCGGCGTTCGAGACGGGCGTGCAGGTGATGGCCCCTGCGCCGAGGCTGGTCCCGGTGCTGGGCGAGGAGAGGCCCGTGGTGATGGCCGCGCCGGTGGCGGTGGTGGCGCCCGCGCCCGTGGTGGTGACGGTGGCAGAGCCGAGGCCCGTGGCGGCGGCGGCGCCTGCGGCGATGGTTGGGGCGACGAACGATGTGCTCGCGAGGGCGATGGCCGAGCAGGGGCGCGTCGCGGCGATCCACCGGGGGTACCTGGAGGCGCAGGCGACGGCGCACTCGCGCTTCCTGTCGCTGCAGCAGACGATGCTCGCGGGGCTGTTGAGGGCTCGGCAGGGTGGTGCCATCGGACCCAATGCGGGCGGGGCAAGCCCCGCCCCTACGCAGCGAGAGATGAGCGCCCCGGTTGCGGTAGGCCTCCCCGTAGGGGCGGGGCTTGCCCCGCCCGCATCGGGTCCGATTGGCGCTGCCGCGGTCCCCGCCTCGGCCGTCGCTCCCACTGCCCCCGTCTCCGAGGCCGCTCCCACTGCCCCGGTCGGCCACCCCGGCCCTCGCTTCGATCGTGCCCAGTTGGAGACGCTCGCCTCGGGCTCCATCTCCTCGGTCTTCGGCCCCGCCTTCGCCTCGCAGGAGGCCTACGCCCGCCAGGTGCGCATGCCCATGCCCCCGCTGCTGCTGGCCGATCGCGTCACCGGCATCGACGCCGTCCCCAACTCCATGGGCGTCGGAACCCTCTGGACCGAGACCGACGTCACCCCCGAGAGCTGGTACCTCCACGAGGGCCGGATGCCCGCCGGCATCATGATCGAGTCCGGCCAGGCCGATCTTCTCCTCATCTCCTGGCTGGGCATCGACCGGCTCAACCAGGGCGAGCGCGTCTATCGCCTCCTCGGCTGCGAGCTCACCTATCACGGCGAGCTCCCTCAGCCCGGTGAGACGCTCAGCTACGAGATCCACGTCGACTCGCACGCCCAGCAGGGCGACGTGCGCCTCTTCTTCTTCCACTACGATTGCCGGGTCAACGGCGAGCTCCGCCTCTCCGTTCGCCACGGCCAGGCGGGCTTCTTCACCGATGAAGAACTCGCCAACTCCGGTGGAATCCTCTGGGACGCCGCCACGGGAGAGCACTCCAGCACCGCGCAGCTCGACGCCCCGCTCGTCCCTTGTACCAAGCGATCGTTCTCCCATGAAGACCTCCGCGCCTTCGCGGAAGGCCGAGTGGCGGACTGCTTCGGCCCCGGCTTCGAGAAGGCCCGCACCCACGTCCGAAGCCCTCGCATCTCCGCCGGTCGCATGCTCTTCCTCCACGAGGTGGTGGACTTCGACCCCACCGGCGGACCCTGGCAGCGCGGCTACCTGCGCGCCGAGGCGCCCATCACCGCGGACGACTGGTACTTCGCGGGCCATTTCCACAACGACCCCTGCATGCCCGGAACCCTCATGTTCGAGGGATGCCTCCAGGCGATGTCGTTCTACCTGGTGGCCATGGGCTTC
Organism: uncultured Myxococcaceae bacterium; assembly: GCA_966211675.1. Lineage (GTDB taxonomy): Bacteria > Myxococcota_A > Polyangia > Polyangiales > SCUS01. Next base: position 22,142 of record CBIHPK010000100.1, read on the forward strand.
TCCGTCGACCGCGACGGATGGCGCTTCGAGCCCGTGATGGGAACGAAGATCCCGATGCGCTGCCGCGGTCAGGCCACCCCCGAATCACGGCATCTCACCTACGAGATCTTCATCGAAGAGGTGGTCGCCGGCCCAGTGCCCACGGTCTATGCCGACCTCTTGTGCACCGTCGATGGTCGAAAGGCCTTCCACGCCCGCCGCGTGGGGCTGCGCCTCGTCCCCGCGTGGCCCCTCGACGACTGGGCCCGGCTGCCCGTCGTCTCCGGCTCGGACCCCGCCCACCGCACCATGGACCTCCGCCGCCTCGGGGGTCTCAAGGGATATGTCGAGCCCAAAGCCGTCGCCGTGGTCGATGGCTTCGCCTTCGACTACGCCTCGCTCATCGCCTGCGCCTGGGGCCGTCCGTCGGCCGCCTTCGGCCCGATGTACACGCGCTTCGACAGCACCCGAGGCGTCGCCCGACTGCCCGGTCCGCCCTATCACTTCATGTCGCGCATCACCCGCGCCGACGCGCCGCTCGGCAAGCTCCAGCCGGGAGGGGTGATCGAGGCCGAGTACGACATCCCCCCGGACGCCTGGTACTTCGACCTCAATGGACATCCCACGATGCCCTATTGCGTGTTGATGGAGGCCGCCCTCCAGCCCTGCGGCTGGCTCGCGAGCTACATCGGCAGCGCCCTCACCACCGACGTCGACCTGCTCTTCCGCAACCTCGACGGCACCGGGACCTTCTACGCCGAGATCCTCCCGACGGCGGGGACGCTCCGCACCACGGTGAAGGTCACGGACGTCTCCCGCTCGGCGGGCATGATCATCGAGTCCTTCGAGGTCGAGTGCTTCGTCGGGAAGACCCTCGTCTACAAGATGAATACGGTCTTCGGGTTCTTCCCCGCGGAGGCCTTCGTCAACCAGGTGGGACTGCCCGTCACCCCGGAGGACCGCGCCCGCATCGAGTCCCCCTCGGAGGTGCTCATCGACCTCCGCGCCCGCCCGGCGAAGTACTTCGAGGGCTCTCCCCGCCTGCCCGCCCCGATGCTCTGCATGCTCGATCGCATCACCGCGTGGGAGCCCGATGGTGGCAAGAAGGGCCTCGGCTGGGCGCGCGCCGAGAAGGACGTCCGCTACGACGAGTGGTTCTTCAAGGCCCACTTCTTCCAGGACCCGGTGCAGCCGGGATCGCTCGGCATCGAAGCCCTGGTGCAATTGCTCCAGTTCGCGATGATCGAGCGCTCCATGGCCGACGGGGTGGCCAACCCCCGCTTCGAACCCGTGGCCGTGGGCCGACCGGCGAAGTGGAAGTACCGCGGCCAGGGCGGCCCCAAGAACAAGCCCATCACCACGGAGATTGCCATTCTCGAAGTGGGCCATGACGCCGGAGTGCCCTTCGCCGTGGCCGAAGGATCGCTCTGGGTCGACGGCAAGCGCATCTATCACACCCGCCAGCTGGCGATGCGCATCGTGCCGGGCGCCGAGCCTCCGCGCCCCCTGAAGGGACTCTCTTCCAACAACGAAGAGACCCTCGACCCCTCCACGGTCCTCTGGCTGGGCGATCACCGCCCCACCTGGACGCTCCCGGCGCTGCCGATGATGTCCATGGTCGATCGACTCGCCGGAGCGCTCGCCCGCTCCGGCGCCATGGTCACCGGGCTCAGCGAGGTGCAGGTGCACCGCTGGCTGCCCTTCGCAGGTGCGTCCGTTCGGCTGCGCACCGAGGTGAAGGAGGGCGGCGAGGTCACCCTCTCGGCCTTCCGGGAGGCCCGCGAGGCGGCCCTCTCCCGCTTCGAGCCCGTGGCCTCCGGGCGGGTGCTCACCGATACCCGATATCCCTCGGCGCCCGCCCCGTGGGCCCCATTGGCCGACGCCGTCCCCGCCGAGGACCCCTATCGCTCTGCGGCCCTCTTCCATGGTCCCGCCTTCCAGATGCTCCGCTCGTGGTCCATCGGCCCGTCGGGCTCCTCGGCCCTCGTCGACCTCTCGGAGCGCGGCGTCCCCCGAGGCACCCTCCACCAGGGCCTCCTCGACGCGCTCACCCACGCCATCCCCCACGACGCCCTCTCGCAATGGTCCCCCGAGATCTCCGACGACGTGGTCGGGTATCCCTATCGGATTCCCTCGCTCACCCTCCATGGAGAGATTCCCTCTTCCGGGGAAGGTCGAGTCGAGGTGCGCTTCGCGGGCTTCGACGGAGAGCCCCGCTTTCCGAAGTACGATATCCAGCTCATCGTGGACGGCGCCGTCCTCGTGGCCCTCACCCTCGTGGAGGTGCTGCTCCCCAAGGGGCCCATCGGCCGCGCCACCCGTCTGGAGCGCCGCGCCTTCCTGCGCGACCGGCGCTTCGTCCCCGGACTGCGCCTCGCTCGCGTCGAGGGCGCCTCCACCGTCGCCGCTCCCTCCGACGTGAAGCCCAGCGACTGGCTCCCCGGCAACGTCGCGACCATCTACGGCGTCCCCCCGGGCCGTGACCTCGTCGCCGAGGTCGCCGTGAGGGACCACCTCGCCGCGCGCGCCATCGTTCATCCGAGCTCCGTGCGCCCCGTCGACGACCTGCGCAGCGCCACCGTCGCCATGCGCCCGCTGCGCCGCCATTTCCTCGACGTCGCTCGCGAGGGCGACTCGGTCCGGGTGACCGACGCCGCGGCCCCCGCGCTCGACCTCGGCCCCGTGGAGTCCTACTGGCGGGAGCGCTTCGCCATCGGTCCGTGGCCCGTGGAGGACCTCTACTACGGCCTCATCGAGCGCTTCATCGGCGACGTCGTGATCGCCGACCCGGAGGCCTTCGCTCGCGTCCGAGGACGGAGCTGCCTCTACCTCGCCAACCACCAGGTGGCGGTCGAGTCGCTGCTCTTCTCCGTGATCGCCTCCGCGCTCTCCGAGGTCGCCACGGTGACCCTCGCCAAGGCCGAGCACCGCGGGACCTGGGTGGGCGAGCTCATCCGACACAGCTTCAGCTACCCCGGCATCACCGACCCGAAGCTCATCACCTTCTTCGACCGCGATGACCGCGAGTCCCTCGTGCGCATCATCGGCGAGCTCGCCCAGGAGATGGCGCAGCGGGGCAAGAGCGTGATGGTCCACGTGGAGGGAACGCGCGGGCTCTCGTGCCGCCAGCCGGTGGTCAAGATGAGCTCGGCCTTCATCGACATGGCCTTCGCCGTGGGCGCTCCCATCGTGCCGGTGCGCTTCTCCGGCGCGCTGCCCGCGGAGGAACTCTCGCAGCGCCTGGAGTTCCCCCTGGGCTACGGCCGCCAGGACATCTGGATCGGTCGCCCCATCGAGCCCGAGGCCCTCCGCTCGCTCCCGCTGAAGGAGCGAAAGCAGGTGGTCATCGACGCCATCAACGGCCTCGGAGCGCTCCCCTCGGAGGAGCGCCCCACGGCCCCCGACCCCGCCTTCGCCCGCCGCGTCGAGGCCTGGACCGCGCGCTGCGGCGGCACCCCCGAGCACGCCGTGCTCATGGCCACCCTCGACTCGCTCACCACCTTCCGCTCCGAGGCGACGCGACGCTTCGTGGCCGGCGCCCGCGAGGGCTCGATCGTCACCGGGGAAGGCCCCGCCGGCGAGTGGCTCGCCGGCTTCGCGACATGGCTCTTCGGGGGGCGCTCCAACACTGAAGGAATGACCCGCTGATGCCCCTGCTCCACCGCCCGTTTCGCCGCGTCGGGGTCGTCAACCGGGGGGAGGCCGCGGTGCGCTTCCTCCGCGCCGCCCGCGCATGGTCCAGGCGCCACCGCGAGCCCATGGAGGTCGTCGCGCTCTACACGCACCCCGACCGCGACGCGATGTTCGTCCGAGAGGCCGACCAGGCCATCCTCCTCGGCGACGCGCTCGTCCCCGGCGCCAACGGCGCGATGCGCAGCGCCTACCTCGATGTCCCCAGGGTGGTGTCGCTCCTCGTCGAGGCGGGCTGCGACGCCGTCTGGCCGGGCTGGGGCTTCGTCTCCGAGCGACCGGACTTCGCCGACGCCTGCGCCGACGCGGGCCTGGTGTTCATCGGCCCGTCGGGCTCGTCCATGCGGCTGCTCGGCGACAAGATCGGCGGCAAGCGCGTGGCCGAGGACAACGGCGTCCCGGTCACCCCCTGGAGCGGCGGCCCGGTGGTCGACGCCGCGGAGGCCGCCCGCCACGCCGAGCGCATCGGATACCCCGTGCTGCTCAAGGCCGCCGCGGGCGGTGGTGGCCGTGGGATCCGCATCGTGCGCGCTCCGAACGAGGTCGCTCCGGCCTTCGCGAGCGCCTCGGCGGAGGCCCGGGCGGCCTTCGGTGACCCGACGCTGCTGGTGGAGTCCTTCGCCCCGGAGGCGCGCCACGTCGAGGTGCAGATCATCGCCGACTCGCACGGCCGGGTGCACGCCGTCGGAACCCGCGACTGCAGCATGCAGCGCCGCCACCAGAAGGTGCTGGAGGAGGCCCCCGCTCCGGGCCTCGGGGCGCTGGAGGAGCAGATCAAGGACGCCGCGATCCGCATCGCCCGGGCGAGCGGCTATGTGAACGCGGGGACCGCGGAGTTCCTGGTGAGGCCCGACCTCTCGGGCTTCTACTTCCTGGAGATGAACACCCGGCTCCAGGTGGAGCACCCGGTCACCGAGTGCGTGACGGGCCTCGACCTCGTCGGGATGCAGATCGACGTGGCGCGCGGCAAGGCCCTGCCCGAGACGCTGCCGCCCGCCCGAGGCCACGCCGTGGAGGCGCGCCTCAACGCCGAGGACCCGGACGAGGGCTTCCGTCCAAGCGCGGGTCGGCTCATCCGCTTCGAGCTCGCCACCGGCCCCGGGGTGCGCGTCGACTCCGGCTTCGTCGCGGGCGACGTGGTGCCGGGCGAGTTCGACTCGATGCTCGCCAAGATCATCGCCACCGGACCCACCCGAGAGGACGCCCTCGCCCGGCTGGAAGAGGCCCTCGCCCGGAGCACCGTGGCCATCGAGGGCGGCGCCTCCAACCGCTCGCTGCTGCTGGAGCTCGTCGACCACGACGCGATGCGCGACGCGAGGGTCACCACCCGCTGGCTCGACCACCACATCACCGAGCGGCCCGCGGCGCTCGCCCGCCTGCACCTCGACGCCGCCCTGGTCGCCGCCTCCGTGGGGGAGCACCAGCGAGCGCGCGTCGACGAGATCGCCGAGGTCATGCTGCACGCCCACCGGGGCATGCCGACCACCGTCCCCCAGGCGGAGCCCCGCACCTTCCGCTTCGCCGTCGGCGGGGCCTCGCTCTCGCTGGAGGTGCTCGCCACCGGACCCGACCGCTACCGCATCACCTGCGCCGGCCAGTCGGCGGACGTCACCTACCAGGCCACCGGTCCAGGGACCGCCGTGCTCACCCTCCACGGCCGCCGCCTCGCGGTGGTGCAGGTGGTCACGCCCACGGCGCTGCACGTCGAGGTCGACAGCGTGGCCCACCGCCTCGCCCGCGCCTCCGACGGGCGCGTGGTGGCGCCGGTGCCCGCGGCGGTGACGCAGGTGTGCGTGCGCGAGGGCGAGCTGGTGGTCGAGGGCGACCGGCTCATGACCCTCGAGGTCATGAAGATGGAGATCGCCATCGAGGCGCCCGTGAGCGGCCGCATCGGGCGGCTCATGGTGGGGGCCTCGTCGCTGGTCACCGCGGGCCAGTGCCTCGCCGTCATCGAGGGCAAGGACGCCGAGCGATGGTCCTCCGTGGAGGGCCTGGCCCCGTTGCGCGCCGATCCTCCCGTGGCCTCCGAGCTCCGCGCGGCGGCGCTGCGCCTCGGGGTGATCCTGGGCTACGAGCTCCCCACGAGGGAGGTCACCGCCTCGCTCGCGCAGCTGCACGACGGCAAGGTGCGCGTGGGCCGCGGCGAGCTCGCCCGGCTCCTCGACGCCTACGTCTCGCACGAGCGCCTCTTCGACACCGCCCGCGGCCCCGACGGCGTGGCGCCGGTGGATCACCTCGCCCGCTACCTCCGCCCCCGTCGCGGCGACGCCCAGGGCTTCCCCGAGGCCTTCGTCGCCCAGGTGCGCGCCGCGCTCCTCTGGCACGACGTGCGGGACGCCGACCCGGCCGCCCGCCACGACGACGCCATGCTCCGCATCCTCCAGGCCCACCGGGCGCTCTCGCTGCGCGACCGGGTGATCCTCGGGGTGCTGACGGCGGTGGTGCGCTCCGCCCACGACGACGCGACGGAGGACGAGCGCACGACGCTGCGAGAGCGCCTGGAGGCCTTCGCGGCCATCGTGGTGCCGCGCGACCGCGCCCTCTCGGAGGCGGCTTACACGGTGGTGTATCACCTCTGCGACCGCCCCCGGCAGTCGGCGCAGGCCCGGACCCTCGCTCGCGCCGCCGAGGAGGCCTTCGCCCGGCTGGTCTCCCCGACGGCCTCCACGGCCACCCGAGCGGCGGTCGCCGAGGAGCTCGACGCGCTGCCCCATGGCGCGCTGCTGGCGCTGATCCCCGTGGCCCCGGCGCTCGCCCGCAGCGCCCCGCGCGCGACGCTGCTCGACCTGCTGGTGCGTCGGCTGCACCCCGGCGCCGAGCGCTCGCAGACCTCCGCGGACGCCGCGACCGCGGCCCTCTACGCCACCGTCAACGGCCCGGTGCTCTCGGTGCTGTCGAGCCCCGCGGAGATGGTGGCCGACGCCGCCCGCTCGCTCGACCTGCTGCCCGACGACCCCGGGGCGCTGGAGATCGACGCCTTCGTGGCCGAGCCCGACCCCGCGTGGCTCTCGGCCTTCGACGAGGGCGGCGCGGCCACGCTCTCCGGGCTCCCGCAGCGGGTGCGCCGCTTCTCGGTCAACTGGGGCAACGTCGAGCACGGACGGCTGAGCCGCACCTTCTCCCGCGCCGCGGGAGGGGAGTTCGTGGAGGAGCGCTTCCTGCGGGACTTCCACCCGGCGCGCGTCGAGGCCTGCGAGATCGAGCGCCTGCGGGCCTTCGAGCTGGAGCGACTGCCCGCCCCGGGGGAGGTCTTCCTGGCGGTGGCGCGCTCGAAGCAGGACCCCTCGGACGAGCGCCTCGTGTGCATCGTGGAGGTCGAGCGCATCGACCCGGAGCGAGACCCGGAGACCGGCGCGCTGCGGTCGATCCCGGGCTTCGAGCGGGTGTACCTCACGGCGCTGCACGCCATGCGCGACGCCCAGGCGGTGCGCGCCCGCGACCCGAAGCCCTTCTGGAACCGCCTGGTGGTCTTCACCCGCCCGCTGCTCACGCTCACCCGCGAGGAGATGATGACGGTGACCCGCCGCCTCGCTCCGGCGACGGCGGGGCTCGGCCTGGAGAAGATGATCCTCCGCGCTCGCCGGCCCGACCCGGCGCACCCGCACGGCCGCCCGGTGCAGGTCGAGTGGACCAACCCCACGGGCCACGGCGCCACGCTCACCACGGCCGACCCCGACATGGAGCCCGTGAGCGCCCTCACCTCGGACGAGCGGCGCATCGTCGAGGCCCGCCGCAAGGGGCTCTTCTACCCCTACGAGCTGCTCCGAGCGCTCTCTCGCGAGGACGACGCGGGCCCCTTCCCCCGCGGCGCCTTCACCGAACTCGACCTCGCTCCCGACGGCGAGAGTCTCGTTCCCGCCGCGCGGCCCTTCGGACAGAACACCGCCTACCTGGTGGTGGGCGTGGTCACCAGCCGCTTCGAGCCCTTCCCCGATGGGCTGTCGCGCGTGCTGCTGGTGGGCGATCCCACGCGCGGCATGGGCTCGCTCGCGGAGCCCGAGTGCCGCCGCATCATCGCCGCCATCGACCTCGCCGAGCGCGAGGGCATGGCCGTGGAGTGGGTGGCCGTCTCCAGCGGCGCGCGCATCGCCATGGACAGCGGCACGGAGAACCTCGACTGGACCGCGCGGGTGCTCGCTCGCATCGTGCGATTCACGCAGAACCGCGGGACGATCAACGTGATCGTCGACGGGGTGAACGTCGGCGCCCAGAGCTACTGGAACGCCGAGGCCACCATGCTCCTGCACTGCCGCGGAGCGCTGATCATGACGCCGCAGGGCTCCATGCTGCTCACCGGCAAGCGCGCCCTGGAGTACGCCGGGAGCGTCGCCGCGGAGGACAACAACGGCATCGGCGGCTTCGAGCGGGTGATGGGCCCCAACG
>CBIHPK010000101.1:0-30181 GCA_966211675.1 uncultured Myxococcaceae bacterium
AGGCTCTCCAACTGGGGCGTCGGCGAGGTCTGGCGCGCCGCCGACACGCAGCGCGCCCGCGCCAGCGTGACGGTCAAGCTGCTCCCCACGCCGACCTCGCGGCGCACCGAGCGGATGGCCGCGCTGCGCCTCCTCGGCGACCGCCTCGCGAAGCTCCAGCACCCCAACGTGCTGCCGCTGGTGGAGGTGCACACCACGGGCGCTCAGCCCTTCGAGGTGTACGAGTCGTGGGAGGGCATCGGCCTCGGGGAGTGGCTCACCGCCGCGCGCGCCGCCGGCGAGCCCACGTCGCTCCGAACGGTGCTCGGCATCGCAGACCGGGTGCTCGCCGCCGTCGGGGCGGGTCACCGCCAGCGCTCGCCGGGGTCGCTGATCCACGGGGCGATCCACCACGAGGCGGTGAGGGTGAGGGTGGAGGAGGGCCGAGAGCCGGAGGTGCGGGTGCTCGACTTCGGCCTCGGCGCGGAGAAGGACTCCTCGGCGCTCGCGGCCCTGGTCGACGCGACCCCGTCGGAGTACGCGGCCCCCGAGCACGCCCGCGAGCCCTCGCTCCGTAACCCCGCGGCGGACGTCTTCGCCGCGGCGGTGCTCATCCTCCGGCTGCTGGTCCCCGAGGCGGTGCGGCCGCGAGGGCACCGCAGCTGGGCCCACTTCGTCACGCAGCGCGAGAGCGAGGTGCACAGCGCCATCACCGCCCTCCGCGCGGACGTGCACCCCTCCATCTGGGAGGCGCTCGCGCAGGCCCTCTCTCGCCGCCCCGAGGCGCGCCCCGCCGACGCCGAGCGGCTGAGGGAGCTCCTGCGGGCGGCGTCCTGGGGCGTCGCGAGCTCCATGGACGCTCCCGGCGAGGCGCTCGCCCCGGTGGTCCCGATGGCGCTCCCCACGCTCCAGCCCATCGCCCCTCCCGTGGCCTCGCTCTCGATGTCAGCCCCGCTCGGCGCTCCCCTCCCGATGCCGACCACGCCCGCGCCTCCGCCGGTCTACGCGCCGGCGCCGGAGCCCTCCTTCGCACCCGCGCCGCCGCCCTCGCCGCCCGCCCGACCCGCGGGTCCGCCGCCGGTGCGGAAGGGTATGCAGCTGGGCGTCGCGTCGGTGCTCGGCGCCAACCGCCCGGACGGCGGCTCGGTGCGCCCCCGCCGCGCCACCGCGGGGGTCGACCACCGCAACTTCGGTCCGCTCGCCCCTCGTCCGGTGGACGTCGACGTCCCGCCCCCGCCGCCCCCGGGGCGCGTCTCCGTCGACGACGCCCAGAGCACCCGGCAGGACATCGAGCTGCCCTCCGACGAGCCCGCGACCGTGGCCGAGTCCGACATGACGATGGCGCTCAACATCCCCGCCGCGTCGCCCTCTCCGTCCCGCGCTTCCAATCCCCAGGTCGTCTCCATCGAGCAGGCCAACCGCACCGTGCGCTCGCCCTTCGAACACGTCGAGCACACGCAGATCGCGCAGCTCCCGCTGCCGCCGTCAGCGCCGATGCCGCCGCACAACCCCGCCGCGCCGTGGAGCGCCGGTCCGTCGCAGCCCTTCGCGTCGCCCTCGGCGGGCGCGTATCCGGCGACGCTCCCGCTCCCCTTCGCCGAGGCCACCATGCCGCTCGACGTGGTCCCGCCGGAGGTCGCCGCCGCGCTCGCCGCGTACGCCGCGCCGGTCAACCCGGCCTCCTGGGACAGCACCTCCAACCTCCAGCCCGTCTCGCTGCCGGGCTACGCCGCGCCCTCGCCCCCTCGCTACGCCTCGCCGCCCTCCTACGGGGCGCCTCGGGCCGCTGATCCCTTCGCCCTCGTCGCGGCCGCCGGTCGAGGAGACGCGCGCGCCTGGGACGCCAACACCACGCCGCCCGAGCAGGCCCCCGCGCCCGCCCGGAGGTACTCCACCGCCCTGTTGATCGGGCTCGCGCTGCTGGCCGCGGCGCTGGCCTTCCTCGTCGGCGTGCTGGCGTCCAACCGCGGCGCCGCGGCGGCCCCGGTGACGGTCGCCCCCACCGCGCGATGAGCCTCCCGTCCGGGTCGCTGACCGACCAGGCGGGCCGCTGGGTCGGACGGCTGATCGCCTCGCGCTATCGCCTCCTGCGCGTGGTCGGCGTCGGAGGTCACGGGGCGGTGTACGAGGCGCGGCACGAGCTCAGCGGGCGGCGCTTCGCGGTGAAGCTGCTGCTGGCCGATCCGCGCTCCATCCGAGGCCTCGCGGAGCGCCTGGTGCGCGAGGCGAAGGCGACCTCGCGGGTGATGCACCCCAACGTGGTGGAGGTGATCGACGTCGGCGTCGACGCGGAGAGCGAGCGGCTGTACCTGATCGAGGAGTTCCTGGAGGGGGACGACCTGCGAGCGCGGATGAGGGCGCGCCGGAGGATGAGCACGCAGGAGGTCCGCGCGGTGATCGGGCCGGTGCTCGACGGACTCGGCGCGGCGCACGGGCAGGGCGTGGTGCACCGCGACCTCAAGCCCGGCAACGTGATGCTCGCCCGGCAGCCCGGCGGCGCGGAGGTGCCCAAGCTGATCGACTTCGGCATCTCGAAGCTCGACCAGCGAGGGCCTCCCGAGGACGAGGGCGCGCCGCTCACCCGCGACGGGATGCTCCTCGGGACGCCGGACTACATGGCCCCGGAGCAGGCGCGAGGCGCGCAGTCCGTCGACGCGAGGGCGGACCTCTGGTCCGTCGGCGTGCTGCTCTACGAGATGTTCGGCGGGGTCAGGCCCTTCCGGGGGATCGGTCCCGCCGCGGTGATCGTGGCCGTCGCGACGGAGCCGCCTCGCCCCCTCGCGGAGCTGCGCCCGGACCTTCCTCCCGCCTGGACGGAGCTCGTGCACCGCTGCCTCGCGAAGTCGCCCGACGAGCGCATGGCCACCGCCCGCGAGCTGCGCGAGGCCATCGACGCCGCCGGCGAGCAGGACCCGTCCGTCGAGCTCGCCGAGCTTCCCCTCGTCGTGCCCGAGGCCTCCGACACGCTCGCGTCGGCGCCCGTCGGGCCCATCGCGGCCCCGGTGGCGCCCGGCCTCGACGCGATGCTCACCGAGGGCGACGAGGTCTTCAGCGAGGCGCCGCCGGACCCGCGTCCGCGCGCTTCGCTCCCGACCACGCTGCCGCCTCGCGCTGGATCATGGCGCTGGGTGCTGCTCTCGCTGCTCGCCTTCGCCGGGGTCGGCGTGGCCGCCTGGACCCGCCTGCGCCCGGCGCCATCGCGGTCCCACGCCGCCTCGCGTCCGAGCCCTCGCTGGGTGGCGCCCGCCGCGCCCGACGCGGGGGTCGCGCCGCCCGCCTCCAGCGGCGCCGACATGAGCGCGCGCATGCACGGTCGCGGACCGTGGGACGGCGGCGAGATGCCGCTGCGCCTCTCGGCGACGCAGCAGCGCACGGTGATGACGGCCTTCGCGTCGAGGGTGCGCGAGTGCCTGGGCGCGCGCTTCTTCGGCCAGCTCCCGGTCACGCTCACGGTGCGCGGCGACGGGAGCGTGCGCTCGGTGCGGGTGGGCGAGGCCGTGCGCCGCTCGCAGGGCGGGCGGTGCGTGGCGGAGGCGCTGCGGTCGGTGACGGTGCCGCGGTTCGCGGCGAGGGAGATGGAGATCGGCTGGGTCTACGTGTTCGCGGCTCAGTCGCAGTAGTCCTGCAGCGAGGCCATCTCGCCGAGGGCCTTGAGGCGCGCGAGCGAGAGGTCCTCGAGCTGGCGAATACGCTCGCGGGTAAGGTTCATGATGGCGCCGACCTCCTCGAGGGTGATGCCCCCGCGGTCGGCGACGTCGAGCGCGCAGGTCTCCGGCAGCTCCCACACCTCCACGTCCGGGAAGTTGAGCTTGATGTTGCCGTTGCGCTCGTTCACGTCGAGGTAGAGGTGGTGCTTGCAGCTGACGAACGGGCACGGCCGCTCGGCGTGCGGGCCGTGCTGGCAGTCGGCGCGCGTCATCGGCCGCTCGTAGTCCACGTCGGGGTACATCTGGCGCAGGCGCTCGAGCTCGCGCTTCGACTGCCGCCGCATGGACAGCGTCCGGGGGCGGGAGCGCGCGCGCGGCTTCCGTCCGCCACGCTCCACACCGGGGACCAGCGTCGTGACCTCCGTCGAGGAGATTTCCATGTCCTCCTCGACGTCGAGGGTCACGGCGTTGCTGTTCACTTGGATCGGCATCGTCATGGTCGCGGTCCTCCCAGAGACAGATCGGTGAGCCCGCACTCGTCCGTGCGGGCGGCGGACGGACGGCGAGGTGGAGGCGCGCGAACCCGGCGCGAAGCCTCCTCTTCCCCGACGACCATCCCAGCCCTGTGAATCGTTTCAGCTTTGAACCAGAGCTCCAGGTTTGGATGGGCTCCAGCACTCGCTGAGGAGTCCCTTCTCTACGACCCGTTGGAGGGGGTCAAAAATATCGTGACGAATCTCACCATGTGCCGCCCTCGCGGACCTCGTCGGCGATCGCGCACACCGTCCGCGCATGGGCTCTGCGTGAGAAATTGGCGCTCCGTTCCGAAGAGGGATTGCCACGCGGCGAAGGGGATGCAGCCGCCGCGGAGGAGGTCGTCGACGACGGAATACGCCGCGCGATATTCGTCGCGCGGCGGAGGCGCGAGCGCGGCTAGCGCCGCTCCATCAGGCCGGAGAGCACGGCCTCGCGGGTCACGCGGCCGCTGAAGACCGCCTCGATGGTCGAGAAGATCGTCGCGTCGAGGCGGTGCTCCTTCGCGAAGGCCACCACCCGCGGCACCAGCGTCGGCGCCTCCACGCGCAGCGCCGAGCGCGTCTGCGCCTCCGCGAGCGTGGCGCCCTCCGCGAGCGCGGCGCCGAGCTGACACTCGGGCCGGTCGTACTGGCTCATCGCGGCGAGCAGGTCGCCGATGCCCGCCACGCCGAAGAGGCTGCGCTCGTCCGCGCCCGCGGCCACCGCGATGCGCGCCGCCTCGTGCAATCCCCGCGTGAGGAAGCCGCCGAGCAGCGCCGGCGAGACGCCGATGGCGCGCGCGTATCCGAGCGCGACGAAGAGCGCCCCGTTGAGCGCGCTCGACCACTCCAGGCCGACGAGGTCGTGGCTGACGGACACGCGCATGAGCGGGCCCTGCAGCGCGCCGCGCACGGCGTCGGTCACCTCGGGGTAGCGCGACGCGACCGCGAGCACCGAGGGCCTCCCCTCGACGAGGTCGTCCGCGAGCGCGGGGCCGCCCAGCGCGCCGACCCGGCGGCACGGGGTCTCCTCGCGCAGCACCTCGGAGATGGGCGTGAGCCCCTCGCCGGAGAGGCCGCGGATGCCGTGCACGAGGAAGTGGGCGCCGTCGACCACGTCGCCGAGCGAGCGCGCGACCTCGCGCACCACGTCCGACGGAACGGCCACGAGCAGCAGCCGCGCGTGGCCCGCGAGCGCCGCGAGGTCGGTGGTCACCTCGACCTCCGCGGGGAGCCCGTCGGGGCGCTCCGCGCGGCGCGAGTGGAGCATGGTGCGGTGGCCGTTGCGCGCGACGGCGCAGGCCAGCGCGAGGCCCCAGCGGCCGCCGCCGAGGATGCCAACGGGGGATGTCGGGTGTTCGCCCATCATGGCCTCCGCCGACCCGGGTGGAAGCCGAGGCCGCTCACCGCGAGGCGGTTCTGATAGTAGAGCAGGAGGTTGGTGTCGCCGAGGACGACGCCGCCCTGCGCGGGCCGCAGCACCGCGTTGGTGTGGTAGCCCGACCAGGCGCGCGTCGCCGAGTCGAGGATCGTCGCCGCCGAGGCGCCGCGCACGCCCGGGCCGAGCACCAGCGCGCCGCGGTCTTCGAGGGCGCGGGCGCGGTCGACGAGGTCGGTCACGCGGCGCTCCATCTCGTCCGAGGGGACGAACACCTCGTCGCGGTGCCGAAGGAGCTTGAAGAGGTCGTCGCCGGGGAAGGCGTCGCGCAGCTTGCCGAAGGCCGCGCCGGCGACGAGGTGCGAGGGGAGCAGCACCGTCTCCTTCGCGTAGGAGCGGCAGATGGCCTCGCCGAGCTCGCGCGTGTACTGGGCGTCGCGGGCCTCGTCGACGACGGCCTGCCCGTCGCGGGTGACGTAGCTCGCGGGGTCCACCGTGCGGCCGCGCAGGTCGACGGAGCGGCCGTCGTCGAGCACGCGGTTGGTGAACGGGTCCATCGGCTCGCCGAAGCGGATGACCACGGAGCCGGTGGTCATCACCAGCTTGCGGAGCAGGGTGACGATGCGCTCGATGCGCGTGCTCTCGTCGTCCTCGATGATGTAGCGGCTGCGACCGACCTCCGCGAGGTAGTCCGCGATGAGCGTCGAGGCCTCCAGCGTGAGCATGTAGTTGATGGTCGCGGGCACCACGAACACCCGCTGCGGGTGCGAGCGGCGGAGCGAGTGCACGAAGGCCTCGACGCCCGTCCCGAGCAGGCCGAGCTTGAGCTTCTCCTCGACGATGCCGGAGCGGGAGCGCGTGCCGCCGGGGAAGAAGAGCGAGTGGTAGCCGCGCTCGATGAGCACGCTGGAGTAGGTCTTGAGGACGTCCTTGTAGAGCTCGTGCCGGATGCGACGGTCGACGCGGTAGGCGCCGAGGTTCTGCATGAAGTACGAGAGGAAGGGGTTGGTGAAGAGGTTCTTGCCGGCGCCGTAGGTGGCCGGGGGGAGGCCCTCTCGCTCCAGCGCGAAGCCGAACACCACCGAGTCGAGGTTGGAGAGGTGCGTCGGGGCGAAGATCACCGTGCCGCGGCGGGAGAGCGCGCGGATGCGCTCGATGGGCCCCTGCGTGACCATGTGCTCGCGCAGCCGGTTGCTCGCGCGAAGGCCCAGCTTGAGGTCCTTCGGCGAGAGAAGCAGCGAGAGCGCCGCGGGGAGCACCTTCGTCGAGAGGGCGTACACCCGCGGGTCGAAGTTGCCCGCGATGTCCTTCGCGTAGTGGCGCGCGATCTCCTCGACGCGCCGCCGACGCTCGCTCTCCGAGAGGCGACCCAGAGAGCGGGCCAGCTCGCGGAAGCGCTCGTATTCCGCGCGCTCCTTGCCGGGCCTCGCCTCCAGGCGGCGGATCTCGCACCACGCCGCGTCGTTGAGCAGCAGCAGCGGATCGCGCGCCCCCTGCGCGACCCGGGCGACGACCTCCTCCACGATGAAGGAGCGCTCGTCGTTGAAATGGAAGATCGGTGCAGCCTCCGCCATGGCGCGCGGACCGTACCGCCTCCGTCCGCGCGTCCACAAGGGCGCGTGCGCCCGGCGCCCGGAGTCTGCTACGCGTCGGGAGGACTCGGACCTCGCCATGCGACGACGGAGCGAACGACCCCCCAACGCCGACACGCCCTCGCCGATGGCGCCGATCGCGCTCGCCGTCGCGGCGCTCGCCGTGCTCGGCTTCGCCCGCTGGTGGCTCGACCGACCGACCGCCTCGCCCGCGCTTCTGCTCGATGAGGGCAGCTACGTCACCGCGATCGCCCCGTCGCTCCGCCGCGCCGGGTGCGCCTCGCCCTCCTGCCATGGTGGCCGCTCCCCGATGGCGCTCGCCCCGACGCTCACCGACGCCGCCTCGGCGCTCGCCGAGCTCGACGCGGTGCGCCCCTTCGCGGCCCGCGGCGACCCCGCGCAGAGCCCCCTCTGGATCCGAGCGACGAGCCGCGCCCACGCGGGCCCGGGAGCCCTTCCCCCCGACGGCTGCGAGGCCCGGGCGCTCTCCCGATGGATCGCCGGCGCCGCGGTCCGATCCTGCCCGGCGCCCTTGCCGGACGGGTCGCGGTGACCCCTAATCCCGCCTCGTGAACGCCCGACCGAAGAACGACGGCCGCGAGGTCTCCGGGCGCCGCGCCCTGCTCGCGGTGCTCTCGCTGATCCTTCTCCTGGCCGCCGGGATCATCCTGCAGGCGGTGTTCGCCGACCGCACGGGCATCAGCCGCCGCACGCCGGTGGTGCGCTTCGGCGACGCGGGGGCCTCAGGGCTCCGGTGAGGCGTACTGCGCGAGGCTCTCGCGCAGCCGACCGAGGGCCCGAGCGTGCAGCCGGCTCGCCCACCCCTTGGTCATCCCGAGCTGGATGCCCGCCTGCTCGATGGTGAGGCCCTCCAGGTAGACCTTCTCCACGAGGCCGCGCTCCTTCTCGGGCATGCCCACGAGCGCCTCGCGGATCTCGCGCGCCGTGTCCTGGTGCATCGCCGCGGCCTCCGGCGAGGGCGCCTCCGGAGGCAGCAGCGCGGTGGCGGTCTCCTCCAGCAGCAGCGCGGTGGCGGTCTCCTCCAGCAGCCCCGCGAGCGCGCGGGCGGCGTCGAGCGCGTCGGCGGAGGAGGCCCCCTCGGCGGCGCGCTCCTCGAGCAGGTCGTCGACCGCGGCGCGGGCGCCCATCTTCGCGCGGTACACCGGATCCTGCCCGTGCTCCTTGCGCACCTGGTCGAAGATCGCCCCGCGGATGCGGTAGTACGCGAAGGTGTTGAACTGCACCCCGCGCGAGGCGTCGTAGCGGGTGGCGGCGTCGATGAGCCCGAGCTGGCCGAAGCTCACCAGGTCGTCGACGGTCACGTGCCGGGGGACGTCGCGCACCATCGTCCGCGCCACGCGCCGCACGAGGCCCTGGTGGGCGATGATGAGCGCGTCGCGTTGCTGGCGGTCGAGGGTGATGGACATCGCTCGGCGGAACCGAAGGGTCGTCCGCGAGGCGCCGCGGCGTCAAGGGCGCTGGCGTCCGGGGCCGCGGCTGCGGTACCTCCGACCGCACGATGTCGCATCCGCCAGTGATCATTTCGGGCAGCTCGCACCCCACCCTCGCGGCGACCGTCGCGGGCCACCTCGGGGTCACCCCCGGCCGCGTGCGCTTCAACCGCTTCTCCAACGAGAACGTGAAGGTCTGCGTCGAGGAGAACGTGCGCGACCGCGACGTCTACGTGATCCAGACCTCGTGCCCGCCGGTCAACGAGTCGCTGATGGAGACGCTCATCCTCATCGACGCGCTGCGCTCCGCGGGCGCCGGGCGGGTCACCGCGGTGCTGCCGTACTTCCCCTACGTGCGCTCGGACAAGCAGGACGAGCCCGGCGTGTCCATCACCGCGCGCCTCGTGGCCGACCTGCTCGCCACCGCCGGGGCCCAGCGGCTCCTGGCGATGGACCTGCACTCCCCGCAGATCCACGGCTTCTTCCGCTTCCCGGTGGACCACATCACCGCCATCTCCGTGCTCGGCGCCGCCCTCGTCGCGGGCGCTCCGGGCGACCGCGTGGTGGTCGCCACGGACATCGGCGAGGCCAAGGACGCGGGGCGCTTCGCCGCCAACCTGGGCATCCCCCTGGCGGTCATCGACAAGCGGCGGGTGGGCGACGACGAGCACGCCATCCCGCAGACCATCGTCGGCGACGTGCGCGGTCGGCACGCGCTCATCGTCGATGACGAGATCGCCACCGGCGGCACCATCCTCGAGGCGGCGGAGCTGGTGATGCGCCTCGGGGCCGCCTCCGTCGAGGCCGCGGCGGTGCACGGCGTGCTCTCCGGCCACGCGGTCGAGCGCATCCGCTCCTCGGCGCTGCGGCGGCTGATCGTGACCGACTCGATCCCGCTGCCGGAGTCCAAGCGCGACCCGCGCATCGAGGTGGTCAGCGTCGCGGGGCTGCTCTCCGACGCCATCGGCCGCATCCACCGCGGCGAGAGCGTGGCGCACCTCGCCTCGCGGCGCTGACGATCAGAGGTAGCGGGGGCGAAACGACCCGCGCAGCGCGATCCCGTAGCCGTACTCGTTGACCTGCGACACGCCCTCGCCCACGGAGGACCACGCGGGCGCGCTGGCCGGCGTGGCCCCGCCGCGGAAGAGGTACACCGCCCCGGGGCCGCCCTCGCGCCCGACGTTGGCCGGCGCCCTGCCGGCGCGCACGAGCACGTCGTCGAAGCCGTCGCCGTCGACGTCCCCGGCGCCCGCGGAGCGATCGCCGAGGAGCGTGACGTTGCCGCCGGAGGTGTCCGCGCTGCTGAAGGTGACCGCCGCGGTGGCCGCGGGCGTCGCACCCCCGGCGAAGACGTACGCGCGGCCGGTGTTCGCCCCGTTGGCCGCGTTGTTGGTGGCGCCCACCACGAGGTCGCCGAAGCCGTCGCCGTTGAAGTCCCCGGCGCCGTCGAGGGAGCTCCCGAGCTTCTCGCCGACGGAGCCCACCATGGCGCCGCGGACGTCGAGGAGCCGCTGGTTGAGGGCCCCGGCCGCGCCGGCGAAGACCACCACCTGGCCGCGCCCGGCGATGGAGGGCGCGCCCACGGCGAGGTCGGCGTAGCCGTCGCCGTTGAAGTCCCCGGCGCCGGCCACGGTGGTGCCGAAGATGTCGTTCGTCGCGCCGCCCACGAGGTTGACGTCGACGACGGCGTTGGGGGTCGCGCCGCCGAAGAACACCCGCACCTCCCCGGTGGTGGCGCCCACGGTCTGCGGCGCCCCGATCGCGAAGTCCGCGAAGCCGTCGCCGTTGAGGTCCCCGGCGCCCGCGATCGCGGTGCCGAAGGCGTCCGAGGGCATGGCGAAGGTGATCTCCAGGTCGGGGGTCGCGTCCGGGGTCGCGCCGCCGAGGTAGAGCCAGGCTCGGCCCGTGAGCCGATCGTACGCGGGCGCACCGACGACCCAGTCGGCGTAGCCGTCGCCGTTGACGTCGCCGACGATGCTCAGCGTCCGCCCGAACCCGCCGCCCACGACCGGGGCGGCCAGGCGCACCGATGGGCTCATGGTCATCGATCCGCCGCCCAGGTAGAGCGCCGCGCGGCCGCTCTGGGTGGTCTCGCCCGGGTCGCCGGAGCGGAAGTACCCGGCCCCCACGAGCAGGTCGGCGTAGCCGTCGCCGTTGACGTCGCCGGAGGTCGAGACGGCGGTGCCGAAGCGCTCGCCTTGCGCGGTCGCGGTGAGCGTGAGCTCGGGGCTCGCAGGCACCGTCCCCGCGCCGAAGTGCACGTACACCTCGCCGGTCGGAGTCCCCACGCCGGTGTCTCGGCCCGGCGCGCCGATGACCACGTCCGCGCGGCCGTCGCCGTTGAGGTCGTGCCGCGCCCGACCGATCGACACGGGCCACGCCACCGTCGTGCGCAGCTTGGACGCGCCGCTGAGGCCCACGACGCGCCACCAGCGGAGCCCGCGAGGGAGGTCCGCCGCGGGGGTGAGGGTGGTGGTCGCGCTGGTGGCGGACGACTCGACGGCGGTGAAGGCGCGGGTGGTGGAATACTCGACCCGGTATGAGGTCGCCCCGCGCAGCTCGCTCCACCGGAAGGTCGGGCGCAGCGAGCGCGCGTACGCTCCGGAGAGCGGCGCGATGGGGCGAAACGGCTCCTCGACGAGGGGTCCGGTGTCGCGCGGTACGCCGGTGTCGACCCCCGGCGGGACATCCGTCGCCGGCCGGTCGGCGGCGGGGACGTCGGCCAGGGGGATGTCGATGGTGGGGTTGCCCGTGTCGCCGATGACGATGGGCACGTCGCTGGTGGTGAGCCCCGACGGTCGGGACTCCTTGCACGCGGCGGCGAGGACGACGAGGGCGAGGGCGGGCGTAGGGAGCTTCATCGGGTGTCTTGGGGTCGTTTCTTCGCTGCGCTCAGCGGTCTCAGGGCGTGGGAACCCAGCGGAAGCGCGACCCGCTCGTGACGGGGCACGCCGTCGAGCCGCTGCAGAGGATCGCGCCGTCGGTGCCGTCGATGGTCTCGAGCCCGAGCGTGACGCCGCTGCTCGTCGTTCCGAGCGACTGGTAGAGCATGTCGATGGTGTTGCTGGTCTCGTTCAACACGATCTCGAAGGTGAGGTTGGCGGTGCGCGAGGGGTAGTAGGCCGCGTCCGCCCACTGCACCACGAAGCGGCGGTTGGGCGCGGCGCCGAGGGTGGCGATGCAGACCCCGGTCTCGCGGGTGAGCAGGTCGAGCCAGTACGCGGCGACCACGCCGTTGGGCGTCGAGCGGTCGGGGATCGCTCCGCTCGTGGAGGCCGCGGTCACCCCGTCGAAATTGATGAAGCCGTTGGAGGCGATGTTCACGGACGAGACGGGCGCGCCCCAGTAGCGGAAGGGAAAGGGCACCGTGTCGGTCACCTGCGAGTCGTCCACGTTGGCGAGCACGCGCCTCGCCCCGGGCGCCGCGCAGGCGTCGACGAAGGTCGCCTCCGCGGGGGCCTCGATGCGCCGGTACGTCGGCATGGAGCCCGCGGCCAGCGTGGACACCGCGACGCTCACCGTCGCCGAGGTGGCGAAGGTGCGGGCCTCGCCGAGGATGGAGTAGGTGCCCGCGGGCAGCGAGGGGTAGCGCTGCACCCAGGTCGCTCCGGAGGGACCGGCGAGGCAGGCGCCGACGATGCTCGCCCCGCTGCCGCAGGTGCGCTCGAGCGCGGCGTAGAGCTGCGTGGCCGGCGTGGCGCTGAGGGTGACCGTGACGTCGCGCGGCGAGGTGAGCGTGAAGGTGCCGGCGAAGTCGGTCCACGTGGTGCTGCTCATGGTCGACGAGCCGCAGGGCGTGCCGTGATCCGGAACGGTGTCGAAGGTGCTCACCGGCAGGACGACCGGGGGGCCGTCCGGGGTGACCGCCGCGGCGGTGGCGCAGGTGTCGCCGAGCGCCCGCACGCCGGGGTCGCTCGTCGCCACGAGGAGCCTCGCGGACCCGGTGGGTCCGGTCGCCCCGGCCTGCTCGCCGACGACGTAGTAGTCCCCCGCGGGCAGCGAGCGGTAGCGCCGCTCGGTGAGCGAGGTGCCCGTGACGCAGCCGCCGAGGGAGGTCGCCCCGACGCCGCAGCTGTTGAAGAGCTGCATGCGCATCGAGGTGCCGCCGAGCATGGTGAGGGCGACGTCGCGGGGAGTGGTCAGCCGGAAGTGGAAGACCCAGTCGGTCCACGCGTCCGTCGGGCGCACGGAGCCGCAGGAGGTGCCGATGTCCGAGGTGGTGTCGAAGCCCGCGAGGGAGACCACGCCGGGGGCTCCGTCGGGCTCCACGTCGACGCCCGGGCAGGCGTCGCCGGGCAGCCGGACCCCGGGCGCCGTGGTGGTCACGGAGACCGTGAGCGCGGGCGGCGGGGCGTTGCTCTCGAGGATCACGAAGTAGGTCCCGGCCCCGAGGCCGCGGTAGCGCCGCACGGGCGTAGCACCCGTCACGCACGGCCCGATGGCGCTCGTGCGCGCGGTGCAGTCGGACTGGAGCTGCATCCGCATCGACGCCGACCCGGAGCCCGCGACCGTCACGGTCACGTCCCGGGGCGAGGTGAGGGTGAAGCGCGCGACCATGTCGGTCCAGCCGTCGGCGGTGCCGCCGGAGCCGCAGGTGGTGCCGTGGTCCGGGAAGCTCTCGTAGCGCGGCGGCGTCAGGGCCACCGCGGCGCCGTCGGGCGTCACCTCCACGCCGGGGCAGACGTCGCCCGCGGCGCGCATCGTGGGGTCGGTGATCGCGGCCTGCACCGTGACGTCCCTCGCGGTGCCGCTGCGCACGACGACGTAGTAGGCGCCGGCCGCGAGCGGTCGCTGCACCATGCGGGTGGTGGTCAGCGCCGTGGCGCAGCGCACCTCGCTGGAGGCCATCCCGCACGGCGCGCGGAAGAGCGCGAAGGTGACCCGCTCGCTGCTCGGACCGGTCGCGGTGAGGGTGACGTTGCGCGCGGCGGTGAGCGTGAGGGGCAGCACCGCGTCGGGGGTCGGGGCGCCGGTGTCGCAGCTCAGCGAGTAGTCCGGCAGCAGGCCCGCGAAGGAGACCGCGTGGGCCTCGCCGTCGGCGAGGTCGAAGGCCGGGGTCGAGCCGGCGCGGGGGCAGAGGTCGGAGTCCGGCGCGGTGGTCGGCCGACCGATGGTGAGGCGCAGCCGGAAGATGCGCGGGGTGCTGGTCTGCACCGCCACGAAATAGGTGCCCGCGGCGAGCGAGCGCACCTGCACCTGCGGCGCCGTGGACGACACGCCCCGGGCGCAGCGCAGCTCGCTCGTCGACGCGCAGGACGAGAGCAGCGCGATGACGCCGACGGGCGTGCCGGTGTCGTCGTTGGTGATGGCGACGTCCTGGGCCGAGGAGAGCGTGAAGCGGTAGAGCGCGACCGGCTGCCCGGCCCGCCCGCAGCCGATGGCGAAGGTCGACCCGAGGCCCACCGTCGAGCCGGTCACGGAGTACGTCGCGGGGGCGCCCACGCGGACCTCCTGCACCCGCTCGCAGGCGTCGTTGGCCGGGCGGCAGACGGCGGTGTCGGCGAAGTCCACCAGCAGGTTGCAGTTGTTGTCCCGGCCGTCGTCGCAGACCTCCGGGGCCCCCGGAAACACCCGCGGATCGCTGTCGTTGCAGTCGGTCCCCGGGGTGCCCCGCGGCGTCGCGTCGCTCGTGCAGGAGGTGGCGATGTACCCGTCGCCGTCGAGGTCGCGCGGCGAGTGCACGCAGCCGAGGCGCGTGTCGCAGGAGTCGATGGTGCAGGTGTTGCGGTCGTCGCAGTCGATCTGGTCGTCCGTGCGCACCGGCTGGCACCCGGTACCGGCGAGGGCGCCGGGGGTGGTCGGGTCGCAGCGCTCGGTGCCGTTGCACGCGTTGCCGTCGCCGCACACCGAGTCGTCCGGGACGCGCGTGCAGACGCGGGTCTCCTCGTCGCAGCTCACCTCGCGGGTGCAGCTGTACCGGTCGTCGCAGGGGCTCGTCCCGGCGGCGCAGCGACCCATCACGCAGCGCTCGGCGCCGTTGCAGTAGCGCGAGTCGTCGCAGTCGAGGTCGGCCTCGCACTCGCCGTCGCCGCGCGGTCCGCGGTCCGTCGCGGGCCCGGGCTGGTCGTCCGCCGCGGCGTCGAGGGAGGCGTCGTCGACCGGGAGCGTCGCCGGCGGATCGCTGGTGCAGCCGAGCAGGGAGGTCAGGGCGAGGGCGGCGACGAATCGGAGGGAGAGGGTCATGGAGGTGGCCAACGCTTCAGCGGCGGTCGAGGCCGCGGGATGATCCCCCTGCAGCGACCGCCGGGCGCGATGGTACCGGACGCGCGCCGTGGGGCTCAAACCTTCCCTGTGCGGCGTCAGCCCGGCGGGCGCAGGCAGACGTTGGCGGCGCAGCTCAGCCCGTCGCAGCAGTCCGAGTCGGCCCCGCAGCGCTCGCCCTCCCGTCGGCAGGCGGCCTCCGGGGGCGGCGGGTTGCACACGAGCTGACCCGCCGCGTTGGGGCCGCAGGTGCCCGCGCAGCACTCGCTGGACACCGTGCAGCTCATGCCTCGCGGGCGGCAGGGCTGCGGCGCCCAGAACCCGCTCACGTTGTCGCTGGCGACGTCCTGGCCGGGGAGCCAGTAGGGGACGCTCGACGGGTCGGTGCCGGGCACCACGCCGGTGCTCACGGCGGCGACCCAGAGCTGGCGACGGCCGGAGCCGCGGGTGCCCGCCTGGGCGTTGCCGTAGTCGCGGCGGGAGAAATACACGAGCCAGTAATGCCCGCCCTGCACGAAGGGCGAGAAGTTGGGGAAGTACGCGTCGTCCTCGCGCTCGTCGGCGGAGGCGTTGGTGAGCCGCGTCGGGGCGCCGCCGGTGGGGGCGACGATGTAGAGCGCCGAGGGGAAGCGGGTGCGAGGCGCGGTGGGCGTGGCCCCGGCCCGGTCGCTCTCGCTGTAGGGGCCGTGCTGGAAGGCGAGCCAGCGCGAGTCCGGGGTCCAGGTCGGGTAGGCGAGCGCTCGGCCGGCCTCGCGCTGCGTGGCGAGCGAGGCGCCCATCACCCGCTGGGCGACGGGGCCGAAGCTGTCCGGCGCGGTGACCGGGAGCGTCGAGAGGTTGCTGGTGGCGAAGGCGGTCGGCCCGTCGCCGACGGCCTCGGAGATGTACGCGATGGTGTTGCCGTCGGGCGACCAGGAGGGCTGCACGCTGTTGCCCTGCGGGAGCGTCCCGGCCGCGGGCGGGACCGTGCGGCCGGTCGCCGGGTCGACGAGGAAGAGGCCGCCGAGGCGGTTGGCGATGAGGCGCGTCGCGTTGGCGCTGAAGGACGCGTAGACCCACGATGGCGCGGTGGGCGAGTCGACCACCGGGAAGCGCATGGGCGCGGGGTCGCGGGTGAGGTCGGTGCCGAGGTCGAAGACGCCGGAGGGCCCCTGTCCCTCCCAGAGCTCCGCGGCCATCTGGAGGCCGTCGCGGGAGACCGTGTGGCACGCGACGCAGCGGCTGCGGTCGCCGGTGGGGCGCGCCGGGGGATTGGGGAGGAAGTTCTCCCGCACCGGTCCGGTGGGCTCCTCCCGGATGCGGAGGATCCGGCCCGCCCGGAGGTCCCAGTAGTACACGGCGCCGGCGAGGGAGCCCTGCGCGACGCGCACCGTGCGGGCGGTGCCCTCGATGGCGGCCCCGGCGGTCGCGCGGTCGACGCGGAGGGTGATCGGCTCCTCGAGGTCCGACTCGACCAGGGCGCGCCAGCCCGCGGGGTCGACGGACCAGTCGTAGCGGAAGGCCGCGCCCGAGTGGGTCACGTAGCCGGTCACCGCGACGTGCGGCTTGCTCAGCCGGACGCGGTACACGTCGCCCGCGGCGCCCTGCTCCCACTGCACGTCCGGGGGGGCGACGTTCTGCGGGACGAGGGCGTTGGCGAGGGGGTAGCGGACGATGACCTCGCGCGCCGCGTCGGGGACGAGCGTGGCGAAGCGCGCCCGGTCGGCCTCGGTGCTGGGCGCGGCGTAGAACTCCTGCTCGAAGCGCACGGTGAGGTTGGTCGCCGCTCGCAGCGACTCGGCGCCGGGGCGGGGGAGCTCGTAGTGGACCTCGGTGAGGTCCCCGACCTGGCCGGTGGCGGTGAAGCGCCCGGTCGCCGGGTCGATGGAGCCCGCCCTCGCCCGGGTGAGGGACCAGGTGCCGAGGGAGATGGGTCGCTGGGTGCCGTCGGCGTAGCGGCCGAGGGCCATGAAGGGCTGCATCGCGATGGCGCCGTGAACCACCAGCGTGGGGTTCTCCGGGGCGATGCTCACGGAGAGGAGCCCGGTGTAGAGGTCGGTGACATCGAGCGGCCGGACGTCCGGCCGGGTCGCGACGTCGATGGATTTGGATGCGTCCATGCCCCCGTCGCAGTAGGCGAGCCGGGGGTCGCAGTCGCGGGTCGACGGCCCGGCGTCGCAGCCGGAGAAGACAGCCAGAAGAGCCGCTGCGCCCGAGGCAGGAAGCAGGGCGGCCGGGGAGGTTTGAGGACGCATGGGCACCTGCATGGTGCCTAGCATGACGGACGGCATCGCCAGAAGCGTCCCTGATGGGCCCAGGCCCGTCGGTCCCCGGTCGACCGGGTGGGCGGTTGCCGCAGGGAGCGTCGAGCGCGTACGCTTCGGGGGATGCGCGCGGCCCTGTTTCGCTCCCTCCCATCAGCTGCGCAGACAGGTACCCCGATGACGGCACGGCGAGGCACGAACGCGAGCGGCTTTACCCTGGTGGAGCTGATGATGGTCGTGGTGATCATCGGGATCCTCTCGGCCATCGCGATGCCGATCTACTCGCGCAGCCGGTACCGGTCCTTCGCGCTCGAGGCCTCGGAGGTGCTCGGCCGCATCACGGCGGCGCAGGAGGGCTACCGGGCGAGCTTCAACACGTACTCCGACACCTCCAACGACCACGCGCTCGCGGGCACCTCCAACGGCGCCTCCGGGCTGCTCGGCAACAACTGGTGGCCCGCCCTGGCGACCCGCGACGCCGACGGCCAGATCGACTTCTACAACAACCTCCCCGCCTCCTGGAACCAGCTCGGCGTCCGCCCCCGGCAGCGCGTCCGGTACTCCTATCAGACCATCGCGGGCCGCCCCGGCATCACCCCTTCGGTGGGCGGCGGCAACCCCACCCTCGGCTACCCGGTGCTCCCCACCGCGCAGATGGGCTCGTGGTTCTTCGCGGTGGCCTCCGGTGACCTCGATCGCGACGGGCTCTACTCCCGCTTCGAGGTCTCCAACCTGACCCCGGGCATTCGCATCACCGACGAGATCGAGTAGGCGCGCTCCCGGCGCCCCGCGCAGGTTGCCGGGGGAGAGTGGTTCCATCCCGGCGGTGTTTCGATACACTGCCGCGCCATGCCGACGAAGACACAGTTGATCATCGGGGCCGCGCCCGGGTGTGACCTCCTGGTGCAGGGGCCCGGCGTCGCCGCCCGCCACGCGCAGCTCCTCTGGCGCGACGGCCTCTGGCTCCAGGACCTCGCGCAGGGTCGCACCGAGGTCGACGGTCGGCAGCTCGCCCCCAACGAGTCGGTGCAGCTCGCGGGCTTCCACGCTCGGGTGATGGTGGGCGCGGCGAAGGTCCCGCTCGAGTCCCCGGAGGTCTCGAAGCTCTTCCTCGACCGCTCGGCGCTGCCGCTCGAACGGCCTGGCGTGGTGACCGTGGGCCGAGACCCCGGGCGCGCCCAGGTCGTGGTGTCGCACCCGACGGTGAGCGGCACGCACCTCCGCGTCGACCTCTCGACGCGCACGGTGACCGACCTCGGCAGCCGCAGCGGAACCTTCGATCGCAGCTCGCAGCGCCTGCCTCCCAACCAGCCCGTTCCCATCGACGCCGCGGGCGGCTACTCGCTCGGCGCCGTGTGGATCCCGAGCTCCGTGCTGATGGAGCTCGCGGGCGCCCCCGCGGGCCAGATGCTCGGCGGAGCCCCGGTGCCGCAGACCGCGCAGGGAGGAATGCCCGGCCCCAGCCCGATGCAGTCGATCCAGGGCGGGCCCATGTCGCAGGGGCACAACCCCATGCAGTCGCACCAGGGCGGGCCCGTGGGGATGCCCACGCCGGCGCCGCAGGCGGGGGCGCACAAGACCATGTTCGGGTCCTTCGACCTGAGCGGCGCGAGCAAGGCCATCGCGATCATCGGGCGCCTCCCGAGCTGCGACATCGTGCTGCCGTACCCGCAGGTCTCCAGCCGTCACACTTCGGTGATGAGGGCGCCGGACGGCACGCTCATCGTCGGCGACATGGGGAGCACCAACGGCACCTACGTCAACGGCCAGCGCCTCGTGCCCGGGCAGACCATCGCCGTCGCCCCGAAGACCAAGATCTTCATCGGCCCGTACCCCGTGGTGGTCGACCTGCAGGGCAACGCCATCGCGGCGTACATCGAGCAGGAGAGCCAGTTCGAGAGCGCCAACCTGGTGGAGATCGAGGCGCTCGACCTCTTCCTGAAGGTGCCCGACCGGGACAAGCCGGGCACCGACAAGATCCTCCTCAACAAGGTCACCTTCAAGGCGCTGCCGGGCGACCTCATCGCGCTGATGGGCCCGTCGGGCGCCGGCAAGACCACGCTGCTCACGGTGCTCAACGGCTACCTGCGGCCCACGTCGGGCGAGGTGCGGGTCAACGGCGAGAGCCTCTACGCCATCTACGACGCGCTCCGCGGGAGCATCGGCTACGTGCCGCAGGACGACCTGCTGCACCCCGAGCTCACGGTGAAGGAGGCCATCAGCTACAGCGCGAAGTTCCGCCTGCCGTCGGACTACTCGGACGAGGAGATCGAGCGCCGCGTCCAGCAGACCATGAAGGACCTCGGCCTGGACCACCTGGCCAACACCATCATCGGCTCGCCCATCAAGAAGGTGCTCTCCGGCGGCCAGCGCAAGCGCGTCAACATCGCGCTGGAGCTGGTCACCGACCCGGCGCTGATGTTCCTCGACGAGCCCACCTCGGGCCTGGCGGCGGACGACACGGTGGCGCTCATCGACCTGCTGTCCAACCTCGCCAAGCGCTACGGCAAGACGATCATCGTCACGATCCACCAGCCCGCGAAGGAGGAGTTCGAGAAGTTCAACCTCGCCTTCATCATGGGCTTCGGCGGCGAGCCCGTGTACTTCGGCCCCTCGGGCAAGGACTCGTACGACTTCTTCGCGCGCTACCGGGGGCAGCCCATCGACAACCCCCGCGACATGTTCGACCAGCTCAAGAACCGCGAGGACGACGTCGTCAAGCGGGGGCAGTTTCCGAACAAGTCCGAGGCGCGCCTCGGCGCCGCTCGCGAGTGGCGCGCGGAGTTCTACCGACCCGACAACGCCGTCTTCCGGAATATGTATTCGGGTAAGCGCGAGCCCGGCAAACCCGGCCAGTCGCGGCCGCCGACGCGCTCCGCGGTGCCGCTCATCCGGCAGTTCGGGCTGCTGCTCTCTCGCTACGCCAAGATCAAATCCCGCGACGTCTCCGGGCTCATGATCATGCTGCTCCAGGCGCCCATCATCGGCGGCCTGCTGGCGGCGGTCTTCTTCGACTCCCCGAAGCTCCCCAACCTCTGGTGCCAGAACCAGGTGCTCGCGATGGAGGCCGCCATCACGGCCACCACCCAGCAGATGTGCGCGCTCCCGCAGAACCGCTTCCTCCCCATCGACGACTTCAAGGGAGCGATCTTCTTCCTCACCGTCGGGGCGATCTGGTTCGGCGTGAGCAACGCCGCCCGCGAGGTCGTCTCGGAGATCGCCATCTACCGCCGTGAGCGGATGGTGAACCTCTCCATCTTCAACTACATGATGTCGAAGTTCGTGCTGCTCTCGCTGCTCTGCGTGCTGCAGTGCACGGTGCTGCTGACCATCGTCTACTTCTCTCTGAAGCTCGGCAACGGCACGATGGACGCCTTCGCCCCGATGCTCGGGTCGATGATCCTCACGTCGATGACCGGCGTGGCGCTGGGCCTGGTGATCTCCACCTCGGTGGGCTCCTCCGAGGCGGCCATGGCGCTCACCCCCATCGCGCTGATCCCACAGGTGGTGCTCGGCGGACTGCTGGTCCCGATGACCAACAAGAGCTGGCTCACCGCCCTCATGGCGGCGATGCCGTCGCGCTGGTCCTTCGAGGGCGTGATGTCGGCTGAGCGCGACACCCTGGAGGCGCCGTGGCGCATCCAGACCTGCGCGCCGCCGGGCAGCAACGGCGTCAGCCTCCACAACGGGGTCAACGTCTTCAACTGCGCCGTGGAGGAGATCTCCCGCACCGCCGAGCGCTCCGGCGCCTGGGGCTTCTCCACCTGGGATCGCCCGATCATCCACAACGGCGTGCTCGCCGGGATGCTGCTGCTCTTCCTCGCCCTCATGGGCATCCTGCTGCGCCGCCGCGACTCCGTATAGAGCGGCGTCCTCGCCCCTCGACCCGCCCTCTCTTCAGTGAGGGCGGGGGGGACCCCTTCAATGCAATGGAGGCATTCCGGGCGTCGCGCTGCTGACGGCGCCGAGCAGCACCCGCCGGGGCAGCGTGCTCTCCAGCGTGAAGGGCACGTCTACGTTGAGGCGCTCGCCGCCGACCTGCGCGGTGCCGTCCAGTCGATAGGGGACGTTTTCATTGAAGACCGTCACCGCGATGATGCCGGGTAGGTCTCCCCAGGGGGCGCGGACGTCGATGTCCATGGGCACATCGGTGTCCGTCGGCAGGCGCAGGGTGCTCGGCAGCTCGGTGACGCCGAGGTCGCGGCCGGCCAGGGTCAGGCGCACGCTGATCCGCTGAACCGTGAGGTCGAAGCGGTTGCCATTGCGAACCACGCAATGGACCCGAAGCCCGAGGCCCTGCGCGGTGGCGCCGGTGACGTCCGCCGAGCGGGGGGTGATGCGGGGCGGCGTCGGGCGCGAGCAGCCCAGGATGAGGGCGGCCACGGCGCCGAGCAGCATCGAGCGACGGTCGATTGTCATGGGATCCTCCGGAGAGGCTACCAGACAACGGACGCTGGACGATGTCGATTGAAGGGGAGTCGGGAGGGGAGGGCCGGCGCGCGGGGCGCCGACCGGGGAATCAGTTGACCGCGTCCTTGAGGGCCTTGATCGGCCGGGCGCGCACGGTCTTCGAAGAGGGCTTCGCGTCGCGGTGCTCCATCTTCTTGGTGAAGGGGTTCAGGAACTCACCGGCGGGGCGGCCCGGCTTCTCCGCGACGACGAACTTCGCGAAGCCCGGCAGCACGAACACCTTGCTCTTCTTGAGCTCCTTCTCGCCGACGCTGGTGAGCGCCTCGAGAACCGACTTGACCTGAGCCTTGGAGACGGTGTCCCCAATCGACTCCTGGAGGGCCTGCACCAGGCCGGCCTTGGTCAACTTCTTCGCTGCGGTCTTGCCGGCCTTCTTGGCCGGTGCCTTTGCCTTCGCCATCGCTCATCACCTCTGCTGCTTCGATCCCCCATCGGATCGAATGACAAGGCGGACGATACATCCTCCATTGCGATTGGGTAGATCCTGCACACGCGAACCCGCTCATTTTCCGGGCTGCCATTGAGCACATCCCCTCCCGGGGGCGTCCTCCGCGCGGTCTCCCATCGCGTATCGACGAAGTCGCACTCGTAAGAAGAGCGCTGAAATCGCAGGGCTTTTCCAGCGACACCGGATCCCGCGAGGACCCGCGCGAGCGGCGCGCAGGGCCTCGCTCCGCCGAGGAGGGCCCGCGCGCTCTTTTTCCCGGCGCTTCGGAGCCCCATTGCAGAGCTCCGCACCTTCACCCTCGCGCCCGATGTGCGAAGGCCGCCGCCGCGTCTCGGAGGGTCACGAACTCGTAGCCCGCCTCGCGCAGCGTGCCGACCACCGCGCGCAGGGCGGCGGCCTTTCGGGACACCGGGACGCGCAGGTCGTGCTGGTGCGGAGCCAGCGCCCCGAGCCCGTCCGCGACGTCGAGCAGGTCCAGGCCATGAAGCTCCAGGTTGACCAGCGGACGCCCTACCATCTGCAGCGCCAGAAGCCGCGAGAGGGAGGGGCCCAGCAGCGAGAGCGTGGTGCCGATGAAGGGCAGGCGCGCGCCGCGGGTGACGCCAATGGGGAGCTCGACGAGGGAGGCCCCGAGCTCCGCCCGACGCCAGTAGGGGCGCGCCGGGAGGTAGGGGTCGGCGGGCGCGAGCAGCACCGCGGGCGAGTCGACGATGGAGCGGCTCTCCCGGCCGCGCGCCGCGATGAGCCCGATCGCGCCGGTCTTGGCGCCGTAGTAGGCAGGGCAGGGGAAGACCGAGCTGTCGTAGCCGAAGCCCTCCGCCGCGAGCACGTCGAAGAGCGCGTCGGTGATGGTGTAGCCCGGCGCGCGGAAGCCCACGGGGCGGTGGCCCAGCACCCCGGCGAGGGCGTCGCTCGCGTCGCGCACCTCCGCGCGCATCGCCGCGGGGCCGAGGCGCACGAGGTCATAGCGGTGGCTGTGCGTGTGGTTGCCCAGCTCGTGCCCCGAGCGGTCGAGGCCGAGCACCGCGGAGCGGGCGATGGGCGCCTCGAGGTCGCGGCCGATCACGAAGAAGGTGGCGGGAATACCCAGGTCGGTAAAGAGCTCGCCGAGCCGCGGCACCGCGCGGGTGTAGACCGCGTGGGCGCTGTCGTCGGCGGGCATCGGGAGCCCGTGGATGGCGTGGTAGCAGGGGACCTCGTCGAGGTCGACGGAGACGGCGCAGAGCTTCATCGCGCGCAGACTAGCAGCGCGCGCGGGATGCGAGCTTCAGCCCAGGCGGGCTTGCGCGGGCGTGCGGACGGCGGGGACGTCGGGCAGGTCGTTCCAGGCGGGCTGGCGGCGGCCGTGCCGGTTGACCACGGCCGGGGGGCGCAGGTGGCCGAGGCCATACACGATGCTGTTGATGGCGAGCCAGCGGCCGCCGTGGAAGGCGGTCGCGAGGCGCGGATTGCCCATGCCCGGGGGGTTGGCGTCGCGGTGCGAGCGCGCGGCCTCGAAGGCGTCGAGGAAGCGCTCGAGCATCTTGTGCGGGGCCGAGCGGTCGTGGGCGCGGGCGGCGGCGTTGGTGGCCAGCGCCTGGCGGCGGCGGGGGTTGCGCAGCAGCGAGACCGCCGCGCGGGCGAAGCGCCAGTCGGCCATCTCGGCGTCGGGGCCGGGCTCGACGAGCAGCCCGGTGAGGTCGTGCTCGACCTGCTGCGAGACGCCCATGCCGTCGGCGAAGGCCACCACGGGCAGGCCCGACCAGAGGGCCTCGCTCACGACCTGGCCGTAGGTCTCCGAGAGGGAGGTGTACGTGAAGAGGTCGGCGTGGTGATACCAGGTGGGCAGCGCGCCCAGCGGAAACTCACCGGGGAAGTGGGTCTTCTCTCGGACGCCGAGCTCCTCCGCGGTGCGGCGGAAGAGGTCGTGGTCGGGGCCGTCGCCGAGGAGCGTGAGCGTCGCGTCGGGGTTGGCCGGGGCGATGTAGCGCGCGAAGATCTCCAGCAGCCGCTCGACGGCCTTCTCGCGGGTGTGGCGGCACACCACCAGCAGCCGGGCGCCCTTGCGGAAGCCGCGAGGGAAGGGGTCGGGCCCCGGCGCGGTGTCGAAGATGCGGGGCTCCACGCAGCGGGGGATCACGTGGATGGGCGTGGTGACCCCGCGCTCCTCCCAGTACTGCTTGAGCCCGTTGGAGAGCACCACGAGGCCGTCGCAGCCGTTGTAGGCGCTGGCCGAGGTGCTGTCCGCGAGCTTCAGGAAGGACTTCTGGAAGAGCCAGTGCGCGGCCTTCGAGTCGTGCAGCGACTCGGGCATCACCACGGGATAGACGCTGGGGAGGTGCACCGTGTTGACGGCCACCAGGGGGATGCCGCGGGTCGCTCGGAGCCAGAGGCCGAGCTCCATCAGCTCGGTGGCCGTCTGGCCCAGCACCACGTCGAAGTCCCAGTCGCGCTTCTCGCGGAGGATGCCTTCGAGGGGCAGCGGGATGTAGACGCCCGGGTGGTTGTGCAGCGGGACGCTCGGCAGGCAGATGTGCCGCTCGGGGAGGTCTTCGGGCTTGGCGTCGGGGTCGCGAGGGCCGATGACGGTCACCTCGTGGCCGCGCTTGGTGAGCTCACGATAGAGAAACTGCGTCGCGAAGGTGGCCCCGTTGGCGTACGGGAGCCGCACGTAGTCGCTCAGGATGGCGATGCGCTTCGGCCAGCGGCTGCCGGTGGAGCGCGGTCGTTGGCGAGAGTTGTTGGGTGCGTTCATTGGAAGTGTCCTGACGAAGCAATTCCCGGAAGCTCTGGTAGAAGCGGTCGCCGTGAAGATTCTCGACGTGACGGAGTTCTTCTCTGAACGGGGCGGCGGCGTTCGCGCGTACCTAGCACAGCTCCTCCGGGAGGGGACATTGCGTGGCCATCAAGTGGTGGTCGTCGCTCCCGGCCCACGCGCCGAGGAGTCCACCGTTCATGGCGGAAGGCTCATCCGGGTGAAGGGCCCCGCCATGCCCTACGACCCCAGCTACCACGCACTCTGGAACGTCCCGGCCCTGCGAGCCCTCATCGCCCGTGAGCGACCCGATGTGCTGCAGGCCTCGTCGCCGTACCTCGCGGCCTACATCGCCGCGACCCAGCCGTCCATTTCCGTGCGTTCGCTCGTGCTCCATTCAGACCAGATCGGGAGCTATGCACGACCCGTTCTCTCCCGCTGGATCGGGGCAGAAGGCGCCGATCTCGCGGTCCGTCCGCTATGGGGAGGGCTGCGCGCGCTGGCCTCCCGCTTCGATCGCACGGTGGTCTCGGCCCGCTGGCTGGCCGATCGGCTGGCCGCCGCGGGCGTCCCCAGGGTGGTGCAGGCGCCCTTCGGCATCGACCGCTCCCGCTTCTCTCCGAGCCTGCGCGACGAGTCCCTCCGGGCCTCGCTGCTCGGCGCCTCGGCCGGCGACCCGAGGGCCCGGCTCGTGGTGATCGTCGGACGGCTCGCCCTGGAGAAGCGCGTGGCCCCGCTCCTCGACGCCCTCGCGCTCGTGGCCCGCTCGCGCCCGCTGGCGGTCGTCGTGCTGGGCGATGGACCCGAGCGCTCCCGCCTCGAAGCGCGCTCCCAGCGCCTGGGGCTCGGGGCCCAATTCATGGGATTCGTGACCGAGCCGGAGCGCTACGCCCGCACCCTCGCCAGCGCCGACGCCCTCGCTCACGCGTGCGCCGTGGAGACCTTCGGCTTCGCGGTCGCCGAGGCCCTCGCCTCCGGCGTCCCGGTGCTCGCGCCCGCCGCGGGAGGAGCGGGCGAGCTCGTCGATGAGACCTGCGGCGTGACCTATGACCCCGACGCCTCTCCAGTGGAAGCCGCGCTGGCCATGGAGCGGCTACTCGACCAGCCATCCGGCGCGCTCTCCGCAGGGGCCGTGGCCAGGGCATCGGCCATCCCCGCGGCCGGCGCGCACTTCGATGAGCTCTTCATGATCTATGAAGAGGCCATGAGGTCTGCGCGGTGATCCACGTATCCATCCACGACGTCTCGCCGCGCTGGCGCTCCGAGGTCGAGACCGCCCTCGGCTGGTGCCACGACATCGGGGTCAAGCCGGGCCTGCTGGTGGTCCCCGACTTCCATCAGGGGGCGCCGCTGCGCGACGACCCGGAGTACGCGCGGCGGCTGCGGTCGCTCGCCTCCGACGGGCACGAGCTCTTCCTCCACGGGTACTTCCATCGATCGCTCCCCGGTGAGGGCCTCGGGCACTTCGTCGCCCAGCGAGTGGTCTCCGCGGGCGAGGCGGAGTTCGCCAGCTACGACCGCGAGGTGGGAGAGCGCTGGCTCGACGCGGGCGTGACCATGCTCCGAGAGCTCGAGCTCCCGATGCGCGGCTTCGTCCCTCCGGCGTGGGCGCGGCGCTCGTGGCTGATGCCCGCGCTGCGAGCGCGCGGCCTCGACTACACCGAGGACCAGCTCTTCATCTACGAGCCGTCGAGCGGCGCTCGGCGGTTCTGCCCCGCGCTCAACTACGCGAGCCGAACGCTGGGGCGACGGCTCTCCAGCGCCGCCTATGCTCGCCTGGCTCGGCTCTATCCGAGGGCGGGCGTCCCGGTGCGCATCGCGCTGCACCCGGCGGACGTGCACCACCCGATGCTCGTCGACGAGACGCGCTCGCTGCTCGCCTGGGCCAGGGGGCGCACGACCGACGCCGTGGGCGACCTCTTCAGGTGAGCGCCCGCTCGATCTGGGCTTGGATGGCCCGGCCGTGGGCGTTGCCGCCGAAGCCCGCGATGACCGCCTCGCGCGCGGCGATGCCCTCGCGGCGGAGGCGCTCGGGGTCGCGGAGGTAGGCCAGCATCGCGTCGGCGAAGAGGCTGGTGGAGGGGGACGGGGGGAGGAGCGTTCCGGTGTGGCCGTCGCGCACCATCTCGCCGACGCCGCCCACGTCGAAGGCCACCACCGGGCGCTCGTAGGCCATGCCCTCGATGACCGTGCGGGGCAGCGGGTCGGGGTACACCGAGGGGAGCACCACCACGTCGAAGTCCTGGAGCCAGGGCCTCACGTCCTCGGTGAACCCGGGGAAGAGGAAGCGGCCCTCGAGGCCGAGCTCCTTCACCAGCGCGCGGCACTCCTCGAGGTGGTCGCCGGGCAGGTCGGCGGGCGTGTCGCCGAGCACCACGAAGTAGGGCCGGTGGCGCTCCTCCGGGGTGCAGCGGTCGATGAGCTCGCGCGCCGCGCGGATCATGTGGGGGTATCCCTTGCGCGGCAGGATGCGCCCCATGCTGCCGTAGATGAACGCGTCCTCCGGGACGAGGCTGCCCCGCAGCCCACCCGGCGTGGCGTCGCGGCGGTAGCGCTCCACGTCGACGGCGTTGTGCACCACCGCGACCTTCTCCGGCAGGCCCGGGAAGAGGGCCGCGGAGGCGTTGGAGACGCACACGATGCGCTTCACGTGGCGGCTGCGGGCGAGGGCGCCGTGCAGCGCTCGGCTCGCGTCGGGGATGGACGTGTAGCGCACGTGCCAGATCACCGGGGTGCCGGTGAGGTTGCCCACGATGCCGCCGACGAAGTCCGCGGTGGTGCCGTTGCAGTAGATGAGCTCCACGCCGCGCTCTCGCACGAGGCGGGGGAGCGTGAAGGCCAGGCGGCCCATGCGGCCGACGTTGAGCGCGAGCCGCGGAAGGCGCACCTGGAGCGGGGCGTCGAGGTCGTCGCGCTCGACCGCGCGGTCCCAGGGCTGCCAGGCGTTCTCGATGAGGTCGGCGTCGATGATGAGCTCGTCGACCACGCCCGCGTCGCGCAGGAGCCGGGCGATGGCGTCCTCCCGGGGCAGCAGCACCATGCGGTGGATCTCCGCCGGGTCGAGGAAGCTCAGGATCGCGTGCAGGCTGCGGCCGGGGCCGCCGTTGCGCGCGGTGTCGTTGATGAAGAGGACGCGTCGGGGGCGGGTCACTTCGCTCGCTCCTTGCGGCGGCGCACCAGCACCATCGCGGCGGGAAGGAGGATCATCGCCGTGGCGATGCAGGACACCTCGCCCGCGACGGCCAGGTAGCCGAAGGACTGCAGCGCCTGGTTGTCGGCCACGAGCAGAGAGCCATAGCCGATGATGGTCGTGAGCGAGCAGAGGGTGACCGCGCCGCCCACGGAGCGCAGCCCGTCGCCCACGTCGCCGAGGTGCTCGACGCGGTCGTAGAGGTTCATCGCGTACTCGACGCCGATGCCGAAGGTGAGCGGCAGCGCGACGAAGTTGAGGAAGTTGAGGCGCACGCCGAGGTGCGCCGCGCCCCCGACGGTGAAGAGCACGCCAGAGAGCAGGGCGCCCAGCACCATCGCCGCGGGGCCGAGGCGGCGGGTCGCGAGCAGCGAGTGGAAGACCACCACCAGGAAGGCCGCGAAGGTGGCGCGAGGGCCGTCGGAGCTCATGGCGCGCACCATCTCCGCGAAGACCGTGGAGCGGCTCACCGTGGGCACCGTTCGGCCGTCGGCGAGGCGGACGTTCTGCGTGAGGTCCGCGACCACGATGAGCTTGCGCCCGTCGCTCGGGCTGAACCACGGCTTGTAGTAGACGAAGACGGGCGTTCCGAAACGACCTGATTTCTCGGTGAACTGCGCGCGCACCAGGGCCGGCAGCTCGTCCGGCTGCGGGGCGCGGAGGTCCTCCGGCGGGCGCCACTCGCGGGCGAGCGCGAGGTCGTCTCCGGAGAGCTCGGGGAGCACCGCGTCGATGTCCGCGCGGATGGTCTGGAGCAGCTCGAGCTTGCGGGCCATGGCGGCGGGCTGGCCGCCGAGGCGGTCCCACGCGGTCTCGACGTGGTCGATGTAGCGGCCGCCGGTGCGTTGCTGGTCGCGCTGGAGCAGCGCCGAGGAGAGCTCGAGCACGTCCTCGAAGCGGTCGGCGAGGAGGATGTCCGGCGAGCCGCCGCGGCCGACGAAGATGCGGTCGGCGCGGCTGCTCCAGGCGTCGGCGCCGCTGTGGCGCGAGCCGCGCGAGCCGAGGTTGGCGAAGTTGTACTCCCAGGGGTCGCGGAGGTACCGCGGGAGCGCGACCGCCGACCAGACGCAGAGGACAGCCCCCACGGCCAGGATCTGCTTCGGGTAGCGCGCGGTGAGCCACGCGATGGCGCCGGTGATGGGGGTGCGCGTAGGGGCCGAGGTGACGCGGGCGGCGCGGCGGGGGAAGAGCCTCGCGCGCAGGCCGTCGACCGCGGTGACCGTCGCCGGGACGACGATCATCGTGGCGCACCAGCAGAAGATCATCCCGACGCCGCCGATGAGGCCGAACTGCGAGAACCCGCGGAACGACGTCAGCATCAGCGTGCCGTACGCGAAGGCCGCCGCGAGGGCCGCGAGCTGCGTTCCGCGGCGGCAGATGACCGCGGCGTCGACCAGGGCGTCCTCCACCGAGTCGCCGAGCGCGCGCCGGTCGCGGTAGCGGGCGAGGTAGACGATCCCGTAGTTGATGCCGTTGCCGGCGATGATGGACCCGAGGAAGGCCGTCGAGGCGTTGAGGTAGCCGAAGGCGAAGAAGGCCACGCTGAACGCGAGCCCCACGCCGGTGAGCATCGCGAGGCCGATGTGCGCGAGCGACGACAGCGAGCGGAAGAACAGGACGATCACCCCGAGGATGAGCACCACCGCGAGGCCGGAGGTCTTGATGGCCTCCTCCTTGAGCGCGTCGCGCTCGGCGATGGAGTTGGGGATGTCGCCGCCGAGGCCGACCTGAGCGCGGGGGTGGAAGCGCTCCGGGTGCACGTCGCGGATGATCCTCGAGACGCGGGTCATCAGCTGGTCGCCGATGCGGTCGCCGGTGCCCGAGGCGGGCGAGCGCAGCACGATGGCGAAGAGGGTGCCCTCCGGGTTGCGGAAATACCCGGTGGGGTATTGATCGACCTCGCGCGTGCGCTGGTGGAGCTGCGCGCGGAAGTGGTGGAAGGGCCTCGCGGCCGCAGACGCGTTCGCGGGTTCGGGCTCCACGGGCGTGCTGGTCGCGGTGGTGCTGGCCTGCGCGGCGGGGCGGCCGTGGTCGCTGCGGAGCTCGCTGCAGGACTCGTCGTCGAGGTCGACGTAGCCCGGCTGGGCGCGGCGGCGAGAGCGCTGGAGCTCGCAGGAGATCTCCTCGAGGTCGCCCACCTCGGCGTAGAGCCAGCGGCGCTGCCAGAAGAAGCGGCGGATCTCCTCGGGGCCGTGCTCGACGGTGCGCACCAGCGTCGTGGGGAGCGCGCGCAGCTGCGGCTCGAGCGCGTCGACGAGGCGTCGGTTGGCCTCAGGGTCGGGCGAGTCGAACACCACGAACATCGTCGCGCTGCCGCCGCCCATGCGCGCCAA